>CAZYJI010000001.1:0-9061 GCA_964647725.1 uncultured Alphaproteobacteria bacterium
TAAACCAATCAGTTTACTGAAAGGTGGGATCCGAAAGGTTCCCGCCTTTTTGTTTGCCCGATTGGGTTTTGATAAGGAATTTAATGCTGGAACCGCTGACAAACCGTATTCAACAGATTCTCGAACCCTCGCTTTTGGCGGGAGGAATCGCGATTGTACAGATACGCATGATGGGCGGGCAAAATCGCCCGACCGTGCAGATCATGGTGGAACACACCGATGGCGGCCGTGTGACTTTGGACGAATGCGCCAAAGTTTCCCGTTCCTGCAGCGCTATTTTGGATGTCGAAGATGCGTTGTCCAGCGCCTATGTGCTGGAAATATCGTCCCCCGGTATC
This sequence comes from uncultured Alphaproteobacteria bacterium, assembly GCA_964647725.1. Taxonomy (GTDB): domain Bacteria; phylum Pseudomonadota; class Alphaproteobacteria; order SHNJ01; family SHNJ01; genus SHNJ01. The sequence continues at coordinate 339 of CAZYJI010000001.1, forward strand.
GATCGCCCTTTGATCAAACCGGAAGATTTTGCGAAATACGCCGGGCAAATGGCGAAAATCGAAACACGCCATTTGATCGAAGGCCGTAAACGCTTTCACGGCAAATTGGAACGCGCCGATGATGAATCGGTTTTCATCAATCAGGATAATATTTCGGTGGGCGTTCCGTTTATCGATATTGTTTCGGCCAAACTAGCCATCAGCGATACCGCTTTGGCAAAACAGCCGAAAAAAGTAATTAAGGTTAAAAAGAATCCGTAGTTTTTAAAAGAGGTGGAATATGGAACTCGTTGCAGGACAAATCGTACAAGTAGTGGACTCGGTAGCCCGCGAAAAAGGCATTGAAAAAGAAGATGTCTTTATCGGCATGGAACAAGCTATTCAAAAAGCTGCGCGCAGCAAGTACGGCTATGACAAAGAAATCCGCGCCGTGATCGACCGCGGCAATGGCGGCATCAAAGTATTCCGCGTGATGGAAGTGGTCGAAAACGTCGAAAATCCATCGACCCAAGTTACGGTTCAAGACGCGCATAAGCGCGATAAATCGTTCAAAATCGGCGATTTCGTCACCGACGAATTGCCGCCGATCGATTTCGGCCGCATCGCCGCGCAAACCGCAAAACAAGTGATCGTGCACAAAGTGCGTGACGCGGAGCGCGAACGCCAGTTCAAAGAATTCAAGGATAAAGTCGGCGAAATCGTATACGGCATTATCAAACGCATCGAGTTCGGCAATTTGATCGTCGATCTGCAACGCGCCGAAGCGATTTTGAAACGCGACGAAATGTTGCCACGCGAAAACTTCCGCCAAGGCGACCGCGTCCGCGCTTACATCTATGACGTGCGAAAAGAAGTCAAAGGTCCGCAAATTTTCTTATCGCGCACCCATCCGCAATTCATGGCGAAATTATTTGCCCAGGAAGTTCCGGAAATTTATGAAGGCGTCATCGAAATTAAATCGGTCGCCCGCGATCCGGGTTCCCGCGCCAAAATCGCCGTATTCAGCAATGATAGCAATATCGATCCGGTCGGCGCTTGCGTCGGCATGCGCGGCAGCCGCGTTCAAGCGGTTGTCGGCGAATTGCAGGGCGAAAAAGTCGACATCGTTCCATGGTCCGGCGATCATGCAACCTTAGTCGTCAACGCGCTTGCCCCGGCCGAAGTCGCGAAAGTGGTTATGGACGAAGACAATAAACGTATCGAAGTTGTGGTGCCGGATTTGCAATTGTCGCTGGCCATCGGTCGCCGCGGCCAAAACGTGCGCCTTGCTTCGATCCTTACCGGTTGGGACATCGACATCATGACCGAATCGGAAGAATCCGAACGTCGCACCTTAGAATTCCAAACAAGATCGAAATTGTTCATGGAAGCCTTGGATGTGGATGACGTTATCGCCGCATTGCTCGTTGGCGAAGGTTTCGCCAGCGTCGAAGACGTTGCTGCTGTTCCGCTGGAAACTTTAAGCGGAATCGAAGGATTCAGCGAAGAAGTTGCCGGCGAATTGCAGGGTCGCGCCCGCGTTCATATCGAAGAAGAGGCGAAACGCCTCGATGCCGAATGGCGCGCCTTGGGCGTAAAAGAAGAACTTGCGAAACTCGATGGCTTGACCCCAAAAATCTTGGTTGCGCTTGGCAATGCCGGCGTGAAAACCTTGGACGATCTGGGCGATTTGGCGACCGACGAATTGCAAGAAGCCTGCAAAGATTCCCCGCTCTCGAAAGAAGCGGCGGAAAAATTGATCATGGATGCCCGTGCGCATTGGTTTGATGCGGATGGAAAAATTAAATCCTAGGATAAATAAACAATGGCTTCCGAGGCAATAAAACAAGAAAGAACGTCTGACATGACCGAAGGCACCGACGATAAAAAGAAAAAACCGCTAAGTCTCGGCGGCGGTTCGCCGTCGCTGACCAAAACCGTGGATGCGGGCAAGATCCGGCAAAGCTTTGCGCAGGGTCGCTCGAAAACCGTCACGGTCGAGGTTAAGCGCAAAGTCGGAACGCCTTTGAAGCCGGGTGTTACACCTGCCGCCGAAGCCGCCAGCGCATCGGTGCAGATGGCTAAGGATGCGGAAACGCAAAAAGCCCTGCAAAATCTGACCCGCGAAGAACGCGAAGCGCGCTTGCGCGCCTTGCAAACCGCTTCGCAACAAGGCGAAGATCAAGCATCGGTGCGTCGCAAATTGGAAGAAGAATTTGCCCGCCGCCAAGTAGAATTGGAACAATCGCGCAAAGATGCCGAAGGCGCAAAGAAACGCCGCGAGGAAGAAGACGCGCGCAAACAAACCGAATCCACCGCCCGCCAAAAAGCCGAAGTTCAAGCGCGCAAGGTTGAATTGCCAACTTCCCGCCGCGTGGGTGAAGACGAAGAAGAATCCGCCGCCAAGGCCGCTGGAAAACATAAACGCGTCGTCAATAAAAAAGAAGAATCCACCGAACCGCGTACTGGCCGTTTGACGCTGCGCGATATTTCGATGGCGGAAGAAGACGCGGTACGCGTTCGTTCCATGGCGTCTATGCGCCGGGCCCGAGAAAAAGAAAAACGCAAAGGCACCGTCGACGAAGCGCAAAAACAAGTGCGCGAGATTATCGTGCCGGAAACCATCACGGTGCAGGAATTATCCAACCGTATGGCCGCGCGTGGCGCCGATGTTATCAAATCCTTGATGAAATTGGGCGTAATGGCGACCTTCAGCCAATCGATCGATGCCGATACGGCGGAATTGGTTGTTACCGAATTTGGCCATAAAATTAAACGCGTTGCCGATTCCGACGTTGAAATCGGTATTAAGGGCGGCGAAGATATTGAAGGTGATTTATTGGCGCGTCCACCGGTTGTTACCATCATGGGCCACGTCGATCACGGTAAAACATCGTTATTGGATGCGATCCGCCAAACCGAAGTCGCCGCAGGCGAAGCGGGCGGCATTACCCAGCATATTGGTGCGTATACCGTCAAGGCGCCATCGGGTCAGCCGATCACATTTATCGACACGCCAGGCCACGAGGCATTTTCCGAAATGCGCGCGCGTGGCGCCAACGTTACCGATATCGTTGTATTGGTGGTTGCGGCTGATGACGGCGTTATGAAACAAACCATCGAAGCGATCAATCATGCGCAGGCCGCGAACGCGCCGATCATCGTTGCGATCAATAAAATCGATAAACCGGGCGCAAACCCGCAACGCGTTTTAACCGAACTGTTGTCGCACAACATCGTCACCGAGGCGATGGGCGGCGAAGTTTTGGCGGTCGAAGTATCGGCCAAAGAAAAACGCAATTTGGATAAACTCGAAGAAGCAATCTTGCTTCAGGCCGAAATTATGAAATTGCGCGCCAATCCAAACCGCAGCGCCGAAGGCGTTGTGATCGAAGCGAAATTGGAAAAAGGCCGCGGATCGGTTGCAACCGTTCTGGTGCAAAAAGGCACATTAAAAGTCGGACAAATCTTCGTTGCTGGCGCCGAATGGGGCCGGGTACGGGCATTGATCGACGATAAAGGCAAAAATACCGTATCGGCAGGCCCTGGAATTCCAGTCGAAGTGGTTGGATTGAACGGCACGCCGACCGCGGGCGATGATTTCGCTGTGGTCGATTCTGAAAAACGCGCCAATGAAATTTCTGAATACCGCGTGCGCAAATTACGCGAAAAACAAAATGTCGCCGGTCGCGGCACGCTAACCGACATGTTCGCCAAAATCAAAGCCGGCGAAGTCAAGGAATTGGGCGTGATCGTAAAATCCGACGTGCATGGCTCGCTCGAGGCGATCAAGGGCAGTTTGGAAAAACTGGCCAACAACGAAGTCGCCGTAAAGGTTTTGAATTCCGGCGTTGGCGGAATTACAGAATCCGACATCGCCCTTGCTTCGGCGACAGGTTCGCTGGTAATCGGATTTAATGTCCGCGCCAATGCGCAGGCGCGCGATATCGCCAAACGCGATGGCGTCGATATCCGTTATTATTCGATCATTTATGAAATCGTCGACGATGTGAAACAAGCCTTAACCGGCATGCTCGCCCCTGAATTGCGCGAAGAAATTATCGGCAACGCCGAAATTCGCGATGTATTCAATATTACCAAGGTCGGCAAAGTCGCTGGTTGTTATGTCACGAACGGCGTTGTTAAACGCGGCGCAGGCGTACGATTGCTTCGCGATTCCACGGTCATTCACACCGGCACATTGAAAACCTTGAAACGCTTCAAAGACGAAGTCAAAGAAGTCAAAGAAGGTTTTGAATGCGGTATGGCGTTTGAAAATTACGACGATATCAAATCGGGCGATGTGATCGAATGCTATGAAACCAAGGAAATGAAACGTACCTTGGAATCGGTAGCCTAAAGATAAAATCATGGCCGGGCGCAGCAAATCCCAGAAAAAATCCACCCGTGGCGACCGCAATTTGCGCGTCGGCGAAGAAATTCGCCATGCGATTTCGGCCATGCTAATGCGGGGCGAGGTTTATCAATTCGAATCTTATGGTATTCCGGTCACCGTGACCGAAGTGCGCGTGTCGATTGATTTACGCCACGCCAACGTGTTTGTCATGCCGCTGGGCGGACAGAAACAAAATGAGATTTTAAAAAATCTGCGCAAGCCTGAGGTGGTCAAGGAATTCCGCATGTTGTTAGCCGATGCGGTTAAATTGCAGTTCGTGCCGAATATCCGCTTTGAACTGGATACGTCTTTTGACGAGGGCGATAAAATCACTCGCTTGCTTCGTGCAGACGAGAAAAAAAGAAAATCGTCCGAAGAAGAATAATCCATGTCCGCAAATCTCAAACCAAAGCAGCAAAAAATTCCGCGCCGCGTTATTAACGGCTGGCTGAATATCGATAAACCCGCGGGCATGACATCGGCGCAAGTGGTTGGCAAAATAAAATTCCTAACCAAAGCGGCCAAGGTCGGCCATGCCGGAACATTGGATCCGATGGCGACCGGAATTTTGCCGATCGCACTGGGATCCGCCACCAAAACCATTCCATATTTACAGGAAAGCGAAAAATCCTATCGTTTTACGGTGAAATGGGGCGAAGAACGCGATACGGATGACGCCGAAGGCCAAGTAATCAAAACTTCGGATATTCGTCCAACCGCCGATCAAATTCGTGCGTTGCTGCCAAAATATACCGGCGCGATTGAACAAGTGCCTTGCCAATTTTCCGCTGTGAAGGTCGATGGCGAACGCGCCTATGATCTGGCCCGGTCTGGCGTTGCAGTCGAATTGAAACCCCGCACCGTCGACATTTATGAATTTACCCTGATCTCCGCCGAAACCCCGGATACCGCCATTTTTGAGGTGGTTTGCGGCTCTGGAACCTATATGCGGGCTCTGGCGCGGGATATGGGACGAGATATGGGGTGTTTCGGGCATTTAACCGCTATCCGTAGGCTTTCGGTCGGGCCTTTCGTCGAAAAAAGCGCGATTTTACTGGATAATATGAAGGAAATAGGGCATAACCAGCCCTTCGATTCGGGTCTGTTGCCGGTACATGCGGCGCTGGACGACATCTCAGCTTATGCATGTGATGAGGGGCAGGCAAGAATCTTGCGTCAGGGACAGGCGCTTGTGATTACGAGTCCGAAATATTTTTCGGGCCCTGTAAACCAAGACGATCTGATCCGGGTCATGTTACGCGATGATTGCATCGCCATCACACGGCTCGAGGATGGGTATCTGATTCCTGTACGCATTATGAATCACCAATAGAGGAAAGGGAACACGATGTCGCAAACTGCACAAGTAATTAAACCGGTACAACGTCATGAAAATGATACGGGATCTCCGGAATCCCAAGTAGCCATTTTAACCTCCCGCATTACGGTAACGTCGTCGCATTGCGAAGCCAATCCGAATGACAATCATTCGCGCCGTGGCTTGATCGGCATGGTTAACCGCCGTAACAAATTATTGAAATATTTAAAATCATCTAGCCAAGAACGTTACGAAGCATTGATTAAAAAATTGGGCTTGCGCAAATAACCAACTATTGCGGTTGGTTATCCCGAGCGTTATGCGCGAGGGATCTCCTTGCAGGTTTAACGAGGTCCTTCGCCTTCGGCTCAGGATGACAATATTATCAAGAAAAAGCAGCCAAATGGCTGCTTTTTTTATGGTTTTTGTGCGTACAGAATACTGGTAACGGCAACCTAAATCCGCTATACTCCGCCCCGAAAACTCGTAATGAGATATGGAAAAAGAAACGAAAGGAATAAAGATGTTTCAAGTGTTTAGAAAAGAATTAAATTGGGGTGGCCGCAAGCTGATCCTGGAAACCGGCAAAATGGCTCGCCAAGCCGATGCCGCCATTGTGGCAAGATATGGCGATACCACTGTGCTTTGCACCGTGGTTGGCGAAAAAATCGCCGATCCAGACAAAGATTTCTTCCCTTTAACCGTTAACTATCAAGAAAAAGCCTTCGCCGCCGGTAAAATCCCGGGCGGTTACAACAAGCGCGAAGGCAAACCATCGGATGCCGAAACTTTGACCTCGCGTCTGATCGATCGTCCGATCCGCCCATTATTCCCAGAAGGCTTTACCAACGAAGTACAAGTCGTTTGTACCTTGTTAAGCCATGATTTGGAAAATATCGCCGATATCGTTGCGATCGTCGGATCGTCCGCGGCCTTATGCCTGTCCGGCATCCCGTTCATGGGTCCGGTTGGCGCGGCGCGCGTTGGTTATATCAATGGGGAATATGTGTTGAACCCAACTATGACCCAAATGAAAGATTCGAAATTGGATCTGGTGGTAGCTGGCACCAACGAAGGCGTTTTGATGGTTGAATCGGAAGCACAAGAATTATCCGAAGAAATCATGCTCGGCGCGGTCGAATACGGCCACAAAGAATTTCAGCCGGTGATCGATGCGATCATTCAATTGGCCGAAAATTGCGCCAAACCAGCTTGGGATTTACCGTCGAAACCGGAAATGCTGGACGCGGTCAAATCGAAATTGGAAAAATTGGCTTCTGATGGTTTGAAAAAAGCTTATAAAAACATCGTCAAACAAGAACGCCACAAAGCGATTGAGGCTGTTAAAACAACCGCTCTCGCCGCATTCGAAGGCGACGAAGAAGGCGCGAAATTGGCCGGTTCTTTGTTCAAAGAATTAGAGGCACAAATCGTACGCGGCCAAATTTTGGATACCGGCACGCGGATCGATGGACGGGACAATAAAACCGTTCGCCAGATCGTGGCCGAAGCAGGATTTTTGCCACGCACCCACGGCAGCGCCTTGTTCACCCGCGGTGAAACGCAAGCGCTTGTGGTTGCCACGCTCGGCACCGGCGAAGACGAACAACGTATCGATTACATCACCGGCGAAGTGCATGAAAATTTCATGCTGCATTATAACTTCCCACCTTACTCGGTTGGTGAAACCGGCCGGATGGGCTCGCCAGGACGCCGCGAAATCGGCCATGGCAAATTGGCCTGGCGCGCGATTCGCCCGTTATTGCCGGCGAAAGAAGCGTTCCCATACACCATCCGCATCGTATCGGAAATCACCGAATCGAACGGATCGTCGTCCATGGCGACCGTGTGCGGTTCGTCCCTGGCATTGATGGATGCGGGCGTGCCATTGCCGCGTTCGGTCGCGGGTATCGCGATGGGATTGATTAAAGAAGGCTCCAAATACGCGGTTATTTCCGACATTTTGGGCGACGAAGATCATTTGGGCGATATGGATTTCAAAGTGGCCGGTACATCGAACGGTATCACCGCTTTGCAAATGGATATTAAAATCACCTCGATCACCGCGGAGATCATGAAGATTGCCGTTAATCAGGCGAAAGAAGGCCGTTTGCACATTCTTGGCGAAATGGCCAAAGGTTTGGGCAGCGCGCGCGAAGGCGTCAGCCAGAACGCGCCGCGCATCACCTCGTTCCAGATTCCGCGCGATAAAATCCGCGAAATCATCGGCACGGGCGGCAAGGTCATTCGCGAAATTTGCGAAACTACGGGTGCAAAAGTGGATATCGAAGATGACGGCACAATCAAAGTCGCGGCCGTCGATCAAAAAGCCGCTGATGCGGCGATCCAATGGATCAAAGGCATTGTGGCCGAACCCGAAGTCGGCGTGATTTACCAAGGCAAAGTCGTGAAAACCATGGAATTCGGCGCATTCGTCAATTTCCTTGGCGCGAAAGACGGCCTGGTTCATATCAGCGAATTAGCCCCGCAACGCGTGGCGCAAACCACCGATATCGTCAAAGTCGGCGATCAGGTTTGGGTCAAGGTTGTCGGTTTTGACGATCGCGGCAAAATCAAATTGTCCATGAAACAAGTCGATCAATCGACCGGCAAAGCGCAAGAAGTGCCGAAAAAACAAGCCGCTAGCTAATTTTGTGGCCATCTAGTACAAAAGGGCGGGGTCATTCCCGCCCTTTTTCTATGCAATATTCAGAGGTTATCATGACAAAAATTCAAACCCAATATAAAGACATTCTGGTCACCGCCGTCGAAGGCGATAATGGTTTAGGGGCTGTAAAAGTTTTTCTGTCCAAGGGCAAAAAATCTGCCAAGCCGCATGTTAAATTGACTCAAGCAGTCGAAGGCGCCATCAAGGGTAAAATCAATTTCAAGGATTTGGATATGTCCTGGGCCACGCCATTTCAGGCGCGGGTGTACCGCGAGATGGTCAAAATAAAACCCGGTCAAGTTTTAACATACGCGGAACTCGCCAAAAAAATCGGCGCGCCAAAGGCGTATCGCGCCGTCGCA
>CAZYJI010000001.1:9071-65832 GCA_964647725.1 uncultured Alphaproteobacteria bacterium
GGCCGCGCGCAGGTCGTCGAGCCAGCGCCGCACCGCCGTCGCATCGGCCTGCGCCCGCAATCAAATCCCACTCATCATCCCTTGCCACCGCGTGGTCCGCACCGGCGGCGGGCTTGGCGGTTATTCGGCCAAGGATGGGTTGAAGATGAAAAAATATTTATTGAATCTGGAAGGTTATAAAATCGCCGCTTAGATCATTATGCAAATCCAGAAAATATTGCCAATTTTTTACATCGGCCTGTTCACGGTTTTCGATCCGATCACTTTCGATTTTCTGGTAACGGCTTTGCCATTGATGGCAAAGGATTTGCAAACGACCCCCGCCGGCCTAGCCGGATTAATCGGATATTATTTGTTGGGAGTAGGATTCGCGCAATTATGGAGCGGGGAATTCGTCGACCGCTACGGTCAACGTATTTCGGTTCGCATCGGCGCCGTATCTTTTTTGCTGTTTGGCGCGCTGGTGGCATCGACCCAGGACATAGGGATATGGAATGTATCGCGTTTTGCCATGGGCATGGCGGTGGGATTGTGCATTACCGCCGCCTTATCGTTGGTGCGGGAAAATTACGCCGAAGATGGCGGTAAGATCCTTAGCATTATTTATGGCGCCGGCAATTTTGTGGGCGTGATCGCACCGTTATTGGCGGGATTATTGATCGCTTATTACGGATGGCACAGCGTTTTATGGGCTGTTGCATCCTGGGGGATTTTATTGGTCTATGTCGCGTTTGTTCTATTTCCGCGCAGCCGCGATCCCAATCCCCAACCATTTTCATGGGAATATTGGATTAATTCCTACAAATATATTTTATCGGTGCGCGTCTATGTGATCTGGGCATTGTTAAGCGCTTTTGCTTATGGCGCTTTTCTAGCCTTCATTAACGGCTCATCTTATGTATTGACCGAAGGATATAATCTTAGCAATACGCAATATAGTTATGCGTATAGTTCCATCATTGGCGTATTTGTGATCGGATCTTTTTTCGGCGAACGATTTGAACCTGGTAACCGTCTTTTACAAATTATGAAATATTGCACTTTGGCTTTGTGCATCGCGGCGGCTGGCATTATCGCCAATGGTTTGATATTGCAAAATTTCTACATTCTAATCGCTATGATCGTCGTTATGTCGTTTACGACCGCGATTTTAATTCCGCATGGTATGGCATTGGCGCTTTTGCCGTTTGGTGAAAACAAGGGCAAGGCTAGCGCTGGAATCATTATCATGCATGTGATTGTGGGCGCGGCGGTTGGATGGGGCGTTACCATCTTCCATCATCCTTATGGGATGATGATTGGCATTGGAATGTTTATACAGGCGCTGGCGATTTATTGGCTGTTGGGCCGGGTAAAACAAATGCCGGTGGCTTAAACGTCCAGATTTTCCACTTGCAGTGCGTTGGTGACGATGAAATCGCGGCGCGGTTCGACCAGATCGCCCATCAATGTCGTGAACACGCCTTCGGCCTCGTCCACGTGGGCGACTTTTACTTGCATCAGGCTGCGGATTTTTGGATCCAGCGTGGTTTTCCATAATTGCTCTGGGTTCATTTCACCCAATCCTTTGTACCGCTGAATGCTTTGACCCTTGCGGCCGCGTTCGGTGATGGCGGTGATCAAGGCGCCTGGACCGGTAATCGATTTTTCGCCGTCTTGGCTGATCAATATGGCCGGTTTGGTGTATTTCGATTGCAGGCGTGGTGCCATTTCATCCAAACGCCGCGCTTCGGCGCTTTGCAGGGTGGCGTAATCCATTTTATATAATTGGGTCACGCCGCCAACGGTGCGGGTGAATTCATAGCCCTGATTTTTGGCATGGCCTTCCCAGCCGCGTTCGGCCTCCGGCAATAAGGTATCCAGGCGTTTGGCGACATATCCCGCCGCCGCTTCCGCCTCGGCTTGCGCCAGATCGTGTTTGAATGCGCCGGCAATGGCGGCTTGTTCGATCACTTGAACATTGCCCACTTTTTGCATTAAATTTTGCATCGACGATTTGGCGGTGCGATCAGCCTCTAATTCTTGGAACAAGGCTTCGCCGGTCAATTCCTTGCCGTCGGCCAATTTCAATTTCAATCCTTCGACGCCGTTTTTCATCAAGAATTGTTCCAGCGCGCGTTCATCCTTTAAATAGTTTTCTGCCGCTGAACGTTTGACCAAATACAGCGGTGGTTGCGCAATGTACAAATAACCTTTTTCGATCACTTGCGGCATTTGGCGGAAGAAGAACGTCAGCAACAATGTACGAATGTGCGATCCATCGACGTCCGCGTCGGTCATGATAACGATTTTATGATACCGAATTTTATCGATGTTGAAATCGTCGCGGCCAATACCGGTGCCGAGTGCCGCGATCAATGTGCCGATTTCGGCCGATCCCAGCATTTTATCGAAACGCGCACGCTCGACGTTCAAAATTTTACCGCGCAATGGCAAGATCGCCTGGAAATGCCGATCGCGCCCCATTTTCGCCGAACCGCCCGCCGAATCACCCTCGACGATGAACAATTCCGAATGCGCTGGATCGCGTTCCTGACAATCGGCCAATTTGCCGGGCAGGGAATTCATATCGAGTGCGCCCTTGCGGCGGGTCAATTCGCGCGCCTTACGCGCCGCTTCGCGAGCCAAAGCGGCCTCGACGATTTTGGACATAACTTTTTTAGATTCGGCCGGATGCTCTTCGAACCAAGCCATCAATTTTTCGCCGGCCGCCGATTCGATCACCGGGCGTACTTCGGATGAAACCAATTTGTCCTTGGTTTGCGAAGAAAATTTCGGATCCGGCATTTTCACCGATAAAACGCAGGTTAAACCTTCGCGCGCGTCATCGCCGGTGACGGTAACTTTCTCTTTTTTTGCAATACCGGATTCTTCGGCATATTTGTTGATCATCCGCGTCAATGCGGCGCGGAAACCGATCAAATGCGTGCCGCCATCGCGTTGCGGAATGTTGTTGGTAAAGCACAACATGGTTTCGTGATACGAATCATTCCATTGCAAAGCGAGTTCGAACGAAATTCCTTCTTGCTCGCCGCGCACCGAAATTGTGTCATGCACCGAAACTTTGCTGCGGTCCAAATATTGCACGAATGCGGCAATGCCGCCATCATAATGTAAATCGATCGATTTTGGATCGGCGCTGCGTTCATCGACCAATTTAATTTTCACTCCCGAATTCAAAAACGCCAATTCGCGAAGGCGGTGTTCCAGCGTGGTAAAGGAATATTCGGTCATGGTGAAAATTTCACCGGACACTTTGAATTTTACGCGGGTGCCGCGCTTGCCGTTCGCGTCGCCGACGACTTTTAACGGGGAAACGGTTTTGCCGTTTTCAAACCGCACATAATGTTCCTTGCCGTCGCGCCAGATATTCAGTTCCAAATAATCCGACAGGGCGTTGACAACCGAAATACCAACACCGTGCAAACCGCCGGATACTTTGTATGAATTTTGATCGAACTTACCGCCAGAATGCAATTGCGTCATAATAACTTCGGCGGCGGAAATGCCTTCTTCTTTGTGAATGTCGACCGGAATGCCGCGGCCATCATCTTCGACCGAAACCGCGCCATCGGCGTGCAGAATCACGGTCAAATGATTGGCGTGACCGCCCAAATGTTCGTCGATGCCGTTATCGACCGCTTCGTAAACGCAGTGATGCAAACCGGATCCGTCATCGGTATCGCCGATATACATCCCCGGGCGTTTGCGCACGGCATCTAAACCTTTTAATACGGTAATAGAATCGGCGGAATAATTTTTGGCAGCAGGCGCGGTTTCCACCGCTTGTTCTGGAGTATTTTCTGACATTTGCGGGGCTGGTTTGGCGTTCATTTTTTAGACCTTTTTGTAGCTAAAAATATAGCAAAAAACCATGATTTAGGACAGGAAAATAGGTACTAAATCCCAGTAAAATCAGGGGAAAATTATTGTTGATTTAAGGGAAACATAAGAATAGACTTGCCTTCTTAATCAATACCCAGAGTCTTATTGATAAGATGAAAAAAGGTAATGTTATGAGCTCTAATCGCCCACCAAAAAAGCCATCACCCACTTTATCCGGTCACGCCGCTAAAGTGCTGGTGATGGATGATAGTGGTGTTTTTACATTAATAGAATTAGCCGAGAAGACTTTAAGACTTTTTCCGGAAAGCGAAAGAAAAGCCAAAGTTACAGAGCTGGGTCTTGAAAGTATTTTGATTAATGACGCTAAGGCGATAGCGGAACATAGCCCAATTCTTGGGGTGCAATTTATAAAAAGATGTTTGCATACAAAAATCAAAGAAGTGACCCAGGTTGGAATAAGTATTTTGACATGCGATAAAGCAGGCCATTCTCAAATACGCGGCTTTGGCGCTGCTTTCTTGGAGGGAATTTCCACAAAAATGACCCCTTATGTTAAGGGTGGTGGGAAAGCAGGTCGTGCGGCAAGATATGGACGTGAAACAGAAGCCTATCTGAAAAAAAGCGCGATTGCGGAATTGGCTAATTTGCGGGAGGTTTTGGGAAAATATCCGAATTCTGGGGTTATTGTTGGAATCCTGACCGCGATTATAGAGGAATCCCTGAAAGTTCCGGCGGTACAAGAAGCCTTTTCCGTGCGAAAAAATAATAGTGAGAAAAGATTTGAAAAATTATTTGCTGCCCATCCAGAATTAAGAAGCAGTTCTCGTAGCGGGCATTAGGCGATTACCGCCCCTGATTTTATTTGAATAATTTGCGCCTGTTTTTGCCAGTCTTGAAACAATCCCGCATCCGCCCCAGACAACCAAGCTTGCACCCCAAGATCGGATAAAACCGCCGCAAGCGCGGCGCGATGTTTTACGTCTAAATGTGCCGCGAGTTCATCGAGCAACAGAATCGGGCTTTTGCCCCGCTCTTCGCGTAATAAACGGCTATGCGCCAGAATGATCGCCAGGACGGTCATTTTCTGTTCGCCGGTGGAACAATCGGCGGCATCGCGTCCTTTGCCAAGGTGAAACGCGCCGAAATCGTCGCGTCCCGCGCCTTCGCCGGTATTGCCCACCAACCGGTCGCGTTCCCGCGCGGCCAATAACCGTTCTTGCAGATATGCAGTCGCGCTTTCTTTGCCGTCCTTGGCGATATCTTTGTAAACTGAGCTTTTAAGGGCGATTCTTAATTTCGGAAAGTCGGTGCTAAACGCCTCTATATGGCTATTCAGCCGGTCGATATAATCGGCGCGGTAACCGGATATGGCGACACTCGCCTCGGCCATTTGTTGTTCCAACGTACCGATCCAGGCAGTATCAATCCGGCCGAATTTTAACAAACGGATTCGTTCGCGCTGGGCTTTTTCCAATATTTGAATTTGCTGTAAATGATTGGGATGCAAGGCGTAAACCAACCGGTCTAAAAACCGCCGCCGTTCCGACCTGGATTCCACAAATAAACGATCCATTGCGGGCGTAACCCAGGCGATGGTGGCATATTCCGCCAAATCGGTTTGCCCGGCAGGCTTTCCATCGATCTGGATTAACCGCTTGCCACGCGCACCTGGATCCGATCCTGTGCCAATGCGATGGGTGGTGTGCGGGGTTTGAATATCGGTAACAACCGACCAAGGTAGTTGGGTTGGCCCGGCCAGCGCAAAATCACCCATTTTCGCGCCGCGCAATCCGCGTCCGGGGGCGAGTAACGATACGGCTTCTAAAATGTTGGTTTTTCCTGCGCCATTGACGCCGGTTAAAATAACGGGACGGCCATCTAGTTGCAGACGCAAGTCGGCATAATTGCGAAAATTGATCAGATACAATCCGGTAATTGCCGATGGCGACTCGATATTTTGATTCAGTAGGACGGATGAGCTTTGCATTATCCGCGCGCGGATATTTTAGAATTTTGCGCCTGGAAAAGACCGATCAGCGGAGTGCGCGCCCGGTTTAAAAACTGCGTCAATTTTCTATCCAAAGGATCTAGAGGGGCATCCGATGTCCTGGATATCATTTGCATAAACCGGGATCGCCAGATATTCCCCGGTTTTTCCGGCTGCGCATCCAATTTACGAAGCGCGGCGGCGGCTAGATCCCGGTTGACCGCGCCGATGGCTGGATCGTTCCAATTGCCCAAGGATAATTGCACGATATGGTGCAGTTCCAATCCGCCTTCGCTTGCGCCGGGGAAAATGTAACTTGCGATTTCGCCCCGCGCGTCCGTGCGAAATTTCAGGCCATCGATGGTAAATTCATCATTCGGTTTGGTTGGCGGCAGGCCATGAATAAGAGCCGCGTTTCTGCCCAATCCCATATCCTGGCGAATGCGCCCGTCAATCGTGATTTCCTGCCGTGGGTATAAAGTGAACGGAACCGCAATAACGGTATCGTCCGCTAGATTTTTGGGTTTTTGGTAATCCGGCGAATGTTGGCGGATGACGGTAGTCAATTCCGCCAGCGTAAATTCCATCTCCAGCGTCAAACCTTGATAACCGTAATTGATCGAACGGTTGCCGCCAAAAACGCCTTTTTTCGCCACGACCACCGCGCCTTCGCGTTTTTCCATCGTCAGGTCGACCATGATTTCGTTTTGCCAAAGCTGGCGCAATTCCGGCGTAAAAGCATTTAATATTTTTTCGCCAGTCGACGGTTGCGCCGGTGTTTGGTTTAACCGGTCCGGTATATAAACCGCAATCGATTCCGGCCAGAAATTCGCCGGGGCATTTTCTGGCGCTGCGGCAGGCGCAGGTTTTTCCGGTTGTACAGGAATAGGAAATTGCGCGAAAACGGCCGAAGCCACCATTATAGGCAGAAATACAGATCGAAGTTTCATAATAGCCTCCGGTTATCAAACCCGCATCGGCATCAGCACATACAGGCTGGTGGTATCGGATGGGTCTTGGATAATCGTTGGGCTGGCGCCGTCGGACAATTTGAATTGCGCGCCTTCGGATTCGATTTGCTGCGCGATATCGAGCAAATAGCGCGAATTGAAACCGATTTCGATCGCATCCGAATCGTATTTCACTTCGATTTCCTCGGTCGCTTGACCGGATTCGGCACTTTGCGCCGATAAGGTCAGGGCGCCGGCATTGAGGCTGAGTTTAATTGCGCGGGATTTTTCCGAAGAAATCGTCGCAACACGATCCACCGCTTCGGCAAAAGATTTGCGATCAACAATCAGAATCTTATCGTTGTCGGCTGGAATGACGCGTTCATAATCCGGGAATGTGCCATCGATCAATTTCGAGGATAATACAATATCATCCAGCGCGAAACGGATCTGGGTTTCAGACAATGAAATTTCAACGGTCGACGAAGCTTCGTCGATCAATTTGCGAATCTCGCCAATAGTCTTGCGCGGAATAATTACGCCTGGAATTTTCGCGGCGCCTTCCGGCAATGGCATTTCGATACGGGCCAAACGGTGGCCGTCGGTTGCAACCGCACGCAATACCGGCACATCGTTGGATTTTGTGGCGTGAATGTAAATGCCGTTCAAATAATAACGGGTTTCATCTTGCAGGATCGCAAAGCGGGTGCGATCGATCAAACCGCGCAATTCCGATGCAGGCAATGAGAATTTATGCAGCAATGGTTTATTGTCGTACGCTGGGAAATCGGCAACCGGCAATGTTCCGAGTGTGAAACGGGAACGGCCCGAGCGGATGGTTAATTGGCTGTCTTTCAAAGAAAGCTCGATCTGCGCGCCTTCCGGCAATTTGCGTACGATTTCGTACAGCGTGTGGGCAGGGGCAGTGGTGGAACCATTTTGGCTGATTGACGCGGGCGCAGCCTCGATAATGGTTAAATCCATGTCGGTCGCGGTTAAGAATAATTTATCTTGTTCCGCTTTTAAAAATACGTTGGACAAAATTGGAATGGTGTTGCGTTTTTCGACGACGGTTTGCACATGCGCCAGGGCTTTTAATAATGCGCCGCGTTCAATCGATAATTTCATGGAATCTTTCTCCGCTTTTTAAGGAATCACGCCTATGCCATTTCCGATAGGTCCGTAAGGGGTATTTAGGGCGTTAAAGCGGCTAAAATCAATCGAAAAAGTAACAAAAAACCGGGCTAAAGCCCGGTTTTCCTAGTCTTTCTGGAAAGACAATTTTTATTGTTCCAGCATTTTGCGTAATAAATCGACTTCCTGGGCAAAGGCAGCGTCGCCCATGCACAAATCCTCGATCTTGCGGACCGCATGCATCACGGTGGTATGGTCGCGGCCACCGAATTTTCGGCCGATTTCCGGCAAGGAACGCTGGGTCAATTGCTTGGCCAGATACATGGCCACCTGACGCGGGCGGGCAACAACCCGGGCGCGGCGCGGCGAATGCATATCGGTCAGACGGATATTGAAGTGATCGGCTACCCGGCGTTGGATTTCATCAATGGTGATTTTCCGGTCGGCAGAGCGCAATAGATCGCGTAGCAATTCTTGCGTGTTCGGCAGGTTAATATCGCGGCCAACCAGGGTCGAATGCGCTACCAGGCGGTTTAAAGCGCCTTCGAGTTCGCGAACGTTGCTGGTGATTTTTTGCGATAGGAATTCCAAAACGTCTTGCGGGACATCAACTTTCAAATTCTGGGCTTTGGAACGCAAGATATTTAGGCGCAACTCATTATCGGTTGGATGGATATCAACCACTAAGCCCCAACCCAGGCGCGAACGCATGCGTTCTTCCAAACCTTCTAAATCGGATGGCGATTTATCGGCCGAAATAATGACTTGGCGGTTTTGATCGACCAACGCATTGAATGTATGGAAAAATTCTTCCTGGGTGGATTCTTTGCCGCCGATGAATTGTACATCGTCGATCATCAATACATCGACCGAGCGGAATAGATCCTTAAATGCAACCGTATCTTTGTGACGCAAAGCACGGATGAACTGATACATAAATTTCTCAGCCGATAAGTACAAAACTTTTTTGCCTGGGCTCTTCTTGGTAATATGCCAAGCAATCGCGTGCATTAAATGGGTTTTACCCAAACCGACGCCTCCATAAAGGAATAACGGATTGAATGGAACTTTTTCGGATTCCGCTACGCGGCGCGCGGCGGCAAAAGCCAATTCATTCGGTTTACCAATAATGAAATTTTCAAATGTATAGCGTGGATCCAATGGCGCGCTGATCGACATTAAATCGTTAATATTTTCGATTTCGGTTTTGATTTCGCCCATGTCCTTGCCGCCAACCACTGAAAAATTTCTTTTCTTGTCAGCAGGTTCGGCATTTGTAATGACGATTTCAATCGCTTTGATCATCGGGCATTGTTCGACCCATAATTTGCGCAACCGGTCGCCGTACCGCGACAAAACCCAATCCCGCACCGCGCGGTTAGGCGCGGCCATTTGGATCGAGGTATTGTTCAATTGAACCAGATTTAACGGTTGAACCCAGTTTTTATAAGCGATTTCACCAATCTCGCCGCGCATGCCGGTGCGCACCTTGCTCCACATTTGCGATAATTTTTGCAGATCTATTTCTAAAGTCGGATTGAATGCGTAATTTTGTTCCATGTTCCAAATATTTTCAGCAGAGCGAGCCATAGACTGGCCTCCGGGTTAAAGGGATTAGTTATAATTGACCAAATTTGTAAGGATAGAAGTAAAGTTTCGCGTAGATAGGCGGCGAGTAAAATCAAAATCCGTTTTTTGATAATTTTTGGTCGTTTGACCGAATATTTTTATCTGAATGACACTTACTTGAAAGACACTCACGCTAACCTCCCTGACTGGTTGAACGCAACGCGATTTATACTGAACCAAAATTCTTGAAACCAAGTTCGATATTCTGACTTCAAAAAAATTACTTTAACAATGCCTTCGGTTCATCCGTCTTACCCTGCCTTACCGTTCTATGGACCAAAACGTTTTTTACCTTTTTGTTTTTAACTTTTTAATCGGTAACGTTTTAGCGCGGTATTTAATGGGTTAAACTCATTCTCGATAGCCAATCAAAGCGATCCGGAATCTACACCCGGGCCATACAAATGCAATCGGTTTTTTTTGAAAAAAAGCAAAAAAATCGTTTGACAAAAAAAATCGTTGCAACTTGAACGGCTTATCTTATTGACCCGCTGCGCAGAGGCAAAATGCAAGCGATATTTTGATCAAAAAATATTTTCTTCTCGCGATGCGCAAAATTTTTCTCACCAATCTCGGCATTCTCCGGCCAATAAAAAAACCGCCCAATTTATGGGCGGTTTTTTGTTTGTAAAATTTCAGAAACTATTTTTTTACTGCAATTTTTTTAACCGCAGCATTCAAGCGCGAGATTTTACGGGCGGCGGTATTTTTCTTTAATACGCCTTTGGTAACGCCGCGCTGAATGTACGGCTTTGCGGCTTTCAATGCTTCGTTTGCTGCTTTGACGTCGCCTTTTTTCACGGCCGTTTCCACTTTCTTGATCGCGGAACGGATTTGCGAGCGACGGGCGCTGTTGATCACCGTGCGGCGGACTGCAACCCGGGCGGCTTTTTTCGCTGATTTCGTATTGGCCATATGTTCTTAAACCCTAACCTTTGTTGTTAAATCACGGGGTTTTTTAGGGGTAAATCGCTGTTTTGTCAATAGGCTAAGCTAGGTTTTAAGGCCTAAAACCGCGCTATTTTACTGGTTTTTGAATTCCGGCTTACGTTTATCGATAAAGGCCTGCATGCCTTCTTTTTGGTCACCGGTGGCGAAACAAGCATGGAACAGGCGCCGTTCCAAATGCACGCCTTCGGATAAGAAGGTTTCAAAGGACTTATTGATTGCTTCTTTGATCATATAGACGCTTGGGCGGGATTTGCTGGCGATAATCTGTGCGGTTTTGATCGCTTCCTTGCGCAATTCAGCCAGTGGCACCACGCGGGCGACCAGACCTGCTTTTTCCGCCTCGTTCGCGTCCATCATTCGGCCGGTTAAGCACATTTCCATGGCTTTGGATTTGCCTAATGCCTTGCATAAACGTTGTGTTCCGCCGGATCCAGGAATAATGCCCAGATTAACTTCCGGCTGGCCGAATTTTGCGTTATCGGCGGCAATGATAAAATCGCACATCATCGCCATCTCGCATCCGCCGCCAAGGGCGAATCCAGATACGGCGGCAATCACCGGTTTGCGGCATTGGGTGACGCGTTCCCAATCTTTGGTAATATAATCTTCTAAATATACGGTCGAAAAATCCTTGGCTTGCATTTCTTTGATATCCGCGCCGGCGGCAAAGGCTTTGTCCATGCCGGTCAGGATGATGCACCCAATGTGGTTGTCGGTATCGCAATCTTCTAAGGCCCATCCCATTTCGGTAACCAAGGCGGCATTCAATGCGTTGAGCGCGGTTGGACGGTTCAGGGTGATAATCGCGACGCGGTCCAATTTTTCCAAAATGATATTTTCGTATTTATGGCCGTTGGTGGTGGATGTATCGATTTTCAAAGCGGCGGACGGGGACATGGGAATAACCAAATGTTTGAGTTTGCTGAATAAAGATAGGATAGAGGCGGACATATATAAAGACAGGATAGAGTAACCTGAAAATAGTTTAAATCTGATTAATAGCGCAATAAAAGGTCGCCCTTCCGCCTTGGGTGATCTTTTGGATACATGCGCTTGTCTTGCAACAGGGGCATTTTTGGCCAAATCGCCCATAAACCGCGAATTGTTCCTGGAAATTGCCGATCGTGCCGTCGGATTGGACGTAATCGCGCAACGAACTTCCACCTGCCTTAATCGCTTTTTGCAAAACCTTTTTGATCGATTTAACCAATTCACTACATTCCGTCAGGTTCAGGCTGCTGGCATTGCGGCGCGGATCGATCCCGGCATAATATAGGGATTCGGACGCATAGATATTGCCAACGCCAACCACCAGCCGTTGATCCATGATCGCCAGCTTGATGGCGATTTTCTTTTTCGTTTTCAGTTTTTCAAACAATGCCTTGCCGGTAAAAGATTTTTCCAACGGTTCAAACCCCAGCGATTTTAACAATTTGTGCCGGGCGATTTGATCGGTGGGCGTTAAATCCATCATCCCGAACCGGCGCGGATCGTTGAACGCGATATATTTTCCGTTGCTTAACGCGATCAGCACATGATCGTGTTTTTCCGGGCTTTCATATTGTTTGCGGCTGACCACGCACATCCGCCCGGACATGCCCAAATGCACCATCCAGCTTTGCTGGTTATCCAAATGCAGGATCATGTATTTGGCCCGGCGGCTTAGGGACGCAATTTTGCGCCCTTGTAATTTCGCCGCCATGTTTTTCGGCAATGGCCAGCGCAAATCGCCGCGCCGCACCTGCGCATTTGCGATTTTCGCGCCGCGCATGATTTTATCCAGGCCGCGCATGGTGGTTTCAACTTCGGGTAATTCGGGCATAACAGGGCACAGGGTATAGGGTAGTAGGGTATTAGGGAAGAAAATTTTCTATAACCCTACTACCCTATACGCTATTACCCTTTATAATGGCGGTATGAAAAATAAAAAAGCGTCTATCGTCGACTTTGGCTATCAAAAAATATCTGCCGCTGAAAAACCGGCCCGGGTTACCGGGCTGTTTTCCGGCGTTGCGGATAAATACGATTTAATGAACGATGTGATGAGCGCGGGCGTTCACCGGATTTGGAAAAATTATTTTGTAGGCATGATTGATACCAATGAATACCCGCATTTACTGGATGTGGCTGGCGGTACCGGCGATATTGCGGCCCGGTTCCTGGCGCGCGGCGGACAAAAAGCGACTGTTGCCGATCCTACCGAAGCGATGATGGATCAGGGTAAACAAAAACATAAAGGCAAGAATATCGAATGGATTTGCGCGCCGGCGGAATCCTTGCCGTTCGATGATAACGACCATGGCTGTTATACGATTTCATTTGGTTTACGCAATGTGACCAATATCGATGCCGCATTGGCCGAAGCGCATCGCGTCTTGCGTCCCGGCGGGCAGTTTTTATGTTTGGAATTTTCGAGAATGCAATGGCCGTTATTGGATCAGGCCTATGAATTTTATGGCGATAAGATTTTGCCCTTGATGGGCGAGGTTGTGGCGAATGACCGCCCGGCCTATCAATATCTGGTCGAATCGATCCGCCGGTTTCCAAGCCAAATCGAATTAGAGAATAAAATGCGCCATGCCGGGTTCGAATGTGTGCGCTATGTGAATTTATCGGGCGGAATTTGCGCTATTCATCAAGGGGTTAAGGTCTAATAAAACCACGCTTTTCTGCGGCTTGACCCCCATGTCCCATCCTTATACACTTTGAACATGTTAAAAAATAAAAAAATACTTTTAATCATTACCGGTGGGATTGCAGCGTATAAATCGCTCGACCTGATCCGCCGTCTGCGCGATGCGGGCGCGATGGTCACCGGCGTTCTGACTAAGGGTGGCGCGGAATTTATTACGCCGCTTGCGGTATCGGCATTGACCGGCACGCAAACTTATACGGATTTATTTTCGCTAAAAGACGAAGTCGATATGGGCCATATCCGCCTGTCGCGCGAATCGGACATGATTCTGGTCGCACCAGCAACAGCGGATTTCATGGCGCGCATGTTACAAGGCCGCGCTGACGATTTGGCGGCGGCCACGTTACTGGCATCGGACAAACCCGTTGTGATCGCGCCCGCGATGAACAGCAAAATGTGGTGGAACGAGGCAACCCAAGCCAATTTAAATCAATTGCGCGAACGCGGCATTCATGTGCTTGGCCCGGAAGAAGGCGATTTGGCGTGCGGTGAAGTCGGCGATGGCCGCATGGCGGAGGTTTCCGAAATCGTATCCTGGTGCAAGAATTTCTTGTTCGACCGTAACCGGTTAAGCGGTCTTAAGATCGTCATTACCGCCGGCCCAACGATTGAACCGATCGATCCGGTGCGGTTTATTTCCAACCGGTCTTCTGGCAAACAAGGATATGCGATTGCCGATGCGTGCGCGATGGCTGGCGCCGAAGTGTTTTTGATCTCCGGCCCAACCGCGTTGCGCGCGCCGGTTGGTTGCACGCGGATCGATGTGGAAACCGCCGATGATATGTTGAAAGCCAGCATGAATCTTTTGCCCGCCGATATTGCGATTTGCACTGCCGGCGTCAGCGATTGGACTGCCAAAACCCGTCAGTCGAAAAAAATGAAAAAACAATCCGGGCAAAAAGAAATCACCCTGGAGTTGAAACAAACCCCCGATGTTTTGCAGGCAATCGCCAGCGCGGAATCCAAACGGCCGCAATTGGTGATCGGGTTTGCGGCGGAAACCAATGATATGGTAAAATACGCCCGCGAGAAATTAATTGCCAAAAACTGCGATTGGATTCTGGCCAATGATATTGGCACCAATCCCGCTATCCTTGGCGGCAACCATAATCAGATTACCTTATTCACCCGGCAGGGGTCCGAAGAATGGCCTTTGCTTGACAAACGCCAGGTTGGCCAGTTATTGGTCGACCGGATCGCCAATTTTATCAATTCCAACAAAACCAAATCCCGAAAGGCTTCGTAACATGACCTCGACCATAACCGTTTCCATCCAAAAACTGCAAAATGGCAAAGATCTGGATTTGCCGAAATACGCCACCGTCGACAGCGCGGGGATGGATTTGCTGGCCGCGGTTGAAACGCCGGTAATTCTGGCACCATTGCAACGCGCGATCGTGCCAACCGGTATTGCGATTGCCTTGCCAAAAGGATTCGAAGCGCAAGTGCGCCCGCGTTCGGGTTTGGCCGCAAAAAATGGCATCACGGTTTTGAACGCGCCCGGCACGATTGATGCCGATTATCGCGGCGAAGTCGGTGTGATCTTGGTCAATTTATCGAATGAACCATTCACCATCACGCGCGGCATGCGCATTGCGCAAATGATTATCGCATCCTACGCCCGTGCCGAATGGCAACAGCAAGAAAGCCTGGATGACACCGCGCGCGGCGCAGGCGGATTCGGTTCGACCGGCGTTGCGGCGTAACCATGAAGGTTGCCGCCTTTATCCTGTTATTTCTTTTGCTGATCGGTATGGTTCCGGCCATGGCGGCCAAACCGTCCGTTTCCGGCCTGCCGATTCCGCGTTTTGTATCGTTGAAATCCGACAAGGTGCATTTGCGCGTTGGCCCTGGCAAAGATTATCCGATTGAATGGATTTATACCAAACGCGGATTGCCGGTGGAAATTATCGCCGAATACGATGTCTGGCGCAAAATCCGCGATCATCAGGGAACCGAAGGCTGGGTGCATCAACAACGCCTTTCTGGCCGCCGCATGGCGATCACCACCGCGGAAAAACAACCGCTGCGCCGGGCGGAAGATGCCAAGGCGCCGGTTTTAGCGGAAATTGAACAAGGCGTGGTCACACGCATTTTGGAATGCGATGCCGCCTGGTGCCGGATCGAAGTATCTGGCTTTCGCGGCTGGACACAGCGCACCGGATTATGGGGTATTTACCCATCCGAACAAAAAATCGAAGATTGATTTAATAGATGTTTAGATGCCTAAGAAAAACCAGGCATCTTGGCATCTAGGTACTTGGCATCTTCTTTTTTAAATGAATGGTGACTTCGATCTTGTCGATCTCAGCGCCTTCCGGAAGGCCGGGCAGTTTTTCAAATCCAACCGCATTGGCCGGGAAATCTTGCAGGCCTTTGCCATCCGGCAGAATGAAATGATAATGGTCTTCGACGCGGGTGTCGAAAAATGTCTGCGATCCATGGCCTGGAATTTCGCGCAGCAAACCGGCACCGACGAATTGATTCAAGCTGTTATAAACGGTGGCCAGAGAAATACGTAACGACGAGTCGCGCACTTCGCGGTGCAATTGTTCGGCCGTGACGTGACGCGGGCCTTGTTCAAACAGGATTTTTGCCAGAATAACGCGTTGACGGGTAGGGCGCAGACCGGCACGCTTTAAATCCTCGACCAATTGCGAGTAAGCGAACGGATGGGCGCACATTAAACCGTCAGTTTGAGACAATTTTTAATCTCCAGTTTGAATTCTTTCGACCAATTGTTTGACCGTTGGAACGAATCCATTGGCATAAAACGGGTCTTTTCCAAATCGATAGGCGTTATGTCCGGCAAACATCAATTGGTCATCCACTTTATCGCTGTGGGAGATTTCTTGCAAGGTTTTCTGGATGCAGAAACTACGTGGATCGGCCTTTTTGCCGGTGGTACCTTCTTCATTTTGCGCCCAATTGCTGAATCCGCAGGCCGATAAACAGCCCATACAGGCAACTTGGTCGGCCACGATTTGATCTTCCTGGGCCTTGGTTACAAAGATTAATGTCGAATCTGGGGTGCGCATCGCCTCGTTAAATCCGGCTTTAATGTATTTTTCGGCGTGTTCCCGGTCATGCGGGGTGACATAAACCTTGCGGCCACGGGCGCCGATCGCCAATTCCGCGGTATGCTCGCCAACAGGCGCTGTGGAATATGGAACTTGGCGTTCGGAGCGGCCTTTTAATTCTTCTAAAAATGGATTGCTGACGGCGGAGGAATAAAATCCGGTCGGACTGAACCGGTTTAAATAAATATCGCCTTCTTTCAATTCCAAAAGACGTTTTTTCCAAGCGTCCGAAATCGGGCTTTCCTTGGTCAATAACGGGCGCGTGCCGAATTGAAATCCAACCGGACCGATTTCCGGATTATTCAGCCAATGTTCCCATTCGCGCAAAAACCAAACGCCGCCAGCCATGATAACCGGGGTTTGATGCAGCGCGAATTCATTCATCTGCGCGCGCAATTCTTTGACGCGCGGATAAGGATCTTCCGGTCTTCTCGGATCTTCGCTGTTCGATAACCCGTTATGGCCACCGGCCAACCACGGATCTTCGTATACAACGCCGCCTAGCCAATCCTGGAATTTATGATAAGCGCGTTTCCACAGAGCACGGAACGCGCGTGCGCTGGATACGATCGGGAAGTAATGAACCTTATACTGTGCGCAAATTTCCGCAATACGGTACGGCATGCCCGCGCCGCAAGTAACGCCATCGATCGCGCCTTTGGCGCCTTCGAGAACGCCATGCAGGATACGCTCCGCACCACCCATTTCCCATAAAATATTCATGTGAATGCGCGCCTTGGTTCCGGCGATATCGCGCGCGACTTTGGCTTGATAAATTGCGCCGGCGATGGAATGTTTTAACAATTCCTCATGACGCTCGCGCCGTGTTTTGCCGAAATATAATTGAGGCACGATATTGCCATTGGCATCGCGTGTGTCGGCATTGACACCGGAAAATGTTCCGATGCCGCCAGCCGCCGCCCAAGCGCCAGAGCTTTCTCCGTTCGATACGGAAATGCCTTTGCCGCCCTCGATGAGGGGTAAAAATTCTTTTCCGCCAATCACTAATGGCTGTAATGGTTTCACCAATAATCTCCTGTGGTAGGCGTCCTTGCTAGCCTATTTTCCGCACGGTGTAAATGAGTGCTAAGCCCTTATTTTAATTGACTAATATTGGTGAACCGGGGTTAACGGCACCGCTTTGTTGTTTAAAATAGGCTGTAACGATAAAGCCGCGCGCAAATCGTCGGCGTAAGAATTGCTGAATTGGCCGTCCAACAAGATCTGCCGCGGGGTTGCTTCGCTTAGATAATAGGCTTGATTTAGGTCTTTGCGTTGATCGATCGCCGCGCCTTTTAACGCGCCGCCGCCAAACAAACCGGATGTTTTAGAATAAACGAAAATATCTGCGGCCGTCGAATCGGGGGATGTTTTATCCGCGCCCATGCCAACGCCAATTGGGCCAATCGCCACACTGACGTCCGCGCCTAATTTCACTTGGTTTTTCAAAATCGAATCCAGACCTTTTTGGGTCATGATCAAGAACATTGCCTCGGTCGATTCGATACCCAATTGCAAACCGAAACTGCCGCCAAGCATGTTGTAAAACGCCGGATAGCCCCAAGATCCATCGGATTGGCGAACCAATACAACGCCGGTTCCGCCTTCGCCGCCAACCAGAAATGCGCCTTTAACCAATTGCGGGAAAACCATCACGCCTTTGGCCTTGGCCAGATTCTCGCGCGCGCCTTTGATGTCTTGGCGGCTGCTTAATGTTTCAACGGTGGTTCTGGCGCGGTCGACGATTTGCTGCGCCATCAATTGATCTCTTTCTTCTTCGGTTTGCGCCTCGCTGTGAGTCGCGGAATCCGTGACACAGCCGGTGATGGCGCCAAGAATTAAAATCAAAGCCAGAAAACGAATGATACGCATGGGAACCTCGCTTGGGGGAAATAGATGATAAGGATATAGCACTAACGCTATGCGGTTACTACTATAAAGCTAGGATTTACTCACCGCTTTGCAATAACTGGCCGTCGCGGCGGGCATTTTCGAACGCCAGCAAGAAAAACCCAGTGCCAACAGCCATATAAACAATATTCAGCCAAATGGCGCTTTTTAACAAATTCCAAGATAGTTCATGGTGTAACATTAATTCGCGCATGCCTTCGAACACATAAGCGGTGGGCAAACACCAGGCCACATTTTGCAACCATTCTGGCAAGGTAGCGATGGGATAATAAATTCCCGCAATCGGAGAAAGCAGGAAAATGCAGGTCCAGGCCAGATTTTCTGCGCCAAGGCCAAATCGCAATAGCATGCCGCAAATCAGCAATCCAATCCACCATCCCATCACCATCAAATTGACGAAAAACAACCACATCGGCCATCCCAATTCAAAAATGGAATAATTGTAAAATAAAATCGCAAGACCCATGGCCGGCACAACACCGACCAATACCCGCAACAATCCGATACTGAAAAGACCCATTAAATATTCATATGGCCGCAGGGGCGTGATAAATAAATTCACCAAATTGCGCGACCACATTTCTTCGAGTAGTGATACCGCAACGCCCAATTGGCTGCGGAATAAAACATCCCATAACAATACCGCGCCAAGCAATAATCCGGCGGTGTTTGCGATCAAAGAGCTGGTAGTCATTAAAAACTGGGTAATAAATCCCCAGATTACGACGTTTAAAAACGGCCAGTAAATAATTTCGAACAGCCGTGCGAAGGAATGGCGCAACAAATAAAAATGCCGCAGCGTGATCGAGCTGATGCGGTTAAAAGAAAATGTATGATGTGCGGTTGCCATTTATTGTTCTTTATTTTGGTTGCGGGCGATGGCCAGGAATACTTCTTCTAAAGTATCGCGGCCATGTTTTTGAATTAATTCGTTGGGTGATCCCTGATCGACAATGCGCCCGGTTTTCAGCATTAAAACATGATCGCATAAACGCTCCACCTCGCTCATATTGTGCGAGGCGAGTAAAATGGTGCATCCGGTTTTTTGCTGGTATGATTTCAAATACGCGCGCACCCAATCGGCGGTGTCTGGATCCAGCGAAGCGGTCGGCTCGTCCAATAAAATTAAATCGGGATGATTCAATAATGCTTTGGCAATCGCCACGCGGGTTTTTTGCCCGGACGATAATTTGCCATAGCGGCGTTTCATCATGCTGGTCAATTGCAGATCGCGGCCTAATTCGGCAATGCGTTCACGCAAATTCGGCACATCGTATAATTTTCCGTAAATCACCAAATTTTCATACACCGTCAATCGCGCGGGCAAATCGACATAGGGCGATGAAAAACTCATCCGTTGCAAGGCCGGGAAGCGGTTATGCAAAATATCATGGCCGAATATATGGATTTTACCGGCGCTAGGGCTAACAATACCCAAAAGCATGGCAATAGTGGTGGTCTTACCCGCGCCGTTTCCGCCCAAAAGTGCGACAGTTTGTCCCGCTTTTAAATCGAAGGAAATTCCATCGACCGCACGCGATTCGGCATAGGATTTAACGAGGTTTTCGACTTGAACGATGGAATTTGCGGCGGACATGAAGGCGGTTTGAATTCTGGTGTTTATGCGCTATGATCGGGTTATAGCATAGATATAAAAGGCGGGACAGTAAAAGCAATGCTTGGCACCGGCAATTTTCACAATTTTGAATCTGGCACCACATCGGTGCGGATAAAAAGTCTTTTGACTTTGCGCTGGGTGGCGGTGATCGGCCAAATCGCCACGATTGCCGTAGTTACCTATGGCTTAAAATTTACCTTGCCGCTGATGGCGCTGGCGCCGTTGGTAACGGCTTCCATTTTGTTGAATTTCTATTTGGGTTGGCGGATGAATGGTGCGCGCATCACCGAATCCGAACTGATCTTTTACTTGCTGTTCGACGCGGCGCAATTGACCGCGATGTTGTATCTAACCGGCGGATTGCAAAATCCGTTTGCGGGTATGACGCTGATTTATGTTACCATCGCTGCGGTCATTTTATCGCGGCGCGGCGCGATGATCATATGCGGATTTACGCTTTTTTGTTTGACGTTACTGGCATTCGTGCATGATCCGCTGCCCTGGCGCAATGGTGGAATGTTGTTGGACCGGTTGTATAGTTGCGGCGTTTGGACATCGTTGGTGTTGGCGACTTTTTTTATTTCCACCTATATCGGCAATCTGGTGCAAGAAGCGCGGCAAATGTCGCGCGCGCTGTCGGCAACACAACAGGCGTTGGCGCAAGAACAGCGATTATCCGCCATGGGCAGTTTGGCGGCGGCAACGGCGCATCAATTGGGCAGCCCATTAAATACGATTACTTTAATTGCGCACGATTTGCTGGATCAATTCGATGCCAAACATCCGTTGCATCAAGACGCCAAAATGCTGCTGGAACAATCGCAGCATTGTAAAAATGTGCTTACCAATTTGGGTGAAAAAGCAAAATCGATTGCTGGTCAGGAATTGGAATCGCGTTTGCCGTTAAGCGCGGTTGTACAAATGGCGATCGACGATCATAAATCCGCGCATGCGAACATCGAATGCGATTTGCATTTATCGTATGATATTGCGGGCGATCCACTGATCCGCCTGCGCCCGGAATTATTACACAGTATCGGCAATATTCTGCAAAACGCGATGCAGCATGCGGTGCGGAACGTTGTGGTCGAAGTCGATTATGACAAGCAATATTTAGAGATTTTGATTTCCGACGATGGCGCGGGATTCGCGCCGGAATTGCAACCAAGCTTGGGCGAACCTTATATTCAGCGTCAGGGAAAATATTCCGGTATGGGGCTTGGGATTTTTATCGCCAAAACATTGATTGAAAAAATGGGCGGGAAAATCAGTTTTCATACGCCGCAAGATGGCGGCGCCGAAGTAACCATGACATTGCCTATGGATTCGCTCGCGCCCTATGCGGCTTCCAGGCAAAGCAAGGCGGCATAAATGAATGCGGAAAAAACATTATTGATTGTCGAAGACGATCCGGCGCTTGGCCCAAGATTGCAACAATCCATGCAAAAACGCGGGTTTAACGTAACGCTAGCTAGCGGCGTTCATGAAGGCATATCGATTGCCCAAAAACAAAAACCGTCTTTTGCGTTGATCGATTTGCGCCTGAATGATGGCAGCGGATTGGATGTGGTGAAATCTTTGCGCGAATCGCGCGGCGATGCCAAAATCGTCGTCTTGACCGGGTACGGCAATATCGCAACCGCTGTTGCCGCGATCAAGGTTGGTGCGGTCGATTACCTGGCCAAACCCGCCGATCCTGATGCGATTGCCGCCGCATTATTAAACGCCGATCACGCCTTGCCGCCGCCGCCGGAACAGCCAATGTCGGCGGACCGGGTCAGATGGGAACATATTCAGCGGGTTTATTTGCAATGTAACCGCAATATTTCTGAAACTGCGCGGCAATTGAATATGCATCGGCGCACCTTGCAGCGTATTTTGCAAAAACACGCCCCGATCGAGGCCAATTCCAAACCCGAAAGCGATTGATGAGTTTTTTGTTGCATAAACCGCGCGTGCCGCCGAAACAATTGGTATTTGCCATCGGTGATATTCACGGATGCTTGAAACATTTAGAAGATTTGCAGCAAAAAATTCTCGCCTATGCGGCAAATTACCCGTCTTATCAAAAAACCGTTATATATTTGGGCGATTATATCGACCGCGGCCCCGCCGCCAAAGGCGTGATCGATAATTTGCTGGGCAATTCCTTACCAGGATTCGATACGATATTTATCAAAGGCAATCATGAACAAATGTTGTTGGATTTTATTGAAACCGCCGGGCTGGGCCAGGTGTGGTTCGATTATACCAATGGCGGGCGGGAAACGATTCATTCTTATGATGTAACCGAACCGCGTTTCTTCACCGATCTGGATCAAACCCAAAAACAATTCATCGCCGCATTCCCGGACGCCCATTTGCAATTTATGCGGGGCTTGAAAATGAATCACATCATCGGCGATTATTATTTCGTTCATGCCGGCGTGCATCCCGGAAAACCGCTCGATCAGCAATTGAACGAAGACATGCTGTGGATTCGCGAGCCGTTTTTATCCTCGCACAATGATTACGGCAAAATCATCGTGCATGGGCACACCATTGTTGCCCATGCTGATATTAAAAATAACCGGATTGCGGTCGATACCGGCGCGTTTTGGAGCGGCGTTTTAACCGCCTTGGCATTGCATGACGATAAACGAGAATTTTTGCAAACCGCTAAAGCGGTTAAACAATAATGGAATTACGGCTGGCTTATTAAGGTTGTCTGGGACGGCCGATGCGCAGAATCAATTCGCGCGCTTTTTTAAAAACACCGGGGCCTTGCTCAACCATTTTGGCTTGCATCCCGGCTGAGATATAACTCGGCTGGCCAGTATTGGCATCGCCCGAATCGATCGGGGCGACTTTGCGCGGCTTTTTTAGCCTGTTGTCGTTGGACAGGGATTCGCCTTGCGATTCTTCCCAACCGAACAAATTGCGAAACCGCGATAATTGCCCATCCACCACGACCTTTTGGCCGGGCAGACGCAAATCGGTTTTTGGTCCCTTGCGCGGTTGATATGAAATCATAATTTTCCCAATCTTATGCAGCAGCCTATAAGATGAAAGCTGTTTCCGTCAATATGGGGTTGCATAGACAATAAAGAGAAATAACCCAGGATTGCATAAACATATCCGAAATAAATAATAAATTTACTATAAAGTACCTTTTTGGATATGTTTTGACCTCGGAAATATTGTTTTGCAAGGCTTTATATGGTATAGCGCAGCCAGGAAAACAGGACAATAAAAGCGTTTTAGGATCGTAATAATGCAGGTTTTAATCACCGGCGCGGCCGGATTCATCGGATACCATTTAACCTTGTCGCTTTTGGCGCAAGGCATCGACGTGATCGGGTTGGATAACCTCGCGACCGGCAGCAGGGGTAATATCGAATTATTGTCCAAAAATCCGAAATTCAAATTTATCGAAGCCGATATTACAGCGTCTTTGCCAGCCATGCCGAAACTGGACCGGATTTATAATTTCGCCTGTCCCGCATCGCCGCCACATTATCAAAAAGATCCGGTGCAAACTTGGAAAACATCGGTGCTTGGCTGTTTGAATATTTTGGAACTGGCGCGAAAAAATAATTGCGTGGTGATGCAAGCATCGACATCCGAAGTTTACGGCGATCCGCAACAACATCCGCAAAAAGAAGATTATCTGGGCCATGTCAATCCAATCGGCCCGCGCGCCTGCTATGACGAAGGCAAACGTGCGGCGGAAAGTTTATTTTTCGATTATCACCGCCAATATGGTTTGCCAATCAAGGTGATTCGCATTTTCAACACTTATGGCCCGTTCATGCATCCGGACGATGGCCGCGTGGTATCGAATTTCATCGTGCAGGCTTTGCAAAATAAACCGCTGACTATGTATGGCGATGGCAAACAAAGCCGTTCCTTCTGTTATGTCGACGATTTAATCGACGGCATCAACCGGATGATGCAGTCACCGGCCGATATTCTGGGCCCGATCAATCTTGGCAATCCGGATGAATTCACCATGCTGGAATTGGCCGGGCTTGTGCGCGCTGCGACTGGAACCAAATCCGAAATTATTTATCAAGGCAAACCGCAAGACGATCCGGTGCGGCGTCGCCCGGATATTTCCAAGGCGAAATCACTGTTGGGTTGGCAGCCGAGAGTAGCGCTGGAAGATGGTTTGCAAAAAACCATCGAATATTTCGCGCGGCATTTGGATGCCAATGGCGTACCGCAACGCAAGGTGGCGCATGGATAATAAAACCCCTGCTTTTTTGGCGCGTTACATATCGTTGCATCAAAACGCGCTGGATGAATTGCATGCAAAAACCGCGAATGATTTCGCGCGTTGGGTCGATCAGGGCGTGCAAGTTTTGAAATCCGGAAAAAAGATTTTGTTTTTCGGCAATGGCGGCAGCGCGGCAGAGGCACAACATATCGCCGCAGAATTGTCGATCAAATATATGAAAGAACGCAAGGCGCTTGCGGCGCTCGCGTTAAACGTCGATCCATCGGCGGTTACGGCGGCTGGAAACGATTATGGTTATGACCAGATTTTCGTACGGCAAATCATGGCGCTGGGCCAGCCTGGCGATATGGCGATCGGTTATTCCACATCTGGCAAAAGCCCCAATATCGTCAAGGCACTGGATCAGGCGCGCACGCAAAAAATGATCGCAGTTGGTTTAACCGGCACGCGCGGCGCGGAAATGAAAAATCACTGCGATGTCTGTATTGTCGCGCCATCTGAATTAACCCCGCATGTGCAGGAAATGCATAATATTTTGGGCCACGCCTTTTGCGCGGCGATCGAAGACGGGCTGGGTTTGGTTTCATACGGGGATTCGCCATGGAAAATCTAAGCAGCACGTTTGATTTGGTGCAAATTCTGGAATCGATGTCGCAAACCCGCGTATTGTGCGTCGGCGATGTCATGCTGGATAAATTCATTTACGGCAAGGTCGACCGCATTTCGCCCGAAGCGCCGATCCCGGTCATGCAATTCGACCATGAATCGCAAATGCTGGGCGGCGCCGGGAATGTGCTGCGCAATTTAACCGCGCTGCGCGTACAGGGCAGTTTATTATCGGTCGTCGGCCAGGATGAATCGGCGGCGCGCATTAAAACATTGGGCACGGAATTACAAGGTGCGCAATTGGATTTGGTCACGGACGCCAAACGTCCGACCACGTTGAAAACAAGATATATTTCCGGCAATCAGCAAATGCTGCGCGTCGACGATGAATCCAAGGCTGCGTTGAATGATTTAATCGTCGAACAATTATGCCAGCGCGCCAAGAATTTAATCGCCAAGGTCCAAGCGGTGATTTTATCCGATTATGGCAAAGGCACGCTGCATCCAAAATTGATTACAGATATTATTGCGATTGCCAAACAACAACGCGTGCCGGTTTTGGTCGATCCCAAAGGCACGGATTATTCGCGTTATCGCGGCGCGACCATTTTATGCCCGAATTTAAAAGAATTGGCGCAAGGCAGCAATCACCCGGTCGATAGTGAAGAAAATATTGTCAAAGCCGCAAAATTATTGATCCAGCAATTGGATTTACAGGCGTTATTGGTCACGCGCAGCAAAGATGGAATGACCCTGATTGAACGCGATGGCGGCGTGATTCATTTACCCGCGCAAGCGCGTGAAGTGTTTGATGTTTCCGGGGCAGGCGATACATCGATTGCCACGCTGGCGGCTGCGATAGCCGCAGGCGCATCCTTGTCCGATGCGGCTAGCCTGGCCAATACGGCGGCTGGGATCGTGGTTGGAAAATTGGGCACTGCCGTCGTTATGCCATCGGAAATCGACGAGGCATTGTTGGAGCAACAAGGTAGAACCCGCAGCAAATTATTCGATCTGCCGTCGTTATTGGACCGCGTGAAAATCTGGCGGCATCAGGGGTATAAAATCGGATTTACCAATGGCTGTTTCGATTTGATTCACCCCGGCCATGTATCGTTGTTGCGCCAGGCGCGCGGCGGGTGCGACCGGTTGATTGTGGCGCTTAATACCGATAATTCGGTTAAACGATTAAAAGGCCCATCGCGCCCGGTGCAAAATCAGGATTCGCGCGTTACCGTAATGTCGTCGATGGATAACGTCGATGCGGTGGTGTTGTTTGACGAAGACACACCGATGAATTTATTGCAATCCATCCGCCCCGATGTTTTGGTCAAGGGCGCCGATTACACAATCGACAAGGTTGTTGGCGCGGATTTGGTGCAATCTTATGGCGGTAAAATCATGCTGGCCCAATTAGAAGAAGGCCACAGCACGACCGGCACGGTTAAAAAAATCGCCGCTGTTTAAGGCTTTTCCATCTATGATGGAACTACCGCGATAGTTATGATATAAGTTCTGTTATGGACCCGTAGCTCAGCTGGATAGAGCGTTGCCCTCCGAAGGCAAAGGTCGGACGTTCGAATCGTCTCGGGTCCGCCATCCTTCTACGCTCTTTCGGAACTACGAAGGATGAGCTATTGTGAATCGGAGCCAAGGCGACTGCACGTCGCGCGCAGATTGAGAGGTTGACTATGTTCGGTATTAAAACAAGACGCCGTATGCGCCAATTAGCCAGAGAAGAATTTGCAGAAAGACAAAAACAAGTTCTGGATGAAGCGCGGCGCGTAACCAATGGTATGCTCGGTGTTACTGATGTTAAAATTGCCAAACGTTCTTGCCCGGATCGAATGGGAGTTGGAGCGCCATTGATTCATGTGGCCACATGGTGCTTAGTCATTCATGTTGCTCACCCACATTTTGCAGGAGCAGCAACTGCGGCAATGCCAGATCGTATGCATGATTTTCCGGTGCGGGTAGAGTCTATAGAAGCGCCTTCAAATGGGTTACTTAGTACTTTTATAGGATGGGCGCGCGCTCGCGCCTAAAACAACGGGATTTCCCGTTTATTTGTGGCTGTAAATAAACGGCCGCGTAAATTTGTCATGTGGCTGGTATTGTCAATAAACGACCAAATATCCTGATGCACATGATCCGCCTGTAAATCGCGCAGTAACATGTGATAGCCGTCATCATACCAAACAAATTGCCAATGATTATTATCCGGTAAAATCCGGACCATCGAACGCAAGGCGGGTTTGGGAATAATATCGTCATTCGCGCCGTATAAAATCAATGTCGGCATTTGAATATTGGGCGCTGCCGCCAATGCGGCGTCCATCAAATCGGTCATTCCTGCCAATTTATCGGTGCGCGCTTCTTTTTGCACCAATGGGTCTGCCGCCAGCGCGCGCAGCATTTCAATATTGTCGGACGGTTTTAAATCCAGATGTTTTCCGCTAAGCGATAGCCACGGCATGGTATGCGCCGAAAACCATAACGCCATGACTTGCAGCGGGTTCATCGCAGACCGGCCCCAAACCGCGGGCGCGACCAGAATCACGCCATCAATTGGCAAAGGATCTCTTTCCGTTGTCGCCAACAAACTAACCCCGCCGCCCATGCTGTCGCCCAAAATATATAACGGCGTTTTTGGATATTGTTCCCGCACTGCCAATGTCAGCGCGCGTAAATCTTGTACTAAAATGGATGCGCCAGGCCAGTGGCCGCGATTCGGCGCTTCGCCGAAACCGCGTTGGTCATAGGCAATCACGCTGATTTGTTTGGCATTTAAAAATTTGGCTGTGCCCGCAAATGCCATGCCGTAATCATTGAATCCATGCACGGCGATCACCATCGCCTTTGGACGCGATACTTCGTACCGGCGCAGGGGCAGGGTGGCGCCGCCTGGGGCGATGAAATAACGTTCGGTCAATTTTCCGGTCAAATCTGGCATTTCCTGGTAAGGCACATATACGGTGCATGCAGTTAACAGCACCAATACGGCAATGTTAAGGAAAAGCTTGCAAGTCGGCCAAAGATGATTACTATTCCAACGAAACATGCAACATTCTGTGAAATTTTGATCCCAATGTCCAGACAAGCCGTAGAAACCGTTATCATTCAATCCCGCAAACTGAATTGCGATGGCGGCGATGGCCCGCTGGGTCATCCGCGCGTATTTTTGAATATGGGTGTCCATGATTTCATCGATTGCCCATATTGCGGCAAAAAATATATTCTATCGCCGGATGCCGCGTCCGATAACGCGCATCATTGATCGTCGTGTCTGCGTCTAAACATCTTTATTTAATCGATGGCTCCGGCTTTATTTTCCGCGCGTTTCACGCGCTGCCCCCATTGACGCGCCCCGATGGCACGCCCATCGGCGCGGTGTACGGTTTTACCAATATGATGCTGAAATTGATCGAATCGGCCGAGGCCGATGGCGATCTGGATTACATCGCGGTGATTTTCGATGCGGCGCGTAAAACTTTCCGCCAGGATATTTACCCGGAATACAAGGCGCACCGCCCGCCGCCGCCCGATGATTTGATCCCGCAATTCGCATTGGTGCGCGAGGCAACGCGCGCGCTGAACATTCCCGCCATCGAAATGCAAAATTACGAGGCTGACGATTTAATGGCCGCCTATGCCAAGGTTGCGGCGGAACAGGGATTCGAAGTCACCATCGTCACCGGCGATAAAGACATGATGCAATTGGTCGGCGGCAATGTGGGATTATACGATCCGATCAAATCGAAACCCATCGGCGCACCCGAAGTTTTGGAAAAATTCGGCGTCACGCCGGATAAAGTAATTGATGTACAGGCCCTCGCCGGCGATTCGACCGATAACGTGCCGGGCGTTCCCGGAATCGGCGTTAAAACTGCGGCGGAATTGATCAATATTTATGGATCGCTGGAACAATTGCTGGCCCGGGCGAATGAAATCAAGCAACCGAAACGGCGCGAGGCGTTAATTAACAATGCCGAGGATGCGCGTATATCCAAACAACTCGTCACCTTGAAAAGCGATATTGAATTACCCATCGCGTTGGATGGATTGATCGCAAAACCGATTGACCGCACGGTGCTTGGCGATTTTCTGGCCGAACAAGGTTTCAAAACCATGCTGGCGAAATATGGTGCCGGTGGACAGGGAACGGTGAACGGTGAACAGAAAAAAAACGCTCCTAGTTCAAGTTCTGCGCCGATTGCTAACACCAACGATGTAAAACCGCCCACCGTCCACCGTCCACCGTCCACTGTCACTTATTCCATTCTACAAACCGAAGCGGATTTGGATGCCTGGCTTTCTAAAATGCCGCCATTCGGCGTGCTGGCGGTCGATACCGAAACCGATGCGTTATCGGCCGTTTCCGCGAATCTGGTTGGGATTTCGCTGTCTTATCAATCGGGAATCGCCTGTTACATTCCCGTTGGCCACCGCGTGGCTGAAGGTGGATTGGATTTCACGGGCGAGGCCGCGAAATTGAAACAAATCCCACTGAATAAAGTGGTAGAAAAATTAAAACCGATTTTGGTCAATCCGGCGATCATGAAAATCGGCCATAATCTGAAATATGATTTGCAAGTATTGTGGCGGTACGATTTGGATGTGGCGCCTTATGACGATACGATGCTGATGTCCTATATCCTCGAAGGCGGGGCGCACGGGCACGGCATGGACGAACTGGCCCAATTATATTTGAATTATGATACGATCAAATTCGAAGATGTCGCGGGCAAGGGCAAAAACAAAGTCAGTTTTGATTTGGTCCCCATCGACAAGGCCGGGCAATACGCCGCCGAAGACGCCGATGTTACCATGCGTTTATATGATTTCCTGAAACCGCGTTTGGTGCCAGAGGCCGCGATTGCCATGTACGAAGGCATCGAAAAACCGCTGGTACGCGTGGCCGCGCGCGTCGAAAGCGACGGGGTTTTGATCGACCGCAAAACCTTGCACGATTTGTCGGTTGATTTCGCCGCCAGGTTGATCGATTTGGAAAAAGAAATTTATGTCCTCGCCGGCGGCGAGCTTAATATCGCATCGCCTAAACAATTGGGCGAGGTTTTGTTTGAAAAATTGAAACTGCCCGGCGGCACCAAAACCAAAACCGGCGCCTGGTCTACCGATGCCGGAACGTTAGAAGATTTATCAACCCAAGGCCATGTGATCGCCGAAAAAATACTCGGCTGGCGGCAATTGGCGAAATTGAAATCGACCTATACCGATACGTTGGTCGAACAGATAAACCCAAAAACCGGCCGCGTGCACACATCGTTCCATTTGGCGTTGACCAATACGGGTCGCCTGTCATCCTCCGATCCGAATTTGCAAAATATTCCGATCCGCACGATGGAGGGTAAAAAAATTCGTACTGCCTTTATGGCGGCGGCGGGAAACAAATTAATTTCCGCCGATTACAGCCAAATCGAATTGCGCCTGATCGCGGAAATGGCGGGAATCCCGGCCTTGAAACAGGCCTTTGTCGATGGGATCGATATTCACGCCCTGACCGCATCCGAAGTATTCCATATCCCGCTCGCCGATATCGATTCCGACACAAGGCGCAAGGCCAAGGCGATCAATTTCGGCATTATTTACGGCATTTCCGCCTATGGTTTGGCCGCGCAAATCGGCGTTTCGAATGGGGAGGCGAAATCGTTTATCGAACGGTATTTCGGGCGTTTTCCGGAAATCCGCGATTTCATGGAATATAACAAGGATTTCTGCCGCAAGCATGGCTATGTCCTCACATTATTTGGTCGCAAATGTTTCATCCCTGGCATTAACGATAAAAACGGCGCCGTCCGTGCCTTTGGCGAACGCCAGGCGATCAATGCGCCGTTGCAAGGAACAGCCGCCGATATCATCAAACGCGCCATGAACAAAATGCCCGCCGCGCTTGCGGGCGCGAATTTGACGGCCAAAATGATTCTACAAGTGCATGACGAATTATTATTCGAATGCGCGGACCGCGAATTGGACGCCGCGCAAACACTGGTTCAAAATGTCATGCAATCCGCCGCTCAACCGATTGTAAAATTGACCGTGCCGTTAGTGGTTGATGTGACCGTCAGCGAGCGGTGGAGTTGATGTCCTTATTCTATTTTTAAAGGCATTAAAAAACCGTGGTATATTTACAACTTCAATTTTATCGAAAACAGATAATTCATATATTATAGCCTTGACCCCCTTGGAATTTGCACTTTTTTGTGATACAAAACTAACACTGAAACACTGAAATATTATAATTCTGTAGCAGAGAGGGATTCTTATCTTGGTTTTTAATTCTTTAAAGGAGCAAGCCATGTCAAAGCGAACCAAGTTCGGCGATGCTGTTGAAACTTTGCGTCTTAATAAAAACCTTACACTTTCGGCGCTTGCTAAGTTAATGCAAGTTCAGCCGTCGTATCTCTCTATGATCGAAAATGGAAGAACTCCGCTCAATGAGCGTGCCCTAGAAGGGTATGTGGAACATTTAGCCGGGAGCGTCGCTGAAGAACAATTTATTCGCAGTGTCGCAGAAAATTTTGAAGTAGTGCGTAGCATAAAAATTCCAAGCCACCAAAGAGAGCGAATTTATTTAGCGGATAGGCTGCTCGCAAAATTTAGTTCTATGAGCCACACCGAAATTCTGGAAATCATTCATTATAAGTTGAATGATCCCCCGCAATGTGAAGACAATGATAATGCTCTTGAAAAAAGGGAGGTCG
The DNA here is from genome assembly GCA_964647725.1 of uncultured Alphaproteobacteria bacterium. Classification (GTDB taxonomy): domain Bacteria; phylum Pseudomonadota; class Alphaproteobacteria; order SHNJ01; family SHNJ01; genus SHNJ01. Next base: position 40,420 of record CAZYJI010000001.1, read on the forward strand.
CTTAAAATAAAAACCGGGGCTGTTTAGGGCAGCACCCGGTCCAAAAATTCGTGGATTTTTGGGGTTTCCCACGTTTCCACTGTGTCTCTGAAAAATCAGCCTAGGTTATTTTTTGATGAAAGTCAAGGAAAAAGCCCAGTTTGCTTGATTGCGCGCGGTGGTGATTAATGAAAACCCCTTAACTTTTTGTTAAGGAAGGGAGGTTCACCGTGTTTCGTAAAATTTTGTTTTATGATTTAAAGACCGGTCGTTGGGTTTGGCCTAGATAACAGGTAAATCATGAAATTAGATGCGGGTTGGCTATTTAGCGATCCGCATCTTTTTGTTTAATAATCGTTAATATTTAATTTTAAGACTAATGCTATTTTAAAACATACAAATAAAGTTGGGTGGATTTTTCCGCGCTCAATAAGGCTGATTGCAGTGCGATGTACGCCGGCCATTTGTGCTAGTTGTTCATAAGTGAGACCTTTCTCCAGCCGCGCCGCACGCAGTTTCTTGATAAATATTTTTTCCTGTTTCTCGGCAAGTTTTGCAATGGATTTTGGAGTCATCTTGCTATTTTCGCTACTTGACCGTCTAAGTCTATGAGAGTATATTCTCATTCATGAAAAGGGCTAAAATCACGAAAAACCGCCGTCCGAACTATTGTTTCGACGAAAAACTCACCGTCCGGATCAAGGACCGGCGGGGGCGGGTAGTGGTCGAGCTCGCCGCCGATACCAGCCGCGAATATGATTGGGCGATGTGGCTTTTGGGGGAAATGAATAAATGGCGGTGGGGGCTTGCCGAGCCGTAGCCTTTGATTGCGCCAGCCCGCCTACGTTCCTTCGGAACTTCGGCGCGGCAGCCTTCGGCTTATATTAGTTATAACGGGCGAAGGCTGGTGCGTTGATAGGAATCGAACCTACGACCCCATCATTACGAATGATGATGTCATTGTTTCCCCAAGTTTCCTGTAGTATCTAAACTAATGATTTATAATATAAATAATCATTTCGAGTTTGACATAATATCCCTAAACCCCCTAGAATTTGATTACTAGTGATTACTATTTGATTACTAGCAAGCAGGGGGAGGGGGATTCTATATGGCAAGAAAAATTACGCTCAAGGGGGTTAAGGCGGCTATAAAAACACCCCATGATCAATACCTATGGGATGATGAGATCAAAGGCTTTGGCCTTAAAGTTACCCCTAAGGGGCGCAAGGTTTATGTATTGCAATATCGCATGGAAGGAAGGTTACAACCGCGCCGCCTAGCTATTGGCGTTCACGGCTCGCCTTGGACACCCGATGAAGCGCGTAAACGTGCATTAGAATTAAAGGCGGAAATTGCGAAAGGCGTTGATCCGCTTTCCGTGCGCGATTCCAAGAAAAAAGCCGTAAGCATTAAACAGCTTTGTGAAATCTATAAAAAAGAAGCTTTTATCAAAAAGAAGGAAAACACGATCATATCGGATCGTGGCCAAATTGATCGCCATATTATTCCGTTGCTGGGAAATAAAATGGCGCAGGATGTTACAGTTAGCGATATTGAAAAACTGGTGCGTGATGTAGCAGCAGGAAAAACAGCAGCACAAATCAAAACAAAGCCCAGAGGATTGGCGGTAATCAAAGGCGGTAAATCCGTGGCCAATCGTACTTTGGCAGTGTTAAGCGCGATTTATAGCTTTGGTATTAGCAATGGCTATTGTGTTATCAACCCTGCGCTTGGCATTAGGGGTTTTAAAGAAAATAGACGCGAAAGATTTTTAAACAGTGCTGAATTGGCGCATCTGGGCGAAGTCTTGCGCGAAGTCGAGCAATCAAAAGACGAAAATAGCTATTCTATCGCGGCCCTGCGGCTATTGATTTTCACGGGTTGCCGAAAAATGGAAATCCTAACCCTGAAATGGGAATATGTGGATTTTGAGCGGCAGCTATTATTGCTACCTGATAGCAAAACAGGGGCGCGGGCAGTTTATCTAAGTGCGCCAGCATTGCAGGTGCTTTCAAGCTTAAAACGTAAAGAAAAGAATCCCTATGTCATTTGCGGCGATAAAGACGGGCAATATTTGGTGGGCTTGCCTAAAGTTTGGCGGCGTATCAAGAAACGCGCTGGATTGGATAATGTGCGCTTGCATGACTTGCGTCATAGCTTTGCCAGCATGGCAGCTGCCAGCGGTAACAGCCTTTTGATGATCGGCAAGTTGTTAGGCCATAAAAATTCTAGCACTACAGCACGTTATGCCCATTTGGCAGTTGATCCCGTTAAACAAGCGATGGAGGGCGTGGCGGGTAAACTTAGCGGCCTAATCGGGGAACAATCGGGGGCAGTGGTGAGGATTTATGGTTGATATTTCTAATCTGACTTTCCCTTTTAGTGATGAAAAGATTTTGGACTTCGCAAAGCATCTGATCCTAAAAACAACAGGGAAGAAGCCAACTAAAGAGGAATTACAGGCAGAAAGATTTAAAATCTTTTGCATAGAATTGCACAAAACAGTTAATGATTTTTATTGCTTTGAATTTGAGACAACTGTCTACTCTGAGCATAAAAAAAGGATCAAAAGCCTGGCTGGTAAACTAAATAAATTAAAGCCAGACCTGAAATGGCTGCTTGATTGTGGGATGGATACCCTATTAAAAGCCAAGAATTTTAGGGAAATGTTTAGTCTAGATGACGATGATCATCGTTTTGAAAATTCGGAATTTGCATATGCAAACACAAAAGTGTTTGTCAAAAAACTAATTTCTTTTATTGATGAGATTAATAAAGCCAATAATGGAATAAAAGATATTCCTGCTGACAAGAATCCATATTCTACAGGCCTCTTTCCAGTAAAATCTAAACAAAATAATTTTATACGCAAGAAACTAAGGCCACTATTTCAGTCTTATTTCAGTTCGGAATGGACGGGGAGTAAATCGGGAGAAAGACCGGGTCCAGCGATGCACTTTTCCAAAGCATATTTTGAACGCTTTGGAGTACCAATTTCCGATAAAACTCTTGGCGAGAAGATATTCAAAACAAAGAAAATGGCTGCGGGGGCAGCCAGCTTAAAATAAATCTTGAAGCCCCCGTGAATTAAATCTGCCTTCGTGAAATTATTGCGTATCAATAATTTTCATGGAGCAAAAAATGCAAATTCTTAGAACGCCAGAAGCCGCAAAATATCTTGGCCTGTCAGAATCCACTTTGGAAAAAATGCGGATTATGGGCGGGGATTCGCCGCCTTTCATAAAACTCACGAAGCGAGCCGTGGGTTATAAACAGGCCGATCTGGATCAGTGGCTAGAAAATCGCAGCCGCAAAAACACTTCACAAATTTAAACAAAAACAAAGCCGCCGAGCAGGGCTAATGCTTGGACGGCTGGAGGACTATTATATGCAAAAAAACAATACACCACATGCAATTTTAGAGCAAGAAGTTTGCAAATTTAAAATGCAGGCTGCGAGATTTTTTGACGATTGTGAGTTTGGAGGCATTTCAATCCAACACCACGCAACATTATCCAAAATTAAATTCTGGATTGGCGAAGAAATTTTAGCGCGGTTTGGCGGTGCAAAATGAACGCCGAACGCATCGCCAGCGCCTTGGATAAAGCTAAAAGAAACGGCAAAGGCTGGATGGCTTGTTGTCCTGCTCATATTGATTCAAATCCCAGCTTGTCGATTGACGATGGTAAAAATGGCTGCATCCTCGTGCATTGCCATGCTGGATGCTCTCAGGATGCTGTTTTAGAGGCAATTAAAAGCAAGTGCGGTATTGATTTAAGGAATAACCAAACCGATCATAAGTTCCTTCACTATCAACTAGGCAATCCTAGCGCCGTTTACGATTATCATGATCTTAATGGGCGGTTAATCGGGCACATGTGTAGATTTGATAAAACAGATGGATCGAAAGAATTTCGCCCATACGTAAAGATTGGCGGTATTTTTAAATGGGAAGGCTTCCCTGAACCGCGCCCTCTTTATAATCTGCCAGTTTTAAAAGAGAAACCAGAAGCCAGAGTCCTGATTGTTGAAGGCGAAAAAACCTGCCTTGCGGCAGAGCGAATTTTTCCTGATATGGCCGTATTAACTTGGCCACACGGGGCAAAGGCATGGGCGAAAGCGGATTGGGCATTTTTATCTGGGCGGGATGTAACCATTTGGCCTGATAATGATCCTGAAGGCAAAAAAGCAGCGCATGGAATTGCCGATCATTTACAATCGCAGAAAATATGTTTGAATGTCAGCCGAGTTTTGTTGCCTGATTCCTTGCCTGCGGGCTGGGATTTAGCAGATACGATACCTCAAGCCGTGGATGTACAAACTCTAGCACAAAATGCGGTTAGAATTGAACCGCAAGCTAAGGATAAAAAGCTTTTCACCGCAGCCGAATTGATGGCAATGGAATTGCCACCGATTAAATTTATCGCAGATAGTCTTGTACCCGAAGGATTAACTATTTTTGCAGGCAAGCCAAAAATCGGCAAAAGCTGGCTTGTGCTGGCCTTAGGTTTGGCTGTAGCAAATGGTAAATTATCTCTGGGTAAATATCAAACTGTTGCAGGTAAGGTCATCTATTACGCGCTTGAGGATCGGAAGGCGCGATTTAAAGATCGCCTACAAAGGCTTAAAGATGTGTACGATCTGAACGATGATTTGATTGTGAAATTTGAAGCTCCAACATCAGAAGATGGTGGATTAAGCGCGCTTAGGAGTGAGTTAGATCAGTATCCAGAAACGCGCCTCGTAATCATCGATACGCTGCAAAAGTTTAAAAAACCATCACGCGGTAATTCCCAATTGTATGCCGAGGATTATAAATTTGTCGGAGATATAAAATCCCTTGCTGATGAAAGAGGAATTGGTATTATTCTTGTCCACCACCTGCGGAAAATGGGGTCAAGTGATGTATTTGATGAGATTTCCGGCACACTTGGTTTAACAGGCGCGGCAGACACAAACTTGATTTTAAAAAAAGACCGAGGTAACGCCGATGCATTCTTGCATTGCACGGGGCGCGATATTGAGGAAATGGAAATCGCGTTGGAGTTCAAGAATTTTAATTGGCAATACGTAAGCGATGGTGATTCTGCGAAGCTAAACCCCTTACAAAGGGGCATTATTTCGATCTTAGAAAAAGAGGGTGCCTTGGACGCGCCCAGCTTGCGGGAAAAACTAGGGGCGGAGCATCCTAAACTTACTTCTAGTAATTTTAAAACCACCCTCAGCCGTATGGTAAGGAATGGCTTGATAAGAAATTATAATCACAAATATTCTGTGCCTAAAGCAAAGTAACTTATGAAACTAAGTAATATAGTAAATATTGTAACCGTGTAACTTTTGTAACTGTAAAACTAATACATTGGGAATAGTTACAAAGTTACAGAGTTACACTCACATAATGGCTCATATCAAGCGCATGACTGAAAATACAGAATCAAAACAGGTGGGGTGGGTAAAAGGCCAATCCGGCAATCCCTCTGGACGGCCTAAAGGTGCGAAGAATAAAACCACTTTGGCGGCTGAATCATTACTTAAAGATCATGCCGAGGCCATAACGCAAAAAGTCATCGATTTGGCGTTACAGGGCGATTTGATAGCTCTTAAAATGTGCATGGACAGGCTTTTACCGCTGCCGCGCAGGCCAGTAATTGAACAAACCAATATGACCATAAAGCAAGAAACCAAGCGTTATGTGGTTGCCATTCCAGCAGGTGTTAACAATCGTCAGGAATGGTTAGCAAAATACGGGCGCGGTGGAATCATAGACCTTGATCCAGAATAACGGATGCAATTGCACGGTGTTGTATAGTGTTTGACATAATATCCCTACAACCGTAGTTTATCGTTGCTGTATAAAATTATGCAGTGCGGGCGTTAGAACCCGTTACAGAGCGTTACTTTGCATCGACGAAACCGATGCTGCCTCAGGCCACATTATGGCCGGGAGGCGGCATTGTATGTCCAAGCTTCCGAGCCAAAGAATGTCGCGCTGTCTCTGTACAGTTCTAAACTCGCGATCACCAGTGGGATCATTTTATGTCTGGATACGAGCGCATAGATAAAACAACGATAAAATCGCAATATGGTACGCTATCTTTGCCTATTGGCGAGTTGAGTGACTATTTGGAGTTTATGGCGTTAAATCTTAAGGCAGTAGAATTTTATTATAGTGATTATGAAAAAATTAATAAAAGCAATCCCGAGAGTACGCCAAACTATAACTTGGGAAAATTTATAGAAGGAACTTTTGCACCTAACTGTGACTTCTCAAAACTTTATTTAATTTATGATAAGAAAAAATTTGATCTTGAAAAGATAGTTTTCTCAATTAGACCACATAAAGAAAAAAGTGATGTTAACTTCATTGGTTTTCCTAGGTTTCATCACGATGAAAATCTTAGTATTCATATAGATATATTTTTACAAAACATTTTGTTTGAAAGCCTTTTTGATAGAGTGCAGACTAAAAAAGTTTCCGCTCTCAAAATTAAATGTCAAACCCAGTTATACGGGCATGATATTCAAAGAGAAATGGGCGATTTGCCAAAAAAACTTTATCTACCTCATTATCACAACACTCACTCTTTTCATCTTCATCATGAAAATAAAGAAGAGGAGTTTTATAAAGATCACCCCTTACATGTGCGCTCCATCATTCTCTTGGATGAGGAGGGATTTAGCCATGAGCTCAAAACAGGTAATTACGATTGGAAAAAATGTGATGTAGTTAAAAATGATAAGAATAATAATTTCCTATTTCCCGAAGAGCATGATTATGATGCTGCCACAGTTAAAGTAGATCGGAATGAGGCCGCTAAGGCAGATAGGGATGAGACCGCGCGCAATCCTGTAAACATAGAAAAGATTCTAAATAAGTTTCTCGTTGTTTTAATTATATGGTGCGTTGTTTCTATTGTTTTAATTGTACTAAAATAGTTGGGCTAATTCTTTCCTTCCCTTTGTTTAATAAGTCTGACGGCGGCGTGAATGGTTGCCAAGTAATAATAGAACATCCAGCTATACCAGATAGGCTTGTCGTAATTATTCTTTTGCTTTGCGTTGTGGTGACGGATGCCAAAATTATTTGCGATCTCAAAAAGATCGGATTCATCTTTTGCCACAAGAACGGGTTTTAGGCGTGGCCGTAGATATTCAAGAACATCGGCAAGATCGCGGATGGCGTCGCGCCGTTCATCTAACGAAGCACGATGACGACGAAATTTTGTTCGCGCGGCAGCTACTCTGCTGTCGATATTTTCGGGGTCAACAGTTGGCAATGGGGCTTCAAAAAGACCATCAAGCCCATCCTCCGCCAAAGTCAGAATTTCGCCTTCTATCGACAACTCATAACCACCTTCATAAAGGCAAAGTATTTTGTTCATGCGCTCTCGATATTCGGCTTGTCCAGGTTCCTTTTTGAACGTGGAATAATGCCAGCCGCAATTGCTGAAACTATGATAGCGGCCTTCTTCTTCAATCGGTTTTGAGCAATGCTCGTATAGAAATTCTACTATATCGAAAAGATCGTCCTCCGAATAAGAACCAATCTTTTCGTGGATTGGAGTTAAGTCTTTTTTTCGCAACTCCAACAAAAGAGCGCCGGCCAAATTTTGCCCTAATTTGCCAGGAACATTGCCAGCGTCTACACAATAGTATCCGAAAGATTCTTGGAAATATCCTCTCTCCTCAAAATAGACAAAAACAACCTTGAAAAGCTCTTTAAGAGATTCAAGGTCAAAACTCTTTGTAAGCGCATTTTTTCCGGTTCTAACGGAGTAGTAGGGTTTTCTTCTCAATTCATTTTCCTATCCAGCGGCCGCCAGATTGCCTTTATTCTCGTAGATTGAGAAAGCTAGTGTATCAAAAATATTCAACATCAAATCGCAATTTCTGCTTACTATTTGATTACTAGCGGCTTGCGGCGAAAAACATCAAGCCACCTAACCTATTGAAAATAATGGTGCCGTTGATAGGAATCGAACCTACGACCCCATCATTACGAATGACGTGCTCTACCAACTGAGCTACAACGGCGTTCCAAAACATTAATACATAAATTAAGGTCGGGCCAATATATACACAACAAATCCCCCGTGCGCCAGGGGCAATTTAATCCTTTAAAATCGGGATTTTACCGGTCCAGGGACGGCAGGCGCATCGGCACGAATGCGTCGGGCGCGCTCCACCGCTGCAATCCGAACTCGCCGCATTTTTGGCAATTGGCGCGCCAGGCGAAATGGCTGTGGTGGCATGCGCCGCAAACCCATGCCGCATCGGGCGATAATTTGGCGTTGTCTTGATATTCAGAAATCAATTTTTGCAAATCGATGCGCAGCACATTGTCGTTCGCGGGCAGGGATTGAAATAAACGTTGCAACAACCGGTAATGATTCGCGGTCGGCATTTTGCGCATCAATTCCTTGATGTGGCTGGCGGCCATGCCCCATAATTGCTGGCTCATCGCATATTCGGCCATCACCTTGTGCATTGGCGCGAAATCCGGCCGCGATTGTTCGAGGCGGCGCAATACCTTTACCAATTTCGTCGGATTGCTGGAAAAATACCGCAAGGCCAAATTGGCCAGATCCGGATGCGCCGCATGCAGCCAAGTACGGTACAGCGCGCGTTCGGCCAGAAAATTGCGGTTCGATTTAAACAAACATTCCACATATCCAATGGCGGCCGGAATCAAATCCGGTTTATGCGCGTACGCTTTTTTATACAAACGATAAGCGGCGGCAAGATTGCCGTCGCGTTCGAATAATTTGGCTTCCTCGACCCAGATTTGCGCATAATAATCATCAATCTGTTCGCGCGGCCAGGCTTTGCGCCGCTCGATCATGCGCAATAATTCGAGCGCCCGTTTCCAATTATGCGCCCGCGCTTCTAATTCACACAACGTGCGCCAGATCGCAACCGAATCTGGCTGTTTGGCGTATGCTTGTTTGGCATATGTCAATGCCTGGTCATATTTGCGGTCGGCTAATGATTGATTCAACAATCCGCGCAATCCAAGGAATGCGGTTTCTTCATCCTGCATTAATGCGACAAAATATTTCGCCGCGCCCTGGCGGTTGCCGCGCAATTGTTCCGCCTGCGCCAGAAGCAAATTCTTCAAAGGTGTTTTGGGTAAAAACCGGTGGGCGCGTTTGGCTTCGCGAATCGCTTCGGAACTATCGCCAGCGGCGATGGCCACAAAGCCGCGCGTTAGCGCGCGAATGCCTTTTTTCTCGCGCCAACGCGCGATGCGGGTCGGCCATAAATTCAACCAATCGCCGATCCGCAGAATCGATACAATCAACATGATCGCCAGCAATACGATAATCGCTGCAACCGAAGCCGTGGTTTCAATATGATAATTGTCGATCGACAGGCTGAATTCGCCCGGATGCCGCAACAGCCAGGACAGGGCGTATAGTAAGACGCCAAGTTTCAGGAAAAACCAAATGGTGCGGATCATATAAAATCCCGCTCGCGGTTAATTGACGGCCGTGCTCGATTGCAGCCGGGTTAAAATCATTTTTTGCAATTCCGCCAGCGCGGTTTCGGCGGTATTTTTTTCGGCCAATTCCGATTGCCAATGATCCAGATCTTCGGTGCGCACATGGGATGGCAGGGATTTTGCGGTATCGAGGGCTTGCGCCAAACGGTTTTGCCGTAAATCCGTTTCGATGGAATTGATGTTGGCTTCTAAATCGCTGCTGGCTTCATCGCCGGTGCGGCGCACGGTGATCAACGATGCGACCTTGCCGATCGTATTGGCAATCACGCCTTCACCCGCCCAGTCGGCGGCCCAATCAACCGCGTTTTGCTCGGCTTGCGCCTGCATCAATTGCCGTGCAATTTTCGAAAATTCATTTTGCAGCGACGGTAAATCGGCAATGCCGCTTTCCGCCACGCCTTGCAGCGATTGGATGATTTTTTCCATGTCCGCATTGCCTTCGGCCAGTTTTTTCAACATGCCCATCGATTGGGTGAATGGCCGTCCGCTGGCAATCGCCATTTGCAAATTATTGACCGCGAGCAGCATCGATAAATCATTCTGCACGCCGCGTCGGCTGGATTCTTGCAATTGCACGGTCAATTGTTCCAATTGATTGACTTTTTCGGTCAGCGATAAAACTTCTTTTTGTAAAGTCGATATGGTTCCGGCCATTTCCGTTGCCGATTTCATATTGCCGGTTTTTTGCGCGAAATCAATTTCCATATTTTTCAATTGCAATTTCAAATTTTCGACATCCGATGGATTTTCGGATATGACCATATTTGGTTCGGTTTCGCTGGATACGCCGTCCGTATTATCTTGTTGGCGGGTAATCGAATCGTCGACCACCACCATCTCGCTACTGGATGGATTGGGCAAGGCTTGCGGGGTTGCGGGCTTCGCGGCTTGTTTCACATCCATTTGCGCGGTGGGCGGCGCGGACGAGGTGAGCAATCCATCATAACCGGTTCTTTTCGCATAAAGCACAATGCTGCCGCCGATCACGGCGAATAACAGCACCAAAAACATCGCAAACAGGCGGCGTAACAGGGGCGGTTTGGCAGGTTTTTTAACATTACCGGAAACAGAAGAATCGCTCATAACAACCTCTTGATTTATAAGGGTGGGACGGCCATGATGCGGTCCAATTATAGGCCAAGTTATGGGCCAAGCCAATAGAAAGCAAGCGATAGCGCGAAAATGAGTATTACGGTCCTTGGAATTGAAAGCAGCTGCGATGAAACCGCGGTTGCCATCGTGCGCGACAATAAAACCGTGCTGGCCCAAAAACTCCGCTCGCAAACGGCGGATCACGCGCGGTATGGCGGCGTGGTGCCGGAAATTGCCGCACGGGCGCACTTACAAGTTTTACCGGCCATGGTCGAAGAATGCTTGAAAGAAGCAAAAATCGATTGGAACGATATCGATGCGATCGGCGCAACCGCCGGTCCCGGATTAATCGGCGGATTGCTGGTCGGATTGACGCTGGCGCAGGGACTTGGATTCGCGCGTGGAATTCCGGTTTATGGATTAAATCATCTCGAAGGCCATGCGCTCACCTGCCGGTTTACGCATGATGCGCCATTGCCGCATTTATTGTTATTGGTTTCGGGCGGGCATTCGCAATTTTTATCGATCGACGCGGTTGGAAAATACCGGCGGCTGGGCACGACCATTGACGATGCGGTTGGCGAAGCATTCGATAAGGCGGCAAAAATGCTCGGCTTCGGTTATCCAGGCGGGCCGTATGTGGAACAATGCGCCGAACTTGGTAACCCGGAAAAATTCGATTTGCCGGTGCCGATGCGCGGAAAACCGGGTTGCGATTTTTCGCTATCCGGGCTTAAAACCGCATTGCGGCACAAAGTCGCCGCGTTGCGCAACCCCTTATTTCCCGAGGATAAAGCGGATCTGGCCGCATCGTTTCAATTCGCGGTTGGCGAAATGCTGGCGGATCGGTTAAATAATGCCATGATGCAATTCGAACGAGACCATCCGAATTTATTGCCTGAAAATAAAATATTGGCGATTGCCGGCGGCGTTGCCGCGAATAAATATTTGCATGAACGTCTGGCGGCCGCGACATCGGCGCGCGGCTGGAAAACTATTTATCCACCTTTATCATTGTGCAGCGACAATGCGGTGATGATGGCCTGGGCGGCGATCGAGCGGATCAAGGCTGGCCTGAAACCAGAAATCGTTTCCGCCCGCCCGCGCTGGCCGCTGGATACAGAAAATCAATCCGCCCGCGTGGCAGGAGCAAAATCGTAATGAAAAAAATTGAAACCATTGCTGTGATCGGCGCTGGCGCATGGGGAACCGCGCTGGCGGTTGCGCTTTCCCGGGCGGGACGCAAATCGGTATTATGGGCCAGGGATGCGAAGATCGCGGGCGATATCAATAACAACCGCCGTAACGATAAATATTTGCCAGGTATAGGATTGCCCGATGGCATTTCGGCCAGCGCGGATATTGCTATTGTTAAATCCGCCGACGCCATTTTGCTAACCGTTCCGGCGCAGCAGACCCGCGCTTTGTGCGAGCAATTGAGAAATCATATCACTGATGCGCGGCCGATTATTATTGCCGCCAAGGGCATTGAAACCGGTACGGATTTACTGGTGACCGATATTGCCAAAGAATTTTTCCCGAATTGCCCGCTGGCGATTCTATCGGGCCCAAATTTCGCCGATGAAGTGGCCAAGGGTTTGCCGACCGCGACCACCATTGCTTGCGAAAATGAATCGGTTGGAAAATTATTGCTGGATGCATTTGGTTCGCCGACTTTGCGCCCTTATTGGACTGGCGATATTATTGGCACATCGATTGGCGGGGCGCTCAAAAACGTTATCGCGATTGCCGCCGGCGTTGTTGCCGGCAAGGGACTTGGCGATAATGCGCGCGCCGCGCTGGTCACGCGGGGTCTTGCGGAAATAGGACGGCTTGCATCGAATATGGGCGCCAATCCGCAAACCTTGATGGGGCTTTCCGGAATGGGCGATTTAATGCTCACTTGTTATGGCGAAAAATCGCGTAACTTCCGGTTTGGATTTTTAATGGGCCAAGGCGCATCGCCCATAGATGCCAAACAAAAAATCGCCGCGACCATCGAAGGAATTGAAACCGCGCGCGCGGCGTGTGAACTCGCGCAGAAAAAATCGCTGGAACTGCCGATTTCACAGGCGGTACATGCCTTAATTACCGGAAAAATTTCGGTGAATGACGCGATGAGCGGACTTTTAAGCCGCCCGCTTAAACAAGAGCAATAATTTTTTTTAATTTAGCCGATATTGGGCTGCCACATATTGACGCCTGGCAGAATCTCCGCCATTTGCGCGTTGGTCAAATCATACTGCGCCTGCAAGTAATAACGGATTACTTCATACGCATTGACATGGCCGATTAAATCGCCGTTGGCGCCCATTAAATTTTGTTGGATCGATCCGGGGCGGGCATAAATGCCGTTGCTGCCCGGAGATCTGGTGAATAACGGATTGCCGCTCATGATCATCATGCAGGATCCATGGCCATGATCGGTTCCAAGGCCGGATTGATTGGTAGCGCCGTTGATTTTCATGCTCCGTCCAAATTCCGTCAGCGCGATCACCGTAGTATTCGCCCATTCTCCATTGTCGATCAAAGTTTGACGCAGGGCCGCCAAGCCGCTCGCGAGCGTGCGGAATGTATCAGCGTGACCGCCGCGCCATCCGAAATCCGACATGACATGGCTGTCATATCCGAACATATTCATAAACACAACCGACGGTGCCAACTCGCCGCCGCCCAGCAATGTTCCGGCGATACGGCAATTTAGTTCAAACGATCCGATCGAATAATTCCGTCCCATCGCTTGCTGGCGTAAAGTTGGATCGGTAAATAAGCTGTCGATCTGGCTATTCTGATTGAAACTGGTTTCAAGCTTGGTGCGGTATGTCGGGTTTGCGGCGTACATCGCTGTCAATACCTCGCGCAACATTTGCGGACTGGTCAATTGGGCGGGCGGCGAAAAATTGAACGCGCCGTTAGCGCCGTTTAAAATGCCGCTAAGATTCGTGTCACCGGTTTGCATCGCCGGATTGGCGCCCATCCGGTCGGAAGCCAGGTTTACCAAACGGGCCAGAAATCCGCTAGGGCCGGCTGTTTGCGGCAATCCGCCGCGCATCATCGTATCGGTTTCTTCGAAATGCGATCTGGTATTGGTGCCGAACGGGCGAAGCTCTGCTCCCATAATGAAATTCAAATGACCGGCGGCATAAGCAGGCAATAAAGGCGCCATGAAAGGATGTAAAGCGTATTGTGAATGACCTAAATCCAGGGCGCGTTCTTCGCCGACCGGGCGGCCTTGCACATATTGGTAGCGCAGCGGGCCGGTTGGCGCCTCGGCGGCATAATGGCCACGCAAATTGTAATATTCATTTTCAAAGCATGGCACCAAGACCGAGTTTTGATCCTGGCCGCCATTCGCGAACACCACTACGAATTTATTTTCCGATGGCAAATTAGCATAGGCGAAATCGGGCACCAAGGAAGAAGCCATAAAAGCACCGGTGCACGCTCCGGTGTTTTTCAAAAAATTGCGGCGGTTTAACATCATAATCTCCCTGGACTAGCCACGATTGATCATTGGAATGGAGGACATAACGGAGGTCAGCGCCATGCTGTTGCCAATTTGATGCGGTTGCAACGGGGTTCCATCCGTATTTAAACGCGATAAAAGCGAAGAAGTGCTGGATTGGGAAGTAATCGTATTGCCCAGCGGGCCAATGGCTTGGTTGTATAAATTACCGGCTTGGACGTTAATCGGCATTTCATTCAATAGCATTGGCGACTGGCATAATTTGACGCGGTTAACTAATTGCAATCCGTCTACATTATGCATTCCCGGAATGTAACCGCGCACATCGCGTTGAAAACCCCAGGCTTCGCCCAGGCGCGATACTTCATAACTGAGCAATCCGTCGATCGGATGCACCATCATCATATTTTGCACTGCTATTTGTACATCGCGGTCGCCGCGGCCATAATTGATTGCGTATCCAGGCAAGGTCCAATACCGCATATACGGAATCCAGTTATGGCGCATATGCGTGTTGAAATTCCATTGATAGTCGCCCGAATTAATTTTGACCATGTCGTTTTTAATGCGCAAAAGACGCATCACATATTCCATTGGGCGAACCGGATTTTGGCTGGAAATAGGCGCGCCAGCCATACCGCCGCTGGTTAACTCGCGCAACACCACGCGCAAGTCGCCTTGGCTGTTCATATAGGCGTTTACCAAGCGGGTTCTTAAATTTACCGCGGTATAGGAATTCATATCCGGCGTGAAATAATAAGCGATCAGTTTATTGGCGATGCGGGTAGCGGTAAAGCGACTGCGGGCTAACTGGCGCAGAAAAGCCTCGCCATTTGAAAGCCCTTCATTTGGATTCGGCGGCGGATTGGTTGGATCCTTGCCTTGAATTCCACCACCACCGACCGGACCATGTTGAAAATTAATATCGCCAAAAGTAATCTGCCGCGCACTGCCATCATGCGCCGCTGGGTCAAAATAAAACTGTCCAACACCGGCAACGGGTACACCCAGCATAGATGTGATGGTTCCAAAACTTCCGCCGCGGCGGATGCGCCATCCGGTTAATAAAGCGGCCACCTTTTGTACATCGGTGATGCCGTTATAACCGCTTTCTATGCCTACTGTGTGCAGCTCTACTAATTCACGGGCGAAGTTCTCATTAGGACGCTGCGATCCTTGATGGCCAGCGCGGCTGCTAACATCCAGATTCAAGTGCATCATCATTGCCGGATGTTTGGCAACCATAATCAATAAATCTTCGAATTTGCCTAGGCTTAATTTTGCGATATCGCTGAAATAGGAATGTTGTAAGATGGTTTTTTGGATTGCTTCTTGGGTATCGTTTTTAAAGCTGAAATCAATCGCGAAATGATTGGTCCAAAACATCGCCCAGTTCATTAAAATCGGATAATTGGTGGTGGCGCCATGGCGTAAGAATAAAGCCGCTTCGCGCTCCCAGATTTTTTTCAGCGTCATATGCATATTGGCTGAACCATGATCAAACGCTGGATCGGTATTGCCAGGTGTGCCGACAACGCCGCCATAATATCCGCCGGCACCGCAAATCAATTCATGTTGGCTTAGGCCGCCATAAGACAGTCTGCGTTTCCAATAATTTTCTTGGTGCAATAAGGTATTTCCAAATCCTTGCAAAAAATCCGCGCCATAAAGCGCTGTGATTGGCAAATTTACCTGGGTATCCACCCAATTGCGCCATCCGGCTTGGCGAATATTGTCCAAATCCATTTGCGACATGCCAAAACCAAAACGATAGGCGGCAACATATCCTTCGCGGTTGTTTGTGCTTGGAGCAACGCGGCGCACCGGAGATATGGAATTGATGATGCCGGCTTGTAATTCCGATCTTTCTGTAGGGCTCAGCATCTGGCTAAGAGCTACACCACCACGGGTGGCGGTTTTGCCGGTGGATCTGTTCAACGTGCTGCCGCCGCTGCTTAATCGTTGTGGCGTTGCGACCAATAATTGTTGTGCTACATCTAAGGGAAGATCCGTCTTTACAGGAGCAATTTGCGTTGCTTGTGTTTGCAAAGATTTTTTGTTTGTAACGCTTACCATTAGCCCACCCACGATTTTTTAATAAAACGCACCATTACATTCTAACATAAATATTCTTAATGGCAACGAGAATATCACAAATATTTTACTAAAATTAACGGTAAAATTTCTTTTTCGTATAATTTTATGGGAAGGAAATTATTTTAGGCGGTCTTTAGTATCGAATAATTTCACAAAGAATATAAAGTTTTTTATGTATAATTTTTAAAAGCGCAATAAAGAGAGGGATTTTTTATTATTCCACGAATGTTTTACCAGAAAAATCAGGGGTTTGATTTTGTACATTTGTCTTTAATTTTAGTATTTAAAAGCCAATCAAAAATTGATTTTTCCTTTATGGATTCATGTTATCTTGGCTTTATACCAGAGATGGTGGGGCAAAAGGAAAAATAATATCAATATAAGTAATTGATATATATAAATAAAGATCAAAATCTTTCCATAAAAGATCTTTTCATATTGTACAGCTCCCATTTTTGTGATAAATTAATAGAAGGTAAAGAAACTTCTTTGCCCCCAAACATAATCAAATAGATAAGGGGCAATAAATAGAGAGTAGGGCAATGGCAAAAAATTCTCAGAAATTCACCAAAAGGAGCAAGCTGGCATTAAGCGCCGCTGTGCAACCGCAGGCTTCCAAAACTGGTGCCATAAGATCGGATTTTCTTCCCGTTGAAACCAAAGTTGCTTTGGTAACAAGAGGTGTTGAAGCCACCACATTCTCTGATAAAGACGCCGTAAGTCCTGGCGCCGCCAAATTCGCCGCTGCAACAGGCAATACCAGCGTTTTATCCGGTAATATAGGTGGAGCTAACGTACCACCGACTGCACGCGTTCGCATGAGCGCCGATGCTAGATCACAACTGACCAGTGCCGTTATTTCCGCCGGCGCTGTTATTAATGATGGCGGTGGCGGTGGATCACCACGCCGCAATAGCGATTACAATAACCAATTGGCGGCGCATCGGTATGGATTTTTGCCAACCGGAGAGGAGTTGGATCGGATGCGTTCTATCGGTCCGCGCCCATGGTTGACCAATCAATTGAGCAACTCGGGTTTGGATTTTGGCAATGACGTCGTGCCGTATGATGTGCGTTTGCGTTTGTTCTGCGAGTTTGCCGGGGCAAGTGGCGGATTGACTGCCGAGCGGCTGAATATTCTTTATAATAATTACAAAATCGACGGTGTTCAATATTACCGCCAAATGGCTTTGACCAATCGGCCGGTGTTGCACCGCTTGGCTCAATTTTTCTTCAATCACTTCGCCGGAAGATTTGGTATGGGCGATGCCGTGCAATATGGCATGGGTATTCAAGCTACTTCCTATTTCGCGCACGTTATTTTACCGAATATGTTTGGTAAATTCGAAGATATGTTAAAGGCTGCTGCCCGTTTTCCTGCCCTAATGATGCAATACAGCGTGGTAACCAGCGTTGTGAACGCCGCAGTCGAAGATTTGCCAAGAGAATGCCAAGAACTTTGGACCGTTGGCGCGGATGCAGGATATACCCAGGCGGATGTTATCGCTTTGGCAAGATTATGGACCGGCCACAAAGTTCATATGGCTGCCAATGTTGCTCCTGATGCGCAAGGCCGCGTCGGTGGCCGCTGGTGGTTCAATGCGTCGCAACATGACGGGGGCGCCAAAAGTTTCCCATTCTTGGGCATTGAAATGGCGGCTTATACCAGCGATCGCGCTTCTGGTCCCGCAAGATTGGATCAAGTTTTGACGGCACTGGCAAGACATCCGGCGACCGCAAACCGGATCGCTCATAAATTACTGTACCATTTTGTCGGCGACGATGCGAATTGGACCGGTTTCCAAAATTCAAAAGATCGTATTACCCGCGTATTTATGGAAACACAAGGCGATATTATGGCGGTTTGCCGCGCCCTGTTGTTAGATATAAACGGTTTGCACCCGATCCCATATAAATCTCCACGCCCGAACGATTTATTAATGGGTATGATCCGCGCTGGTGGATTAATAACAACCAGTGGCGCCAATGGCGGCATCGTTGCGGAAAACGCATTTTTAGAAACAATGATGACCAATTATTTGCCGGTTCTCGGCATGGCGCATTTACAAGCACCCGATGTCCGTGGTTACTTGGTGGATAATGCGCGTTGGGTGAACGAAGCTAGAATTATGGGAACATTGGATATTGTATCGTTGATCGCGCCGCGTATCTCGGCCCGTATGCCAGCAATCACTTTCTACGATAATGTGATTCGCGGATTGGCCGCATCGGGAATGTCTGCCTCGACATCGACGGTGATCGAACAATTTGCATCAACCGAACCATTGAACGCGGTAATTTGCACTGTAATGAGCCCCGAAGTTCTCATGAGGAGAGTCTAAAATGACCCTGAATAGACGCGAATTTATCAAAAGTACCGGCGCTTGCATGGGCGCGGCCGCGGCTCTTAGCACTCCAAAACTAAGTTTTGGCGGACCAGTAATGGCCAAGAAATTGGTTTATATCACTTTGCCAGGCGGGGTGGATGGTTTCAGTTTAACGCCACCTATTGGCGATCCGGCTTATTATACCGAACGCGCTCAATTCGCAATTGCGCGTCCGGACGATAATGGTGCTCCCATAGAACGCCGCGCGCTTTATCTTAGCGATATGTTCGGTATGCATCCACGCACACCGGAATTATACGGCATGTTTCAACGCGGCGAGCTGACCTTATTCCCGAATGTAAGCTGGGCTCGTTATGGGATGCAAACCGGATCTCACTTTAACGAAATACGCCGGGCCGAAAATGGTATGGACCGGGCCGATAATGGGTCGATGTCTTTAACCGGATGGGTAAACCGTTTACTGACTGTTCTGGAAGGCGAGAATAATCCGGGAGCAATTGCTATTACTGGTCAACCGGTATTGCCAGATGTATTGCATGGTCCCGAAGTCACCGCGGTTTATATGCCGCCAGGAGCTACTACCAGCGACCAAACCAATCTTCGCCTGCGTCAAGTGATGGGCAACCGCACTTTGGCCCGCGTATATTCCACTGGCTATGAACGCCGCGATTCTTTGAATCGCGCTTTGAATGGTTCCAACGTTAATTTCAATATGTTTTCCAATTTTTGGGGCGCCCATGTTCAGGCGCAGATTGCCGGTATTATAATGGCAACCGACCAACAATATGCTCCGTCGATCACAGTTATGAATTTAGATGGCTGGGATTGGCATACTTATGAAAATAACGGTTGGGGATATCCCGCCAGTCGCTTGGCGCATTTATCCTTGGCGATTGGAACATTGGTGCAAACTTTGAAAGATCGCAACATGTTCCATGAAACATTAATTGCTATCGGTACGGAATTTGGCCGTCCGGTACGGCATAATGGCGGTGGAACGGATCATGGTCATGGCTGGACTGGTGCGATTATTACCGGCAATCCTTTATTGATGGCGCAGCCGGGACAGGGCATCGTATTGAATGGCGCTTGGCCAGGATTTGCCAGCCGCGATGCCAACAACCTGATTCGTGATAATGGTCGTTATCAAAATATTCTACGCCAATATGTTGGCGCGCATTTCAATCTTACTGCGGCGGAACTGGAATTTGTTCTTCCATCTTTGCCAAGTGCTTAGTTTACATTGCGGCTCCTACAAAAAGGCGGCTTTCTAGCCGCCTTTTTTATATCCGGTTGATATTGGTTTTGATCGGGCTATAGTGCCATTCATGAATTATTGGTTGTTGAAATCCGAACCCACCGTTTATTCTTTTTCCCAATTGGTACGCGATGGCAAAACCCATTGGAATGGCGTGCGCAATCACCAAGCGGCGAACAATCTGCGCGCGATGAAAAAAGGTGATGAAGCATTTTTTTATCATTCGAACGATGGCAAAGAAATTGTCGGCATAGTAACGATTACCCGCGAAGCCTATCCCGATCCCGGCGATGAAACCGGCAAGTTTGTTATGGTCGATATAAAACCCCTGCTTGCGTTGAACCTTTCGGTCGGCCTTGCCGCGATGAAGTCCGAGCCTGCCCTTAAAGATTTGCAATTAATCAAGCAATCCCGCCTATCGGTGGTGCCGGTTCGCTTGGCGGAATGGAAAAAAATATGCCAAATGGCTGGGGTAAAACTTTGAATTTAACCCTGGTTTTATTGAAATTCGGCCCAAGACTTGATACATCTTATAAATTATAATTGCGGAGATCGTCGCTTATGACCGAAGTCACCTTTAAAAGCAAAACCCGATTTATCGTGCTGGTTGGAGCGTTGGTTATTGCGGCTGGCATATTTTATTTGGTCGATCCCCAAATTACTTCTTTGGACGAAGAAGCAGCGGCGGTGCAAACCGGTCAACGTCATATAAGACGCGAAGATTACCGGGAAGCGGTCGATTTTCTGGTCACCGCCGCGCAAAAATATCCGCAAAATGCCGAAATTCGTTATACGCTGGGGTTGGGTTATGATGGATTGAAACAACATTCCGTAGCCGTTAGCCAATATTCTCTAGCTTTGAAATATGATCCTTATTTGCCTGGTGCGGTATATGAAATGGGAATGCATTATCTGCAGTTGAATCAAATGAACTCCGTGCAGGAAATGTTGGCGCGCTTGCAATCTAATTGCGCGCGCGGCATGAGCTGTGCGGAACGGGACGCTCTTGCGGGGGCGATGGCAAAACATCGCGCGTTGCAGGATTTGAACAAAAGAAACTGACATGACCGGCCTTGCTGCCAATCACTTACATAAATTTTTTGGCTCTATTGCGGCAGTAAACGATATTGGATTTTCGGTTCCTATTGGTCAAACCTTGGCGTTGCTGGGACCAAATGGCGCCGGCAAAACCACCACATTGCGGCTATTGACCGGATATTTGCGCCCTGACCTAGGATCGGTTTCGATCATGGGCCATGATTTGCAATCAAGCAGGGCGGAGGCGCAGCGGCATATCGGCTATGTACCCGAAGGCGTTCCTTTATATAATGATTTGACCGCGATAGATTATTTGAAATTTATCGCCGATATCCGCGGATTAAAAGGCAGCAATCGCGCCGATTCGTTAGACCGGGTGATTTCGGCGGCGGGATTATCCGGCGTGCTGCAACAAAAAATCGATCATCTGTCTAAGGGATTCAAACGCCGCGTCGGTTTGGCGCAAGCGTTGCTACACGATCCATCGGTGCTGATTTTGGACGAGCCGACCGATGGGTTGGACCCTAATCAAAAACACGATATGCGGTTATGGTTGAAATCAATCGCCAAACAAAAGGCGGTGATTATTTCAACCCATATTTTAGAAGAAGTCGAAGCGATGTGCAGCCGCGTTATCATCATTGATCGCGGAAAAATCGTAACCGACACCACCCCGCAAGAATTTACCAAAGGCGGGATGGAACAAAATTTCCGCCGCCTTACGGCAAAGCAGGCATAAATATAATGAACCCGATGCAACGCGCCATTTTGAAAAAAGAATTTCTGGGTTTTATCGCCGAACCGTTATTGCTGGTCCTGGGCGTTGCGTTTATTTCAATCGCCATGGCATTGCCGCTGTATTTCGGCGGATTTTTCGAACGCGATCAGGCCGATTTACAATCGCTGTTTACGTTCTTGCCTTGGATTTTATTGGTACTGGCGCCGGCTATCGCCATGCGTGCCTGGGCGGAAGAAAGAAAATCTGGCACCATTGAAACTATTTTCACTTTGCCGGTTCCATTGCGCGATTGGGTGATGGCAAAATTTTTTGCCGCCTGGGTTTTGTTATCGGCGGTAATTCTATGCACTTTTCCACTCACCATAACTCTTGCTTATTTAGGCGATCCGGATTGGGGCATAATCGTATCTGGATATATCGCCGCTATTTTATTGGCGGGCGCATATTTGGCGGCGGCGCAGTTCGCATCATCCCTAAGCAAGAATCAAGTCATCGCCTTTGTCATTGGCTTGATTATTTGTTTTCTTTTAACCATGGCCGGAAGCCGGATGGTAACCGGATTTGCGGGATTAAGCGAATTTGGCCTTGGATTCTTATCGCCTTTGTTATTGCAACTAAGCGTACAAAATTATTATGCCGCGATGGTGGATGGCGCGATTGCGTTGCCCTCGCTGTTGTTTTTCGTATTGTGGATCGGATTATTTCAATGTTTAACCTTGCTGGTATTGCAGCAAAAACAAATTAAACCATGATCGGTAAATTGACCCATAAAATTCAGAAATTGCCGCCGCGCCAACGATTTTGGGCGCTGGTTTTTATTTTGCTGATCGGATTTTTTGCGGCGAACTTTATTTCTAATAATTATTTTTCCGGCTGGCAAATCGATGCCACCGCCAATAAACAACACAGCCTGTCTCCGGGATCGATTAAAACTTTGCAAGAGTTACAGGAAAATATCGACGTTTATTTTTATTATTCCAAACGCCTGAATTATGATTTGCCGGATCATGCATTGTTTGCAAGCCAAGTAAAAAACCTGCTCGAACAATATCGCCGCATCAGCAATGGCCGAATTCGCCTGCACACGATCGATCCCGAACCATATTCGGAACAAGAAGACCTTGCTATGCAAAATGGTTTGCGGCCTCTTTCCTTATATGGCGGTACGCAACAGGCTTATTTCGGCCTTTATGCGCGCAGCGGACTTGGTAATGCGGCAACGATCCAGCAATTTACCCCAAGCCGCGCGGCGCTTTTGGAATATGATTTGACGCGGATTTTTTACGCGATGCTGCATCCGAAATTGCCGAAAATCGGCGTGATTACGTCCTTGCCGATGGATGCGGATTATTTCTCGCCGCTGGCGCGCGGCGATGGCGCCCCCGCGCCGTGGTTTTTCTGGCTGCAATTGCAACAATCCTATCAGTTGGAAAAATTGTCGGAAAATATTTCGGCGGTTCCGGATCATGTTCAGGCATTGTTGATCGCGCATCCCAAAAACCTGACCGAACAAGCCGTTTACGCCATCGATCAATTTATGCTCCGCAACGGCAAGGCGGTGATTTTATTCGATCCGCATAGCGAGGCGGGGGCGGCGCGCAAAACCGCGAACAAGGAAATGCCCGCGCAAAATTCGGATTTTGGCAAGTTATTGGATCACTGGGGCGTTATGATTGATCCGCAATTTGTCGTTGGTGATAAATCCTTGGCGCACCGCGTGACCATCGATTCCACAGAATCCGGCGACCGCGCGCCGCAACAGGCGGTACATTATCTGCCCTGGTTGCGATTGGGCGCGGATCAAATGAACGTGCACGATGTTTTATCGGCCAATACCAATAAAATCAATTTGGCCACCGCTGGCGCGATTGAACGAAAACCGGATACCGCCTTGCAATTGACGCCGTTGATGCAAACCACCACCCACAGCATGAAAATTCCGGCGGAAAAAATTCGCTATATGCCAAACCCGGAAGAAATTCTGGCAGACTTCCAAGACAGCGGTGAGGTTTACACCGTGGCGGCGCGTTTGACCGGTAATCTGACCAGCGCGTTTGATCGCGCCCCAACACCCGGCAAAGATATCGCCATGCCGGAATTTATCGCCAAATCGCAATCGCCCGCCAATATTATTTTGCTGGCCGACAGCGATATGGCCGATGACCGGTTTTGGGTGCAAATCCCGGAAACCTTGCGTGCCGGATATATTATGCCATCGGCCGATAACGGCGATTTTATATTGAATGCGATTGATAATATTTTGGGCGGCGATGCGTTTTTGGGCCTGCGCACCCGCGATTCCGCCAGCCGGCCATTAACCCGGTTGAACAATATCCGCAACCAGGCCGAGGATAAATTTTCGGCCGAACAAAAAGAATTACAGTCCAAATTAAAAGGCCTGCAGGAAAAATTACAGGAATTACAATCGGAAAGCCGCGAAAAACAGGCCGAAAATTGGCAACAAACCCTGGCCGCGGCGCAGCAAGATGTGTTAACCACCCGTTCCGCCCTGCGCCGGGTTCAATTGGATCTAAGCCGGGACATACAAGGTATTGAAAACGCGATTCGCTTGATTTTAATACTGATTTGGCCATTATTATGGGCTATAGCAGTTTTGTTCGTGATACGAACGCTGCGCCGACGCAAAGTCCGCTATTAAAAGCGGTCCAGTTAAAATGGCCGGTTAAAATGGAATAAACATGTTTAAAAGACGCGCAAAAACAAATTGGGTTCTGGCTGCGATTTTGATCGCCGCGATTGCGGTGTTGACGGCGGTGATTTATGTTTCAAATAAACCGCCCGTTTATGTCGCGCAGGATTTATCACGCATTGAATCTACCCAGGTCGCGCAAATCGTATTGCGGCAAAATGAAAAAACCGTGCATCTATTCCGGTCGAACGGATTATGGTTCATGGCGAATCAGAATAATTACCCCGTATCCTCGACACTGGTCGATAATGTATTGCAATCCTTGCGCCAGGTTCAAAATAAAGGCGTGCAAGCCTGGGGCCAGGGCAAGGTTGTCGAATCCGGACTAGAAGTTGAAAATAAAAATGTGCTGCGATTGCAACTGCGCGGTGAAGCCAACCAAGTTTTGGCCGATTGGCTGATCGGCCGGGAAATCGGTTATCAGGAATTTTTGGCGCGCGAGGCTTCGTCCGATCAGATTTTGAATCTGCGCATTCCGCAAATGCCGAAAATCGATATTACTTATTGGCTGGCGCAAATCTGGCATGGACTTGAAGATACCGAATTCAATCAAATCACATTGGGTATGGGCGAAGCGCAATCGATTGAATTGGTCCGCACCGATACGGATCAACAAGCCTGGAAAATCGCCAATTTGCCGCGCGGGCGCGAATTGCGCGCCGACAGCCAGATCGTTAAATTGCCGAATTTATTCGTTGGCCAGTTATTCAAATCCGTCGCACCATTAAGTAATTTGAAAATCGCCGCCGCGCAACGCTGGCGCAGCCGGTTTGTAACATCCGATGGCATCGCGATTACCATCACCCAGGCGCGCGATAATGGAAAAACCTATACGCATTTTGCCGCCGCAACGGCCGATCCCACCCGCGTCGATTGGATGAACAAATTCAACGCCGCGCACGGCGCTTGGGCTTATGAAATGGGCGAGGATTTCAATACGCTGTTATCGCTGCGCCTGCCGTCGATCATCAAGGGCCGCAGCGCCGCGACGAGCTAAATCGCATATTTTGTAAGGCTATCTTTTGCATCAGCCCCGCTTCGCCAAGGCATCGCAGGGCATTTTTGCTTAACATTTCACGGAAAAAATGGCGCACCCGTGAGGATGCTTTATTTTTATGCGCCCGACGGGCGGTCGCCAGTCGGCTCCGGTTCGAATCTATAGAAAAGTTAAAAACTTTTCG
>CAZYJI010000001.1:65842-148862 GCA_964647725.1 uncultured Alphaproteobacteria bacterium
CCCGTGAGGATTCGAACCTCAAACCTTCTGATCCGTAGTCAGATGCTCTATCCAGTTGAGCTACGGGTGCAATCCACATGGGCTAGCGCAATAAGGCTTAAAAAGCCTGGCACCAGCCTTCGAAAGAGGCGTGAAGTTACCCACAAACACTTCTTTTGGCAAGCATTTTTATCATTGTCCGGGGCGGGGGCGCAAAAACCGCGCTGGCGCGATTCAAAATGCGGGTTTTTACCCCCAAATCCCGGCCGGGAATTTCCGCTAAATAATCGTATTGTCTGGATTTTTCTTGCCCAAGCCCCATGATTCAGGCTTGTGATTGCGGGGCTGTTTGGTTAATATCGCCCCTATGTTTGCGGCCGCCCCGACAGGGAACCGCCGCCCTTAATTTTTGTCCAAATATTTTCGCGAGAAATGCACAATGATTTCCCTTACCCGTTGGACCTATAAACTAGCCGTGATTTCTGCCTGCGTGGCTTTGGCCGGTTGCAGCAATATGTCCGCCCCATCTTGGTGGGCTGCTGAACAAACTCCGCCATCTCAATTTACGCCGGCCGCCGCGCCTGTTGGATCTTATTACAATTACTCGCCTGCATCCGCCTATGCGGCATCGGGCACCGGCACGGGAATTGGCGAATTCGCGCAACTGCCTTATGTGGCGCCAACTTATGCCGGCCCGCAATTCAGCATGATTCCGCCGACACCGGGCCCATTGACCGGAACCGAAGTCGGTATGAAGGTCGAAGCGATGCGCGGCGAATTATCGAATTTGCAAGCTAATGTGCAAGCCAACAGCGATCAATTCCGCCTGGTTCGCCAGGAAACCGAGGTTTTAAGCCAGGGTTATCACGGCCTGATCGCCGCGATTAACGCGCGCTTGCAAGTCGGCACTACGCCAGGCAATCCGATTTTGGTCCAGCAATGGAACGAAGCCCAAGGGCAATTGGACCGCATCAATGAAAATGTCGGAAAGTTGAATAACGTTGCGACCATGGTTGCGGCAAATTCCAGCGTTGCGAATTTCATGTTGGAATCGGTCAAAACCGCTTACAGCATTTCCGGCGCAGTCGACGAAGACCACCGCCAATTGCGTATTATGGAAGACGATATTAATCGCGCACTTGTGATGGTGGAACGCTTGTTAAAAGAACTCAGCGAAGATGTGGCCCGTCAAACCAGCTATGTCAGTTCCGAGCGCAGCAATTTAACCGCATTGTCACTCGCGGTGAAAAACGGCGAATTATATGGCAGCAGCCTTTCGAACAAAGGCGCGATGTCATCGCCAAGCATGATATTGCCGAGTGCCTCCCGCCCTTTTGATTCCGCGGTGCAGCCGGTCGTATCCCAAAGCTTGGTCGATACCACCTCTGCACCGCTGGTCGTGATTCGTTTTGATCGTCCAAACGTTCCTTATGAACGCGAGTTATATACCGCGCTCAGCAAGGCGTTGGAGCGCAAACCGAATGCTCAATTTAACGTCGTATCGGTTTCGCCGGGTCGCGGCAATCCCGCTTATCAGGCGCTTGGCACATCCGGCGCCCGCAAACAGGCGGAACAAGTGATGCGGTCCTTGACCGATATGGGGCTTGCGCCGAAACGTATTACCGTTTCCACCAAAAGCAGCCCGGCGGTGGATGTAAACGAAGTGCATTTATACGTGCGCTAAACCATTCCATTCCGATCCATGTCCGAATCCAGCAATTCTAAAAAAATATTCCCTGTATCCTGGGACGAAGTTCAGCGCGATTGCCGCGCGCTGGCTTGGCGCGTTGCGGATAAAGGCCCGTTCGATGGGATCGTGGCGGTTACGCGCGGCGGGCTGATTCCAGCGGCGATTGTATCGCGGGTTTTGAATATACGGTATATCGACACGATTTGTTTGGAAAGCTACGCGGCAGACCGCAGCCAGTCGAACGATGTAGAAATTTTAAAATCGATCCAGCATAGCGGCGAAAAATTATTGATCGTCGATGATTTGGTCGACACCGGCGCAACCGCCAAAACAATCCGGCAAATGCTCCCCCGCGCGCATTTCGCCACGGTTTATGCCAAACCGCTGGGCAAACCATTGGTCGATTCGTTCGTCACCGAAGTCAGCCAAGACACTTGGATCCATTTGCCGTGGGAAGAAGATACTAAATTTTGGTAATTGGAAAATCCGGAAATTAAATGCCAGATGCAATATCAATATTATCGATCAACCGCACATTGCCCAGCCATGCCGCGCCTAAAATGCGGCCGGTTTTGGTCGGTATCGTAACCGGTTGCAGCATGACGTTATCCGCAACGCCAATATAATCGATTTTATCGAATCCTGCTTGGCGCAATTCGGTCATAACATCGATGCTGACCGCACCCGGATCTTCGTTATTGCGTAAACGTTTGGCGGCGGTTTGCAGGCACGCGTAAAAAGCGGGGGCAATTTTACGGTGTTCCGGTTTTAATAATAAATTGCGTGATGAGCAAGCCAGTCCGTCTTTTTCGCGGATGGTCGCACAACCTATAATTTCCAGCGGGATATTCATATCGCGCACCATGGCGCGGATGACTTGCAATTGCTGATAATCTTTTTCGCCGAAAAACGCGTGGGTTGGGGTGACCATGTTGAATAATTTGCAAACAACCGTGCTCATCCCATCAAAATGGCCGGGCCGGAAATTGCCTTCCCAGCGGCCGGTAATATCGCCGACCTGCACTTTGGAATTGTAACCGCCCGGATATACTTCTTTGACATCGGGGTGAAACACCAAATCGGTACCTTCATTACGGCATTTTTCCAAATCTTGATCGATAAGGCGCGGATAATTGGCCAAATCGTCCGGCCGGTTGAATTGCGTTGGGTTAACGAAAATACTGACCACCACGCGGTCGCAAGTTTTTTTCGCTTTTTCAATCAAACTCATATGGCCAATATGCAGCGCGCCCATGGTTGGCACGAAACCGATTGTCAGATTTTGTTGCTGCCAGGATTTAATATGGCGCCTCAGTTCGGCGACGGTGGTGCAAGTGGCGGTGTTGACGTTGCTAACCATATTGGCTGCTATAGTCATGGTAAATATTCCGTTATTTGGATTTTTTCGATGTTTTGGATTTCTTGCCGGATTCCGCGACCTTTGGCTTTGTGCCGAAACAATGTTCGGTTGCCGGAAACCGGCGCGTGCGCACATCAGCGGCGTATTCGCCGGCAATTTTGCCAATCATGGATTCCAAATTGGCGTATTGTTTGGCGAACCGGGGCACAAAATCATTGTTCATGCCCAGCACATCGTCGATAACCAATACTTGGCCATCGCAGGCGGGCGAGGCGCCGATGCCGATCGTAGGAATATCGATTAAATTGGTGATTTCGCGCGCAACCGATTCCACGGTCGCTTCGATCACCATGCTGAACGCGCCAGCCTTGGCAACGGCCTTGGCGTCTTTTTTCAATTGGATCGCGGCTTCATCGCTGGTGCCTTGGGCGCGGTAACCGCCCAATGATTGCACCGATTGCGGCAACAATCCGATATGGCCCATCACCGCAATGCCGCGCTGGGTCAGATATGCAATCGTTTCCGCCATGATCTCGCCGCCTTCCAATTTGACCGCGTCGCATCCAGTTTCTGCCAGCGCCCGCGCGGCGTTTCGATAAGCGACTTCTTTGGATTCCTGATAGGTGGCAAATGGCATATCCAACACCACACAGGCTTGTTTCGCCCCGCGCACCACGGCGGCGCCATGCTGAATCATCATATCCAACGTTACCGGCATGGTGGTCGAATATCCATACATGGTCATGCCCAACGAATCGCCGATCAATAAAATATCGACATGGCTGTCGAGAATTTTGGCAATCGGCGTTGTATAGGCGGTCAGCATGACAATAGGCTGCTTGCCTTTTTGCGCGCGGATCGCGGGAACGGTTTTTTTGGAATGAAGCGCGGTGATTTTGCTCATGATATTAAGACGCTATGCGAATGTTGGGCCCGCCGATTTCATGATCGGTGGCCGAGGTGATTTTGTTGTTTTGATCCACGAATACGATTTTGGGTTTGTATTGGCGCGCCGCCGCATCTTCCATTTCTTCGAATGTCGCGATGATGACCATATCGCCTTGTTGCATTAAATGGGCCGCGGCGCCGTTGATGCAAATAACGCCGCTGTCTTTTTCGCCGCGAATCGCATAGGTTTGCAAACGCGTGCCGCGCGTGATGTTCCAGACATGGACTTGTTCATTTTCGATAATATCGGCGGCGTCCATCAATTCGCTGCTCATGGTAACGCTGCCTTCGTAATCGAGGTTCGCTTGCGTTACGGTCGCGCGGTGAATTTTTGATTTAAACATCAGGCGTTTTTTTGCCATGCAGCCTCCCAGCCAGATAAGGAAAATAGCAGAATTTCCATTATAAATGAACTAGATTATCGCGCTGAAGAAGCAAGATTATGCGTCTATGGCAGGGCGCGGCGTTGGCAAAGTTAGTTGAAATACCGTGCCTTTATTCGATGTTTCCAAAAGCTCGATATCGCCGTCATGCGCCCGCATCAAATCGCGCGCAATCGTCAGTCCAAGCCCAGTGCCGCCTTTGCGCGTCGATCCGGCGAATGGCTGGAACAACCGTTCGCGCGCGGTTGGTTTCAATCCGGGGCCATCGTCGGCAATGCGAATGGATGTACCTGCCGCGGTTTGGTTTGATGTAACGGTAATATGCTTGGCGCCGGCTTGGAATGCGTTGCGGATCAAATTGGTGAATACGCGGAATAATTCCTCGCGGTCCGCGTTGACTTGCAGATCGTTTGGAATTTGAATATCGATCAAATTATTATCGTCTTGCAAACTTAGGCTTTGTGATACTTCGCGTACCAGGCCGTATAATGGGAATTCGCTGCGGTCGATTTGCGGAATTCCTTCGCGGGCGAATTGCAAGGTGCTGGCGCATAAATCGTTGGCCCGGTCGATCGAGGCCAGCAAACGCGGTGTCAATTTTTGTACATTCGGGTCTTCAATCGCGGCGATTCGATCGGATACTAATTGCGCGGTCGATAAGATATTGCGCAAATCGTGATTGATTTTGGTAACCGCCGCACCCATCGCGGCCAGGCGCGCTTTTTGCCGCAACGCCATGCGCAACCCGTTTTGCATATGCGCCAATTCGCGTTCGGCAATACCGATTTCATCGCGGCGGTGACTTGGGTGAATGGCCTTGGATGGATTTTCCGGATCCAGCCGGAAAGCGGTCATCGCGGCAGTGATGCGTTGCATCGGACCAACCATGTAAAATTGCAGCGCGGCAAAAACCAAAATCGCGGTAATCAGCGCGACGTTTACCGACAATTGAATATTGCGATTGGTATATTCGGCCAGTGGCTGCCGTATCGCTTGTTCCGCGATGGTAATTCCGATGTCGATCGTTGGATCGGTGCTGGGCGTTCCGACGATGCGGATGATCCGCGATTCTTCATCTAATAATACATGAAACGCCAAGCTGGCTAATTCCAGAATCGCCGTTTCGTTCAATTTAATTTCAGTATCCGCCGGCGTGGCAGGGCCGATCATGGTTTGATCGCCGTAATAACGCGAATAACTGATCGACATCACGTTTAGATTTTTCAACAAATCCGGGCGATTTAATTTATTGCCTGCTGGCGCGTTTAAAAACGTGCTGGCCAAAAAAGCGCCATCAATTTTTTGTTGTAAGGTTAATTGATAAGACCGCGCGATCGATGGCACTAAAATGATCGCTTCGCTGACGATGACAAACGCAACCGTCAGAACCAGAACGCGCAAAGAAAGACTGTCGAAAAAACTTTGATTCATAAAACTATAATCGGAATAATTAGCCAATTATGCCATAAAAACCGCACTGCCCGGAATCTAATTGGCTTTCGGTGCTGTAAAATCGGCCCAAATGGCGCGGTGGTCCGAACCCAGATAGGGGCCAATCCCAGTTTGGCGCAGTTGGAAATGATGGGACGCAAAAATATGATCGATCGGCAGGCCAAAACCGGGAATGGGTAACAGCCATGTGTTCGCCGCTGGAATGGATGCAGCCAATTTCAATCCGCTGTGTTTCACAAAATCGCGCAACGTATAGGACCATGGCGTTGCATTCCAATCGCCTGTGATAATCACGGGATTTTTTTGCTTTTGCGCCAATGCTGCCAACATGGTGATATGTTTTTCGCGCATTCGAAAATATTGCAGGCGCATTGGAGCAGGGGTATGAATTCCAATAACGGTGATCGGACCATGCGGGGTTTGCAATTCTGCAAGGGTAGCTGGGGAGCCCGGCATGGGTACAGATTTTTTCATGGTTATCGGAAATTTGGAAAAAATTAGGCCGTGATAATAATCGATTTCCGGCTGGGTCATGGAATAAGGATAGATGGATTGCAGCGGTTTTAATTTTTCCATCCATTCCGGGGTGCCTTCGACCAGAACAATCACATCGGCGCCGCTGTTTTGCAGATATTCTAAAACCTGATCGTGTTTTTTATTTTCCCACCACAGGTTAAAACTAAGCACTCGCAGCGAGGAGTTATGGGCGGTTCGTTCCATCACCGGTACATGTTGCAGCCATATCAAAATGCATATTATTAAGGTGGTCAGGGCCAATAACCCCACCCATAGTTTTTCGCCGTAAAACCAGGCCATAGCGGCCAAAAAAACCGCCCCGATTATCCCTAAAATACGCCAATGCACACATAAATCGAAAATCCAGCCATAACGGTCGAAACAGCCCAGGGCCAAAGCCGCAATTAACGCGATAGATAGCGGTTTTAGGGCAAATTCCATGGGTTTTTGAACCTTTGAGGATAGTTGACTTATCGGGTAAAACCCAGTATATCAGCGAAGCTTAAAACATAGCAATTGCAACGTTTTGCACCCCAAGGGTGGGGATGCATTCGGTAGGGAGTTAATATTATGCCAAAAAGAACATATCAGCCCAGCAAACTGGTGCGCAAACGCCGTCATGGTTTCCGTAAACGTATGGAAACCGTAGGTGGCCGTAAAGTATTATCTGGTCGCCGGAAAAAAGGCCGTAAAACATTAAGCGCGTAAATTCGCCTTAATGCCTTTATATATGGGAATATGATTGCAGGACCCGGTTCCTGCAATTTTATTTACAAGGCCATGAAAAAACCCGCACCCAAACCAGCCAAAGCTTGGACCAGCCTTAAAACTAATGGTGAATTTCAAGCTATATATAAAACCGGCGTGCGGTTTTTTACTAAGAATCTCGGGCTGTTTGCCAAAGAACATGCCGCCGATTTTCCAGCAAGGCTTGGTGTTGTCGCCAGCGCCGCCAAGGTTGGCAACGCGGTGCATCGTAACCGGGCTAAACGCCGGCTTCGCGCTTTGGCCCAAAAATGCCTGCAAAATCAAGCGTCAGACACGCATGATTATGTATTGGTGGCCACATCCGCGACGAATAAATGCGATTTTACGACGCTCGAAAATGATTTACAGACGGCGTTGCGCCGCTTAAAACTTGGTATCTAATTATTCTTGGAATTCATGTTATCCAAACTCGCCATTCTGCCGGTCCGGTTTTATCAATTGGTTATTTCGCCATTGCTGGGGCCGTGTTGCCGTTATCACCCCAGCTGTTCGGAATATGCGGCGCTGGCGCTTGAAAAACACGGGGTGTGGCGCGGCGGTTATTTGACATTGCGGCGGGTGTTGCGCTGTCATCCATTTGCGAATCACGGGTTCGATCCGGTTCCAGATAATATTTCTAAAAAATAAGGGTTGTTGATAATGAAAGACGAACAAAGAAATTTGATTATTGCGATTGTGCTCTCGGCGTTGATTTTGGGTGTATTCGAACTCGCCTTCAAGCCGACCATCGTCGCGCAGCAACGATCCTATATTGCGGAAAGCCAGCATCAAGTGGCCGCGCAGCAGCAAGAAAAAGAAAAAAATAACCGCGCCATTGTCGCCCGCGCCGAAGCGGTTGCGGCGGGCAAACGCGTGACTTTGGATAATGGCCATATCGCGGGCTCGATCAATCTGCAAGGCGGCCGTATCGACGATATTACTTTGCTTGGATACCGGGAAACCGTGGATCCAACCAGCGCCAATATCGTTCTATTGTCGCCGGAAAATACTAAGACCGGATATTATTCCGAATTTGGCTGGGTAAAATCCGGCAACGCCAATCCGGTTTTGCCGGACGGCAATACGGTGTGGAGCGCGGATAAAACCAAACTGGCGCCGGGCCAGCCAGTGACCTTGCACTATAATAAC
The DNA here is from genome assembly GCA_964647725.1 of uncultured Alphaproteobacteria bacterium. Classification (GTDB taxonomy): domain Bacteria; phylum Pseudomonadota; class Alphaproteobacteria; order SHNJ01; family SHNJ01; genus SHNJ01. The sequence goes on from CAZYJI010000001.1 coordinate 74,067, forward strand.
GGCCAGGGTTTGGAATTTGAAAAGACATACGATATCGATCAGGATTATATGATCACGGTTACGCAAACCGTGCGCAATAAAACCGCCGCTTCGGTTTCGCTGGTGCCTTATGCATTGATCGCGCGTTACCACGAACATCACGAAAACGATTTCTTTGTTTTGCACGAAGGTTTGTTGGGCGTTCTCGACGATACGCTGCAAGAAACGCGGTACAAAGATTTGCGCGAATCGCAGAAACAGGAATTTACCTCGACCGGCGGCTGGGTTGGGATTACCGATAAATATTGGCTGGCGGCATTGTCGCCATTGTCCGATCAAACGGTAAAAGCGCGCTTTGCGTACAGCAAAGTGAAATACGACGACCGGTACCAAGCCGATTACACTTTACCGGAACAACAAATTGCGCCTGGGCAAAGCGCCAGCGCGGTAAACCGGTTTTTCGCCGGCGCCAAAGAAGTCAAATTGCTGGATCAATATGAAAAAAATCTTGGTATTCCAAGATTCGATATCGCGGTCGATTTTGGCTGGTTTTATTTCCTGACCAAGCCATTATTCCTATTATTGCATTTCCTTTATACGCTGCTGGGTAATTTTGGCGTCGCGATTCTGGTTTTAACCGTCATCGTCAAGGGCGTGATGTTCCCGCTCGCGAACAAATCCTATCACACCATGAACAAGATGAAAGAATTGCAGCCGGAATTGATTAAATTACGCGAACAATACCGCGAAGATCCGCTGCGCATGCAAAAAGAAATGGCGGCGTTTTATCAGAAGAATCAAATCAATCCGCTGGCCGGATGCTTGCCGATTTTCATTCAGATTCCGGTATTCTTTTCCTTATATAAGGTATTGTTCGTGTCGATTGAAATGCGGCATCAGCCGTTTTTCGGCTGGATTCAAGATTTGTCCGCGCCGGATCCGACCACGATTTTCAATTTGTTCGGCCTGATCGATTGGGCACCGCCGGCTTATTTCCTGTTTATCCCACTGCATGTTGGTGCGTGGCCGATCATCATGGGTTTTACCATGTGGTTGCAGCAAAAATTGAACCCAGCACCGATGGATAGCGCACAAAAGGTTATATTCGGCCTGTTCCCGTATTTGTTTACCTTTATGTTGTCGAGCTTCCCGGCTGGTCTTGTGATTTACTGGTCATGGAGCAACTTGCTCGGAATTTTGCAACAATATGCCATCAAACGGCACAAGATAGGCCCCGATGCCCACAAGCCCGTCTAAACCATTCACGGCGGCGGAATATAAAGGCGGCTTAACGCTTTTCTCCGCGCCGTGCAAATTTATGCGCGGTGTTTCCAAAATCGAAGATTTACAGCAATTGCGCTGGCCGGAAATCGCTTTTGCTGGCCGGTCGAACGTCGGTAAATCGAGTTTGCTGAATGCGTTGGTGCGCAATAAAACCATGGCGCGGGTATCGAACACGCCGGGCCGCACCCAGGAATTGAATTTTTTCAGCCTGGGCGACCGGTTGATTTTGGTCGATATGCCGGGATACGGATATGCCAAGGTGCCGGCGGATTCCCGCAAACACTGGGATAAATTTTTGCCGCAATATTTAACCGGCCGTGACCGGTTGCAATGCGTGTTCGTTTTAATAGATGCGCGTCACGGGATGAAAGAATCGGATGTCCAAATGATGCAATTGCTGGATCAAACCGAAACGCCGTTTCAATTGATTTTTACCAAGCAAGACCAAGTAAAGCGCGAGGCTATTGCCCCATTGCAAGAATCAGCCGAAAGCGCGGCTGAGGATTTTTCGGCGATGATTTTGCCGCCAATGTTCGTCAGCAGCAAAGCCAAAACCGGAATCGACGATTTGCAAGCGCATATTTACCGGATGGTAAAGCCCTAATGCCTAAAAACAGGCCGATGCAGGCGATTCAAAACTGGATTTTCGATCTGGATGACACGCTGTATCCGCGCGAAAAAGGCCTGATGCAGCAGATCGATAAGCGTATGACGGCTTATGTATCCGAACATTTAAACCTCGATCCAGTTGCCGCGCGCAAATTGCAAAAAGATTTTTATCATCAGCATGGGACCACTTTGCGCGGCCTGATGATCGAATATAAAATTGATCCGCAGCATTTTTTGGATTATGTACACGATATCGATTACAGCGCGATTGGCCCGCACCCTGAATTGAAATCGGCGCTACAACGTCTACCAGGCCGGAAATTTGTGTACACGAATGGTTCGGTCCGTCATGGCCAAAAAGTGGCCATTGCCATGGGTATCGCCGATTCTTTCGAAGGATTTTTCGATATCGCCGCTGGCGGTTATATCCCAAAACCGCAAACCGATTCTTATCAGGCGTTTTTGAAAAAACACGCCGTCGATCCGCAAACCGGACTGATTTTAGACGATTTGGTACGGAATTTGATTCCCGCCGCCAAAATGGGCCTGACCACGGTGTTGGTTTCGCACGATCACAGCATTCCCGCCGGCGATCCGCATGTGGGCGACGATTATCGGGACTTTATTCATCATCAAACCGATGATATGCTGCAATTCTTGCAAAATGCCGTTTTAACCTTGGACAAGAAATAATGACCGATCCGATTCTTTTAACGCAAAAATTGGTACAACAAGCCAGCATCACCCCATCAAAGAATGATAATGCAGAAGAATTAAAGACGCGTACCGATGCGTTGAATGCGTGTTTGGATTTGCTGGAACAACCGTTGAGAAAATTGGGATTTGAATGCCATCGTTTGGTTTTCGATCAATCCGGTTTCCCAACTATTCCAAATTTATATGCCGAGCGCGCCGGGAACGGTAAACATTTGAATTTCACTGGCCATGTTGATGTGGTTCCACCCGGCGATGTATCGGCGTGGAAATTTAATCCATTCGGCGGTGAAATCGCGGATGGGTTTTTATATGGCCGCGGCACATCGGATATGAAGGGCAATATCGCCTCGTTCATCGCCGCGCTTGAAAAATTTCTTCCCGCCAATCAGAATTCGGCGCGGATCAGTTTGATTATCACTGGCGACGAAGAATCTTATGCCGTCAATGGCGTTCCGAAAATCGTGCCTTGGCTGAAACAACGCGGCATTAAATTCGATTATTGTTTGGTTGGTGAGCCCAGCAGCCCGCACACGCTGGGCACCGAAATTAAAAATGGCCGGCGCGGTACCATGAATGCATCCTGCACCGTGCATGGCAAACAAGGCCATATCGCCTATCCCGAACGGTTCGACAATCCGGTCACGCGCATCGGCAGGTTTATCGCAGCGTGCAGCAGCCTGGATCTGGATAAAGGCAATGAATATTTTGCACCATCCAGGCTGGAGGTTAACATCCTCGATCTGCCCAACCGTACCACCAATGTCGTGCCGAACAAGGCCACATTCGGATTTAATGTGCGCTGGAATAGTGAATGGACCAAGGAAACTTTATCGGCGCATCTGCGCGGACTGTGCGATAAATATTTGGGCGCTGGCAAATACGATCTCGATATGGATTTTTCGGGCGGCGTTTATTTAACGCCCAAAGGCCCGTTTTTATCCGCGATCAGCGATGCAGTGCGCGAAGTTACCGGCAACACCCCCGATTGCACCACGGCAGGCGGCACGTCCGATGGGCGGTTTGTGGTTGATATCTGCCCTTATGTGGTCGAATGCGGCGTCACATCCGAAACCATTCATCAGGTGGATGAACGGGTGAAGGTTGAGGATTTAAATAAATTGGCCAATATATACGAACTGATTTTGAAAAAAATCTTCGCTTAATACATCACTTTCAAAAAACATAATCCATCCGGCGGCGCGGTCGGGCCGCCTTTGGTGCGGTCTTTGGCGTCGCGGGCATTGATAAAATCGTCGATGCTCCATTTGCCGGTGCCGACCAACATTAAGGATCCTGTGATATTGCGTACCATATGATGCAGAAACGATGGCGCGCGGATATACAGCATGATTTCATCGAAATTGCGCTGTAATTTGATTTCATGAATCGTTTTCACTGGCGATTTTGCCTGGCATTCCGAATCGCGGAAAGTTGTAAAATCGTATGTACCCACCAAGTTCTGCGCCGCTTGTTCCATGATGATATGATCTAGCGGCGATGCCACCAGCCAGCCACGGCCGCGATCGACAGTCAACGGCGCGCGGCGGTTGACGATACGGTAAATATAAGAACGTTCCTTGGCCGAAAAACGCGCATGAAAGCTCTCGTCCACTTTTTCCGCTGATAAAATGGCAATGGGATGGGGATGCAGATGAAAATTTAACGCTTCGGAAATTTTAAAAGAATCTAGATCGCGGGCACAATCGAAATGCGCCACCTGGCCCAACGCATGTACGCCCGCATCGGTGCGTCCAGCGCCGGTAATGGTTACGCGCTCCTGGCAAAATTTGAAAATCGCTTCTTCGATGCAACCTTGAACCGATACGCCGTTATTCTGCCGTTGCCATCCGACAAACGGCGATCCGTCATATTCAATGGTCAATTTATAGCGGTTCATTAGACTAACTCGGCCTTTGCCGGAATTTTAAATCCGCGCAAAAATTCTTGTCTGGTCATCGGTTGTTTGCCCGGGCGTTGCAGGATAAGGGGCAATAAAACGCCTTGTCCGGTTGCGATATTCAGATCATCATCCATCACCGCGCCAACCTTACCACTGCCCGTATTGACAATATCGGCGCTGAAGATTTTAATCCGCTCGCCGTTATATTCGAAATGCGCACCGGGAAATGGGGCCAATGCCCGAATTTGCCGTTCGATTTCTGCCGCGCTTTTGGTCCAATCGATTTTGGTGTCTTGTTTGGTTATTTTATGCGCATAGGTCGCCAAAGATTCATTTTGCTTTTCGGCCTTCATCTGGCCGCCTGCAATTTTCGGCAAATATTCGACAATCATTTCCGCGCCCAATTTCGTCAATCTTTCGTGTAATTCGCCGAACACCATTTTATTGTCGATCGGAATGGATTTTTGAATGAATACCGGGCCGGTATCCAATCCTTTTTCCATTTGCATTAAACCAATGCCTGTTTCGGTATCGCCTGCCCAAATCGCGCGTTGAATCGGCGCTGCGCCGCGCCAACGTGGCAATAACGATCCATGAATATTGATGCAGCCCATTTTGGGCGCATCCAAAACCGCTTGCGGCAATAATAATCCATAGGCCGCGACCACGGCGATATCCAAATTGAAATTCTTGAATTCGGCCTGTACATCAGCTGATTTTAAATTTTCGGGATGCAGTACCGGAATATTTTTTGATTCGGCGTAAACATGCACTGGTGATTTTTGCAATTGCTGGCCGCGTCCTGCCGGGCGGGGCGGTTGGGTGTATACGATAACGGGCGTCATGCCCGCACCTATCAAAGCGGCCAAGGATTTTTGGGCAAATTCTGGCGTGCCCATGAAGGCGTAACGGATCATGTTATAAATTATGCTTTGGATTAAATTCTGAATTTGGCGGGGATTCCGCCAGTTCGCGTTTCAGTTTGATCATTTTGCGCGTGATCATATCGCGTTTTAATTTCGATAAATAATCAACGAACAAAACACCGTTCAAATGGTCTAATTCATGTTGAATGCAAGTCGCGAGCAGCCCGCTCGCATCGATTTCCTGCGTTTTACCATTGATGCCGGTGTATCGCAATTTCACACTCGATGGCCTCTCGATTTCGGCGCTGATGCCGGGGATCGACAAACATCCTTCTTCGTAAACACGCAGATCTTCGGACTTCCAGATAATTTCCGGATTGATCATTTTTAAGGGATCGGAAATCTTGCCGTCCTCAACGCCGCCGCGTTCACCCAGATCAATGGTCACCAACCGTTCGCCCACGCCAATTTGTGGCGCGGCCAGGCCAATGCCCGGCGCGTGATGCATGGTTTCCAGCATGTTATCCAGTAACCGCTCGGTTTCCTTGGTGATTTTCCCGGCCGGTTTTGCAACCGCGCGCAAGATTGGATCGGGCATAATTAAGATTGGAAGTAAGGCCATGGGTTATGATATAAGGGGAAATCAAAACCCTGGCAACTGGATAGACAAAAGGCAGCGCACGGATGATGACCAATCCCCTATTTTTGGCCCTTTTGGCGGCAATTGCTGCCCTGGTATTCGTGGCCTTACGCGGACGTAAGCCGGATACGGAAATCGCCGGAAAAATCAGTATTTTGGCCGAACAACAAGCCACCTTACAGCGCGTTTTATCCGAACAATTCCAAGGCCAAGAACGCAATATCAGTAAAAATCTGGATGACCGTTTAACGGATCTTAAAACCCGCATGGCGGTGTTCGACGCGGCGCAGGAGAAAATCACCCAATTATCGGCCCAGGTCGTCAGTTTACAAGATGTGTTATCGCATAATTATACGCGCGGCATGTTCGGTGAAGTGCAATTGCAAAATTTGCTGGAATCGGTGTTGCCATCCTCTGCCTTTACCATTCAACATATGATGCCGTCCGGCGCGCGAGTGGATTTTTTATTGCATATGCCATATCCGCCAGGGCCAATCGGGATTGATGCCAAATTCCCGCTAGATGCATATCGCGCTATGAAAGATGCGGCGAATGACGATGAATTGAAACTCGCCCGCAAAAGTTTCACCCAAAGCATCAAACGCAAAATCGACGATATTTCGCAAAAATATATTGTCACCGGGCACACCGCCGATTCCGCATTAATGTTCATCCCATCGGAATCGGTATTTGCGGAATTGCACAGCAATTTCGAAGATCTCTTGGAATATTCCTATACGCAGCGCGTTTGGATCGTATCGCCCACCACCATGATGGCAACGCTCAATACATTGCGGGCCATTATGCGCGATGTGAAAATGCGCGAACAAGCCGGATTGATCCAAAAAGAAGTCGCGGCGCTATTGGATGATGTCAGCCGCTTAAGCGACCGGATGACCAAACTTTCCGGGCATTTCAGCCAAAGCGAAGAAGCTCTGCGCCAAATGGGCGTCAGCGTCGATAAAATTTCCCGGCGCGGCCATAAAATTGCGGATGTTGAAACATCCGTGCCCGAAGGCGAAGAACCGCAATCCATCGCGGTTTTAAAAGTGGTTGAGTAATAAACCCTTGGATTTGTACGGGTTTTGTGCTAATACGGAAACGTTATTTAACGGGGGGATTGCGTTATGGAAGCATTTATTTTTGTCCTAGTCTTTGTCGCGCTGATTATGGTTTTGGTTTATGCCAGCGTAAAACCGGTGCCGCAGGGCCGCCAATTCACCGTCGAACGATTCGGCCGGTATATCCGCACATTGGAACCAGGTTTAAATTTTATCGTGCCTTTCATTGATCGGATCGGCGCGCGCATCAGCATGATGGAAACCGTGCTCGATGTTCCCGAACAAGAAGTTATTACAAAGGACAACGCCATGGTCAAGGCCGACGGCGTGGTGTTTTTCCAAGTATTGGACGCCGCCAAGGCCGCATACGAAGTCAACGATCTGGCCAACGCGATTTTAAATTTGGTTATGACCAATATCCGCACCGTGATGGGTTCGATGGATTTGGACGAATTATTATCGCAACGCGACCGGATCAATGTGCAATTGATGCGCGTTGTGGACGAAGCGACCGCGCCATGGGGCGTGAAAATAACCCGCGTTGAAATTAAAGACATCTCGCCGCCGCGCGATTTGGTGGATGCGATGGCGCGGCAAATGAAAGCCGAACGCGATAAACGCGCTTCGATTTTGGATGCCGAAGGCCAACGCCAAGCCGATATTTTACGCGCCGAGGGCGAAAAACAATCTTCCATCCTTGCCGCAGAAGGCCGCAAAGAAGCGGCGTTTCGCGATGCCGAGGCGCGGGAACGCGCGGCCGATGCCGAAGCGCATGCGACCATGTCGGTGTCCGAGGCGATCAATCGCGGCTCGATCCATGCGGTCAATTATTTCGTCGCACAAAAATATATCGAAGCGCTCGGCGTTATGGCCAGCGGCAACAACCAGAAAGTCATCTTCATGCCGCTCGAAGCTAGCGGCGTGATCGGTGCGCTGGGCGGTATTACCGAAATCGTCAAAAATTCCATGCAACAACAAGCCGCCAACCAAGACGGCAGCGTGAAAGAAAACTTGTTCAAGAGCGGATAAATGATCGATCAAATTCACTGGGGTTGGTTTACCCTTGGCGCTGTATTGATTATTACCGAGATTGTCTCGCCCACTTTCTTTTTCTTGTGGCCGGGCCTTGCCGCCATTTGTATTGGTATTCTTACATTCTTTGCTCCCGATATGGGTTTTACCGCGCGCCTTGCCATTTTCGGCATTCTAACATTCGTGTTCGCGGTTTCTTGGAAAATGTACGGCAAAAAAAATCCTACCAAAAGCGATGATCCAAATTTGAATGACCGCGCTGCGCAATTGATCGGTAAAACCGGCGTTGTGATCGAAGCGATCAAAAACGGCAAGGGCAAGGTACGCGTCGGCGATGGCGCCTGGATCGCCGAAGGCCCGGACTGCCCGGAGCAGACAGTTGTCAAAATTGAAGGCGCCCAATCGACCATTCTGCGCGTTCGTCCATAAATAATCATTTAAAATCAATAATTTGGTATATTTTGGACGCTGTACGATATCCCTTAAATTTCCTTATTTCCTTTTTAAAGAAACTTTGTATACTCTTTCGCATAAGCAATGAATAGGGGAGAGAGTAACATGTATGATGCATACGAAATGCGCAGCGTAGTTCTGCAAAGCGTCAAAGAGGCCGGAGGTTCTGGCATTATCGCAGACGATATAAATGTATTTTTTAAAAATCAGGGTGGCCAATGGATGGTTCAGCCCGTCTATATTCATCCTTATGGCATTGAACCGGAGTCTGTGACTAATCCTGCGGTTATTGCGAACCTTAATTCCACATTACAAAAAAGAACCTTTATGCGGGTTGGTGTTGCCATGGCAGCGGTTCTGACAGTAGCGGCTTCGGTAGTCGCCTTTATGATGGAAGCAGAGTCGAGATCAACAACGTGGAACGACAGCACCTTCAAAGCGGGAGCGTTCCCTATGCCAAATTTCGATACTTTTAGAGTAGGTGGTTACGATCCTATGTCTGGACAATGGCAATCAGGGTCTATGTTTAGCGGCGGACTGAATTATCCTTGGCATAATTCGGCTTCGTTCCCGGCTGTTCCAAACAGTACCGGCTTGCCCCCAGAATATCTTCTACCTGCTAGGGAAAACGCCCGTTAATTGGATTGGATTTAAAACGGCCGCCGGGCGGCAAGGGCGGTGGTTAACGTGCCTTCGTCCAGATAATCTAATTCTCCGCCCATCGGCACGCCGTAGGCCAGGCGCGAGATTTTGACATCCAATCCTTGTAACCGGTCGGTTAAATAATGCGCGGTGGTTTGTCCGGCAACGGTGGCGTTGGTGGCTAAAATCACTTCGCGGATATTGCCGTGTTCCACCCGCTCGACCAGTCGTTGAATATTCAAATCATCCGGGCCAATACCATCCAGCGCCGATAACACGCCGCCCAGAATATGATACAGGCCTTGGAACGCATGCGCGCGTTCGATTGCCCATAAATCCGCGACTTCTTCGACTACGCAAATCGCGCCTTGATCGCGGCGCTGATCCTGGCACAGGCTGCATGGATCGATCGTATCGATATTGCCGCAAATCTTACATGATCCGATATGATCGTTGGCGTATTGCATCGCCTGCATCAAAGGCTGCAAAATAGTTTCGCGTTTTTTCAATAAATGCAACGCCGCCCGCCTGGCCGAACGCGGGCCAAGCCCGGGCAGTTTGGCCATCAACGCGATCAATTTTTCAAGTTCGGCGGATTGCATATTAGAACGGCAATTTCATGCCTGGCGGCAGATTCAATCCGCCGGTGATTTTTCCCATTTCATCGGCCAGGTTTTTTTCAACCTTGGTTTTGGCGTCGGTATAGGCGGCGACAACCAAATCCTCGATCATGCCGACATCGCCGGCGGTAACAAGGCTTGGATCGATTTTAATGCGGCGGCATTCCGCCTTGCCGTTCAAAGTTACTTGCACAATGCCATTGCCGGATGCGCCTGTTGTTTCCACATCCGCCATCCGGGCTTGCAATTCCTGGATTTTATTTTGCACGGTCTGGGCTTGTTTAATCATTGCGGCGATGTTCATGACGATATGCTTTCTTCTTCGGCGGTTTCGGATTCCGGTGTAGCGGCAGTGTTTTGCGTTTCCGCGCGTTCGCGCACCGAAATTACTTTCGATCCTGGGAATTCCTTGATCACCGCTTGCACGGTTGGATGCTGTTCCACTTGCCGGACCAGATCTTGTTGTTTGGCTTGGTCTTGTTGCTGTAAACTTGGTGCGCCTTTGTCTTGCGATACCAGAATCATCCAGCGCTGGCCGGTCCATTCGGACAATAATTTGCCGACCTGTCCCACAAAATTCGGCTGGCGGACTTTTTCGCCGACGCGCAATTCGATCTTGCCCGGCGCGAAATTCACCAAATGGCTGTTATGATATAAATCGTGATACAAAATCATTTCGCGTTTTTCGGAAAATAATTGCACCGCGTCGCGATACGAATGCAATTGTAAACTTGCTTCTGTGCCAATCGACGGAGCTAGGGCTAAATTCCGGTCGGTTGCAACGGCGCGTGTGGCAATTGGCGCCGATGTGATTGCGGCTGATGTATAAGATCCGCCACCGCCACTTGGATTCGATGGCGGGGTGTGTGTGGCTGGCGCGCTTGGCGCTGTTGCTGCGCCCGATTCCAGCAATTGCGAAACACTTGGAATATCGGCGGCATAACATAAACGGACCAATACCATTTCCAGCGCAATAGCCGGATTCGGCGCGGTTTGGATTTCGGAAATGCCCTTTAACAGCATTTGCCAGGCGCGGGTCAATGGCGCAATGCCGATTTGTTCGGCAATCGCGGCGCGTTTATTGCGCTCAGTATCCGAAATCATCGCGCCATATTCGCCGGTCACTTTGGCGCGGGTAATGGCGTGGGTTGCGCGCAATAATTCTTGCGCGACCATCAACGCATCCGCGCCGGAATTGTATAATTTTTGGCATAATGTCAATGCCTCGGCCGATTTCGCCGACAGTGCCAGATCGAGCAATTCATAAATCTCGCTATGATCGGCCAGCCCTAGCATATCGCGCACTTGTTCGGCGGCGATTGCGCCCGATGCATGCGCCATCGCTTGATCCAGTAATGACAACCCATCGCGCACCGATCCATCGGCGGCCTGCGCCAATAACGCGGCTGCGCCATCATCCAATGTGCAGGATTCTTTTTGCGCGATATTTTGTAAATGTTTTGCCAAACCTTCGGCATCGAGGCGGCGCAGATCAAAACGCTGGCAACGCGATAAAACCGTAACGGGAACCTTGTTAATCTCGGTCGTTGCGAAAATGAATTTCACCGATTCCGGCGGTTCTTCCAATGTTTTTAACAACGCGTTGAACGCGTTTTTCGACAACATATGTACTTCGTCGATAATGTAAATTTTAAACCGGGCCGATGTGGGACGGTACCGTACACCATCGATAATTTCGCGGATATCATCGACGCCGGTGCGCGATGCGGCGTCCATTTCCATCACATCCATATGCCGGTCATTGCCGATCGCAACGCAATTTTCGCAAACGCCGCAGGGCGAAATGCTTGGGCCTTTTTCGCAATTCAGCGCGCGGGCGATAATGCGGGCGGTGGTGGTTTTTCCGATCCCGCGCACACCGGTCAGGATAAACGCATGCGCGATCCGGCCGGTTTGAATGGCGTTGGATAATGTTTTGACCAAAACATCCTGGCCGATCAGTTCATCGAAATTTTTCGGACGGTATTTGCGCGCCAGAACACGGTATTCTTTTTGATTTTCGATTTCTGGAAATAGACTCATTATACCCGGCCTTTAAGTGAAAGTGGAAAGCCGATCACGACAGGCTGAAATTCGTTACGGTTGCTGCCTCTCGGCCCTGGCCGGGTTAGCGACACACGCCTCCGCAACCGACTTTCCGATTAAAGATATAGCATGATTTTTCGTCCTGTCAGCGCTTAATTTTACTTGAAAAACCGGGCTTTCCAGCAATTCAAGGGCTTAGGGAAATATAGAATCAAAATGGGGATAAATTAGCGAATAATTTTCCGCGCCAGCTCTAAATCCTCCGGCGTGTCGATGGCGATGGGAACGCGGTTTACCAGCGCCACATCGATGCGCAATCCCAATTCCAGGGCGCGCAATTGTTCCAATTTTTCGCGGATTTCCAGCGCGCTTGGCGGCGAGGCGATAAATTTTTCGAGTGCCTTGCGGCGATAGGCGTAAATGCCGATATGATGCCAATGATCTCCGTCCCCGTGCGGAATCAGGCTGCGCGAAAAATACAGCGCGCGGCCGCTGCGCGGCCCATATTGATGCATCGCGACTTTCACGACGTTCGGTTTTTCGGCCTCATTCAAATTTGGAATTCGCGCGGCCGCCGTGGCGATATCAACCTTGGAATCTTGCATTAAATTTAAAATCGCCTGCAGGGTGCTTGGTTCGATATCCGGCAAATCGCCTTGTAGATTGATAATCACTTCATGCAAACCCTTGGGGTCTGTTTGTTGCAACGCCGCCCAAATCCGGTCCGATCCCGATGGCAAGCCAGGGTCGGTCAAAACCGCCTTGCCATTTGCCTTAGTAATTACGTCAACAATTGCCTGATCCCCGGCCGCCACCAAAACGGGGCCCAAATCGGCCGCCATGGCGCGTTCATATACATGCGTAATCATGGGCTTGCCGTTAATATCCGCCAATGGCTTGTTCGGCAAACGCGTGGCCGCCAGCCGGGTTGGAATAACGATAATCGGGTTTAAATTCGCAGTCATGAGGGGGAGTATAAGGAAATCCACGGCTCCGGTCAAAAAATCACAATTTTGTTCACAAAACCCTTTATTTATAATTCCTTTCTACAGATCCATGGATTTCGCCGCGGAAATCCGCTATAAATCCCTTAAATTTTTTAAGGAAATAAGTCTAAAGAGTCTTTCATGGAAAATAATAAAATCTTGGCCGCTATTTTATGCGCGGGCCTTCTATTTATGATCACCGGATTCGTTTCCGAAGGTTTGATGCATTCCGCCCCGTTAAAAGAAAATGCTTATAAAATTGAAGTCGCCGAAGAATCCAGCGGCAGCGGCGCCGAAGCGCCAAAAGAATTGCCGCCGATCGCGCCGTTATTGGCCGCTGCGACCGTTGCCGATGGCATCAATGTTGCCAAAAAATGCGCCGCTTGCCACAGTTTTGAAAAAGGCGGCGCCAACAAAGTCGGCCCGAATTTGTGGGGCATTGTTAATGCAAAACACGCCCATGCCGAAGGATTTGCCTATTCCGACGCGATCAAGAATCTGCCCGGCAATTGGGATTATGAAAGCCTGAATAAATTCCTGCATAAACCTATGAAATACGCGCCCGGAACAAAAATGAATTTTGCCGGACTGTCAGCGGAAAAGGACCGAGCCAATATGATTGCGTATTTGCGTTCATTGTCCGATAATCCGGCTCCGTTGCCTAAACCCTAACTAGGCCGTTGGCTTTTTGCAACTTTCTGCACATTCCGGTGCTCACGTACTTGAATGTACGTTGCGCTCCGGTTCTCGAAAATCACAAAAATCCTTAGGCCTAGCGGGTTTAAGAAAGATTCTATGAGGTATGCTATGCGTCGTTTACTTGCCATTATTATTACATTGTTAATCGCATATCCGTCGGTTGCCGCCGATTTTTATAAACCGGTTCATGCAATCGCCATGCAAGGCAAACCGAAATATCCGGCCGATTTTAAACAATTGGATTATGTCAATCCGGACGCGCCAAAAAACGGATTGGTGAAACTCGCCGCTGTCGGCACGTTCGATAATTTGAATCCGTTTATTTTAAAGGGCGTTGCGGCCACCGGCGCGGCGTTGTTGTTTGATTCATTATTGGAATCGTCTGCCGACGAAGCGTTTACCGAATATGGCTTGCTGGCCGAATCGATTGAAATGCCGGAAAACCGCGCCTGGGTAATTTTCAATTTGCGGGTTGATGCAAAATTCAGCGACGGCACATCGGTAACCGCAGACGATGTGGCCTTTACATTCGAAACTTTGCGCACCAAGGGCAATCCGCTGTACCGCGTTTATTACGCCAACGTCGCCAAGGCCGAAATTTTGGGTCCGCGCAAAATCAAATTCACCTTTGGCAAGGAAGTAAACCGCGAATTGCCGTTAATTTTGGGCCAGATGCAAATTATTTCCAAAGCCTATTATACCGCGCATAAATTCGAAGAAACCACGCTGACCGCGCCACTGGGCAGCGGCCCGTACAAGGTTGAATCGGTCGATCCCGGCCGGTCGATCACGTTTGCGCGCGATCCGAATTATTGGGGCAAGGATTTGCCGATCAATAAGGGCCGGTATAATTTTGAACGCATCCGGTATGATTATTATCGCGATGGCCAAGTCGCGCTTGAGGCATTTAAAGCCGGCGAATATGATTTTCGCCAGGAAAACGTCGCCAAAGATTGGGCGACGGCTTATGATTTCCCGGCGCTGTCCTATGGCCTCGTAAAAAAAGAAGAAATCCGCCACGAAATCCCAACCGGGATGCAGGGTTTTGCGATGAATACGCGCCGCGCGATGTTTTCAAATCCCGAAGTGCGTCAGGCGCTGGCCTATGCATTCGATTTTGAATGGAGCAATAAGGCGCTGTTTTTCGGGTCTTATACGCGCACCCGCAGTTATTTTTCAAATTCGGAATTGGCCTCGGTCGGATTGCCGTCGGCGGATGAACTGAAAGTTTTAGAAAAATACCGTGATGTATTGCCGGAAGAAGTTTTCACCAAAGAATACGTGCCACCCGTCAATGACGGCACCGGCAATATTCGGGGCAATTTGAAAATCGCACAAAAATTGCTGGCTGAGGCGGGATGGGAAATGAAAGACGGCATCTTGATGAAAGATGGCCAGAAATTCGAATTCGAAGTCATCAGCAACACGCCAATGTTCGAACGCATTTTATTACCGTTCAAAAATAACCTGCAAAAACTGGGCATTACCGCGAATATTCGCACCATCGATTCCGCGCAATATCAAAAACGGATGGAAGATTTCGATTATGATATGACCGTGATCGTCATCGCCCAATCGTTGTCGCCGGGCAATGAGCAGCGCAATTATTGGTCATCCGCATCGGCCGATACGCGCGGCAGCGACAATTATATGGGCATTAAAAATCCGGCTGTGGACGAACTCGTGGAAAAAATCATCGCCGCTACCACGCGCGAAGAATTGATCACTTATACCCGCGCGCTGGACCGGATTTTATTATGGGGCCATTATGTCATTCCAAACTGGCATATCCGCACCCACCGCGTGGCATATTGGGATCAATTTTCCGCGCCAACCGTGCGCGCCAAATACGCGCTTGGATTTTTGGATACATGGTGGATTGACGGGGAAAAACAAGCCAAGTTGCAGGCGCAAAAACAAAACCCCGGCAAAACATTGATGCCTGCCGAAGACGGTAAAAGCCGCAAAGGCGCCTGGCTTCTTTTGGCATTATTGGCACTGCTGGGATTGGCCTACTTATATAATAAACGGAAATAGTCGGCAAAGGATTGGCCGCATGGTATAAAAGATCATGCTGGCTTATATCATCCGCCGCCTGTTGCTGATCATCCCAACTTTGGTTGGGATTATGATCATCAATTTTGCCGTGATCCAGGCCGCGCCCGGCGGCCCGGTTGAACAATTGATCGCGCAATTGCAGGGCAAGAATATGGGCGCAACCGTCCGCATTTCCGGCGGGCAGGGCGAGACATTGAATCAACATTCTGGCGGCGGGTCGACCAGCCAATCGGCTAAATATCGCGGCGCGCAGGGGCTCGATCCCGAATTGATCGCCGAAATTGAAAAAATGTACGGATTCGATAAACCGCCGTTGGAGCGGTTTTTGGATATGATGGCGAAATATGCCGTATTTGATTTCGGCGAAAGTTTTTTCCGCAATCAAAAAGTCACCGATCTGGTGATCGATAAAATGCCAACCTCGATTACATTAGGTCTTTGGACCACATTATTAGTGTATTTAATATCCATTCCACTAGGTATTGCCAAGGCGACGCGCGCTGGCACGCCGTTTGATACTTGGAGTAGTATCGTGGTGATTATCGGCTATGCGATTCCAAGTTTCTTATTCGCGATATTATTGGTGGTTTTATTTTCAGGGGGAAGTTTCTTTTCCCTCTTTCCGCTCCGAGGGCTAGTGTCCGAAAACTGGGCGGAAATGAATTGGTTCGATCAAATGTTGGACTACGCCTGGCATATTACCTTGCCGGTTGTGGCGATGGTGATTGGCGGTTTTGCCGGTCTTACCATGTTAACCAAAAATTCCTTTATCGAGGAAATCAATAAACAATATGTCATGACCGCGCGCGCCAAGGGATGCGGCGAGAACCGCGTGCTATACGGCCATGTGTTCCGTAATGCGATGTTAATTGTGGTTGCCGGTTTTCCAGCGGCGTTTATTTCGATCCTATTTACCGGATCCTTGCTGATTGAAATTATTTTCTCTCTTGATGGACTCGGATTATTGGGATTCGAAGCTGCGATTAACCGCGATTATCCCGTCATGTTCGGCACGCTGTATTTCTTTACGCTGCTTGGATTATTGATGAATATTCTGGGCGATGTATTATATACCGTCATCGATCCGCGTATCGATTTCGAGCGGAGGGCGATGTGAAACGCCTATCGCCCCTGACCAAACGCCGTTTGATCGGATTCCGCCGCAATAAATTAGGCTATTACAGTCTTTGGATATTCTTATTCTTGTTTGTTTTGTCGTTGTTTGCGGAATTTATTGCCAATGATAAGCCGTTGATTTTATCGTACAAAGATCAATTGCATTTTCCGGTCGTGCAAACCTATACCGATCAATATTTCGGCGGCGATTTTACGACAGAAGCCGATTACCGCGATCCCGCTTTGAAATCTTTGATCGAGGCCGATGGCGGATGGATGATCTGGCCGCCAATCCCGTTTCATTATGACACGGTGAATTACAATTTAACCGCGCCCGCGCCAACGCCGCCAAGTTTTGAAAACTGGCTTGGCACGGATGACCAAGCGCGCGATGTCATGGCGCGATTGATATATGGATTCCGCATTTCGGTGCTATTCGGCCTCACCTTGACGATCCTAAGCTCCATCGTCGGCGTTGCGGCCGGCGCGGTGCAAGGATATTTCGGCGGCAAAACCGATTTATTTTTCCAGCGCTTTATCGAAATTTGGGGCGGGTTGCCAGTGTTATATTTGCTGATTATTTTATCCAGCGTGGTGGTACCGAATTTCTGGTGGTTGCTGGGTTTAATGTTGTTATTTTCCTGGATGAATTTGGTCGGCGTGGTGCGCGCCGAATTTTATCGCACGCGCAATTTCGATTATGTCCGCGCGGCTAAGGCGCTGGGCGTATCGGATGGCACCATCATGCGGCGCCACATTTTACCAAACGCGATGGTTGCGACATTGACATTCCTGCCATTCGTTTTGAATGCGTCAATTACCACCTTAACGTCGCTGGATTTTCTGGGTTTCGGTTTGCCGCCAGGATCGGCTTCGCTTGGCGAATTGCTGTCGCAAGGCAAAAACAATTTACAAGCGCCGTGGTTGGGTATGACCGGATTTTTGTCGCTGGCTGTTATCTTAACCTTGCTGATTTTTGTGGGCGAGGCCGTGCGTGATGCGTTTGACCCCCGTAAAATATGGGGTTCCTGATGGCAGAAAACCGGATCCTATCGATTGAAAATCTGCAATTGGAATTCACCCATGGCCGCAAATCCGTAAAGGTTTTAAAAGGCATCGATTTATACGTGAATCGCGGCGAAACCGTCGCCCTGGTTGGGGAAAGTGGATCGGGTAAATCGGTTTGCTCCTTGTCGGTTTTACAATTACTGCGCAGCGCGCAGTATCCGGCCGGAAAAATTATCTGGCAAGGGAATACGGATTTATTGCGCGCGCCGGAATCCGAGATGCAAAAAATTCGCGGCAACCGGATTTCGATGATTTTTCAGGAACCAATGACGGCCTTGAATCCGTTGCACACGGTCGGGCGGCAGATCGCGGAATCTATTTCCCTGCATCAATCTTTATCGCCGCAAAAACTCGTCGATCGTATAAAAGAGCTGCTGACTCTAACCGGTCTTACCGATACGGATCGTTTTATGGCGGCCTATCCACATGAATTGTCCGGAGGGCAGCGGCAGCGGATTTTAATCGCCATGGCCCTGGCCAATAATCCTGATTTGTTGATTGCCGATGAACCCACCACCGCGCTGGATGTGACGGTGCAGGAACAGATTTTATCGTTGCTGCGCGAGTTACAGCAAAAACTGGGCATGGCGTTATTGCTGATCACCCATGATTTGAACATGGTCCGGCGCATGGCGTCGCGCGTGTATATTATGAAAAACGGCGAAGTGGCCGAAGGCGGCGAGGTCGATAAGATCTTTGCATCGCCACAACATCCTTACACTAAATTATTGCTGAATTCGACGCCAAAGGGCGCGCCGATCCCGCGCGCGCAAAACGCGGATGAATTATTGCGCGCCGAAAATATGCGCGTTTGGTTTCCGATTAAAAAAGGTGTATTTAAAGAGACGGTTGGCCATGTCAAAGCGGTCGATGGCATTAATTTTACGCTACGTTCTGGCCAAACGCTAGGCGTGGTTGGGGAAAGCGGATCGGGAAAAACCACGCTGGGACTTGCGATTTTACGGCTGATTAAATCGGATGGAAAAATCCTTTATATGGGTCAGGATTTACAGCAAAAAAATTCCGCGCAATTGCGCCCGCTTCGTAAAAATATGCAAATCGTGTTTCAGGATCCTTTTGGCGCGTTAAGCCCGCGCATGACGGTCGGGCAAATTGTTGGCGAAGGTTTAACCGTGCATGGAACCGGTTTGAACGAGGCAGAGCGCGATCAAGTAATCGCCGATGCCCTGGTCCGGGTTGGAATTGCGCCAGAATCGGTCGACCGGTATCCGCATGAATTTTCCGGCGGCCAGCGCCAGCGCATTTCGATTGCCCGCGCGCTGGTATTGAAACCGAAATTGGTAATTTTGGATGAACCCACATCGGCGCTGGATATGACCACGCAGGCGCAAATCGTCGATTTGCTGCGCGATCTGCAACGGGAAAACGCGCTGACCTATATATTGATCAGCCATGATTTGCGCGTGGTGAAGGCATTGTCGCACGATATTCTGGTCTTGCGCGGCGGCCTTGCCATAGAAGCAGGAACGGCCGATCAAGTTCTTGACCGGCCGCAAACAGAATATACCAAAGCGCTTATGAAAGCCGCGTTCGCAGCCTAGGCCGCTTCGCGAATGTGATAAGAATTTTTCGCAACTTGATCTTGCGCGGTTTTGATGACTTCGGATAAACCGGTCAGATAATTCGTGCCTTCGGGCGTGCGTTGTACCAAAACGCTGCGTTTGTTGGTTTCATCGCGTTTGCGCCCGATTAAATCCAATTCCGTCAACCGGTCCAACGCGCGGGTGATCGCAGGCTTGGTAATATTCAAATCAGCAGCAAGACCACGCACGGTATGCGGTGGCGGGGTGACATAAACAGTCAGCAAAACGGCCAATTGCCGCGCGGTTAAATCCGGGCTGTCTTTGCGGACGCCTTCGGATGTGATTAAACGCAATAAATCTAATGCTCCTGCATTATTCAAATTGGACTGCATAAATTTTTCCTTGGATTTTCTAAAAAGAGGTAAGTACTTGAAAAGTGGATCAATTAACCATGTTTATAGCGCGCTTGCAATAAAGAAAACAATCCCCGGATTGTCATGGCTTCGCCGCCCTGTGGACGACCGGGCCGGTCATTTGCATTCCATGCATATAAATCCAAGTGAATCCACGATGTGCCGGGCAAAACGAAC
Organism: uncultured Alphaproteobacteria bacterium; assembly: GCA_964647725.1. Taxonomy (GTDB): domain Bacteria; phylum Pseudomonadota; class Alphaproteobacteria; order SHNJ01; family SHNJ01; genus SHNJ01. The sequence continues at coordinate 93,977 of CAZYJI010000001.1, forward strand.
TCTTGCAAAAATAGCGCAGCGGTGATGCACCCCGCGAAAGATGAATTCGAAGAATTGTTAATGTCGGCGGTTTTGGAATCGAGCATAGTGCGATAATTTTTCCACAGCGGCATTGGCCACATCGGATCGTCATTATCGCGGCCAAACCGGATCGCATCGACCAATAACGCATCGTCATTACTGAATAGGGCCGGTAGTTCCGGGCCGAGCGCTACCCGCGCCGCGCCGGTTAGGGTTGAAAAATCAATCATCATATCGGGTTTTGCTTGCGATCCTTCCCACAAACAATCCGCCATCACCAATCGTCCTTCGGCATCGGTATTGCCGATTTCAACGGTCATACCCTGGCGTGACTTGATGATATCGAGTGGGCGGAACGCGTTGCTGGCGATGCTGTTTTCAACCGCCGCGATCATCACGCGCAAATTCACCGGCAAATTCAATTGCATGATCATATGCGCGAGGCCCAGCGCATGGGCGGCCCCGCCCATATCTTTTTTCATGATCAGCATATTGGCGTCATTCTTAATATCCAATCCACCGGTATCGAAACAAACGCCCTTGCCGACCAGAACCAGTTTTTTATGCTTGGGATTTCCCCAAGTCAAATCGATCAGACGCGGTTCTTGCGGCGCGGCGCGGCCAACCGCGTGAATCAACGGATAATTTTGCGTTAGCAATTGATCGCCGACGGTGATTTTAATTTTCCCGCCATTTTGTCGCGCCATGTTGGTTGCAATCTGGCCCAAATTTTCCGGGCCCATATCCTCGGCCGGGGTGTTGACCATATCGCGGATCAAATAAACCGCTTGTGATGTGGCGGATAGTTTATGCGCATCGATATTTTTCGGCGCGGCCAGGCTGGCGGGCGTTTTCCGCGCGCGTTTGTACCGCGTGAATTGATACGCGCCCATCGACCATCCTAGGCATAAATCGGATAATTGCGGACCGGTGAAATCATTTTGATTGGCGATGGCATAAGAACCTGGCGGCAGGCTTAATGGCAATCCCGCCATGGTCCAAACCGACAATTCGTCATACGTAACGATCGCGCCGGCAATATCACCGTTTGCGCCGGGCAATGTCGCGGCGGCAAGCCCGCCCGGCTGATAATTCAAATTCGCCAACCATTTTTGCGCGGTTTTATTTTGCCGTTTCAGCCAGGATTTATAATTGGCTTTGGATACGACATGAATCGGTTTGGCCTTGGACGTTGCGGCAACGATCCCATTTGGTAAATGCGCGGCGGATTTTTTGGCTGGTTTTTGCATGAAAAATTCTTTTTCCGGTGGGGCGAGTAAAAACTATCTCTACTTTGCATAATTTTGGCAATCATTTCAAATGTTTGTGGCATATCCAAATTTTATATTCCGGAGGGATTGTTTTCGTCCCCATTCTTGCCTTGAAATTACCGAAATTTTCACCACATAATATATGTAATAAGTTATAAAATACTTACAAAACAAAGGAGCGGCACATGAGCAACCCTTTTGACGAATTAGAATTTTTAGACGACGATGACGATGTGGAATTGGAACCGCAGGAGCCCGTAACCCGCGTTACCGCGCCGCAAATCGATTTAGGGCGTTTGGGCGTTAATCGCATCGCTTATGTAAAACAAGCGGTTATTAACGGCGTGACCGGTTTTACCATCTATGCCGCCGACGGCACGCCCGTCGCCATGGCCGCCGACCGCATCATGGCCGATGCCGCCATTATGCAAAGTAACATGCATCAGGTTAGCGTGCATTAATTCAAAATTGGATGATTTCTAAGCGGCGGCGTTCACGATTTTGGCGAATACCGATTGAATGCCCGCGCCGTTTTTTGCCTGGCGCAGTTCGGATTTCGCGGCTTCATCCTTGAACACTTTGGCGATTTGCGATAACGCCTTTAAATGATCCGCGCCCGCCGATTCCGGCGCCAGCAAGGTGAAAATCAAATCGACCGGTTTTTCATCGACCGATTCGAAATCGACCGGCGTCGATAAACGCACGAAAACGCCGTGAATTTTATTCAAGTTCGCAAAACGGCTGTGCGGGATCGCAACGCCGTCACCGGTGCCGGTTGTGCCCAAACGTTCGCGCTGTAACAAGGCGTCGAAAATTTCTTTTTCATGCAAACCGGATTTTTTCGCGCCATAAACGGCGATTTTTTCCAGCAACTCGCGTTTGGTGCTGGCTTCGATATCGACCACAATCGAATCCGCCGATAAAATATTGGAAATATTCATCACTATACCTTTGTAAATTATGGGGCGCTTGTTTAGCTGGCCTTCGCAGCTGGTTTTTTGCTCGTCGCCGTATTGCTTGGGTCGATCCAGCCAATATTGCCGTCCGGACGACGGTAAATCACGTTCATGCCGCCGCCTAATTTGTTTTTAAACACAATCGCTGGGTAACCCGATAAATCCATGCGCATCACCGCCTCGCTGACGGTCAAAGTTTCGATTTGTGTGGTCATTTCCGCGATCACCAGCGGCTGTTCCGGTGCTTCTTCGGACGATTTTTCGTGGCCAGCGCCCGCCAGAACGAATTTCTGCGCTTCGATCATTTCCGCCATTTCTTCGTGGGTCGGGGCGGAACGCGTGTCTTTCAATTTATTCTTATACCGGCGCAGGCGGCCATTGACGCGGCTTAATGCCATATCGAAGGCGATATAGGCATCATCCGCTTCGCCATGGCCCTGGACCATGATATTGCGGCCGACATGGACCTGAATGTCGGTTTGAAAACCGTGATTATGTTTGTCGAATACGATGTGTGATTCGATCGCGCGGCTGAAATATTTTTCGGTCACTTCTTGCAATTTGGTGGTGGCATGATCGCGTAAGGATTCGCCCACATTCATATGGCGGCCGGTCACGGAAATTTTCATATTTTAAAAACCCTATATGGTTATCAGATTATTTTATTGCTCAGGGATTGTTGCCCCGGCGCTATGTTGCAGCGCTCTCTTGAAACCTAATGTCCCGGACCCCGTTCGTCAAGTCGAAACGCCCATATCTAAGTATTTGATTTTTATGCCTTTAATGCGGCGCGGCGTTTGCGGTCGGCACTGGATGGTATGTTCATTTGCTCGCGGTATTTGGCGATGGTGCGTCTGGCCACATCGATGCCTTCGGCATGCAGTAATGCTACGATTTTATCGTCCGACAGAGGCTTTTGCGGCGGCTCCGCCTCGATCAGGGTTTTGATTTTATGCCGCACGCTTTCGGATGAATGGGCCATTTTGCCTTCGCCGCCGGAAACGCTGGCGCTGAAGAAATAACGCAATTCAAAAATGCCGCGCGGCGTTGCCATGTATTTGTTGGTCGTTACCCGGCTGATGGTCGATTCGTGCATACCGACCGTTTCGGCAATTTCGCGCCGGACCAGTGGGCGCAAATATTCGACGCCGTAATTGAAAAATGCTTCCTGGTGGCGGACGATCTCGCTCGATACTTTTAAAATTGTTTGCGCGCGTTGGTGCATTGCCTTGACCAGCCAATTGGCGGCCTGGAATTTGTCGGACAGGTATTTTTTCTCTTCTTTGCTGCGTGCACCCTTTTTGACTTGCGTATAATAGCGGTTATTGATCAAAACGCGCGGCAAGGTTTCGGAATTCAATTCGACATGCCATCCGCCGCCTTTTTGCTGGCGCAAATAAATATCGGGGATCAGCGTGTGGGCTTCTTCACGTTTGAAATTCTCGCCGGGTTTCGGATTCAATTCCTTGATTTCGGCGATCATGTCTTTTAAATCATCCCCCTCGCACCCGACCAATTTTTGCAGTTCGGCGATTTTGTGCGATCCCAATAAATCCAGATGCGCTAGGAATTTTTGCATCATCGGATCGAGGCGGTTTTTTTCCCGCAGTTGTAATGATAAACATTCCGCCAAATTGCGCGCAAACACGCCCGGCGGATCGAATTGTTGCAATCGTAACAGGGTGAATGTCACGCGTTCTACGGTGCATTCCAGTGTCTTTGCGACGCTGTCCAAGTCGCCACGGAAATATCCGGCATCGTCCAACATATCGACCAAATAGGCCGCAATAATCCTATCGCCTGCATCGTCCAGATCGACCGCGATTTGATCCAGCAAGTGATCGCGCAGACTGATTTCGTGCGCCAATTTATCTTGAAAACTATATTCATCGTCGGAAAAATTATGACTTCCCCCGCCGCCTTCCCAGGATGCAAGGTTGATGCCGCTAGTGTCATTGGCGGATTCGCCTTCCCAGTCATTTTCATAATTGCCACTGGATGCGGCTTCGGAATCGAAATTCTGATCGGCGCCGACTTCGGTTGTGGTGCCGGTTGGCGCGGGAATATCGCCGCCGCCGGACGACATCGGATTTTCGGCCAGCGCTTGTAAATTATTATCGTCGGTGATTTCGCCGCCATCCGTGTCGGATTTTTCCAACAGCGGATTTTGTTCCAATTGCTGTTCGACAAATTCCATCAGTTCCAGATTATTCATCTGTAACATTTCGATCGCCTGCTGCAATTGCGGCGTGATCGTTTGGACTTGTTGTCCGCGGATGTCGAGACGTTGTTTTAATGTCATTCTACAGTGGCCTTGTGGCCACTAATTATAGGCTGAACCGGTCGCCCAGGTAAACGCGGCGCACGTTCTGATCGTTGACAATTTCATCGGGCGTGCCTTCCATCAACACGCTGCCCGTGTGGATGATATAGGCCCGGTCCACAATATCCAGTGTTTCCCGCACATTGTGGTCGGTAATCAGCACGCCAAGGCCGCGTTTCTTCAAATGCAGGATCAATTCACGGATATCATGCACCGCGATTGGATCGATCCCGGCCAATGGTTCATCGAGCAAGATAAAGGATGGTTTGCTGGCTAGCGCGCGGGCGATTTCGGTGCGGCGGCGTTCCCCGCCCGATAAGGCCATAGCCGGCGAGCGGCGAATATGTTGAATCGAAAATTCGGATAACAAGCTTTCCAGCATTTGTTCGCGCACTTCGACATCGGGCTCGGAAATTTCCAAGATCGAGCGGATATTATCTTCGACCGAAAGGCCGCGGAAAATCGATGATTCTTGCGGCAAATAACTGATGCCTTTGCGCGCGCGGCGGTACATCGGCAGGAATGTAATATCTTCGCCATTAAGGCGGATATGGCCGGAATCGGGTTTAATCAGGCCAGAGATAATATAAAAACAAGTGGTTTTACCCGCGCCGTTAGGGCCGAGCAAGCCGACAATCTCGCCATGCTTCAATTGAATTTTGATGTTGCGCAAAACCTGGCGGCCTTTATACGCTTTGGACAAATTGTCCATTTCCAGACCTTGGCTGCTGGAAACCAAACGCGGCGAAGCATCGTTTTTTTTCTGTGCTTTATGGTTTTTATTTTTGCTCATGCTCGTATGGTTTAAAAAGTCCCGGCTTTTTTGGCGCGGTCCGGCATCACCAATGCCCGCACCCGTTTCATTCCTTGGCCGCCATCTTTGTTGCCTAATAACCGGCTGACCCCGGTTTTGGTATTCATTTCCGCGTATTCGCCCTGCAATTGGTTCGGGCCTTGGGTTAATTTAACATTGCCTTTCAAGGTTGCAAGCCCTTGTTGCATGTCATAGGTCGCATTGTCGGAACTGGCCAAATTGCCATCCGATTGCACTTTGACGTTACCGACCGCATCGATGCGGTGAATGCTTAGTTTATCGGCCGCGCCGCCAGCGTTGAAATGCGCCGAAATCGCATCAGCGGCCAGGCGGTTTTTGCCTTGCTCCACAATCGCGCCGCCGCGCGCTACGGCCAGATTTTTATTTTGCCAGAATTCGATCCGTTCATGCGCGGTCAATTTCGCGGTTGGCGATAATAATTGCATCGATTTTCCGGTCATCACAAACGCGCCTTGGTCCAAATCGTAATAGGCTTCGTCGGCCAAAACTTTATTTTGTCCAACGGTGATGTGAACGCTGCCGGATGCTTCCAGTTTGTATAATTCAAAACCTTCGCTGCCTTCGCCGCCGCGATAATAACCGCGCAATTCATCGGCGGTTACATTCATATCGCCGCTGCTGGCGCGCGCATTACCGCGCGCGATATAGACGTTTTCTTTTTTGTGCCATTCCAGGCCATTATCGGCTTCGATCTGAATCGGGCTTTTTTGACCTGGCGAAATAAACCCCAGCCCTTGCGCCGGTTGCGCGTGCGCCGCGCCAAAAGACAGCGTCATCAAGCCAGCGAGCAGAAAGAGAGCGAATTTATTCATGAAGTCTTGGTGGTTGGTTTCTTCTTGCCCTTAGGTAGCAAATTTAACTTCACTTTGCCATGTAAAATGACCTGATTGCCGTCATCTTTGGCTTCAAATCCGGCGGCCGTGAAAGATCCTTGCGGGCTTTTACCGGTAATCGCACGATCGCTCCACAAAATGCCTTGCGCAAAATCGGCATAGGCGGCATCGGTTTTAATTTCATATCCGCTAGTGGTGCGGATCATGATATCACCTTGCGTTGATAAACCATGCCGGTTGCGCCAATAGGTGGAACGGTTGGCGGAAACGAAAATCGTGGTGGCGTTTTCCGATTTAATATCGATTTGCAGATTTTTTAAATTGATCGCGTTGGCATTTTCCGGCGATGGCGCGGCGGCGGCGGCGCGAATCGTATAGGATAATCCATTGTTGGTGGTGCCAGTGTAACGCGGGCCGACGATCAAGGATGCTTGCGGCGCTTCTTCCATCACATTTTCCGCGCTAAGGCGAAACCGATTTTCATTTTCAATCAAATTCGGCCACACGGTGATCGCCAGTAAAATTGCAACCGCCAGCGCGGGCAAAACGATTTTGAGCCAATACACGATTTCCGAATAATTATTGCCGCCCATCAAAACTTGCACGCGCGGCGTGTAATCGAACCGTTTTTTCTGGTTGGGTTGTTTGACTGCGGTTTTTTGTTTGACGGGGCGGGCCATTACATCACCCCGGCACGCAGACAATCGTGAATATGGATAATGCCTTGCAATTCATCGTCATCGATCACGAACAAGGTGGTAATCGATTTTTGATTCATAATGCCTAATGCTTCCGCTGCCAATGATTTGGATGAAATAGTGCGCGGATTTGGCGTCATTACTTCGGCGGCGGGCAGGTTTAGGAAATTATCGCTCATATGGCGACGCATATCGCCATCGGTAATTACACCCAGCAATTTACCGCGTTTATCGATAACGCCGGCACAGCCGAATTTTTTGGAACTGATGGTAATCAAAACGCTGCTCATCAAATCGTCCGGTTTCACCAATGGCAATTCGGCGCCGGTATGCATTAATTTTTCGACTTTCATCAAACGTTGGCCCAACTTGCCGCCAGGATGAATTTCGCGGAATTTTTCGGATGAAAATCCTTTTTGTTCCAGCAAACAAACGGCGAGCGCATCGCCTAATGCTAAACTCATCGTGGTCGATGTAGTTGGCGCGAGTCCCATCGGGCACGCTTCGGGCGCATCGGGCAATTGCAAAACGACATTGGCCGCGCTGCCTAAACTGCTGTCGGAATTTTTGGTAATGGCGATTACGGGAATCGCGAATCGTTTGGCATAGGCGATAATATCGCCCAGCTCCGGCGCTTCGCCGGAATTGGAAATGGCGATCACCGCATCGTCGGACGTAATCATGCCAAGATCGCCGTGACTCGCTTCGCCAGGATGCACATATTGCGACGGTGTTCCGGTCGATGCTAGGGTCGCGGCCAATTTGCGCGCCACATGGCCGGATTTGCCGATGCCGGTCACAATCACCCGGCCTTTGGTTTTCAGTAATAATTCGATCGCTTGGGTGAAACTGCCGCTAAGATTGCCTTGCAAAGCCTGCAATCCCGCGATTTCGGTTTCCAGCACCGCATGCGCGCGCGATAAAACAGATCCGCTCGCGGCATCGTTCGCGACAATCAATTTCAAAGATTGGGTTGTTGATTTCTGGCCCATAATTACCTGCGATATGTCTTATATAATATCTGCTGATTGCGGTTTAAATCCGGTTGTTCCCTAAGCTATTGAAATATATGTATATTATTAATAGCTTTGTCCTAAATTTCAGACAGGGGTGGATTATGCCTGAAACCAGCTAAAAGGTCAAGAAACTGCGCTTTTTTGGATAAACTGATAGATGAATTGTCTTTTATGTATATTATTTGTAGTAGTATATTGTTATGAAATTACATATAAATAAATGTTATTATTTATAAATTACTATATATTGAATATTTAATATAAAATTTTATACAATTAGTGCGTAAAATTATATGATTTTGATAAAATCGTTTAATTTCTTATGATTATACTAAAACATATCCTAAGAGGTAACGTTTAATGATATACTTCAATAATATGTGAGAATCACTAATTCACAAAACAGGCCCAGGGGAAGAGATATGGCTAGTTCAATTTCCAGCAGCAACCAAGTTCCGGTCAATGTTTTATCGGTCGATCTCAAGGCCGCGTTGGCGCAAGGTAAATTGGGCAATTTAAAATCCGCAACTACTACTGGTCCAAAATTGGATACGCGTGCCTTGTTACGCCTTTCCAGTAAAATGCGGGAACCGTCCCCGGTATTGGTTCAATCTCAGAATGATAGCCCCGCACCGCTTATCCCTGATACATCATCTGCAACTGTCGATGCCTATATAGCTGCGCATCGTTATGGTTTTGGCATGGGTCCGCGGGATTTAGCAGCGATTCGTTCCGCTGGCGGCGCACGGCCATGGCTGCGCGCGCAATTCGAAGGCGCTCCTGATTTTGGACAAAATTACAATACGCATGGCGACAATATCCGTCTTTATTATACCGCGCTATGGAACGGCTCGTTCCCAGAGCGCGAACGGTTGATGCGCGAATTATTAAATAATGTCTATATGGGACAGGCGGTGCGTTATTTCCGCGAAGCGGTAAACACCACAAAGCCGACCTTGTTCAGCTGGAACATGTTCTTGATGAATAATTTTAGCATTTCCTTTCGCACCGACCGCGAAGAAGATTTGTTGATCGGCGGCCAATTCGGCGCGTATTTCAAAACGATTTTGGATAATTCGCGCGGTAAAATGAAAGATTTATTGTACGCCATCACCTTAAGCCCCGCGATGATGGAATTTTTGAATACGCAGATTAATAGCGCTGGCGCGGTGAATCAAAATTATGCCAGGGAGATTTTGGAATTACATACCATGGGTGTGAATGGCGGTTATACCCAAGAAGACATCAATGCTCTGGCGCGGCTATTCGCCGGATTTCGGTATATTGCGCGCTTATCGTCCGGTTACGATCATGCTGGTGAAGTTACCGTCAGCGGCGGCAATGTGGATTTGAATGAAATTTATATTCCGGTGTTGAATTTGCGCTTACCAGCGATTGGTGCCGCTTGGCAAGCCTATGACCGGATGCGTCGCGTGCTGGACGCTATCGCCATTCATCCCAGCACCGCGGATCACTTCTGCACGGCGATGGTGCGGTACTTCTTCATGGATGACATGAATCTACCAATGGCTGTGCAAATGAAGAACGATCTAAAAACCGTTTATTTAAATACCCAAGGCGATTTGAAACAAGTGGCCTTGGCCATGTTCAATCATCCTAATGCTTTAACGCGCTTGGTGCGCTCCCCAATGAAACGCCCCGATGAAATCATGATGGCTTTCTTGCGGGTCAGCGGCTTGATCGCTCCTGCCGCTGGTGCCGCAGGCGATTTGGGCGACAATTTTATCCGTGATATCGTGCGTTACGATTTGCCGGCGATGAATTGCCCGTTCTGGCAAGCTGCCGACGTGCAAGGTTTCCCGGTAACCACCGATTTCTGGTTAGGCCGCTCGCCAGAGAATATGCTTAGCATCATTGACCGTATAGGCGGTAAAATTGCATTGATTATGGGACAAAGATCGGCTGCGGATTTATTCCACCAGTCTATTGGTCCGATCGCCCGCACCAGCAGGATGACATTGACCAAAAATTTGATGAATAATCTTACATCCAACCCCACATTGGCGGTGATGGGCACGTTTTGCTCGGCGGAATTCATGACCAAGGGGATTGCCTAATGACAAACAACAACATGAATAGACGCTCTTTCGTGAAATTGGGTGGCGGTTGTCTTGGTATGGCGGCGGTGGCCGGAACGCCAGGATTGTCTTTTGCCACTGGCGATGCGGCTAGCGATAAGAAATTGATCGTGCTGTTTGCCGGCGGCGGATGGGACGGATTGCATGTCGTTCCACCGGTCGGCCGCAATGAATATCACAGTTTGCGCGGCGCCTATGCGCTGGACCGTCCGCAAGCAAACACACCGCGTTCGGCGATCGCATTGGACAGCGTATATGGTTTGAATCCCGGACTTTCCAGTTTATTGCCATTATTCCAGTCTGGCGAAATGACCATTTTCCATGGTGTCGAACCGTTTGAACCATCACGTAACAATTTGTCGCACTTTGAAATGACTGCCGAAATTTTTACAGGTGGTATCGGCAGCCAACGTAATCTGCCTGGATTCTTAAACCGTCTCGAGGGTGAGTTGGGCGCTTTGCCGAATCCCGGCGGCGTTGCCGTAACCGGCAGCAATGCCGTGCCGCAAATTTTACAAGGATCAAACAGCAGCGCGGCCTGGGTTCCGCCCACCGCTACGCCGACTCAAAACGATATTTTAAATATGATCAGCGCGAATTTCAGCCGCGCCACTTGGTTCGGCGATGCGGTGCGCCGCGCCGTTCAAACCCGCAACGCGTTTAACCCGGTCGCGCATAGTTTGAACGATACATCGCAATTCAACAGTTTTTACGGCGGCTTGCCAACCCAGGCGCAATTACTGGCTCATATTATGAGCCTGGATGATAACGTGGCCCCGGCGGTCGGATATATTCAAGCCCCGTGGTTCGACACGCACGGTACCGGCAGCCCAGAAAATTATCATTCTTATATCTTGGGCCGTTTGCAACAAGTCGCTCTAAGCATTCAGGCAATCCGGCAAACTTTCATGGCCGCCAACAAATGGAACAAAGTGGTAATCGCGGTGATATCCGAATTCGGCCGCAGCCTTTCCCCGAACGGCAGCGGCGGCACGGATCATGGTCATGCCACCAATATGATGCTGATTACCGGCAACCCGTTGCTGCAAAACTATGCCATCGCCAGCGCGATCGGCGGCGTTAATGTGCCCAGCGACAATCAACGGCGCGTTTTAACCAATGGCCAGTTGGATCTGGTCAATCCCGGCATTAACGGCAGTTTGCGTGGATCGTTAAAACTATTCAATATTTTGCGGCCCTATATCGGCGCGCATTATGGTTTGGATGCAGCGGCGATGAACAGGGTTTTGCCGTCCCCGAACGCGTAAATTAAACCCGGTCGCTGGAATGATGGGCGAAAAGGGCGTTGGTGTTGATGCCTTGCGCCTCGATCAAGCCGTTATTGACAACCGTATCGAACGCGAGTTCCGCTGCATGGATTAATCCATCGCGTTTCAATAATTCGGTCAGGCGGTCCATCAAATCATGCAAATGCAACACGTCGGTGACGGCGTATTTCAATTGCGCCTCGGTCAGTTTTTTCGCGCCCCAATCGGATTTTTGTTTTTCTTTGTTCACTTCGATACCCAAAATATCTTTGCAGATATCGTTCAATCCATGGCTGTCGGTAAAACGCCGCGCCAGTTTACTGGCGATTTTGGTATCGAAAATCGGGCCCGTTTCCGCGCCAACATAATATTTTAAATAGGCGATGTCGGTTTGCCCGAAATGAAAAATTTTCAGCGTCTTTTTGTCTTGCAGCAATTTTTTCAAATTCGCCGCCGCGTATTTATCCGCCGTGAATTGCACCAAATGTGCCTTGCCCTTGCGGTCGCGCAATTGCACGAGGCACAACCGGTCGCGGCCGACTTTCAATCCCATCATTTCACAATCGACGGCCACAGGGCCTTTGAATTTGACGGTGGATGGCAGGTCGTTTTGGTGCAGGGTGTAATTGGTCATGTGCGCAATGTACGCGATTTTATTGCTCCCACGCAAGCGGGAATCGGTATTTAGCGCGCAGAACGAGCAGCTTTCCGCCGGGCCAATTCTTCGCGGATAATAGTACTGCCGCTTTCTATGTCGCCATATTCACTTGCATCAATTTCCGGATCGGTCGGCGGCGCAACCCGCAAAGTCGCCATCCAAAATCCATTGACGGCCAAACGGCATATTAGGCCGAAACTGCTGCATGCTTGCACAGTTTCCCGCGCTTGACCCATTTTGTTAGGATCATGCACGACCAAGGATCGTAAAGGTCCAATTCCCATTTTATTCTCCAACAGTTTTTTTGCGCCACGCGCGGGCGGGCCTTGCCGTCTTATTTGGTGCCGGAAGAGGACTCGATTAAGGCGTCTAAACTATTGATATTTATCATGATAATAGTATGATAAATATATAGTACCCCCACCGATACCCCCAGTAACATTAGCTGCCAGTATGGCACCAAGTTCTGGCAAGGCAGTAAACATCATGGGGTTTTGAAAGTCAATTTGTATCGGCCTTTTTTATTTTATCACCCCACCCCCGTGGCAGGAGGGGGGCGGGCAAAATCACTTTCCTGCCACCGATCTACAAAGCATCCCGCGAGGATTTTTAAAATTTTAAAATTGGCCTGCGATGGAACAGATGACCGACTTCCCCTACCGTAGATTCGTTCAAATACCGATGCAACTGGTCATGTGCCACGACATGCACGGCTCGGCCATGAAAACTTACGGTGCTCTATGCCTATTCGCGAATAAGAAGAACATATGCTGGCCCTCCATCCACACCCTCGCCCGCATCACAGGACTTTCTAAACGGCAAATAGCACGGCATTTGAAGGCGCTGGAGAAGAAGGAACTCATCATTATAAAACGGCGAGGTAAAAGCAGAGGCAAGCGCGGCGCAACCAGTGTCTATAAACTGGCTTTTGATTTTCGTGGCTCTTCCTTCATTTGGCAGCAAATTATGGCGGGCAGGCGACATGTATGGCAGGGAGAACCAAAAACAAATCGGAAGACATGCGAATCTGAAGAAGGTTTGGGGGTCGTACACCTCTAAATCATTGATTTACCTTGCAACCGTCGCGCGGGGATGAGTGCGCAGATATAACAGCCTGTATTTGCCATTTTGTTGCTGTGTCCGCTCTGTACTCTTCCCATGCTCCTCCCATTCTTTCTTAGAAGTTAAGGGGCACAAGTAAATTATTTTTTCTCAGTCAACGCTAGCAGTTCTTCCAGTTTTTCGGGATAGTCCAGGCCGAGAAAGTGTAGATAATCTAGAAACTCGAGCGCATCCATTCTGCGCTCGAATCGCTCTATCTTTGACAATTGCCATTGGCCCAGGCCGGTCTGTTCGGCGATATCATTTTGCTTGATTCCCTGTTTTTTGCGCTCTTCCACCAGCCAATTGAGCAGGCGGCGGTAGCGCTTATCGTAAATCGTTGCAATCCTTGATTTTGTCTTGGCCATACCCCTAGGGTTGCATGCCATTATAGCATATGCCAAAATAGCCAATATTTCACATAAATACGGGGTTAAATTATGATTAGAGCAATAACTTTGGCGGCTATCTTATTATTAAGCGGATGCGTAACCACGCAGCGTTACGCGCAAAACTACACAACTATTGGCGAAGATCAGCAGGTTTGTGAACAGATTAATAAAGGTTTTCCGGAAATGGTGGATTGCCTCAATGAAAAAGTGACCCTTAAAGCCACGCAGCGAGGGCCGGATGTTGACTTGCAGCTGGCATATGTCACTAGGGCGCGCGCACTAGCGCAGAAAGTGCGCGACGGAAAGATTAGTGATAGCACCGCGCGCAAAACATTGGCCAAAGAGAAAGTTATCTTAGACGATCGCCTGGCCGAACGGCAAAATCAATATTATGAATCGCAACGACAAAAAGCGGCTGCGCCGGTACCAACCAACACTGACAATTTAGCTATTTTAAACTGCATTCAGGCCGCCAATTTAATTCCAAGATCGGGCGTAGGAGGTCCGGCTGCCGCTATTGCTTCGTGCCACGAGAATCCTTATCGAGCAGAAGATAGATTTCAGCGGGAAAAAGAAGATATGGATCGCCGAAATCGAAAAATGATATGCAAGCCAGATTACGCCGGTAAAGCTTTAGAATGTAGTGAGGAACCATTTTAGCCATGACACGGAATCTAGTTTATGTTCCCGCCTCTTGTTACGATAAGAAAATATCTGAAAATTTAAAGTTAGCCCTTCTAAATTTGGCAAACCTTAAGCCTGAAGACTTGAAGCGCTTTACTTTCGTGGAAAGAATGATTCTTATCGACGAAGCCTTCTATGCCCTTAAGAAAGGAGTCTATAATAGGCTCGATGTTCTATCAGATGAAACAAACCAAAAATATGGTGCTCACGCCATTAAATAACGTCTTGGATCAAGCCAACCCTGAACTCCAGAAATGCAATAGTAATGGCGATCTAAAACCATTTCCCTTATACTATTTGAAAATGTGCTTAGGTGAGCAATGGAAACAAAGAATTCTTCCGCGCATTCTCAATGCCCTTTAGCCGCTGTTGATAAGCGGCTTGAAGATGCCCATCGGCTTTGGCACCAAGCAGAACAATCTTATTTTGATCCTGAAGCTTTTCGGTTGGCAGCTCAGAACACCATACAGACTCTGCGCACCGTTTCTTTCGTTCTGCAAAATCATAAGCGGACAATACCAGACTTCGATCAATGGTATGGCTCGCAACAAGAAAAGATGCGTGCCAATCCGTTACTGCGCTGGATAGTGGAAGCTCGCAATAAAATTGAGAAACAAGGCGATCTTGAATCGCATAGCTTAGTTCGAGTGGAAACCATCGCCTCATATCTCGATAATGGCCCAAGCATTGAAATTCCCTTTGATCTTTTTTCTCCTTCCACTCCAGCTCTCCTTCGGGAAAGCATCCCCAAAACTCCATTAGGCGATTACATAGTTAAATATGGGTCTTTGCGCATACAACGGCGGTGGGTTGAAAACAGCTTGCCCGATTACGAACTCCTTGACGCATTGGCCATCGCTTATGGTCATATGTCCGAACTAGTTCATGACGCTCATCGTCAAATGAGCCTACCGCCGCCTAGCGTTATTAACTGTGACGGCACTAAGGAGTTTACGTCACCCATGTTAAAGGGGAGGATGCCGTGCATGATAGGCCATCATGATCCGCGCTCTCTTATTATTTCACTAAAAGACGGTAAAATTTTAGAATTTGAACGCAGAGGAATGATTTCTGATACGAAGATCGCGGAAATCGCTTCTGAACGTTATGAGATTGGTCCCGATAATTTCAAAAAGAATGTAGCTAACATAGAAGAACTAGCAGCAATGTATTTTCAAATTGCTCGTACGCTATTTCTAAAAGATGGTTATCACATAGATACGCTATTGTTTATACGCGACATTAAAGTAATTAGTATGTGCGAAATTAGGATGGATAACTCACGACAGAACTATCATATTATGCGCAAAATGGCGGATGAAGCTACTCGTATCGGAGCTGACGCCGCCATAAGAATAAATGAGATATGGGCGGCTCCCGCCAATGAATTGAGCCAGTATCAACGACCAGCTGAATATGTAGGTCGCAAGGAAGGACTCGCCTTATTTTTGGTAGGGAAAACAGGGCATCCTATTCATTTTTACGCTGACATAACAAGAAAAGAAGGTAAGGCAAGTCTCGGAGATACAGTTATTCATCACGGTGGCGCCCCTTTCATTTTTGCACCTTTTTATCAAGCATGGGGACGTACAATACCTACAGAGTGGGAGACTCTTGAGGAAACGATGGAGGGGCTTAATAAGCAATCGTAATAAATTAATTTTAGGCCGCTTGCGCCGCTTCAATTTCAGCGAGATCCATTGCGAAATCAAAAACTATCTGGATTGGTTCCGCTTCCACATGCGCATCGTTGTAGCTGTCCACATCAGTTTTAAGTTGACGACAGTCTCCCACTATCGCTTGCCGTCTTTGCTGAAATGATATTTGCATATGGTGTCTGGGAGCTGTGCGAATATCATCCCAAAGCACCATTTGTTCATCACCTTTGCGCGTAGAAGCAGGATGCAAGAGCCTTACACGACGCCCTTTTTTATCCGTGATATATTCTTCACGCATAGCTGAAGCTACATCTTCCGCGCATTTGCTTATTGCGGCAGAAGCTGGAAGCTCCCAACGACCAGTGCGAATAGCCCAGGCCGCAATTGTTTTTGCAGCAGCAGGCCAAGGCTCACCCGAGCCTCTGTAGTCCTCAACAATTTTCTGCATTTGTTTAGTATATGTTGCCATAAGTGCTCTCCTATATGTTTATTGGTCCTGTGTGGCCATATCCGTCGGTAAGTGCGGACTGAATTATAATATGCCGTACTTTTAATTGATGCCTTCTGAATAAATCCCATCGTTCCGTGCGCCTTTGTAACTGGCCAGCTACTATGCCTGGATGACGCTTAATTAGGCGCGCAAATCCAATCAAATTCTTTTCTGAATACATTGGATCAAGACGAGCTATGAAATGCTTTATTTCTTTTTCCGGAACACAAAAATTACTAGCCGCTTGATTAGCTGCTTTTTCACAATCATTTGTATTGGAAGCAGGCTCATTTGCTTCAAACTCATCCACCATAATAGAATCTTTGCCATCCCCTCTAAGTACATGCTCAATCTCATGCCGAAGGGTAAACCAAAACCTATCTATATAGTCTCCTTTAAGAGAGAGACCTATTACGGGAGAGTGTGCGTTCAGCCAGAAACACACCCCATCAATCTTTGATCCAGGAATAGGTTCTACTATTACAAATCGTACCCCACATTCAGATAAAATCCCAGGAATGTGGCGCGCTTCTTCTGGCTCCGTCATTAGTAATTCAAGATTAACTAAAGCAGAACGCAATTTCTGTTCATTATATTTAGGAATTTGTAACGCAGTTGCCAAATGTTTTACACGAAAAATCCATGCGAGCTGTGCTGAGGAAAGATTCTCACTATAATTTCTCCGCGCGGCATGGGATAATTTCGGCATGTCATCTAAGGATGTAATACCAAAGAAATCAAGAACCCTAGTTTCTATTACTTCAAAGTTTTTTGAAGACTCAATCCAGCCGCGCTTTATCATTTCTCGAACTGGAAATTTTTCACGAAGTTGGGCTTCTTTCCTAATTCTTTCAGGAACAGGATCGACGCGCGATAGTTGATATGCAGATTCAAGATTGAGCCAAAATTCCGCACTAGTGCCAAATGCAGCAGCGATCGCTTGGGCTGTCTCCGGAGTGATGCCGCGCTTACCACTTATAATTTCGCTAATTAAGCGTGGCGGACGACCGATAATTTCGGCAAATTCTCCCTGATTCCAACCGCGCGCTTCTAGCTCGTCATGAAGATATTCTCCTGGTGGAAATATCTCTGCTGGTTTTCTTTGTTTCATGGGTCTGTCTCTCATAATAATCAGTGATAATCTGTAATTTCTATAACTCTAATCGTTTTCATCAGGGCGGTTTCATGCACTTCAATAATCAGCCGCCATTGATCATTTATCCTCAACGAATATTGATGCTTACGATCACCTTGCAATTTTTTAAAACGGAGGCCCCTTAATTGATGCAAATCCTTTTCATCAGCAACGGCTCGAATAGCCTGCATGACTTTTCGGAACCCTTTGACTATCGGCTGGGAGAAGCCAGCCGTAAATTTCGGATCGGTTTCTAGTCGATCTAAATCAGCATCATCAAATTCAACTTCCATTTTCTTTATACCCTGTTTTTTTGGAATTGTCAAGTACGAAATTACACATAATGTAAAAATGATATATTGTAAATAAAAATATAATCCATATATAACAATATGTTAATCATGTATTACTGCATAGAGGGGGCAAAAAAGTGGTGAGCTTTAAGCTTTTGGACTTGCCACAATGGTTTTATCGTAGCCAGGGAATTTCTGCTTTAATCTTTCGACTGTCGCCCGCCATTTAGGTTTTGTAGGCTTACACACAGTGTTTTGATTACCAAAAAAACCTATTTCCTTAATTGCTTTTTCCAAAGACACGGCTTGAATCCATTCGATAGGCACGAAATATTCGCAGCGCTCAGGATCGTCCAAATATTCACGATGATAGCTGGCTCGTTTTACAACATCTAGCACTGGCATTTTGCCCTGGGAGGTGTCTACTTGGAATGTTGCGGCGGGCTGGACTCGGCCAATAGCGCGACCGACCCCAACATATCCAGAGCCGGGTATATTCACCCAAACACGGTCGCCGGGGTTAAGCAGTTGTAGGGTTTTGCTATACCATCTACCGCCCCCGCCACAAATGAATCCATATTGTACAGCATCCGCCCAAGACCGCACCTCACTTTCACCGAACGATGAATAAAATTCACCGTTCCAAGGTTCGCTTTGGTTATCCGGTGCAGTGGCGGCGCTAATTTGAGTTTGGGCCGGGTCTAACAACCAGGCGCGGCTTAGCAATTGATCGTCACCATAATTAAAAACCTGAAAGCAAACTACATTGATTGGAATATCGCGCTCGCTAAGATAGGCAATTATGCGTTCACTGCTTTCATCTATAGCCGAAGCAACCACAATAATTTGGTGGCTTTCGTTTAAAGATTCTTCATCCAATTCCTGGTTAAAACGCTTGTGGAAATCTTCCGCAAGATTGCCGCCTTTAGTAAACCGACTATAAATAGCATTGATATTCTCGGGTTTTAATTTAGAAACCCAGCTTGCATAGTCAATCGCCTGCGCAACAACTTCGCGCGGGGTGCGGTCTCTCTTTAATTCTATCAATATCAGCACGCCATCCGGCGCAATTGCCAATAAATCGATTCGCCCACCATAACCGGTGTCTTCTTGCCGACCAATAAACATCCAATTTTCGTCTAATATCCTAGGATCAGCAAGAATCATGTCTTCCAGCAATCTTTCGCTGGGCAGAATCGCCTCGATCAATGGCTGGGGTTGTTGACCAACTTTCCAAATGGCATGACGAATGGGCATGAGTTTTAGCCCGCTGCTTCTGGCAAGAAACTAATTTTATCTATTTCTTGCATAGTTTTTGCGGTTTCGGCTAGCGCCACAATTATGCGCTGCCAATGACGAATGTCTTCAATAGTCAATTTTCGGTCTTTTCGGTCTTTCAGCCATTTTTGTGCAGGCTGATAACCGCCAATATAAAAATCCCAGGCTTCTTGTGGCACATTGCCAAAGTATTGAGAGTCATTAATCCATACTTTGCCTTTTTCAAAACGTTGTTTTTTAACTTCATGCAGCCCATCAACCGGATATGTGGTAATTTGAGTATCCAATCTTGGACTTTCCATTAAATGCAACTCACGCAAATAAGCGCCTTTCTCTGCTAATCCATGAAAAATCTTAGTGTTCGTTGGGTAAGGAATATAAGGAAAGTCTGACTTCAAAAACTCAGCATAGCGCTTACGATAGGTGGGGCTGTGGAGTACTGCATAGACATAATCAAACAAAGCCTCTGGCGTGGTGTCAGGAACTGTTTTCTTGATTTGGCCGAAGATTTTAGGATCGAGATTGGGTCTTCTTTGTTCTTTGCTTTGAAGCCCTTCCCCATAAAGCCAAAGGGGATAATATAAACAAATACCTTTATTGCTGATGAAGGTACGGTTATCAATTAGTTCTCTACTAACAAAGCTATAACAATAATCCGGCACATTGTAGGCATAGTGTCTCATACTCAACAAACCGAGATTCTCTCCCGCACAAAAGTGGCGCATGACTTCTGGTCTAGGCATACATAGGAAACCACGAGATTGCCCCGTGTAATAAGTCCAGCGCGTATCGAAAGGTCGATAGCTAATAGCTCTGATATTATCAGGATTTAAGCCAGTATTCTTCAAATCATTCTGCGCCCACTCCACCCGCCAATCTCGCACATCCTTACCCAAATTGTATTCTTGGCGCGCATCTTCTATTGGCAGCATGCTAAAATTTTGAATGGTACGGATAAGATCATCGCGCTTTTCATGAATAGTCAATTCATCCCGCGCCGTAACGATACCAACGGAATTGATGGGGAACAAAACATTCAAGGCAAAGCCTTTGTGATATTCAGCGCCTGATTTGTTATCTTGGGGAATAAAAAAATAAAACGGCGCACGTAGAACCAGTTGTTTAAATGGCAGTTTGTTAATGCTGCCTATTTGTAGTGCATCATATTTGTTTTCGCGGCTGCCCCATAAATCGGCATGAAAAACCCTAGCTAGTTGCTTTTGTGTTTTTCCAGTTGGTTTGGCCTTAACCGCGATAATTATTGCTACTCCTTGTTGAATATCAAACACATTCTTATCAGGCTTGCCATCAGGGGATGTTTCTTTTTGCTTTGCATTACCGTGTAAATCCAGAACATAGATATCATCAAAAGTGTTCAGTAAATGCCAGCGCATACCACGAAAAGTAGGATTATTTAGATATCCATGATTGGTTATATAAGCCAAAATTCCTTCCGCATTTTTTTGTATATAATGCTCTCCGAGACGTATGAATTTTACATAATCATCATTTAGCCATTTGGAGTTTCTTTCTTTAAGCTTGCCCCCGCTAGGCTCCTGTTTATATGCATTCATCAAGCCCATAATCCAATCACCCTTATTGGCACTTTCGCCACTATAGGGAGGGTTGCCGATAGCCACCATAATAGGCATATCTTTTTTGATGCGGCTGGCTTCGTTAGCTTCCCGGGATAGCCAGTTGGCAAACAAGGTATCAACATCAGGGTGGTACTCTTCAAGACTGTTCGTTAGATAAACACTTAAGCGCGGAGGATTATTGGCGTTAGATGGCTTGTAACCGGTTTCCTGTAGCAATAGATCTAGCTTCATATGACACATAGCATAAGAAGCCATTAACAATTCAAACCCGTGCATGCGCGGCAACAAATCGCGCTCAATATAGCTGCTCCATAAACCCTCTTGTCCTTGGAATTTTTTATAAATTTGTTTAATGATTTCGGCTAGGAAAGTGCCGGTGCCTGTGGCTACGTCCAGAAGCTGAACTTTATGTACTTCACGCACTTCCATTTTGCGACCAGTTTTAGTTCGTTGATCTTTTTCTTGTGATTCTATTTCAATACTAACTTTACTGGTATCAGCCAGCCCGTCTTTAAGATTAAAATGTTTTTTCAACACATCATCAACGGCACGAACAATAAAATTCACTACTGGTTCCGGCGTGTACCATACCCCCCGCGCCTTACGGAGGGACTTATCGTATTCCGCGAGAAAAGTTTCATAAAAATGAAGGATGGGGTCGTTCTGTCCCGTGGCTGTCCCGAAATCATGCAGGATAGATGGAAGATCGGTATAGCGATACACCTCGCACAGTGCGTCGATAATCCAAATAACGCGATCATCTAATTCAGGGCCGGCTATATAATGAAATAATTGTCTTAGAAATGGATTGCTTTTAGGGATTAAGGTCAAGGCCTCTGCGCGGGAAAAATCATGTAAGCTTTTATCATGTAAACGTGCAGTAAATAAACCATAAGTGATCGTTTGGGCATAGACATCTGCAAATTGTTTCGCATCCATGTCATGAACTAGTACTTTCTGAAATGCCGTTAATTGATCATGTAGGGAGGTGTTCTCATTGCTTTCCAAAAGAGCTTTATGAAATACATCACGCATTAGGCGCGCTTTACGCGCCATCATCTCGGCCAATTTTTTAGCCGATTTAATCGTTTGGCCTTGGAAAGCAGCAAAATCAATCAAGTGGTCTTTGAGACGATTATAATTTTCAGGTATCGAATTAATTTTCCCAGACGGGCCTATTTCGCCTATCCGGATCGTTTCAACTTTTTTGCCGTGCAAGAAAAATCGAAATTCAAGATAGTCCGTTAGAATCAAATTATCTAAGCTATCAAAATAACGCTTTAGTTGATCGTCTTTCTCGGCTTTATCTAGATTGATCCCTATATCTTTAGCCTCGATATAACCAACATCAATTTTACGTCGGGTCAAAATAAAATCAGGCGCGCCGCATTCGATACGTTTAGGATCATTTGTCGCCATAACATCCGGCATAATAGCTTCGACAAGGATTTGTAATGCTGGACGGTAAGCATGCTCCCCCGCTATGCCGGAAGCGTGGCGCTTTTTAAGATCGTCAACATATATATTGAAGGGCATTATATCTGTGCCATGAGGTTATAATTTGTCAGAAACAATAATACTCACGACAATTAATCGCAACAATAATTAACGTAATATTGGCTTCAATAATGTAATTAAGCTTCTGCCTGAAGATCATTACGTTCATTGCTCGGTGGGCACAATTTCTATTGCCGATAGATAGTTAATTCTTTTCTTTCTGGGCTTCGCTTTCTGCAACTGAACGTTTTTGTTCCCCACAAAACTCACGAATGGCAGCGCGTTCTTCATATTCGTATAATGATCCATTGCTGGATTTAGCCGCCACAGCGCCACATGCAAGGTTCTCAAAGCTTTCTTGTGTTGCGGGGGCAGTCATTTGAGATTTATTGGGGACAGTTTCCGCCACGTCCCATTCGTCAGAAAGCGTAGGTTGTGGCGTTGTGGCGGCTGGAGCCTGCCCTCCCTCTAAATAACGCGCAAAAGCATCTGAGAATTGTGAAATCTCATATCCTTTAGGAGTGTTATAACTATCCAGTCTGACGGTCTTACTTTTAATCCCAAATGGCTTTAATATCATAGCTACATGGTTCGGGGTTATTGGCTTGTCACGCTTCCAACTCACCCATGGGCGTTCTTCATCTCTGCATAGAAAATCAATCAGAGAGACGGTTGAAATTTTATCTCCCAGAACTTCAAAAGCAGCCTTGATGTCCCGAAGCATTTCTGTACCTACACTGGTGACATCTGGCCCTTCTTTTGACAAAGCAATAGCCGCATCAAAAGCTTTCTTTTGCCACCGGCTTCCTGCCAGAAACGCAATTGCAAGTAAAGGTTCCCAATTATCCGCACCACGGTCTGATAAACTATCTGGTAAAACCGGTTTGAGTGATGAAAGTGCCTGAATACTATCATCCGCCAGCCTTTTTAGTTGCGATCTAAACTTCTCAAATGAATCTTGGTTTACATCGCGTAATTTCTGCACTTTTTCCGATTTTAATTTGCGGCGTAACTCAATGATAATTGACCGGTCACGTAGCGTATCATAAAGATCCCCGATTAAAGCAATAACCTTTGCTCCCCAAGTACTGAATTTTTTGGGTTCATGCTCATCCCCGACTGAACGAATGACAAAAGCAGTGGTGCGCGTATGCCCAGAATTAATAATGCCACGCAATTCATCTTTGCCTGCCAGAAAAGTATCAGCTTCGTCTATTAAAAGAGTAGGTTTACATAATTCAATTGTGCGAAACATTGCTGCGGGAGTTATATTAGCGGCAGGAAGCGGCTTGTTTACTAACCCATTAATTGCGGAAATTAAAGAAGTTTTTCCACACCTTTTTTCTGGGGAGCAGATAGCCAAAATTGGCGCAGTATGAAAAGCATCAATTACCCAAGTAAACAACACCCATAAAGTTACCGCAGTTTTGCTGTGTTTTGAAAGTATAACAAGAGAATCTATTATTGTAGCTATCTCATCAAATAGCGCTGCGGCATCAACAGGTTCTGGCCATGGCTCTATTTCGGGAAAATCAAAGCCGCCTCTATTATGCTGACTTTGGGGAAATATGCGTTGCTCTTTGACTTCTTGATCTAAGACAGATCTTCGTATTCCCAAACTAGCAGCATGTCGTGTTCTGACCCGGTCATATTCGATAGGTGATAAAGCGGCCAACTGACGTACAATATTGGCTAGATTAATTTCTTCATTGTTAGCAAGTGTCGATATTAAGGGCGCATTTTCAACCCAATCCAAAAGATTTTTTTCCTGAAACTCAAATGGAAGTAAGTCAGCTAAGTCCCATTTCGGAGGCAAGCCTTCAGGCAACTGAACGATTCTAATTGATTTAGCCCCAATTGTGGCAAGTTGGTTGACTATAATTGAAGCATATTTTTTCCCTGCTTCATCGTTATCGGGCCAAACGACGGTGTCTCGCCCAGCTAAAGTTGACCAGTCAGTTTTATGCGCAGCTTGAGAGCCGAAGCTACTTGTTACAATAACACAGTGAGGAAAAAATCTTCTGGCTGCTTCTGCCGCTTTCTCACCTTCCACAATAATTACTAGCGCATCGTGTTTTTCAATAATTTCAAGCAGATTATACAGCGGGCGCAATTCTGGAGCTTTAATTATCCAACGGCCATCTAGGAATGACCATGGCCTAAATTCTTTCTCTTCTTTGCCGCTAGTATTAACCTTGTTATAGCGCGTCACTACAAACGATAACTCGCCTCTTGCATCAAAATATTCCCATGCGCCAGCAAACTCTCCAATTTTAGGCTGCTGAAGCAGCTTTGAATAATCTTTTGTCATTTTCTTGCTCCCGGGTCGTTAATTAAGCCCAGTTTCTGTAAGGATATTTTTACTTCAACTTGCGAACAACCAGCAAAACAATGCCAAAGCAGTTTCCCATTTTTTTCCGCGATAGACAAAGAAGGGGATCTATCATTATGAGCGGGGCAACAAGCTTTGCCACGCTTGCCATCCCATTGGCCTTTTAGTTTAAGAGTTACTTCTTCTGCGCTATATTTTTTACACATGATAATCCTTCATGTCGCTGTGCACTGCAACGCTATCGGCATTTCTTTATTGATTGCTGACAGCAACAGAATTTAGGAATTTCTGGATATCAGATACGCGCCACGCAGTAATGCGTTCGCTTAGCTTGACAGGTTTTGGGTATCGGCCGGTTTTTATGCCTTCCCAGAAGGTCGATTTGCTAACCGGTATAAGCTTTAAAACGTCCGGCAGCCTTAAATAGCCGTCATTATCAAGGGTATTATTGGTTTTCATAGGTTGCTCCATCCAGTTGAATCTGGTTGGATTCTATGAGAGCCGTGATAGGCCCTGGGCGAATTCGCCTAAATAAAAAGCGAATTCGCCTTTTATTATTCTTTGGATTCTTCTGCTATATACTCCACTGACGCATCAGCATGTTTTCTTATAGTTCCATCATCCATGGAAAACCCACAGGCTTGAATACGGTTACTTATTTTCCCTACAGCCTCTCTGCTCGGATAACCATAATGGCTTTTCAAAATACAGCCCAAAATTTTCATAAGCGATTTATTTTCTTTAGCCAAAGAGGCTTGATTTACGATTTTTTGTAATTGCTCTTTAAGCTTTTCATTCTCTTCCATTAAAACATTGCATTGGGCTTTGTAATCTACAGCGGATAATTTCTTCTTTTCATATGCGGCCATCAATGCTTTCGGAGGCGCGATGCCCCTCTGTATTAGCCAGTCAACAAATTTTATGGCTGAAACAAGCCCTATTTGCTCCTTGAAAATATTATCTCCAGACCTTTCCATAACCCTCAAGAGTTTTTGTGAGTAACTAGGAAGCTGGCTAGGATAATTAATCACCTTAGTGCCATAAGGATTTAGATTTATATTATCTTCATCTGGATTATGCCCATATGCCAATAACGCTGCTTCGGAAAGACTCCAATAATCCGAGGCCATCCAATCTTCGTAATTTATGTTATGATGAAAAGTATCCAATACTTTAGTTTCGTCAAATTTAGGCATTTTATGAGACCCTTTTTCTATTCTTAAATGCTACTACGCGGCCAGTATCAGCAATAACCGAATCAACATAATCCGCCCATTGCTGCATCATCTTCTTCCGCTCTGGCAAATATTCAGCGCGGTTATACGCGGCGCGGACACTATTGCGCTCTTTATGCGCTAGCTGCCGCTCTATTACATCCGGTTTAAAGCCAAGTTCATTCAATGTGGTAGAAGCAAGCGCGCGGAATCCATGGCCCACCAGCTTTCCTTTATAGCCCATCCTTTGCAGCACTTGATTAATTGCGTTTTCGCTTATCATTGGATTTTTTCGCCGTTGGTAAGATGGAAGCAGCAGCTCAGAGCGTCCCGTTAATTTTCTCAATTGTTGCAAGAGTTTTATGACTTGTTTGGAAAGCGGTACGATGTGCTCTCTGCGCATTTTTGTGGCATGAGCTGGCATAATCCAGACATTGTCTTTGAAATCAAAATCCGTCCATTTAGCGTGGCGCAGTTCGCCCTGCCGAACAAATGTAAAAAGCAGAATTTTAATAGCCAGCCGGATTTCTTCTGCCGTGCCTACAGTTTCCAGCTTGTGCCAGAGTTGAGGGATTTCTTTCGCATTGATGGTTGGATAATGACTCGCCTTATGAGCTTTAAGCGCTCCCCGCAAGTCAGCCGCAGGATTATATTCGGTGCGACCGGTTGCGGTAGCATATCGAAAAATAACCGAACAGGTCTGCAACACACGATGCGATAACTCTGTTGCATCCCGTTTTTCTACCTTCCGTATAACGTCCAGTAATTCGACAGGTTTAATGTTTTTGACCGGCACATGGCCAAGAAAGGGAAATATATTGGCTTCTAAGCGCCTCAAAATCTTGGCGCTATGCGCTTTTGTCCATTGGACTTGATTGGCTGCATGCCACTCCAAGGCAATAGCTTTAAAGCTATTATTGGCGTCAAATTGCGCCATACGCTTATCTTCGCGCCGTTTTAGGCTTGGATCAATTCCATTAGCTAGCTGTTTCCGCACTTCCAGGCGCTTTTCCCGCGCTTCGGATAGGCTAACTTCGGGATAGGCCCCAAAGGTCAAAAGCTTCTCTTTACGATGGTAGCGGTACTTAAAGCGCCAGATTTTCGAGCCTTTAGGGGTCACATAGAGAAATAACCCTTCTCCATCCGCAATCTTTTGGGGTTTGGCTGTCGGCTTGACATTACGAATTTTGGTGTCGGTGAGGGCCATAAGGATATCCGTTTATACCCCCAACGATACCCCCAAATGTGCCGGATGTCAACCGACCCCCTCGGACATCAGCGGACGTAAAAACCTTATTTTATCTATGTTAAAATGATTCTGTCGGATGTCATCGGACATCCTCGGAGGGAGTAATGGTGCCCGGAAGAGGACTCGAACCTCCAAGATGTTACTCACTGGTACCTGAAACCAGCGCGTCTACCAATTCCGCCATCCGGGCGCGGCCTGGAAAGTCAGCGATTTTGGCCGATAAGTCAATAGGAATATGGATTATCACGGCGGACAGAAGTTAAAATTCCCGTCCCTCATTGCGCCGATGCCGGGGGATTACTGGACGAATCGGTGCAGGCGGCCTGGATGCCGCTTCGTGCTGCACCGATCTTCCGGTGTTTTGATGCGCGGTTGATTTGGAAGGTTTCAGGGCGGGTTCCTTAAAACGGTCCAATGGCTCCATCGATGATCTTTGGCCAATCATCGCTTTTATTTGATCGGGAATCTCGGCCTTTTTCTCGCCTTTTTCCTCTCTTTTATAAATAGCATATATACCAGCCACAGCCAGGCTGGACCCTGCAACCACCGATCCAATTAACGTGACAGCCAAAGAAGATACCTTGATCATCTCGGCCGATATCGCAAATATAGGTGAGGCTCCAATAATGGCGCCGATTCCCGCCACGCCCATCATCAGCAAGCCGGATAATAATTGCGATCGATTGGCTTTTGCTTGTCTCTTCAGTTCTTTAACAGTACCGATCTGCAATCTTAGCACTTGTTGCGCTTCGGATCTGTCGGCCGGTTTTATCGATGCAATCAATTTCGGCGAAACCGATTTGTTCAGGGCGCTGCACATATTGCTGGCTTGTTCATTCATATCGGCGCCGGTCGATATCGGAATACCTGTTCGGAAAAGCGCTTCTGCTAAAACACCATCCGGATTCATTGTATAATAATGGGCGTCGTGCCGTTCGTGAAAGGCGTTCAGGAACGCTGTTTCCGCACGGTTGGCCGCGCGCAATAATTGCTTGGGATTTGCGGTCGATAATTGCTCGAGCGGAACGCCGGCGATTTTTTCCGGCACATAGCCACCATAGGCGGCTACCATTTTCAGCAAAGGGATCAATTTTTTCGGATGGGCCTTTCCCACCAAACCATAGCTTCCGTAATAATGCCTCGAAGCTTCTTCTTGCGCCTGCATGATTTGCTGTAATAAAAGAATTTCAGCCGGCAGGATTAAACTTAAATTCGGTTCATAGGGCTTATCTTCCTCTACTTTGGGTTTTGCCGCGGAAGAGCTAGCCGCCGCGCGTAAAGCGAAGATCTGAATAACCATCGTACCCTATCTTATTTTGTAATTTTATTCTAAAAGGATACAGTATTATAATGGTTTTGTCAATGATTTAGCGCTTGCTTTTATGGTTTATACGAAATAAAGCATATTATATTCAATGATTTAAGGAAATACCCATGTCTTTGTCTCATTCGCGCGTGCTTGTTTTTGGCGGCTCCGGTTTTATCGGCCGTTATGTGGTGAAACGTTTGGCGGCGCTGGGCGCAACGGTGGGCGTGCCGACCCGCAATATCGAAAAGGCGAAATTTTTGCGGCCCTTTGGCGATGTCGGGCAAATCACGCCGATTCCTTGTCAGATGAGCAGCGATGCATCGCTGCGCGCGGTGATGCAAAATGCCGATGCTGTTATCAATCTGACCGGCATTTTATTTGAAAGCGGAAAAAACAAATTCGATTTGGTGCATCATAAAACCCCGGCGCGCATTGCCGCGATTGCGCGCGAATGCGGCGTGAAATCTTTGGTGCATATATCGGCAATCGGCGCCGATGCAAATTCCAATTCCGCATACGCGCGCAGCAAGGCCAAGGGCGAGACCGCGATTTTACGCGAATTTCCAAACGCGGTGATTTTGCGCCCCAGCATCGTGTTCGGTCCTGAAGATAATTTTTTCAATATGTTTGCAGGCATCGCGCAGATATTCCATATCCTGCCATTGATCGGCGGCGGGCAAACCAAATTTCAACCCGTCTATGTCGCCGATGTGGCGGATGCAGTGATTGCGGCCTTATCCAACGATCAGGCGCGCGGGAAAATTTATGAATTGGGCGGCCCGAAAATTTACAGCTTCACGGAATTAATGCGCATTATGTTGCAACAGACCGGACAAAAAGCCTGTTTGATTTCCGTGCCGTTCTGGTGGGCCAAGGTCAAGGCGGCGTTTTTGCAATTAATGCCGAAACCGTTGTTGACGATCGATCAGGTGCGCATGCTGGAAAAAGACAATATCGTTGGCGCTTCGGTTTTGAAATTGAAGGATCTGGGTGTTACGCCGACGGCGCTTGACGTCATTTTGCCGTCTTACCTGGATCGGTATAAAATCGGCGGACGGATGGGTAATACCGATCAAGCCGCCTAAAAAATTAAACAAACCAGATTAAAATCGCTGCACCCAGCGCGATGCGGTAAATCACGAATATTTTTAACGACGCGTGCTGTAGCAGCCGCATCATAAACGCGATCGCAGCAAAGCCGAACAAGAACGACAATCCGATACCCATCGCGAGTTCATTCACCGGAACCGGTGCGGTCGATTCCATAAAATCTTTTCCCGCAAGCAATGCAGCGCCGCCGATGGTCGGGATTGCCAGCAACATCGAAAACCGCGCTGCTTCGGGCCGGTTGATGCCCAAGAATCTGGCGGTGGTAATGGTGATGCCGGAACGGCTGACGCCTGGAATGATTGCAATTGCTTGCGCTAAACCGATTAACAAAACATTGCGCCAATTTAAATGTTCCAATTGCTTGACCATCGAACTGTACCGGTCGGCAATCCACATCAATACGGCGAATACAATTAAATTGATCGCGATAAAATGCGGCGAACGCAAACCGTCCGGATAGAAATGCTTGTAAATAAGGCCGAATATAATTGCCGGAATGGTTGCGATGATCAAATAAACCGCCAGGCGAATGCCCAGATTGGTTTGGCGCGTCATGAACCAATCGATGCTGTCGCCGATAATCATCGCGACATCTTTGCGGAAATAGCACAATACCGCCAGCAGCGTGCCAAAATGCACGGCGATGTCGAAATGCAGGCCTTGGTCCGTCCAGCCGGTAAAAAACGGCACCAGAATCAAATGCCCCGAACTGCTGACGGGTAAAAATTCGGTCAGGCCTTGCACGGCGGCAAGAATAAGGATCTGTAAAAAAGTCATGCGGCAAACCTATCGCGGAAAATATTGGGCGTAAAGCGGTAATCTCAGTTTCGTATAATCATCAACAATAAACAATATTGTGGCGGAAATATTTTTCTCTCTATACGATCGTACGTTTCCTCTATACCCTAGGCAAATGCGCACTTTATACCATATTTGGTTGTCCCCGTTTTGCCGTAAGGTCCGTTTTTACATGGCGGAAAAATCCTTGCCGTTCGAATTGAAGGTCGAGAAAATTTGGGAACGCCGCGCCGAATTTTTTACCCTCAATCCCGCTGGCGAAGTTCCGGTGCTGGTCGATCAAGACGGCAAGGCGATTGTCGACGCCAATGCGATTTGCGAATATCTTGAGGAAACTTATACCAGCCCGAATTTGATGGGCCACGATGCGCATGCGCGCGCGGAAACCCGCCGTTTGATTGCGTGGTTCGATGGAAAATTCAACCGCGAGGTCAGCGCGTATCTGGTCGATGAAAAAATGATGAAGCGTTTTGTGGGATTGGGCGAGCCGAACTCGCACGCAATCCGCGCCGGCAAGGCGAATATCGGGCATCATCTCGACTATATTTCTTATCTGATCGAGCGGCGCAACTGGCTTTCGGGCGATCAATTTTCGCTGGCCGATATCGCGGCGGCAGCGCATTTATCCTGCATCGATTATCTGGGCGATGTGCCGTGGGACAATCATCCCGTCGCCAAGCAATGGTATATGCGGATCAAATCGCGCCCGGCGTTTCGCGGGCTTTTAGCCGATCATATTCCTGGCGTGCCGCCGCCTAAACACTACGCGCAGTTGGATTTTTAAAAATGTTCCATGCGGAACATTTGGGTACGCTTACTTTGTTATTAGCTCTTCCACAGCGCCAATAATCATTTGAATATCCTGCGGCCGGCTTAAACGGTGATCGCCGTCTTTGACCAAATGCAATTGCACATTTTTGCTTTCGACTTTTTCCAAAATCCGGCGCGAGAGTTCACACGGCACATCCACATCATTCATGCCGTGAATCAAACGGATCGGGCAGATGATCGGCAATGTTTCTCGCGTCAGCAACAAATGCTTGCGGCCATCCTCGATCAATTGCTTAGTAAACGGCGTCGGTTGGTCGTCATATTGCGGCGGCTCGTAAAACACGCCGTCTTTCAATAATTTTTCACGGGCGCCCTCGCTGATACAATTCCAAATCAATTCTTCGGTGAAATCAGGCGCGCTGGCGATGCCAACCAATCCGGCCACGCGTTCCGGGCGCAGCAAGGCGAGATGCAAAATAATCCATCCTCCCATGCTGGATCCAACCAGAATTTGCGGCCCCGTGGTGTGGTGATCCAAAATATATAAAGCGTCTTTGACCCACTGGCCGATCGTGCCGTCAATAAATTTTCCATCCGATCGCCCATGGCCGCTGTAATCGAATCGCGTCAATCCATGCCCGGTTCTGTGCGCCCATTCGGCCAGCGCAGTCGCCTTGCTGCCATTCATGTCGGACCGGAAACCGGTTAAAAATAAAACGCCTGGCGATGCTTGTTTATCGGTCGCCGCCGCCGTGGTTTGATAGGCCAGCCGATGCGGCTTGGCCGGGGCGTAAAGAACGTTTTGATTCAAGGGCGTTTTCAGCTGAAAATTGGGGTTATTCATCACTATTTCCAAGGTTTTCGGGGCGCATTGGTCGATATGCTTATAC
The DNA here is from genome assembly GCA_964647725.1 of uncultured Alphaproteobacteria bacterium. Taxonomy (GTDB): domain Bacteria; phylum Pseudomonadota; class Alphaproteobacteria; order SHNJ01; family SHNJ01; genus SHNJ01. Next base: position 125,754 of record CAZYJI010000001.1, read on the forward strand.
CGCAAAATTACGTTTTATGCTATGAATTGGCAATTATGAATTTAGTCGTTTCGCAAAAATCGCCCACTATTTTGCAAATCCTGCCCGCGCTGATCAGCGGTGGGGTGGAACGTGGCACGGTCGATATGACCGCGTATCTGGTGCAACAGGGATGGAATGCAATCGTAGTATCTTCCGGCGGGCCGATGGCGCGCGAAGTCGAAAGCAAGGGCGGCACGCACATTACCTTGTCGGCGGATTCCAAAAATCCTTTGCAAATTTTATGGAACGCGCGGGTGTTATCGAAAATCATCCGCGATCATAATGTCGATATTATTCATGCCCGTTCGCGTGCCCCGGCGTGGAGTGCGTTTCGGGCCGCGCGCAAAACCGGTATTCCATTCGTAACGTCTTTTCACGGCACCTATAATTTTACCGGAAAAATCAAACGCTGGTATAACGGTATTATGACGCGCGGCGCGCGCATTATCGCGGTGTCGCATTTTATCGAATCGCATATCGTTGCAAATTACGGCATCGATCCTGCGAAAATCGATGTGGTTCCGCGCGGCATCGATTTGGTGCGGTTTGATCCCGTCCGCGTGCATCGCGACCGGGTGATTAAACTCGCCAGCGAATGGAATATTCCCGATGACAAGCCTATTATTATGCTCCCCGGCCGTATCAGCCGCTGGAAAGGTCAGCGCGAATTGTTATTGGCGTTATCGAAATTGCCGCATAAAAATTTCTACTGCGTGATGATCGGATCGGATCACGGCCATGAATCATACCGCCAGGAAATTGAACGTCTGGTCGGCGAATTGGGCCTTGAAGGTTCGGTCAAATGGGCCGGCGAATGCAAGGACATGCCAGCCGCGTATTTGTTGGCCGATGTGGTTGTGTCCGCCAGCCAGGAACCGGAAGCATTTGGCCGCGTTGTGGTCGAGGCGCAAGCGATGGGCCGCCCGGTAATCGCAACCAACCATGGCGGATCGGCTGAAACCATTATCGATGGCGAAACCGGATTATTATATCCAGTCGACGATATCGATGCGTTATCGCAAATGATCGGCAAAGTATTGACGTTGAATGCCCAGGCGCGCGAAAGACTCGCGGAAATGCAAATCGCGCATGCGCGCGCGCATTACAGCCGTGAGCAAATGTGCGAAGGCGAATTCGCCGTATACCAAAAAGTTTTAAATCAGAAATCCGTTTCACAAGCAGCATAGAGGTTTATCATGCGCAATCATCTTCTTACCCTCGCAATTGCCGTTGTTATGTGTTGGTTGTTGGTCCAAGCAACCTTGCCCAAGATCAATGAAATTCTGCCCGCGCATGTGGTGAAAGAAACCGCGTTTGACCGCGTTATGCGTACGAAAACATTGCGATGTGCCTATATCGTTTATCCACCCGAAACAATCATGGATCCCAATACCAAGAAATTATCCGGAACCGTAGTAGATAATACCGAAGAGGTTGGTCGCCAACTGGGTTGGAAAATTGAGTGGGTCCAAGAAGTCGGTTTTACCGACATGTTTACCGGAGTGCATTCGGGATTATATGATGCTCTTTGCGCAGGATTGTATGAAAATCCAGCGCGAGCAAAAGAAGCCTTATTCAGTATACCGGTCAATTATGGCGTTACCTATGCCTATACGCGCGCCGGTGAAGTGCGTTTTGATTCTGACAGAAAAGCAATCAATAATGAGGCGGTAAAAATCGCGGTGGTAGACGGAGAAATCAGTCAATTTCTTGCCGCTGAACTTTTTCCCAAGGCGCAGGTTTTTTCGTTACCTAATTTAAGCGATATATCGCAGGTAATGGAATCTGTTGCAACCGGCAAGGCTGATGTAGCTTTTTTGCAGAAGAAACCGGCTGATTTTTATATTCGCAATAATTCTGATAAAATAAAAATCATTGGCGGCGGACCGGTGAGGGCCTTTCCGGCGCCGCTGTTAGCGGTTAATAAAAATGAAACCCAATTAAAGGAAACTATCGATGCCGCATTACGCACCATGCATCTAAATGGTTTCGTGGAAACGACATTAAGAAAATACGATGCAGATTTGGAATCTTATTTCTTGGTCGCCAAACCTTATCAAGCGCCAGAAACAAAATAGGAAAAAATAACATGATGAAACCGCATTTATTGACGCTCGCCTTGGCGGTGATTATCGCCTGGCTGATGATGCAATCTTATCAAAGCGTTACCAAACGCCACACTGGCGCGGAAATTGGCGGCGCGTATGAACGGGTGATCAAAACCGGCACGTTGCGTTGCGCCTATAGTTTGTGGGAACCGGCGGTGATGCGCGACCCCAATACTGGCGAGATGTCCGGCGTGATTTACGATTTCATGCAAGAAGTCGGTAAGGCGTTGAATGTAAAGGTGGAATATAGTTTGGAAGTGCCATGGGATTCCGTTCCGACCGCGCTGAAAACCGGCAAGGCCGATGCGCATTGCGCCGGTATTTGGGCCACCGCCGTGCGCGGCCGGGTGATGACGTTCAGTAATCCTTTGTTTTTCTCGCCCGTTGTGGCGTTTGCCCGCGCCGATGATGGGCGGTTCAATTTCAATTCCGAACGCATCAATCAAGCCGATGTAACGGTTGCGATTTCGGATGACGATATTACCACCGAAATTTATACGCGCGATTTCCCGAACGCGAAAAAATTCGAATTGCCGTTATTCTCCCCGCCCGAAGAATTATTTTTGGCGCTGGCCACCAAAAAGGCCGATGTAACGATCAACAATCCGGCCCGCTTGCAAACTTTTAATAAAAATAATCCGGATCAAGTCAAAGTAATTCCCGATTACGCGCCATTGCGGATTTTTCCAAACGTGATCGCGGTCGATATTCGCGAGGCGCAATTGCAGTCGATGTTGAACACCGCGATTGACCAAACATTGAACAGCAACGTGATGCAAAAAATCGCCGCCAAATATAAGGCCAAAGGATTCGATATGAGTTTTATGGTCGCCGCCAACCCTGCCTATTCATGGGAGGGGCATTGAGCAATATCCTAGTTATCAAACATTCCGCCCTTGGCGATTTTGTCCTCGCCACTGGGCCGATGAAGGCGATCCGCGCACATTATCCGGACGCGCATATCACCTTGCTGACCACCAAAACATTTGCGGGGTGGGGGCGGGATTGCGGCTGGTTTAACGATGTAATCGTCGATTCGCGCGCACCGATTTCCAAATTCAATCAATGGCTGGATTTACGCGCCGATGTACGCGGACGCAAATTCGATATGGTTTATGATTTACAAACTTCCAACCGCACCAATTTATATTTTTATTTCTGGCAACCGCATAAAATGAAATGGAATGGCGCGGCGAAATTGGCATCGCATCCGCACACCAATCCCAATCGTGCCGAAATGCACACCACCGACCGTCACCGCGAACAATTGGCATTATCGGGCATTACCGATGTGCCTGCGCCCAATTTGGATTGGATGCGCGCCGATATTTCGAAATTCAATTTGAACAAACATTATGTGTTGTTGGTTCCAGGTGGTTCGGCACACCGTCCGCAAAAACGCTGGCCGGTCGAACATTATATAAAGACGGCGGAATTTATTAACGCCGGTGGGGCCATACCGGTATTACTGGGCGCTACCGCCGATTTGGATGTAGTAGAACCGATTGCCGCCGCTTGTCCATATGCCGTGAACCTTTTGAATAAAACCAATTTTGCTGAAATCGTCGAATTGGGCCGGCATGCGGCGGCGGCGATTGGCAACGATACCGGACCTATGCATATGGTTGCCCCGACCGGTTGCCCATCGATTGTGCTGTTTTCCCATGATTCCGATCCGGCACGCTGCGCCCCAAAAGGGCCGGGAACAGGCCAAAATGTTACAATTTTGCGCGAATATCACTTGAAAGACTTGCATCCAGGCGCAGTTCTTGCCATTCTAGGCCCCTTATTAACAAATAATCTGAGGCACAATGGCGCCCCTAGCGCAATCGCAAGCAGCGCAGCAAACGCGTAGTATGATCAAAATTACTTTACCCGACGGCAATGTTCGGGAATATCCTGCGGCAACCACCGGTTTCGATATCGCCAGTTCTATATCCAAATCGCTCGCGAAAAACGCGGTGACGATCAAGGTAAATGGCGAAATGTGGGATTTGTCCCGCGCCATTGAACAAGACGCAAAAATCAATATCATCACCCGCGATTCCGAAGAAGCATTGGGCGTGATCCGCCACGATTGCGCGCACATCATGGCCGAAGCGGTGCAAGAATTATTCCCGGAAACCCAGGTCACGATCGGCCCGAATATTGAAAATGGTTTCTTTTACGATTTCTTCCGCGAAAAACCGTTTACCACCGAAGATTTGGCGGTAATCGAAAAACGCATGAAAGAAATCGTCGCGCGTGATGAACAAATCGCCCGCGAAGTTTGGGACCGCAACGAAGCGATTAAATTTTTTGAATCCAAGGGCGAGAAATTCAAGGCGGAAATTATCCGCGATTTGCCGGAAACCGAAACCATTACCTGTTATCGCCAGGGCAAGTTTATCGATCTTTGCCGCGGACCGCATATGTCGTCGACATCCAAAACCGGCACCGCGTTTAAATTGATGAAGGTCGCGGGCGCATATTGGCGCGGCGATCACCGCAACGCGCAATTACAGCGTATTTACGCAACCGCGTGGGCGGATCAGAAACAACTGGATGCGTATTTGCACCAATTGGCCGAAGCCGAACGCCGTGATCACCGCCGCATCGGCAAGGAAATGCAATTATTCCATCTGCAAGAAGAAGCGGTGGGGAGCATTTTCTGGCATCCAAAGGGCTGGACCTTTTACCGTATTCTGGAAAATTATATCCGCGACCGGATCACACCGGCCGGTTATGTCGAAGTCAACACGCCGACCCTTGTCGATCGTTCGTTATGGGAAGCATCCGGCCACTGGGAAAAATTCCGCGAAAATATGTTCACGATCAATGTCGAAGATGAAAAAGTTCTCGCGTTGAAACCGATGAACTGCCCATGCCATGTGCAAATTTTCAAACAAGGCATTAAATCTTATCGCGATCTGCCGTTACGCATGGCGGAATTCGGATCTTGTCACCGCAACGAATCGTCTGGTTCGATGCACGGCATTATGCGCATCCGCGCCTTTAAACAGGATGACGCGCATATTTTCTGTACGCCCGATCAAATTATTTCTGAATCTCAGGCATTTTGTTCGTTATTGCTCGATGTTTACAAAGATTTCGGTTTCAACGATGTGCGCGTAAAATTTTCGGATCGCCCGGAAAAACGCGCGGGATCCGATGCGATTTGGGACCGCGCCGAAGCCGCGCTTAAATCCGCGGTCGAAGCAGCCGGATTGCCTTATACATTGAACCCCGGCGAAGGCGCGTTTTACGGCCCGAAACTGGAATTCGTATTGCGCGACGCGATTGGCCGCGATTGGCAATGCGGTACATTGCAGGTGGATTTCGTTCTTCCCGAACGCCTCGATGCCGAATATGTCGGCGAAGACGGGCAAAAACACCGCCCCGTAATGTTGCACCGCGCGATTTTGGGATCGCTAGAACGATTTATCGGTATTTTGATCGAACAATATGCGGGACGCTTGCCATTATGGCTGGCGCCCACGCAAATCGTGATTGCAACCATCGTATCCGATGCCGATCATTTTGCCGAAGAAATCGAAAGCAAATTGTTCAAAATGGGTCTGCGCGCGGAATCGGATTTACGCAACGAATCGATCAATTACAAAGTGCGCGAACATTCCTTGGCCAAAGTGCCGATGATGATGGTTTTGGGCAAACGCGAAGCGGCGGAACGCAAAGTGACGCTGCGCTATTTGGGCAGCGACGGCCAGGATAAGCAAGAAACGCTGGATCTGGATCAGGCGCTGGATAAATTGAAATTGCTTGCAACCCCGCCGCATTTAAAATCATGATTACTTTTGGACACGGTATTATTTCCGCTGTTCGCGCTGGCGAAAGCGTTTTTATTAACCACTAATGGAGACTGACGATCAATAAACCACCTTTTCAAAACCGCCCTTATCGCCCCGCCGGAACCGGCGGCGGCCCGCGCCCACCTGGATCCGGATTTTCCGGTCCGCGCCCATCCGGCCCACGTCCACAACGACCAAACCGCGATGAAGAAGGCAGCCGCGAACGCGAAGGCAAGGATGACGGTTATCGTATCAATGGCCGCATTCGCGCCGCTGAAGTGCGCTTGATTGGCCCGGATGCCGAGATGCTGGGCGTTGTGCCAACGCGCGATGCGCTGGTCAAAGCGCAGGAATTTGGTTTGGATCTGGTTGAAATTTCGCCGAACGCCGCACCGCCCGTGTGCAAAATCATGGATTTCGGCAAATTCAAATACGAAGAACAGAAAAAGAAAAAAGAAGCCAAGAAAAAACAAAAAGTGATCGAGATCAAGGAAATGAAACTGCGTCCGCAGATTTCACAGCATGATCTGGAAATCAAAATCAAGCACATGCGCGAATTTTTAGAAGAAGGCGATAAAGTAAAGGTTTCGATGCGCCTTCGCGGACGTGAAGCGGCGGCGAATGCAAAATTGGCCCAAGCCGTATTCGCGCAAATTCAAACCGATCTCGCCGGCGTCGGCAAGGCCGAATCCGAACCAAGATCGGAAATGGGCGGCATGATCGTGATGATGGTCGTTCCGGAAAAATAAGACTTATCGCGTATAAAATTTAGGCGCGGCGATCCGGTTCGTCGCGACCACGGCTGATGATTGCTCGTTGCACCATATGATCCGATATTCTTAATGATGGGCGCATTTGATGGTGCCCAGGTCTTGATGGTGCCGGTGGCGGGCTTTGCCGTTTTTCATAAGAATCGGTTATGGTCAGTCTTTTTCCATTGGTTTCCGCGGAAGTCAAATCGGAACGAACCCGCTTAACGCGGCTATGAGTGACTTGCGCGGCCTTGGCTGACGATAAACGCACCAATTCCGATAATTCGGCGGCGTTGGCATCCAGAATATTTTGCGAATCCAATAACGTTTGCAAATCCGCGCGAAGGCCCTGGAATTTTGGCTCGCTTAAATGTTCGCGAAACTCCGCTTTTGTCCTAATCTCCATGATACTATCTGCAGACGTGGGCGCGGCATGTGCGATTTGTAAAGAATCATCCGGGTCGTACGATTCATCGGCGTAATAACCTTGCGAGGAATGGTCTTTGGTAAAATAATCCCTGGCGACTTCCCAGGCTTTTTGATTGAAATCCAGCCGCTCTTTTTCAATAAGGCCAAATTGAATCTTACCGTTATGGTCGATGAAAATGATTTGGGCATCCGGGTCCTCGGCATGCTCATGGGCCAGCAACCAGCCGCAAATATTTTTGGAACGGTTCCACCGTATAACCGGCTTGAACCCCAAATCGTCCAATGTCGTTGCTTGCTGTATGGCTTCTTGCGCCATTAATCGTACCCTTCTTTTTCTAATACCCTATTGATATGTAATGATATTTTCCCCATTAATATTATATATTTTTCTTTATTAGATATATAAATTAATCATAAAGATATATCAAGTGATTTTAAGCAGAGAATCACAGCATACCGGGGTCAAAAACCGAAATGGGGTAAAATGAGATTTAGAAGACTAAATCTTTTTTATAATATTGATATGTAAGGATTTAATTGGATCGCGCGACTTGTTGAGAGCGCGATATTTGATCAAAAACTTTGCGGCTATGACCGGTAACCAGCTTGCCTGGCGTTTTGATGGGTTCGATATCGGCGGAAAGCAGCATGGCATTAACGGCGGTATTGCAATCCTGTAATCCAACTTGATAGGGAATTTGCTGCGCCGTAATAACCCCTGCAGTTTTTTCCATACTGATCCATTTTACCAGGGCATCGCGCCCCTGGGCCAACACGATGCAATGTGATTTATGCATCCAGTCTTGCATTTGATATGGCACCCAAGTCCCGTTCTGAAAATATCCGGCCGTCGGGCCGGGCGTTAATTGTTTTTTGGCAACCCGGATAGAGCCGAAATCATAAGCGGTATAATCGATGTTTACGCTGCTGGCCAACAAGCTGCCGATGAAATGCAGCGTATCTGCCCCATCCGGGGAATTGTCGGAAATCGGATTCAGCATTTCATAATAAAAAGCCCGTGGCGCCGCGTCATTCAATGGCTTGCAATCATAACGCATGACCAAAAACGAATGCTGATAATTCAAGGCATAACTGCCTAAACTATCCATCCACCAGGATATTTTTGGATTATTTTTGCGAAATTCGGCATCAAAAACATCGCTGATATTGATCGATCTTAATTCCAGCCGGCATCCGCTGACATCGATATCATATTCTTTGGCGCGCACAATGGGATCGCCTGCGGGCGGAATGGCATAACCGGAATTGGGCAGGGCCAGTTTTTGCAATCCCGCCGCCTTATTTTCAAAATAATTTCGGGTCCAAAATCCGGCGATCACCAAGCCCAATAACCCGGCCCATCTTGTATACCGCACTGAACGCCGCAACCACCCATTCCGGCGCAATAGGTGTTTGGTTCGGGGCCAAGCCCACTTTACAGCTTCTGTAAGCCTGTTTTTAAGCCGCATAAGTGAAAATTAGCATAATTTTCCTTTTAGGCGAATAGATCATTCTTGTCATTTTGGCACTTATCCTGTATAAAACCCGCTTTCCGCGCCGCAGAGCAGATGGGCTGCCCGGCCGGAAAATGAGTTAATTAAGGCAGGTCGGTGCCCCGTGCACCGCTAAAACAAGGAGATAGAAATGCCCAAATTAAAGACCAAGAGTGGTCTGAAGCGCCGTTTTCGCGTATCAGCCAATGGAAAAGTCAAAACCGCCCAAGCAGGCAAACGTCACGGCATGCGCAAACGTTCGCGCCGGATGAAACGCAATGCACGCGGTACGGAAGTATTGAAAACTCCAGGCGTAAAGGTGTTCTTGCGTATGGCGCCTTACATCAAACATTTGCAATAGCAATCGGAATTAAAGGAGATTTCATATGACACGTTCTTTGCCAAAAGTCGCATCGCGTATGCGCCGCAAAAAAGTTTTAAAACGCGCCAAAGGTTATTATGGCCGTAAGAAAAATACTATCAAAGCCGCACGCCAACAGGTCGAAAAATCCGGCCAGTACGCGTATAACGACCGCCGTTTGAAAAAACGCGATTTCCGCGCCGTGTGGATCGCTCGTATCAATGCCGGTTGCCGCGAATTGGGTTTCACCTATGGCCGTTTGATCGATGGATTGAAAAAATCCGGCGTCGAGGTTAACCGCAAAATGCTGGCCGAAATGGCCGTGCATAATCCGGCGGCGTTTAAATCGGTTGTGGAACAGGCTAAAACCGCTTCTAAATAAATTCGTCCGGTAACGGAAATTAGGGCGGGGATAGGCAAAAACCTAACCCCGCCCTTGTTCATTTTAATGTCCTCGGTATAATGCTTTATGTCTAATTATTCTTCTCTGAAAAACGAATTGGTTGCCGCGATCAACAATGCCGCTGATTTGGCGCAATTGGAATCTATCCGCGTTGCCGAGCTTGGCAAAAAAGGCCGATTGGCCGAAGCCATGTCCGGGCTTGGCAAAATGTCGCCCGATGAACGTAAGACTGTTGGTGCCGAATTAAACGTCATTAAGCAAGAAATCAATGAGACTTTTGCCGCGCGTAAATCAACTTTGGAACAAGGCGCATTGGCGCAAAAACTAGCATCCGAAAAAATCGATATTACCTTGCCGCCGCCGCCAGAACAATCCGGGCGCATTCATCCGATCAGCCAAGTAATAGAAGAAATCACTGCAATTTTCGCGGCGCAAGGTTTTACCGTCGCGCAAGGCCCGGATATTGAAACCGATTTCAATAATTTCACCGGGCTGAATATTCCGGAATCCCATCCCGCACGGCAAATGCAAGACACGTTTTATTTGAACGCCAAGGACGAGACAGGCAAGCCGCTATTGCTGCGCACCCATACCTCGACCTTGCAGATTCGTACTATGACCACGCAAAAACCGCCCTTGCGCATTATCTCGCCGGGTCGGACATTTCGCTGTGATTCGGATTTGACCCATACGCCGATGTTTCATCAAACCGACGGATTTGTGGTGGATGAGAAAACCAATTTCGGCCATTTAAAAGGCTGTTTGACCGATTTCGTGCGCGCGTTTTTTGAAATGCCGGATGTGCCGGTACGGTTCCGTCCATCTTTCTTTCCGTTCGTCGAACCGGGCGCGGAAATGGATATTGGCTGCTCGCGCAAAGATGGCGGATTAAAAATTGGTGCCGGCGAAGGTTGGCTAGAGATTCTGGGATGCGGCATGATTCACCCGAACGTCTTGCGCAATTGCGGCATCGATCCGGATAAATATCAAGGTTTTGCGTTTGGTATGGGCGTGGATCGCCTCGCGATGTTGAAATATGGCATTCCGGATTTACGCACTTTCTTCGAAGGCGATGCGCGCTGGTTGAAACATTATGGATTCTCGGCCAATGATGTGCCGACCCAGGCTGGGGGAGTAAGCCGATGAAAATCACTCTGTCCTGGCTAAAGGAATATTTGGATACCACCGCCGATTTAAAAGCCATTACCGACAAATTGACGTCAATCGGTCTTGAGGTTGAAAGCGTGATCGATCATGGTGCCGCCTTGGCGCCGTTTGTGATTGCGTATGTAGAGTCCGCGCAGCCCCATCCCAATGCCGACCGGTTGAAAGTTTGCAAGGTCAATGATAACAACCAAACTTATCAAATCGTTTGCGGCGCGCCGAACGCGCGCGCTGGCATCAAAGCGGTATTGTCGCTGCCCGGCATGGTGATTCCATCCACGGGAGAGCCTTTGAAAAAAGGCAATATTCGCGGCGTTGAATCGCAAGGCATGTTGTGTGCGGTGGATGAATTGGGTCTTGGGCCGGAGACGACTGGAATTATCGAGCTTCCCGAAGACGCGCCGGTTGGAAAACCATATGCTAAAACCTATGGCCTAGATGATGCGGTCATTGAAATCAAATTGACGCCGAACCGCGCCGATTGCGCCGGCATTTACGGTATCGCCCGTGATCTGGCGGCGGCGGGACTTGGCACATTAAAGCCGTTTAATGTTCCAAAAATCGCCGGCAAAGGCAAATCGCCAATCAATGTGAAATTGGATACGCCAGATTGTCCGATGTTTGTGTACCGTTATATCAAGGGCGTTAAAAACGGACCTTCGCCCAAATGGTTGCAGAAAAAATTGACCGATATTGGCTTGCGGCCGATTTCCGCGCTGGTCGATGTCACCAATTATTTCACCATGGCCTATGGCCGCCCGATGCACGTATTCGATGCTGACCGGATCAAAGGCGATATGCATGTTTACAGTTCCAAGGGCGGCGAAAAATTCGAAGCCTTGAATCACAAAGAATACACGCTGCCCGCCGATTTGATCGCAATCAAGGATGATGCCGGCATGATTGCGCTTGCCGGCGTGATGGGCGGAACATCTTCAGGTTCGGATGAAAATACCAAAAACGTATTGCTCGAAGTCGCACTGTGGAATCCAATCAAAATCGCTATGGCCGGACGCGCGTTGGATATCCAAAGCGATGCGCGTTATCGCCTGGAACGCGGCGTTGATCCGACATTTGCGATTCCCGCAACCGACATGGCCAGTCAAATGATTTTGGATTTGTGCGGCGGCGAGCCTGGCGAATTGATGGTATCGGGCAAAGAACCGCAAGCACAAAAAACGGTGGATTTCCGCTTGGCGCGCGCCAAAACTTTGGGCGGATTCGATATTGCCGAAGGTCAGGCCAAAAATATTTTAACGCGGCTTGGATTTACGGTTTCCGGAAGCGGCGAGTCCTGGAAAGTAACGCCGCCGCCATGGCGCGTCGATATTGACGGCGAAGCCGATTTGGTCGAAGAATTATTGCGTTTCACCGGCCTTGATGCCGTGCCGGCCGTGTCCTTGCCAATCGCCAACTTGGCGCTGGGTCAAGCGATGACGCCGATGCAAAAACGGGCCAGCGCAGCAAAACGTTTGCTGGCCTCGCGCGGGCTTTTGGAATTGGTGTCGTTTTCTTTCGTCTCGCGCGCGCAGGCGGAATTGTTCGGCGGCGGGCAAGCGGAATTGCAATTGCTGAATCCGATTTCGGCCGATCTCGATCAAATGCGGCCCAGCGTTTTGCCTTGCTTGATGCAGGCGGTGAAATTGAACGCCGACCGTTCGATGCCGGATTTGGCTTTATTCGAAGTCGGTCCTTGTTACAAAGGCGTCAAAGAAGATCAGCAATCGATTATGGCCGGATTGGTACGTAGCGGTTCGATCGGTCGCCATTGGCAAGATAAAGACCGCGCCGTCAATGCGTTCGATGTGAAGGCCGATGTTATAGCCTTATTATCGGATTTGGGCGTCGATGCGGCAAAGGCGCAAATTACCGAGGGTGAGCCCGTCTGGTATCATCCGGGTCAATCTGGCACCATCAAATTTGGGCCAAACGTCCTGGCGCAGTTCGGCGTACTACATCCAAAAATTTTGGCGCATTACGATATCAAGGTTCCGGTGGTCGCCGCCGAAATTTTCCTGAATAATATTCCAGCACCGAAATCCAAAGGCACCAAGGCGCGAACATTATTAAAATTATCGCAATTCCAGCCAGTGTCGCGCGATTTCGCGTTCTTGGTGGACCAAACCGTGACCGCAGATCAATTGGTCAAAGCCGCGCGTGAAGCGGATAAAAATCTGATCGTGGATGTAATGGTATTCGATCAATTTATCGGCAAAGGCGTGGGCGATGGCAAAAAATCGCTGGCTATTGCCGTGACGATTCAACCAACCGAAAAAACCATGACCGACGCCGAAATCGAATCGATTTCCAAAAAAATCGTCGATGCGGTTTGTGCGGGGACCGGCGCGCAATTGCGCAGTTAGAAATGCTGGAACAATATTTTCAGTCGCCGCAATATATAATTGCACAAATTATAGGCCTGATTGCGCTGGTTTTCGGCGTTATATGTTTTAGCCAGCGTGATGACCATAAAATGAAATTATGGGCAGTTGCACAATGTTTGGCGCTGGTGCCGCATTTTCTATTATTGGGCGCGCATGTGGCGGTATTTTCCGTTTTAATTAGCGCAACACGCAATTATCTATCGACCAAACTGAATATGCGTAAAGTTGCGCCGCTATTCTTGGTATTTTATATCGGGTTCGGGTATTGGAAATATCATCAATGGTATGATTTGCTTCCGACGATTGGGGCCATATGCAGCACGATTGGATTATTCTATTTGCGGCAAATTCCGATGCGTCTTACTTTTTTGACATCCACTACTTTGTGGCTTATTCATAATATAGCGATCGGTTCCATTGGACCGTCTATCATGGAACTCTTGCAATGGTTTGCGAATGCGCGGACTATTTATCGTATCAAACAACACAAGCCGGTTACCAATGCGCCACCCGCCACGCTTGATTAAAACCGAACGCCTATCGTTACGGCCAATCGCGGTTGGCGATCTTTTGGAGATATACGAAAAATGGGGCAGCAGCGCGGTTGTCGCCAAATATATGAGCTGGAAATCGGGCGTTTTAGAACAAACCGAGCAATTTTTGCGTTATGCGGTCGATGCCTGGGATACGGGCGAGGAATATACTTGGGTCATCGAAGAAAAAAATAAACCCGGATTGATCGGATCGTTCGGTTTGCGCGTGCACAAGGACGACGCCGATTTCGGTTATTTATTGATCCCGGAATTTTGGGGCAGGGGTTATATCGCCGAAGCAGGAACGCCGATTATCGATTGGTGCCGAGGCTTGCCGCATATCAAACGCATTTGGGCGGTACATCATGTCGATAATCCTGGTTCCGGCCGAGTGATGCAGAAATTAGGGCTAACCCTAGAATCAGTTCTTAAAAATAACAAAATTTACCCGCAAATCAGCGATACAATTGCGCAAGATGAATGTTTGTATTCCCTTGTAAAATTATAGCGCAAATCCAGCGCGGATATAATTCAACACGGCTTGGGTTCCATACCGGTTATCCATATTGCGCCGGTTTTTGGCCACTTTGGCGGCGTCCATAAATCGCTCATATAAATTATCATCATGCATGATTGTGCAATTGTCATTGGTGCGGTTGCCTAAAATTACATCGTCATAATATGTTGCAACAGTGCGGCATGGATCGGGATGGGTGACCGTATTAAAAGCGCGCGCATAACGTTCAAACCCTTGTTGATTCCATTCCGCAAAAGTTCTGGTCGCCGGATTGCCGCCCACCGTAAATCGGATCTGGCTTGGATTGGCGGTTGTGTATTTATTGAAATCGAACCGAATCCGGCCTAACGCCTGGGTCAGCGTATCGCTATTGACCGCTTCTATCATGGTTCTGGTATTGCCCGTGCTTTCGGCTTGGAAATTGTTTAGCAGGATCGAGATATTATTGTAATCAGTTTCGTTCGCATTCAGGCTTATCCGCAGCGGCGTTCCGGCTTGAGCATCGCGCCAGTCATAGACGATATTATGCGAAATATTAGTGGTGCAAGGGTGTCTTGGACTGCCGGCGACATACGCTGTGTTGCGGCAAACCAGATTAATCGCGACTTTATTATAGCGCAGGACTCGATCATAAGTATTGGCAATGATATTTTTGAATATTAGCGAATGATGCGCGGTGTTATGTTCAATTCCAAATCCGCGTGGCAGGGTAGAGTTGATATCGTTGCCTTCCAGCACCGCGTTTTCTGCAATTACGCTCCAGTAATCGGCATATGCATTGAAATCGTGTTCCTGTCCGGCATAACCGACGAAAGTGCCAAGCGGATTGCGGGTAAACAGATTGTTTTCAATCCGTGCGCCGGAGCGCGCCTGCAGGCCATGGGAAGAAGCGCGGGAAATGATATTGTTGCGCACCACCGATGGATGGCCATCCGATTGCAGGTACATATTGTGGTTAAAAATGGTTGCGAATGTGTCGGCATAGATTGGCGTCGTTCCGGCGGGGCAGGCGACGACATAATCTTCTTCCCGGGAACTGGCGCCATCCGCATTGCGGCAACTGACGATCGTATTGGGCAAGCCCGTGTCGCGGCTGCCGAAATAACCGCCGCGATCGAGCAAGTTGTTTTCGATAACCATATCCTTGGTATAAGACGAATAAATATTCTGCGAATGCCCGCCATCGCCGGGTCCCGAAGCGGAATCGGTAATGACGTTGTCGCGTACAGCCACTTTTTCAATCAATACGGCCGATGGGTCGGATTGAATAATCAAGCCAACGCCCATGCCTTCGATATAGTTGTCTTCGATAACCAGGTTTTTACCACCGTATAAAATTCTGATGCCGGTGCTGCCCAAACCGGGTCTGGTTTTAAAATGCAAACCGGAGAGAATAATATTGCCAAAATCCGGACGGCTTAAATGGCCCCAAATATTCAATCCGTCTGCCGCGCGGAAAAATTGTGGCCGGACATTGCCTGGGCCATAGGCGGTAAACACCAACGGCAATTGTTCGGATATGCCGCCTTGCGACCGGTCGGCGCGAATAATCGGTTTAGGATCGGTGAAAATATCGCCGCGTTTGAACACGATCCAGCAATTGCAGCGTTGCTGGCCCATCAAGGCAGCAGCTCGCATAAAAGTTCTAACGGGCGTATCCGCGCTGTTACCGCTGCTGGCATCGTTGCCAGTCGCGCTGACATATATTAGACGGGAACTGGAAGTCGGGCAAACATTGCGGCCGTTATAATCGCGCACCGGATAAATATTTTGTTCTCTATAGCCAGTACAGGCCATACCGCTATTGGCGGTCGCCATAATATTGGTGACCGAAACCGGGGTTCTTTCGCGTTCAATCGGGGTGCGTTCAACACCGGCTTGCGCGGCGGAGCTTAGAAGAATCAGAGCGCAGAAAAAGGTGAAAAAAACTTTGCCTAAAAAATTACGATAAGCTTGCGGCATACTCTTCCCCTGGATTAATGGTCACAATTTAGTTATTTAGACAATATATCATATCCTATCAGGATACACAAATGGAAATTCTGATTATTTTGTTTAAAATGAATAGGTTAATATTAATATATATCAACGTATTAATACATTTTTGGGGCTGAAATCGTGCTAATTTTAATGATTAATTTTATTTCCTAATAGATAACAACCCTATATAAAGCAGGCAAAAAAACCAACGCGGTTAGCCCGGGGACACAATCGACAAGCTACATCATAAGTGGTACAAGCATTTTCCTTTTAACCTTTATGAATGATGATTTTTTTAGTGACCCACGATTTATCCAAAATCCGCAATTTTTCCATCATCGCCCATATCGACCATGGCAAATCGACCCTGGCCGACCGGTTGATCCATGCCTGCGGCGGGCTTGAAGATCGCGAGATGAAAGAACAAGTGCTCGACAATATGGAAATCGAGCGCGAGCGCGGCATCACTATCAAGGCGCAAACCGTGCGCTTAAGTTACAAGGCCGATGACGGCGAGACGTATCAATTGAATTTGATGGACACGCCGGGCCATGTCGATTTCGCCTATGAAGTATCGCGCTGTCTGGCTGCGTGCGAGGGATCGTTATTGGTGGTCGATTCCACCCAAGGTGTCGAGGCGCAAACATTGGCCAACGTGTACCAAGCCATCGATGCCGGCCATGAAATTATTCCGGTCGTCAATAAAATTGATTTGCCCGCCGCCGATGTGGAGCGCGTGAAAACCCAGATCGAGGATATTATCGGCATCGACGCAAGCGATGCCGTTCCGATTTCCGCCAAGGCCGGAATTGGAATCAAAGAAACATTGGAAGCGATTGTAAAACGCTTGCCGCCGCCAAAGGGCGAGGTGAACGCACCATTAAAAGCGATGCTGATCGATTCCTGGTACGATCCGTATTGGGGCGTTGTGACACTGGTGCGCGTACGCGAAGGCGTGTTGAAAAAAAATCAAAAAATCCGCTTTATGTCGAACAATACCGCCTATGTCCTCGACCGGCTTGGCGTGTTTACGCCGAAACATGTTGAAAAAGACGCGCTTTATCCCGGCGAAGTCGGATTTTTCACCGCCGGCATTAAAACTATTTCCGATACCAAAATCGGTGACACGATTACCGATGATCGCGCCCCTACGGCAGAGGCTTTGCCAGGATTCCGCCCATCTATTCCAGTAGTGTGGTGCGGATTATATCCGACCGATGCTAGTGAATTTGAAAAACTGCGCGATTCGTTGGCGAAATTGCGCCTGAACGACGCCAGCTTTCATTATGAACAAGAAACTTCGCAGGCGCTTGGATTCGGATTCCGCTGCGGATTTTTGGGATTGCTGCATTTGGAAATTATCCAAGAACGGCTGGAGCGCGAATTCAATTTGAACCTGATCACGACCGCCCCATCGGTTATTTACAAAGTCTATATGACCGACGGCACGTATAAGGAATTGCATAATCCGGCCGATTACCCGGACGCGACGCGCCTTGAAAAAATTGAAGAGCCGTGGATCAAAGCGACCATCATGACGCCGGATGAATATCTCGGCCCGATTTTACAATTATGCAACGACCGGCGTGGCGAGCAAGTGGATTTGACTTATGTTGGTCCGCGCGCGATGGCGGTATACCGCTTGCCATTGAACGAAGTGGTGTTTGATTTTTATGATCGCTTGAAATCGATTTCACGCGGCTATGCCAGTTTCGATTATCAAATCGCCGATTACCACCCTGAGGATCTTGTTAAAATGACCATCCTGGTCAATGGCGAACAAGTCGATGCGCTTGCCATTATCGTGCACCGCGCGCGCGCCGAAAAACGCGGCCGCGTATTGTGCGAAAAATTAAAAGAACTGATCCCGCGGCAAATGTTCCAAGTCGCGATCCAGGCTGCGATCGGCGGCAAAATCGTCGCGCGCGAAACCATTTCCGCGATGCGCAAAGACGTGTTGTGGCGTTGTTATGGCGGCGATATCAGCCGCAAACGCAAATTGCTGGAAAAACAAAAAGAAGGCAAAAAACGCATGCGCCAAGTGGGCAATGTCGAAATCCCGCAATCTGCGTTTATCGCGGCGTTGAAGCTGGATGATTAAAACAAATTATTGAAAATGCCCGTCACGCCTTCGATGCCGACGTAAAGAATCGTCGCATTAAAGGCAAGCGCCACGGCGCCCAGGATTAATCCCAGCAATACGAACAATCCATCTTTTTCGATCATACCCAGCGCGATCAGGGCAATTGGAACCGCCAGAATTAAATTGCCCAATGGAATGGGCAGGGACATGGTTGCCGCCATGATCATAATCGCAAGCCCCAGAACCGGTTTCATCCACGGGTGGGTAAAAGCCATTAATCTTGGTTGCAAAACACGTTCCACCTTTTGCATGGCGGGTTGCGCCTTGGTAAAAAGTTTATGGAAATTGTCTTTGTCGATGCCGCTTTCCAATATGCGTTTGGGCAGCCATGGCCGGTTGAATCCAAGCAGCATTTGTAAACTGATCAGGGCCAATGGCACGCCGAAAATCGTGGACAGGCCCGGCAAAGGCAGCGGAATTAAATTGGGTAGGTCCAAAACCAAAATCAATAATCCATAACCGCGCGAGCCGAGCGTTTGCACCAAATGGCCAATCGTAACTTTGGCTTCTTGGTGAGATTTGGAAAAGTCGCCCAAAAGCTGCGATACGCTTTTGCGGTAATTATCGTTGGCGAGGTTTTCAGGATTAAATGGATTCATAGGACAAAACGATATGTAATGCGTTTTGCGCGTATTTCCAACCTTAAATTTAAAATGATCCGGTTTATGCCCTTTTATTCGCTTTTATTCCCTGGGGCTTTTAACGCCGCGAATCGGGTATTCCAAACTGTCTTTGCGACACGGATAATTTTCTACCAATGATTCGATGATGGCCAGTATGGGTTGTTGTTGCAAGCACCCGATATTTTTACAAGCGGACATTTTTTTGATAAAGCCGTTTTTAACCGGGCCATACCAATCGGGAATATATTCGTTTAAATCGAAACACTGATTTTTGTCCATCAATTGGGCGATATCGCCGTTGTGAATCAAGTTCATCACGCCTTGAAAATACCCATCGCACCAGGCATCGGCGGCTTTTTTGCTGCATTGGCAAAATAAATAATCCGCCAATATGGGATCCTGGGGTTTATCCATGGTGACGCAATGTTCCTCTAAGGCAGATGGTTTGGCGGCAGCGGGCAGGGCATAAAATCCGCCCATAAGCAATAATATACCGAAAATGCCGAAAAGGATGATGTTTTTCATAAAAAATCCAAAATCAGAGGCCTGATATTTTAATAAAGGAATATTTGCCAGGAAAAGTCAATTGCGCTAAAACAGAACGCTGTTCACAGTACTAAATATAAACCACAAAGTAATTAATGCTTTTGGTTTGATGAGGATGGGTGGCCGCCCGCCTGAGCGCGATAAGCGCGAGCGGGAAATTAATAAAGCGAGGCCACCTGAATAATTAGTACGAGCGTGAGGATGGGTGGCCGAGTGGTTGAAGGCGTACCCCTGGAAAGGGTATAGACGTGAAAGCGTCTCGTGAGTTCGAATCTCATCCCATCCTCCATTTGTCTATATACAATCGTATTGCCGACTTTGCCCCTAATTCCTTAAAATCCCAATAAAACCGGCATTCTGCTGCAGAAACTAGCATAAAATTATTCTTTTAGCGTTACAATGAAGTTGGAAAAATAGTGGGTCCGCGCATCGCACTTATGGAAAATTAATACGCAAATCCATACCATGGTAAATATGGGCAATAAACCAAAGCTGTTTAGGCGACCGGGATGAACAACATAAACGATTCAGATTCCAGCAATGGCCAAAAGAAAAAAGTCGATCAAGACAAATATGTCGAATCGGTTTTTCGGCTGATCGAAGTTGTCCAGGATCTGGCGCATGCCAAGGATCTAAGCGCGGTGATGAATATTATCCGCGCGGCCGCGCGCGATTTGACTGGCGCCGATGGCGCGACGTTTGTGTTGCGCGATGGCGATGAATGTTATTACGCCGAAGAAAATGCGATCAGCCCGTTATGGAAAGGCCGCCGTTTTCCACTCAGCACCTGCATCAGCGGTTGGGTGATGTTGAATTCACAAACGGCCGTAATCGAAGATATATACGCCGATCCGCGCATTCCGTTCGATGCATATCGTCCCACTTTTGTAAAAAGTTTAGTTATGGTCCCGATCCGGCGCAGCGCGCCATTAGGCGCGATTGGAAATTATTGGGCGCAATCGCGCAAACCGACCGAACAAGAAGTTGCCTTATTGCAGGCGCTCGCGGATTCCGCGTCGATGTCGTTTGAAAATGCCAGCCTTTATACGCAGCTGCAAGAAAGACTGCGTTTGCCTGCCGCCGCGATGGGCGCCCGCCCATAATAATATTGCCGGTGTTTATGCCCATTTTATATCTCGTCCGGTATTCTGAATCGTATTTTTAAATATCTCCTGTCATGATGAAATTATAAATACTTTCATCAAAGGAGATGTCCATCATGAGTATCAAAGGACGATTGAAAGAAGCCGCTGGTTACGTCAAAGAGGAAGCCGGCGAGAAATTAGGCAAGCCAGCTATGGCCCAAGAAGGGCGCGATTTGCGCAATGAAGGCCGGGTCGAAGATGGCAAGATGCCGAAAAATTCTCCGCCGGGCAGCGGCTATAAATAGGGATTTGCAAAAAACTCCCCCTGGAGTTATTGCAAGGAGCGGCATGTAATCCAATTACATGCCGCTTTTGCATTTAAGCGGCCACAGATTTTTGCATTGGCGCAGAATCATATTCCCGTTTGACTTTGGTCATATACGCCACGAAATCCGGATCTTCGCCCGACAGCATCATATCCAGCGCTCCGCGGTAATCGTCACGCTTGATCCAGAATCTTATATAATCGTCCCAGGATTGCCACAGGCGTTGTGTCTGTTTGCTCATGTTGTCTTCGTAAACCAGAATGAAAGCGCGCTCGAACAGCGATAATAACAAATCGAAAATAATGCGTTTTCTTTCTTGCTGCTCTGCGGTTAGATCTTGTTCTGGAATGACCCGGCCGCTCATTAAATGCAAATCGGCGTTGCTTAATAATAATTGGCAGAAATCGGCGTATTCATCCGATAATTTTTGATATAATTCTTCTTCCTCATTTTGCCGTTCGCGTTTTTGTTCCCACCAAAATAACAGCACCGCATACGGCAAGCCGAATACGGTTACGACATAAGAAGCCATTTCCCAGACTTCTAATGGGGTCAGCGCGGACAACATAATTTATCTCCATTTTTCACAAACATAGTATAGCCGGATATTATGTCCAGCGCATTACATCGTAACTATTTGATAGGATAAAGAAAAAGCCGCCTGATGAAGGCGGCTTTGTATAAGAATCGAAAAATACTAGGCAACCAGTTTCAAGTTGGCGGCCGATGGCTTGCCTTTTTGGGTAACGATTTCAAAGCTGATTTTTTGGCCTTCATTCAAGTTTTTCAAGCCGGCTTGTTCCACGGCGGTGATGTGCACGAAAACATCTTTCGAACCATCATCCGGTTGAATGAAACCATAGCCTTTATTTGGATTGAACCATTTTACGGTACCGTTGGCCATATAACACTCCATAGTAAGTTATCAACTAGATGCCAGGGTACAAGATACCATGGCACCGACAAAGCTTTGAACTACAAGCTGAGTAAGTGCCGAAGCAAAGACGTTAGCCGAAAGGTAGTCAAGCGTGCTGTGGATAATACTCCAAACCCGAATTTTGTCAAATGACCGGCTTGTTAACCTTTTGTCGCCGGTAGAGCAGCACTATAACGAATCCACCATTCAGTAAAATCAAGGAAATGGGGTACAGGGATGTGGTCCAGTTGAATATTTCCAAGGCAAATAAAGAAACCATAAATTTAATCGACGCCACAGAAAAACTAAACGCCGATTCATTCCATGGCAAGTCCCACGATTTGCGGAAAGTCGGATAAAATCCTAAGGCATCGATAATGGTAACGATGATGACCGCCGATAATGCGTTTTCGGTTACGTACCAGACCGGTATTGCCAATAACGCGCTGATGAACGTAACCCAATCGCTGCGGGTTATATTTTTCTCGCCGATCCATAAACTTGCGAGTGCGAAACTGCAACAGCTAATGGCGGTGAATCCCATCACCCAGGATCCTGGTCCCGCGCCTTCGACCATTTGTGCGGTAAACGCGATCAGGGTGATTAATCCCCATATAATCCAGGTAAATAAATGCGGCTTTGTCTGTCCGCGCCAAATGGCAAACGCATAAGAAAGACTGCCCAATATTCCAAGCAGTGTGGCAAATAGCCCGAGGATTTCTTTATCCATCATGCTTGCTTATAGCACAAAACGGGGGCTATAAAAGCCGCTATGAACCACGCCGCGTTAACATTAAAAGATTTCAACTTTGATTTACCACCCGATCGCATTGCATCGCGTCCGGTGTCGCCGCGCGATGCGGCGAAATTGCTGGTGGTCGAGGATGGCGGATTGTCCGACCGGCAGGTTTGCGATTTGCCGCAATTATTGCGCGCCGGCGATTTGTTGGTGTTCAACGACACAAAGGTGATTCCCGCGCGCCTGATCGGGGATTGTGGCGGCAAAGAAATCGAAATTCTGTTGCACCGGCAATGGACCGGCGGCAATTGGCAAGCAATGGCGCGACCGGCCAAAAAATTGCGCCTGGGCGATGTGATCGTGTTTGGCAAGGATTTTTCCGCCGAAGTGCGCGCCAAGGATCCCGAACAAGGATTTGTGTATTTACGCCTTACCGCGAAACGCGACGATGTTACGGGCGCGCTTTTACAATATGGGCATATCCCGATCCCGCCTTATTTTAACAGGGCCGACGATGATCAGGATAAACGCGATTATCAAACCATGTTCGCAAAATCCGAAGGCGCGGTGGCCGCGCCAACAGCCGGTTTGCATTTCACCGAATCATTGATGAGTAATTTAAAACAGGCTGGCATCGATCATGCGTTTGTGACGTTGCATGTTGGCGCGGGCACATTTGCGCCGGTGCGCGCGGAAAAATTATCCGATCATGTGATGCATGCGGAATGGTACGATGTGTCGCCCAAAACCGCAGATAAAATTCGCGACGTGAAAAAGAATGGCGGGCGGATTATTGCG
>CAZYJI010000001.1:148872-169702 GCA_964647725.1 uncultured Alphaproteobacteria bacterium
GGTGGCCAGATCGCTGGAATCGGTATCGTCGCGGGGAGAAATTTCCGCGCGCCAAGGGGAGACGCAAATTTTCATCGCGCCTGGATATGAATTTAAAACCGTCGATATTTTATTGACCAATTTTCATCTGCCGCAATCGACATTACTAATGCTGGTATCGGCCTTTGCGGGAATGAATGAAATTAAGAACGCCTATGCGCATGCGATCGCCAATGATTACCGATTTTATTCTTATGGCGATGCGTGTTTGCTGTATCCCTTGAAAAAATAAGTGCCAATAAAAAAGGCGGCCCTTGGGGCCGCCTTTAATACAAATTCAAACCAAGATTAGTTGGTTGGAACGCTTGCTGAAGATGGCATCAACACGGTATCGATCGTGTGGATGATGCCGTTGCTGGCGTTGATATTTGCGTTGGCAATTTGGGCATTGTTAACAGTCATGCCGCTGTTGCTGGTGGTAATCGACAGGCCAGCCAAAGTTTGCGGGCTGGTCGATTTTGCCAAATCAGCCGAAGCCAATTTGCCGTTGCTGATGTGATAGCTCAGGATGCGGCGCAATTCGGCTTTGTTTTCCGATTTTTGCAAGTTGGCCAAAGTTGCTGCTGGCAATTTTGCAAAAGCGGCATCGGTTGGCGCGAACACGGTGATCGGACCTGGGCTGGTCAAAATGCTGCTCAAGCCAGCGGTTTGTACCAAGCTGTTGAAAGTTTTCAAGCTGCTGTTCGAAGCAATTGTGGCGGCCACGGTTGCGGTTGCGCTGTCGCTCGAAGCACTGTTGTTGCTGTTTAATGCGTTTTTGGCAGCGGCGGTGATTGCGGCGTTAGCGGCTTGGTCATCGCTGCTCAAATTGCTGTTGCCGGTGTTGCTGGCGGTATTGCTGTTGCCAGTTGGCGCGGTCAGGCTGGTCAAGCTGCTGGAATTCGAGCTAGAGCTGGTTTGACCGAAATATTGGCTTGCGCCAACGACAACCACGATGGCCACAAGGACCAGAATGATTTTTTTGAAGTTGTTATTCATGAAGTTTCTCCGTTGATTAAAAAGCATTTTTGCAATGCGGGATCAGATGCCGTTTCTTACCGGTAAATCCATGTCCGGTCAATCCTTAAAAGGAATAGTTTGCGGCTTTTTGGGGGCAAATGCGGCTTAGAATTCTTCGAAACTTGGCACTTTTTGAAACGCGATCCGGCCGTTGAAATGCCGGAAATCCGGTTTCAAATCGCCAAACCCGATTGTGCCATAACCATAGCGTTTATTGATTTTATCGATGGATCCCAAAAGATTTTCTTCGATTTTTTGCTGGCGGGTCATGGCGAATAAATCCATTTGATGCGACCCTGCGGCGATGAAATCGGAAAGCACTACGGTCACCCGCAACGGCGCTCCATCCGGCACATCCATCCACATTTGTTCGAGCCAGGTCAATAAATCCGGGCTGCTTTGGGTTTCGCCGAATGTGATATCGTTCGACCAATATCCGCCGGGTTTAGTGAATTTCACCTGCACCGACAGACGTTTGCAATAAACACCCAGACTGCGCAAACGCTGGGCAGCCTTCATCAACAAATACCGGGAAAATTTCCGCGCGCCATCACGGTTGCGCAAGGGCGGCTCCAACACATGTTGATGGCTGATGCTGCGCCGTTCGGATTGCGGCCGGTATACCGATTCACCGTGCAGCATGGAGTGAAACCGGTCACCTTCGATTCCACCCCAAATATCGTGCAATTCTTCGGCCGATGCGTCATACAAATCCTCGATCGAGAAAATCCCGGCATTGTTCAACCGTTGCGACATTGCATCGCCAATCCCGCATAAATCCGACAAATCCAGCCTCAATAATTTTTCCGGCAAATCCGATTTGGTAATCACCGTCAATCCATCCGGCTTTTTCATATCGGATGCGACCTTGGCCAGAAATTTATTCGGCGCAAGGCCAATAGAAGACGTTAAACATTCCCCTACCTTGGCGCGGATATTGGCTTTGATTTTTTTGGCGATTGTGATTGCCGCATCGACCGGTTTTTCATTATCCATTAATTTGCAGGAAAATTCGTCAATAGACATCACATTTTCAATCGGCAAATATTCCTCGATCGCCTTGATGATGGCATGATGATATTCCAAATATAAACGATGCCGCCCGACTTGCAGATGAATATGCGGGCATAATTTTTTGGCATCTGCCACCGATGTACCGGTGTGAATACCATATTTTTTTGCCTCGTAACTTGCGGCAATGACGCAGGTGCTGTCGGTTAGGGAAGGGACCACCGCCACGGGCTGGCCCCGTAAATGCGGCTGCGCCTGTTGTTCGCAGGAGGCGAAGAAACTATTCAAATCCAATATCAACCATTCAACTTGTTGCATAATAGGCCTCTTTCATGTTCTTGCTTTGTTCTATAATACGGCCAGGTTCGGCAAAGTCAAGCCAGGCTTGGCAGGGGCGCGGTTTTTTTGTATGGTTGGCCGTAGAAGGTGATCAATGTCTAAAAATAAAATCGAAGAATTTATTGAAAATCAGGGCCTTGGAATTGTGGTAAAAGAAATGCCGCAAACTTGCCGTTCCGCCGCCGAAGCCGCCGCATCAATCGGGTGCACCGTCGCGCAAATCGGCAAATCGATCATATTTAAAGATAAAGCGCAGGACCAAGCGGTATTGGTCATTACCAGCGGCGTCAATACCGTCGATGCTAAAAAATTGGCCAATCAAAATAATTTGCAATTGGAAAAGGCTGACGCCGATTTCGTCCGGGAAAAAACCGGATATGTGATTGGCGGGGTGCCGCCATTCGCGCATGCGGAGCCGGTGCGTACCTTTATGGACGAATCTTTATTTCAATATGCCGAAATTTGGGTTGCAGCCGGGCATCCATACAAGGTAATGCGTGTGACCCCGCAAGAATTGCATAAAATTACCGGCGCCCAATTAATTGCGGTCTAAAAAAGGCAAACCAATCACATTTTTATCTTATTGTGGAATAATTGCTTTTGCAAAATTCATAAAACAGGACTAGCGTACGGGCCTTGCCGTAATAGACGAGGGTACATGTCAACGATTGCTTCCTTAAAAGTTTTTTTCAAAGAATGGCTGCGCCAACCGCTAAAGGTCGCCGCCATCGCGCCAAGCATGCCACCCTTGGGCCGGTTTATGGCCGCGCAAATTTCATCGCCAGACGCGCTGGTATTGGAATTGGGGCCGGGGACAGGGCCGCTGACGCAAGAAATTTTAAATCATGGCATCAAGCCGGATAAATTGGTTCTGGTCGAACGCAATGAAAACCTGGCCAATTTTATGCGCAAGAAATTTCCCGATGTGCGCACCATCGAAGGCGACGCGTCGGAGTTGGATAAAATTCTCCCGCCTGAAACGATCGGCGAATTTACCGATGTGGTCTCCGGTTTGCCGTTATTGACCATTCCGCGCGATATATGCCGCGCTATTATGCAGCAATCTTTTGCCGTCATGAAACCAGGCGGAAGGTTTATCCAGTTTTCTTATGGATTATTGCCGCCATTCAGCCCCAAACATTTAAACCTGAATGTGCGTCTGGCGGGCCGAGTGTGGGAAAATATCCCGCCGGTCACGGTTTGGGTTTACGAAAAATCGGATGAATCTGAAGCGGCGGCTTAGGCCCTGATTTGATCGGATGGCGATGGGGCAACGACTTGTATCGCCGCGCCATTATTTTCCAATTTTTGTTGCTGCCAGGCTTTTTCTTGTTCCGTATAAGTTTGATAACTTAATGGGATCGATCCGATATAACATAACGCGATCAAGCCCAGCGTCAGCCAAGGTTCGGCGAATAACGCCGCCATCAACACGCCAACGCCGACCAGCATCAGGGAAATATCCGCGTGCTGAATTTTTATTTTTTTAAATGAAAATGTTGGAATCCGGCTGATCATCATACCAGCCAGGAAAATCATCCAAACCGCAATCACCGCCGGCACGCGCACCCAATCATGGCCGAATTGCAGTCCGATCACCAATGGCGTTAATGCCAATGCCGCGCCCGCCGGGGTTGGCATGCCGGTGAAATAATTATATTTGAACGCCGGTTTTTCGACATCGACCTCTAAATTGAATCGTGCCAATCGCACCGCCGCGCAAACGACAAACAATAATGCCGCCGCCCAACCGACCCGGCCCAATTGATCTAGCGTCCAGAAATACATGACCATCGCCGGCGCGACGCCGAACGATACCACATCGCCCAACGAATCTAGTTGCGCGCCGAATCCCGATGTGCCGCCGATCAATCGCGCAATTCTTCCGTCCAGATTATCCAAAATCGCTGCCATCAATACCGCCATGACCGCATATTCGAATTTACCTTCGATGGCAAACCGGATCGCGGTCAAACCGCAACACAGCGCGATTATGGTTAAAATATTGGGGATCAGCTTATTGATCGACAATTTCTTGGTTGTATCCAGTCTTATATTATTAAGGCGCTGCTTGGTTTTCATGACCTGGTTCCTTATTGTGGCGTGCCGGTGCGAGGCGCTTCGCTGGATTTAAAATCGGCCAGAACGGCTTCGCCTGCCAATACTCGCTGCCCTTCGATCACTTGCGCATTGACACCTGCCGGCAAATACACATCGACGCGGCTGCCGAACCGGATCATGCCGATCCGCTGGCCGGCGCGAACCGCATCGCCTGGATTGGCCCAGCGTAAAATTCGCCGCGCGACCAAGCCAGCGATTTGCACCACGATCAATTCCTTGCCGTCGGCCAGGGTGAGCACGAAAATCTGCCGTTCATTGTCCTTGCTGGCTTTGTCCAGCGAGGCGTTAAAAAATTTTCCAGGGATGTATTTTACTTCTTTCACCGTCGCATCCATCGGCGCGCGGTTGATATGCACATCGAACACGTTCATGAAAATGGAAATTCGGGTGCGCAGTTCGTTGCCGTAATTCAATTCTGGCGGCGGCGCGGCCATGACGATCGATTGCACCAATCCATCAGCCGGCGAAATGACCAGACCTGGACGTTGCGGAGTTACGCGCACGGGATCGCGGAAGAAATACGCGCACCAGGCGGTAGCGATAAGGCCAACCCAGCCGAGATTGCAAGACAATTTTGATAATAAAAAAGCGACGATGCCGAAAATGGCGACGAAACTCCAACCTTCGCGGTGGACTGGACAAATAATGTTTTTAAGCACGATATTAACCTTTTGATTGATATGGGCCTCAAATCTAAAGGATTAAAATTAAAAGGCAATATTGCTTTTTAACCCTGTTTTCCTTACATTTATTCAATCTAATCCGATTTTTTATAAAAGAGAGGCTTTAATGAAAATCCAACATATTTTTTCGACATTCGCCATTCTTGCTTTATTGTCTACATCGGCATCGGCGGAAACGCTTGCCGGAAAGGCGGAAAAATCCCCGCTGCCAAAAGCGCCTGCGGAAATAATTCATAATCATGGCGATACGTCCACCGACAAAGCGGTGAATGAAGCCTCCCAAACAGAATCCACCAAGGCGTTTAAAAAAGCCACCGGTGAAATGCATTCAAAAATGATCATTGCCTATACTGGCGATGCCGATATCGATTTTGTGCGCGGCATGATCCCGCATCACCAAGGCGCAATCGATATGGCCAAAGTAGTTTTGCAATATGGCAAAGATGCCGAGGTAAAAAAACTGGCGCAAGATATTATCGTGGCACAAGAAAAAGAAATCGCGCAAATGAAATCCTGGTTGAAATCGCACGATAAGAATCCCGCCAAAGCGAATTAACAGTTCTGTCATCCCGAACCTTTAGGTGAGGGATCGCCAGACATAAGGCCTTATATCTGTAGATCCCTCGCATGCGCTCGGGATGACAATTAGCGAGAAATATCATGCCCAAATCCACACTTAGTTTTTATTTGCATATTATCGCTATCGCCGTGGTCATTGCGGCGCTATGGAATTGGGCTTTTTCCGGAGGTGGTATCGCGCCAACGGTTGCCGCAAAACAAACCGCGTATGAACGAATCATGCAAACACAAACTATTCGGTGTGGGTATGTGCTGTACCCGCCGTATGTTCTCAAAGATGCAAATACAGGACAATTGAGTGGCGCGTTTTACGATATCGTCAATGAAATGGCACGGCGGCAAAAATTGAAAGTAGAGTGGGGCGAAGAAGTGGGGTGGGCCACTTTTATTTCCGGCTTGCAGGCGGAGCGGTATGATTTGGTTTGCAGTGGCGGATGGAATTCCGCCAATGAAGGAAGATTGATCGCCTATTCCATTCCGGCTTATTATTCCGCCGTCAATGTTTATGTGCGTCCCGACGATACGCGGTTTGATGCGGACGCGATGCGGTTGAACGATCCGCAATATACATTCGTTTCCACTGACGGTTCGTTGTTGGGCGTAATGGTTGGCGAAGATTTTCCAAAAGCCAAATTGATATCCCTGCCGAATCTAAGCGATATCGGCGCGTTGTATGAAACCGTGGTTACGGGCAAGGCGGATGCGGTATTGACCGAAAATTATGCCGTGCAGCAATATTTAAAAAATAATTCCGGCAAGCTGAAAAACATTACCGCGCAAAATCCGGTACGCGTTTATCCAACCTCGCCGGTGATTATGCCAAATAACGATATCGCTCTGCAAAACACGGTCAATGCCGGTATCGCCGAATTGGTCAATACCGGTTTTGTCGATAAAACATTGGATAAATACGAACTCGGCGCAGGCGTTGGATTACGCGCACAGAAACCATATCAATATTAAATTCTTAAGATGAAAAATGGTGGACCCGATCGGGATCGAACCGACGACCTCTACAATGCCATTGTAGCGCTCTCCCAGCTGAGCTACGGGCCCCTTGTCCAGTGGACAGAGAGTGGGATTTATACAAACTCCCTATGCAAAATACAATATATGTTTTTATCGCTTTGCGACGCTGTCGGAAGCCTTTGAAACTCGCGGATTAATCGTCCGTGATTACGGTGGCGAGCTCTTCTTCTTCCTCGCCCAGATCGCCGGTATCTTCGATTACTTCTTCGCCGCCTTCTTCAGCTTCGTCGTCGTCGGCGTCGATTTCCGGTAAATCTTCGATTTCAATATCTTCGTCATCCTCGGATACGGCGATTTTCTTTTTCTTCAATCTTTCGGCTTCGGCTGCTGCCGCGGCTGCGGCTGCTGCGCCGCGTCCACGGCGGCTTTTGGTGATGACTTCGGGATCGATTTCGGTTTCGCATTTCGGGCAAATGATCGGATCTTTTTTCATATCGTAAAACCGCGCGGTGCAGGACGGGCAAATACGCTTTACGCCCCATTCCGGTTTGCTTCCCGCCGCCAGGCTAAGAATCAAACTGGCTGGTTTTTTTACCGGCAACGGCGCTTTTGCCGGCGGCATTTTGCCTTTGGTCTTATCGGCTGGCGCGGGTTTTACCGGTGCTTTTGCCGGTTTTACAGGCGCGGCCTTTGCTGGCTTGGCGGCTGGTTTTACCGGTTTTTTCGCGGCTTTTGCCGGTTTATCGGGTTTTTTATTGGTGGATTTCGCTTTGGATTTGCTTTTCGCCATAATGGAAGGGCCTTTGATAAACGGAATGAATCGCCAATTTCAGGATGCGCGCCATTTGCCAAATCTAGGGCCGAATGTCAAGAAAACTAATAATTTGCGGTGGACAAGCCTTCTCTTGACAATTAATGCCCCCGCCCATAACAACAACCCCCATGAGTATTATTATTGCAATCGATGGCGACAGCGCGTCCGGCAAGGGCACTTTGGCCCGCAAATTGGCGGAAAAGATGGATTTTGCCTATCTCGATACCGGTCTATTGTACCGCCAAACCGCCTTTATCGTATTGAAAAATAATAAAAATATTGGATTGGAAGAGGATTGCGCCTGGGCCGCGCGCCAGGTGCGAATCGAAGATTTGCAATACGAATCATTACGCAGCGAAGATGTTTCCCAAGCCGCGTCTAAAGTGGCGATTTACCCGGCGGTTCGGCAGATTTTACTGCCATTACAACGCGATTTTGCGCAAAATCCCCCCGGCGGCAAGCGCGGCGCGGTGCTGGATGGCCGCGATATTGGCACAGTAGTGTGTCCCAAAGCCCAGGTAAAACTTTATGTCACGGCCGATCCCGCGATTCGGGCCGAAAGACGCCTAAAAGAGTTGCAAAACCAGGGGATAGAGGCTATACAAACCCAGGTTTTTGAAGATTTAAAACAACGCGACAGCCGCGACAGCAGCCGCAAAACGGCCCCGCTGAAAATGGCATCGGATGCGCATCACCTGGATACTACCAGTATGACCGCGGACGATGTTTTGGCCAAAGCGTTAGATTACGTCCAACAAAAATCCAAGGATTGCCAGTAAGTTAGCCGTTGATTCATTCCGGTATGACCGAAATAAAGCAATCCGCAAAGTAGGGGCAGGACCGAACATCTCCTTTTGCCGGGAGAGTTTGCCATGCCCCGACTATTTCGTTGAAAGTTGAGGACTAATATAATGGCAAGGACAAGTGCAGTGGCAAAAAAAGAAACCACACCATCTACATCTACTACCGGCGAAGATTTCGCCTCCCTATTAAAAGATTTTTATGAAACCAGCGTTGCCTCCGAAGGCAAAGTGGTCAAAGGCTTGATCGTCAGCATTGACGGCGATTACGCCACCGTGGACGTCGGATTGAAATCCGAAGGCCGCATTCCGCTTCGCGAATTTGCTTTGACCGGCCAGGCGCCGGAAATCAAGGCGGGCGATTCGATCGATGTATACATCGAACGGTACGAAGATCGCGACGGCATGGCCGTGTTATCCCGCGAACGCGCCAAACGCGAAGAATCCTGGACAGTTTTGGAAAAATCCCATCAAAGCCAAGAACGCGTTACCGGTACTATTTTCGGCAAAGTCAAAGGCGGTTTCACCGTCGATTTGAACGGCGCCGTTGCTTTCTTGCCTGCATCGCAAGTGGACATTCGTCCAGTGCGCGATGTTGGGCCGTTGATGAACACCCCGCAACCGTTCCAGATTTTGAAAATGGACCGCAAGCGTGGCAACATCGTTGTATCTCGCCGCGCGATTCTGGAAGAATCCCGTGCCGAAGCGCGCAATGAACTGGTCAGCAACATTTCCGAAGGTCAGATTTTGACCGGTACTGTGAAAAACATCACCGATTACGGTGCGTTCATCGATTTGGGCGGCATCGACGGTTTGTTGCACGTTACCGATGTATCGTGGAAACGCGTCAACCATCCATCCGAAGTTTTATCGGTCGGCCAGCAAGTAAAAGTGCAGGTCATCCGCTTTAACCAGGAAAATGGCCGCATCTCTCTCGGCATGAAACAGCTGGAGCAAGATCCATGGGCAGCGGTACAGGCGAAATATCCGACCGGAACCAAATTGAAAGGCCGCGTGACCAACATCGCCGATTACGGCGCATTCGTTGAAATCGAAGCCGGCGTCGAAGGTTTGGTGCACGTGTCCGAAATGAGCTGGACCAAGAAAAACGTTCACCCAAGCAAAATCCTGTCGACCAGCCAAGAAGTCGAAGTCATGGTTTTGGATATGGATTTGGCCAAACGTCGTATTTCGCTCGGCTTGAAACAATGCATGGCGAATCCGTGGGATCAAATCAAAGAACAATTCCCAACCGGCGCTGAATTCGAAGGCGAAGTTAAAAACGTCGCCGATTTCGGATTGTTCATCGGCCTTATCGGCGATGTGGACGGTTTGGTCCATGCCAACGATATCGATTGGAACGCAACTGGCGAAGAAGCCCTGAAAAATTACAAAAAGGGCGACAAAGTAAAAGTAAAAGTGCTGGATATCGATCCGGAGAAAGAACGCGTAGCGCTTGGTATCAAGCAATTGACCGGCGATCCGTTCGAAGGAGCATTGTCGAAACTCAAAAAAGGCGATGTGGTCACTTGCACCATCACCTCGATTGTCGACGCTGGCCTTGAAGTAACCGTGGTCGAAGGCGTAACCGGTTTCATCCGCAAGGGCGACTTGTCGCGCGATCGCAGCGAACAACGCAGCGACCGTTTTGCGGTTGGCGAAAAAATCGATGCCAAAATCACCGGCATCGAAAAAGCCACGCGCAAAGTCGCGCTGTCGGTTAAAGCACGCGAAATCGACGAAGAAAAACAAGCGATGGAAGAATACGGTTCGACCGATTCCGGCGCACGTTTGGGCGACATCTTAGGCGCAGCCTTAGGACGTAAATCGTCTGAAGGTGCAGCGGAAGAAAAACCCGCTAAAGCCGCGAAGAAGAAAAAAGAAAAAGCTGAATCTTCGGATACAGCCGAGTAATTTTCAAAAATCGATACCAAATAAAAACCCGCCAGAAATGGCGGGTTTTTTATTGTCCTGATATTGTTTAAGCCGCTGCGACGTTTTGATGGGGTGGCCGTTTCATGTAATATCGGTGGGTTTCGTCTTCCAGAACGCTGAAACCCAGCGCATCGTATAAATTCTTGGCCGGGTTGGTTTTCAAGACATGTAACGTCACCGGCAGATTTAACGATGCGGCTTGGTCGAGAATTTTTTGAATAATGCTTGATCCGACGCCTTTGTTTTGATGTTCCGGCAGAATATGAATATTATCGATTGAAATTTGATTTTCGCCGGTCAATACCGAAACGCGGCCGATATCCTTGCCATCATATTGAATGATTTTTGTGGTCGGCTGGTCAAAACGGTTTTTGTAAAAATACGCTTCGACTTGTTCTTCGGTTTGCCAAGTTTGCCGGACATAAGATTCCATCACTGAACGGGTCAGTTGATCGACAAATACGGCGTCTTCCGCGATAGCCGGGCGCAAAGAAATCAAACCCATAAACGAGAACCCCTCCTTATATATTGATTGGTCGCGAATATAATAAAGTATCCAAAGGATGGCAATTCCGGTCTTTGTATAATTTTATTGTTTTATTTCAATATCTTATGTAATTATTAAATTAAATCCCTTAATATTCAATCACTTGACGGGTTCGCCACATTCTGGCACTCTGGACTTGATGATCTAAGTCATTGAATCTATTGAACTCAAATTTGATCGATTCAGCGGCCGCGATTTTCTAATAATTTGACAGAGAGGTTTTATTCCATGACACGTTCGGAATTGATCCAACATTTATCCGGCACGCATCCGCATCTTTTGCAGCATGATATCGAACGCATTATCGATTGCATGTTTGAATCGATCACCATCGCGCTGGAAAAAGGTCACCGTGTGGAGTTGCGCGGTTTTGGTACCTTTGGCACCAAGGCACGTCGCGCGCGCACTGGCCGCAACCCACGCACCGGCGAAACCGTGCATGTCGCGGAGAAAAAAGTTCCTTTCTTCCGCACCGGCAAGGAATTGCGGGCGCGTCTCAATAAAAAGGATGGCGGATCCAATTAATCCGCGTCCCCTATAATATTGCCGGGTTTTCATGCATTTCATCGGATCCTTATTCCGTTTTCTGATCTTGCCGTTGCTGGTTTTGTGGCTGATCGCCTTCACCATTTACAATCCAGCCCTGGTTGCCATCAATCTTTGGCCGTTGCCGTATGAAATCGCCGCGCCGCAAAGTGTTTTGGTAATCCTGTTATTGGCGGTTGGATTTATTGCCGGATGTTTGCGCAATTACGCCAAGTTATTGAATTTACGCGCAGAAAATGCGTCACAAAAAAGACAATTGGATAAATTAGAAAAAGACCATATACCAAAGATGTAATGTAAGGATGTAAAGGTAGGATTGATTTGCCACAACAACTAACCGCTAAGAACCGAGTAATCTGCGCCATCGATACGGATGACATGGACTTTGCCAGCAAATTGGCCAAAGACTTAAAAGACCATGTTGGCGGATTTAAACTGGGTCTCGAATTTTTTACCTCGCACGGGCCGCAAGGCATTGCCAAGATTCAAGCAATCGGCATACCGATCATGCTCGATCTGAAATTCCACGATATTCCGAATACTGTTTCTGGCGCCGTCAAGGCCGCAACCAAGCTGAACGTGTCGATGATGACCATCCATACTGGTGGCAGCAGCGATATGATGCGCCAAGCGGCCGAAGTCGCTATGGAGACCGCAACAAAAATGAAAATTACCCCGCCGAAATTGCTTGGCGTAACGGTACTGACCAGTTTGGATGACGAAGATTTGACCGAACTCGGTTACAAACAAAAAGCCACCGATCGCGTTCGCAGACTCGCGGAAATGGCGCAATTATGTGGCCTGAATGGCGTTGTTGCCTCCGCCCGCGAATTAAATTTATTGCAAGACCAACGCAGCAAAGATTTTCTGTTGGTAACCCCCGGCATTCGCCCAAGCTGGTCAGCCGACGCGCATGATCAAAAACGCACGCTGGAACCCGCCGATGCGATCAAAGCCGGATCGGATTATCTGGTGGTTGGCCGTCCGATCACCCGCGCCAAAGATCCAATCGATGCTGCCAAACGCATCGTGCAGGAAATCGGCGCCGTATTATAATTAATTTGGAATTTTCCATTGAACTGGCTCACTAACCTCGTTCGTCCTAAAATCCGTGCCCTGGTTGGCGCGAAAGAAGTGCCGGACAATCTTTGGCAGAAATGCAATGGCTGCGGCCAGATGCTGTTTCAAAAAGACGTCGAGGCGAATACGCAAGTTTGCCCATTATGCGGTTATCATTTCCGCATCGCCATTAAACGCCGTTTGCAAATGATGTATGATGGCGGGCAATATCAAATCACGCCGGTGCCGCCGGTTCCGGTCGATCCCTTAAAATTCAAAGATAAAAAACGCTATTCCGACCGTTTGCGCGACGCCAATGCCAAAGGCCATACGCATGATGCAATTTTGGTTACCGAAGGCAAAATAGATGGCATGGATGTGGTCATCGCCGCGTTCGATTTCAGTTTCATGGGCGGATCGATGGGCACCGCCGTGGGCGAAGGTTTGGTTCTGGCATCCGACCGCGCATTGATGTTACGCGCGCCATTGATCGCGATTCCGGCATCGGGCGGGGCGCGTATGCAAGAAGGAATTTTATCGTTGATGCAAATGCCGCGCAGCATTATCGCCGCGCGCCGCATCAAAGAAGCCGGTTTGCCGTATATCGTGATCCTGACCGATCCAACCACCGGCGGCGTATCGGCATCGTTCGCGATGGTTGGCGATATCACCATGGCGGAACCGGGCGCGGTGATCGGGTTTGCCGGCGCGCGCGTGATCGAAGAAACTATTCGCCAAAAATTGCCCGAAGGATTTCAAAAGGCCGAATATCTGATGGAACACGGCATGGTCGACATGGTGGTTCCGCGCAAAGATATGAAATCGGAAATATCGAAATTGATCGGGCTTTTGCTGTACAATAAAAAACCGGCGGCCGCCGCGTTGCCAAGATATTAATCGCATGACCATCGGTCTTGATATATCGGATCCCATTCAATCGCGGCTGGGGCAATTGGCCGCGCGTTTGCAAACTATTTTCCCGAAACAAATCGATCTGGATTTATCGCGCATGAATGAATTGCTCGCGGCGCTGGGCAATCCACATTTGAATTTACCGCCCGTGATTCATGTGGCCGGAACCAATGGCAAGGGATCTTGCATCGCTTACTTAAGGGCGATTCTGGAATCGGCCGGATACCGCGTGCATGTGTACACCTCGCCGCATTTGGTGCGGTTTAACGAACGGATTCGCCTGGCGGGTGAATTGATCGGCAACGATCATTTAATCGATATTATCGAATCGGTACAACGCGCGAATGGCGATAAACCAATCACGTTCTTTGAATTGACTACCGCTGCTGCATTCGTGGCGTTTGAAAAAATGGACGCGGATATTGTATTGCTGGAAACTGGCCTTGGCGGGCGGTTCGATGCAACCAATGTGATTCCAAATCCGGTCATGACCATCATTACGCCGATATCGATCGATCACACTGAATTTCTGGGCAATACGATTGAAAAAATCGCGTATGAAAAAGCCTGTATTCAAAAACAGGGCGCGATTTCGATTGTTGGGCCACAACACCCCAATGCCGCAAAAGTGATTATGGATTATGGGTTAAGTATTCACGCCGTTCCTTTTATGTATGGCGTATTTTGGCAAGCGCAGCTTTTGGAACATGGGTTTGAGTATGAAGGCGTGAATACTTATGACCTGCCTTTACCGAAATTGCCCGGCGCGCATCAAATTTATAACGCCGCGACCGCGATTGCAGCGGCGGAACGGCTCGATGGATTTACGATCACCCAGGACCATATCGTCGAAGGTTTGTTGAATGCCGAATGGCCGGCACGGATGCAACATTTGCAATCGGGGCCTGCGTTTGCGTATTTGCAAAGTGGCGATGAATTATGGCTCGATGGCGGGCATAACCCGGCGGCCGGGCACATCATCGCCGATTTTATCGATCGCAGGGACGACAAACCCTGGGTTATGATTATGGGCATGCTGCAAAACAAAGACGCGGCCGGATTTTTATCGCCGCTAAAAGATAAAATTAAATCGCTGTGCGCCATTTCCATTGATGGCGAAGAAAAATCGGCAAAACCGCGAGACCTGGTCGGGATCGCGCATAATTTAAGCATTCCGGCATTGGCGGCGGAAAACCTATCGCAGGCGATTCAGCACCTTAAACAAATACATCCAGGCCCTGTGCGGATTTTGATCGCTGGTTCGCTTTATCTGGCTGGCCGAATTCTGACCACCCACCAGTAATAAAATAATTATACAAAATAATAATATTATATAATATTAATATTGCTATATTTTATAATATATAGTAATATTAGTTCAAATAATATAAACGAGGGTACAATGCCTTATCATCATAGTATGCAAGGCACCAGATTATTGTGCGGTCTTGCGGTGCTTTCCGCGGCGACGCAATTGCCACAATCGAATGTCTCTTCGGAAATGGATTTGCAGTCAACCCCGATGCACGCCGTTTGTTTTTCAAAAACGGCATCACCGGAAAATTTGCCCGTGATTATTGTCAAACTTTCTTTCGGCGATTCTAAATCGGATCAGGAAATGGTTTTTGGCACGCAAACTGGTCAGTTTCCGCCGGTTATGATCATGTCACTGGTAGCAGCCAAAAATCCGCAACCGGAAATCCCCACGCAAGCCCCAACGCCTAGCAATATTATGTTGCTGACAGGATTGGCGGGATTGGTCGCGGCGCGAAGAATGCGCCAATAATATTAAGCGATTTTGCTTTCGATCCAGGCGGATAATTTGCCCTTTGGCTGCGCGCCCAATTGGCTGTCGACCAATTTGCCGTCTTTGAACAGCATCAATGTTGGAATGCTGCGCACGCCGTATTTGCCTGGGGTCATCGGGCTGTCGTCGATATTGACTTTGGCGATGGTGACGCGGCCGTTAAAATCGTTGGCCAGTTCTTCTAAAACCGGCGCGATCATTTTGCATGGTCCGCACCAATCGGCCCAGAAATCGACCAAAACAGGGCTGGATGATTTCAAAACTTTATCATCAAAATTTTGATCGCTGATTTCAATCGTACCCATGTATTCACCTATCGTTTAAAGTTGCCGTTGAGCCATTATATATAAATATATAAGCTGTCCCGGAAAGATATCTAGGGTTTATACCGCGCCAGAATCGCGGCTGGCAAGGGCATAAGTTTGGCGATGTTGGTCCATAATAAGGCCGCTTCTACCCGGTGTTGTGGATAGATTTTTTCCAGCAAAGCCGTATAGGCCGCCATTTGCCGCAAATACACTTCCGGGGTGTTCGCGGGGTCGGTTGGTGGCGGGCGGTTGGTTTTAAAATCCAGGATTTTGATTGTCTCCTGGGTAATGCTCAATCGGTCGATCTGTCCCATAATGATTTTATCGCCAATTTTACCGCTGACCGGAACTTCGGCGCGCGAAGTTGGCCCAAAATATTCGGCGAATTCCGGTTGATCGAACAGGGTTTTAATTTCCGCGATAATTTCTTCTGCTTCCGCCGCGCCGATTTGCACCACATATGGTTTTATAAAATTCTGCATCGCGGCGCCGCGTTTTTCCGGATCTATATCCGGCAGGCTTTGCAATAAACGGTGAATGATTTTTCCGCGCAAAATTCCCATGCCTCGTGCACCGTTCTGCGCGGTCGGTGAAATCGATGCGGGCTCCGCCGCCGGTTTGGACGGGCTTAACGGTTTTGGCGGGGTTGGATCAGAAGGGGCGGGGCGATGCAACCAACCGGGCAGGGAGATCGATTTGATTTTATCTTCTTCCGGCAGATGAATTTTTACTTTCGGTAAATGGCCAATACGCCACCCGCTGCCTTGCCAGTCGGCAAATCCATGCGCGGCGAAATCAAAATCGGTTGTTTTCGCGGCATCATTTTGCGTCATGTCATAGGCCGCTTGCGCGATATAAGAATACCAGCTTTCGGGTTCGGCCGCGCCATATCCGCCAATATATAACCGGTCTTCGGCGCGGGTCAGGGCGACATATAATAAACGGCGGTATTCTTCGGATGTTGCTTGATCGGCGCGGTCACGCAATTTTTGGGCATATCCTTGCAACCATTCGCGTTTCGCGGGCCATAATAAAATCTGTTCCTTCTCATCGAACAGCAATTCCGCCACGGTGGATTTCGGTTTTGGCAGGCGCGTGGTATCGGGCAAGAAAACGATGGGCGCTTGCAATCCTTTGGATGCGTGCACGGTCATGATCCGCACTTCGCCGCGCTCTCCGGCCTCCAAATCGCGTTTGATTTCAACCGTATCGTTAACCATAAACGCAACGAATTCCTGCAAATGCATATTTTGCGCCGGTCCCGCGCAAAGATTCAAAAATTCATCGATCGGATCGATACATTCCACGCCCATCCGCGCGATCAATTTTTTCCGCCCGCCCAAGCGATTTAAAATATCGCTGAACAATTCAAACGGCGATAAAAACGAATATCGGTCCAGTAATTCCGCCAAATATTCATGCGCCTTTTGTAAATCGGTATTACCCGTTTCGCGCAATCTCTGCCAAACGCTTTTTTGACCGCGCGCCGCGCAAAGATCGAACAGTAATTCTTCGATCCGGTCCGGCGGCAAGCTTAGTAAGGGCGATTTCAAAACGGTGGCCAGATTCAAATCGTCTTCCGGCAATAACAGAAATTTCGCCAATGCCAGTAAGTCCATAATCGCGATATGTTCGGATAAAACCAGCCGGTCGACGCCCGCGACGGGAATATTTTTGTTTTTCAATGCGCGGGTCAATAAATCCACGAATTCATTGCGCCGCCGTACCAGGATCATAATATCGCCCGGCTGTATTTTTCTGGCTTCGCGCTTGGTGTAGATATTTCCCGGCAGCATTTCGCCATCCTGCAGCCATTGTTCAATTGTATGCGCAATCGCTCCGGCCATTTTTTCGGCGGCAGAAAACGCTTCTTGCCGCGCATCGGGAATATGCCATGGGCGGATTTTTTGTTTTTCGCTGTCTTGCGCCAATGGCCATATTTCAACGATTCCAGGCGCTTCGTCGCGCATGGCGATATGTTCGATCAAGGCTTGGTTTTGCAATAATTTCTTTTGTTCTTCCGCGGACGTGAAGAAACTCACTCCCCGTTTGGCGTCGGTCACGGTGAAAACCGAATCGACAATACGCAATACGTCAATGGTGGAACGATAGGAATATTGCAATGGGATCACTTGCAATGTTTGCCGGATTTCAAATGCGGCCTTGGTGTAATGATTTTGCATCGCGGTGAATCCGCGCGGATCGGCATGCTGGAAACTGTAAATCGATTGTTTCGGATCGCCCACGGCGAACACCGATGTCGGGCGCCCTTTGGCGCCGGTGCCTGCAAAAAATTCTTCCGTCAATAACCGCACGATGTGCCATTGATCGGGGCTAGTATCTTGCGCTTCGTCGATCAGCAAATGATCGATGCCGCCATCCAGTTTGAATAAAATCCACGGCGCGATTCCCGGTTTTTGCAAAAGCCGTAATGTATATTGAATCAAATCGTCGTAATCCAGCGCGCCGATGCGGGATTTCGCGGCATTATATTCGGTGAATATTTCCATCGCCAAGATCAGCGCGGCATGGTTATAAACCAATAAATCCAAGGTTTTTAAGGTGTTCCGCGCGGCGATGATTCGCGCGGCTTCGTTTTGTATCGCCGATAAAGCATGCGGATATTTTTCCGCCGTTTTTGGATTGATAATCTTGGCGCGGATTTCGCCATCGGCGGTTAAAAATATATCGGCATATTCCGGCCAATTTTTTATACGCGTGTCCGGTTTCGCATCCAGCCAGCGCTGAGTTTCAATGCCGCGCCGCGATTCAGCGTCGGTTCCATCCATCAGCGCCGAACATGCCGCACGTAAATTCGATATGGCAATGGATTTATCCGCGCAAATTTGCGCCATAAATGCATCTTTGGATAATGGTCCGGAAATGCCCGATAATTCCGCCGCTTGTTTCAACATGGATTCAATCGATTCATGCCGCGCCAACGATTGGAAAAGCCAATTGCGTTTGCCAATAATTATGGACAGCAGCGATTCCAATTGAATTTCTTGCGATATTATTTCGGACAATAATTCGATGGCACCGCGCAATTCCGGTTCTTTGTCCGGGCGGCGCAATACATGATGCATCGCCTGATGCAATAATTTCGCGGCTTCGCGTTCTTCGCATACTTGGAATCGCGGCAATAATCCGGATTCTAAAGGGAATCTTTGCAATACCGATTGGCAGAAACCATGGATGGTTTGGATTTTCAATCCATCCGGCGTATCCAGGCACTGGGCGAATAATAACCGCGCGCGCGACAACATTTTATCGGTTACATCGTCCCCGATAATCGATTCGACGTCGGCGAACAGGGCGGCATCGTCTATAGCCACCCATTTGCCCAGCCGCAGCCGGATCCGCGCGGCCATTTCCGCCGCCGCCGCCTTGGTATAAGTTAAACATAAAATCCGCTCCGGCTTTACGCCATGCAGCAATAATCCAAGCACGCGCTGCGTTAAAATATTGGTCTTGCCGGTTCCGGCCGATGCATTGACCCAAATCGAATGATCGGGCGATGCGGCCGTGTATTGCGGGCGCGGCGATGGTAATTTCTGCGCGGCGGATTTTATCATGACGCCTCGCCCGTATCGCCCCATTCGGCGATTCTGGATAAATGATGGTAATCTTTATTGCGCGCATATTTGCTGCCATGCGGCGTCGATGTATAGGATTGATTTGGATTTTGGTATTGCTCGATCAATCGTTGCAATCCATCTAATGCGTCATCGGCAAGATCTTCGAGGTCCTTGGTATAGGCGCGGATATTTTGCGCGCTCAATTCCCAAAATTCTATACTGCCGATTCGGCCCTTGTCGCATTGTGTGAATCCGCCGCCATTGAATATCGCGGCTTCTAATGGTAATTGCGGATTAAGGCCCGATTCGATTTCGGGGCCCGTCGGCGCCTTGCCGCTTTTATAATCAATGATCGATATCGCACCGTCTTTGTGCGCATCGATCCGATCGGCGGTGGCGGATAGGGTATAATCATACCCGCCGATAGCGAATTTAATTTGGCCTTTGGTTTCTGTCACGCTTTGCGCAATCAAATCCTGGCGTTTTTGTTCGACATCGACAAACCAATCCAGAATCCGGCATAAACGTGGCCACCACATTTCCGCGACATACGGATCATGCAGCCAGGGACGCAATTTTTCCTCGGCCAGTGTGCGGATTAATTCATGGTTTTTTTTGTCTGGCGGGGATTCTGTGAATTCTTCCAATATATCATGCAATAAATTGCCGCGCGCCAGATGTTCGAATTTGCGCTCGATATCGTCCAATTTGCGCAGGTGTAAAATATATTTTGCATAAAACGCGTATGGATCGCGCATCCATAATTCGATCGATGTCGCCGAAAAATCGCGCGGTCTTGCATCGGGCTTTGGATTGGCTTTGGGCGCGGATATAGAAATCATCTGATCTGCTTGGTCCAACGATTGCGCCAGCGATTTGTAATATTTGGCCGCTGTTTTTACGGCATCCAATTTGCCTTTGGAATGCAACAAAGTTTCCAGCCGCACCCAAAACCGCGAAGCCAGACAAGGCGCGCCTTGATCCCGGTTACTGCGGGTGATGAAAATCTCGCTTTGCTGACAAGCCAATTGGGTTAAATCATGCGCGGTTTGGCCAATGCGCCGTTCGCGCGACGGTAATCCGAATTGATCGCGCATCGGACGGCTCATCCACGGGTCGCCATCGGACGCGGGCGGCCAGACGGTTTCATTCAGGCCGGATAAAATAATCCGGTCGGCATATTGCAGCCGCGCTTCGAGCAATCCCCAAATTTTCAACCGCGGATGCGCATCATATGGCTTGCGTACGGTGATGGATTCAAAGCAATAATTCAGGAAATCTGGCGCATCCGCCCAGGTAATCTGCGGTAAATCTGCGCCAAGGTTGATGATGTCGGAGAAAAATTTCGCGGCTTCATCCCCGGCTTCGCCAGCCCATAAAATCTCGGAACCGGTTTTTTGCGGCGTTTGCGCCAGCGATTCGGCGGCGTTGATAAAACCGGCGATGGAAAATTCGGATAAAGTCGGCGCGATGATGGATTCGAATTTTTCCAATAATTTCTTTTGCGCGGCATCCGATACGGATTTTATATATTGCGCCAATCCCAGGGCGGGGGAATATATGAAATCATCGTTACGTCGCAACGCAGTTTCGATGGCATATACGGTAAATCGAGTCTGAACCGGATCTTGGCCGAGCGCGGCAAATGGATGTTTTAATAAAGCCAATAATAAGTCGGGCTGGAAATCGTTTTGGATCGCGCGGGCCAGCGACAATAAAAATTGTCCCGGCAAGGTTTGGTTTAAACTTTGGGGAATTTTTAAGAAAAAAGGAAAAAAAGGGAA
>CAZYJI010000001.1:169712-176619 GCA_964647725.1 uncultured Alphaproteobacteria bacterium
GTCATCCACCGCGATATTCCACCGGCGCAATTGCGACATTACCCGCCGCGTCAAATTCCGGTCCGGCGTTACCAAGGCAGCGGTTTTTCCGGGCGTTTCCAGTGTTTCCCGCATCAATGCGGCGATTGCGCGCGCTTCTTCGTCGGTGTGGGCGCAATCGATCAATTGCAAATTCTGTATGGCGTTTGTATTGATTTTTACTTGCCGCCATTCGCCAACGCCTTGCGCCGGGCGAAGCGTATCCGACCATAATTGGTCGGCGCCATGATTTTTCAACACCGGCGCGAAGCTCCATATTTTAATTTGATCACGCTCCATGCCGATTTCCGTTAAAAACTGCGAGAGGAAAAATTGTGGGTGCGTGGTATCGATGGCTTGCCAAGATTCCTCGTCCAAATGCTGATCCAATCCCGGCAGAATCACCGATCCGTTTGGCATATTGGCAATGGCGGCCAGCAATTTTGCGGTTGCCTTCATGCTTCCGGTCGATCCGGCGGCAATAATTGGCGTCGGTGATGGGTGATCGCGCCAGTATTTCGCTTGCGATTCCAGCAATAAAACGCGCCGCGCCGATTCATCCACCATGCCGTATTTTTCCAGCATAGGCAGCCAATTTATGCTGAAGATAGACAAAAACTCGCTAACCTCTTGCCAATGCTGAGCGAAATTTTCCGGCGCCAGGTTTTTAATTTGCGTGAAATCCAACTGCTCCAGGTGGATTTGATCGATCCATGTGCCAAGATCACCAGCCATGGCCCAGCTTTGTAAAAACCCGATCGGCGCTTGTTTTTTGTCGGTATACCAATCGCCAATCATCCGCGCCAAAATCGCCTGGCGTTGCAAGGCAGGCATGGCAGGCGGCAAGGATTCCGCGCCAATGCCGCGCAGAATCAATTCTTCTTCGTCAATATCGCCAATGGGCGCGATGCGCGGCAATAATAATGGCTGGCCGCCGTTCAGTTGCAAAAATTCCTGTTGCAAATGGCGGCAAGTGCGGCGATTG
The DNA here is from genome assembly GCA_964647725.1 of uncultured Alphaproteobacteria bacterium. Lineage (GTDB taxonomy): Bacteria > Pseudomonadota > Alphaproteobacteria > SHNJ01 > SHNJ01 > SHNJ01. The sequence goes on from CAZYJI010000001.1 coordinate 170,716, forward strand.
GGCAATAAAACGGTAAAATCATGCAGCGCAATTTTGCTGTCTGCAGATTGTTGCATAATCCCCGCCGCCAGCGATTTTAAAAATGGGTAATGCGCGGGGAGATTATATAGGTTCATGAAATCAGCTGGTTTTTATCGGCAAAATACACGTTGGTTTTTTGCAAGTCCTGCGGCGTTGAAATATGAAACCATTCGATATTTTCGGCAACGTGTCCGTATAAACGGTGTTGTGCTTCGGCGCGGTCATAAAGAACGTTCAAACTGAACCGTCCATCCGGCGACACGTCAAACAAACGTGGATGTAGAATTTGCACGCCCATATAATGATAAGGCAGCGGTTTGGATTTGCCCGCGCGCTGCAATTGCCCATCATGCGCCATGAAAAAATCGCCTTGTAAATCCGGGTATTGGCCTTTATTGGGGATTACCGCCAATAACCCATCCATTTTCGCGCCATCCCATTTTTTCGCTAGTTGATTTAGCAATTGGTCTGCTCCATCAAGCCATAAGGAATCCGCGTTGATTACATAAAATTCTTTATCGCCAAATTGGGCCAATACATGTTTAACGCCGCCGCCAGTTTCCAAAATTTCGTCTTCGTGGCTGATCGTCACTGGGCGGCGCTGTAGATGTTGTTCGATTACTTGCGGTAAATAATGCGTATTGACGATTATTTTTCTAACCCCCGCGCTGACCGCATGGCCCATGGCATAATCCAGCAATGGCTTGCCATCCACCATCGCCATCGCCTTTGGAATCGTATCGGTGATGGGCCGTAACCGCGTGCCGAATCCGGCCGCCAGAATCATCGCTTGGGTAATGGTTTTGGGCATATATAACCTATTTCTTACGCGGCGGGATTTTAGCAGGTTTTTTGCCCAAGGAATCAACAAAATTCGGATCTTCGATTTTGCGTTTGGATCCCATCGGGACCGCTTCGGCCAGTTTCCACAAAAATTCAAATTGGCGACGAAACGTGTCGGCGATGGCCTGATTACGAATAATAACCGTCCGGCGCGCATCCCATAAAATCATGGCAAGCCGGTCTTTATAGACCAGATACGGTATCGTCCCCATCAATTCGGGCGCAACCCATTTGTAAACCTGGGGCTTGGCCAAAAAGAAATTATCGCCCGATTTGATCAGGATTTTTTCTTTAAATCCGGTCGATTGTTGATGGGCTTCATATCGCATCCGGTGCATATTCGGGGAATTTGCGTTCATCCAGGCCGCACATTAACGCCTCGTCATTCGGCCCCTGCATGCAAGAAAATAAATCGTCATTCAACCAGGTAATAAAATCCGCGCCTTCATGCTTGGTCATTTCAAAAATTTCTTCACTCAACCGTACGCCGCCGCTTAGAAATTCTATGCCGCGTTTTTCAAACGCCATTTGGATCGCATTCATCGTATCGGTGCGCGGCGATCCGATATGCCGTTCGATATTATTGATGCTGGGCAGGGAGATTGCCGCGGCCACCGCCAGATCCGATTGCTTCCAATCGAGCAAGGCGCGCGCCGCTTTGATTTGTTGGGCGGTGATCATTTATGATTTTCTCCTAATTTCTATCGCCATATTATATATAAAACATAAATAAATATGTATAATATAAAATATAGGCGCGATATATTACCCCTAAAGGAAACAATGAAGAGGGCGTTATGCGCTATATTTTGTTTGTATCGGTGTTGCTGGCAGGGTTTGTAACGTTGCAGGCGGTGAATTCGGTTCCATCTGCCATGGCCGGGGAGAAAAATTCCGTGTTCACGCAAGTCGTGCAAAACGGCAAGTTGCGTTGCGGCTATTCCGTTTGGCCGCCTTATTTCATGAAGGATCCCAACACCGGACAATTAAGCGGCATCAATTACGATCAGGCCGAGGCGATTGCGCGCCAACTGGATTTAAAAATCGATTGGGTATCGGAAATCGGTTTTGGCGAAGTGGTCAGTGCGTTAAATTCCGGAAAAATCGATATGATGTGCGCCAGCCTGTGGCCGGATCCGGCGCGGATGAAATTATTGACATTAACGCGTCCGTTGTTTTTTACGCCGGCTTATGTATATGCGCGCGCCGATGATAACCGCTTTGCCCAAGGCGCAGCGACGTTGAATAAAAAAGAAATTCAATTCGTTGGTATTGAAGGCGATGTTACCTATACGGCGGCGAAAACCGTTTTCCCATCGGCCAAATTACTGGCCTTGCCGCAAAATTCCGATCCTTCGCAATTATTGCTTAGTTTGACGGGCAGCAAGGCGGATGCGGTGATTTTGGACGAGGCCTTTGCGCAGGATTACATAAAAACCAATCCCGGTAAAATCAAACAATTGAATAATATCGGCGCGGTGCAGGTTTATTCCGAATCATTCGGGTTGAAACAGGGCGAGGTGGAATTTAAAAATGCCTTGGATATGGCGATTGAATCGATGATCAATGGGGGAGTGTCAAAATCGATCCTGGCGCGTTACCGCAATTCCAGTTACGCCCCGAAAGCCACGTTTTAATTTAAGCCGCCTTCAAGTCCGGAATCGCCAGGCGTTTTTCGGCTGGGACATGGGTGTCGAACCATTCTTTGATCGGCGCCAGGGCCGGATGGCGTAAATTATCTTCGAAATATTTCAAATTGCGGGGGATATGGCACAGATATTGGCCCTTGCCATCACGGATTTTAAGCCGGGCGAACAGCCCCAGAATACGCGCCGCATTATGCGCGGCGATGGCGGCATAAGACGCCATAAAATCGTCGCGGTTGATTTTTGGAAAAGCATGCAAATATTGATCGATACCGGTTTTCACAATATTGTCCGGCACGTCTTCGCGCGCGTCTTGCAATAACATCACCAAATCCGCGCTGACCGGGCCGTAACAAGCATCTTGGAAATCCAAAATGCCGCAGCGGTTATAAGACGCCTTGCCGGGAAGCAGCATTAAATTATGAAATTGATAATCCAAATGGATCGCATGGTGCGGCACCGCGCGCATAACCTGGAACAAATCGGTCCATAATTCGAAAAAACGCTCGCGAATGGTGCGCGATAATGTCTGTGGTTGCACCAACGGTATATACCATTCGATAATCCAGCTGACCAAATATATTAATCGCCCATCATCCAGGGTTGGCAATTTGCGCGCTTGAATATCGGCCTGGCTGTGGGTATGCACCAGACCGGCGATGGCATCGCGGTATAATCCACCGCCATTTTCGCCGCTGCGGATTGCCTTGGCGAAACTAATATCGCCGAAATCTTCCAGCAATAAAAATCCATGGGATTCATCGCGCGCATAAATTTGCGGAATCGACAATCCGTAACTTGAAAAAATCGCCGCCTTGCGCACGAATTGATGAACTTCTTCGAATGGCGGGGCGGCATCCATTAATACCGCGCTTTGCGTGCCTTTTTGCAGGCGGAAATATTTACGCGCGCTGGCATCTTCGCGCATGGAAGTGCGCTTGGCATCGGCCCAACCGGCATCGTGCAGGAATTTATGAATTTGCTGATCGCGAGTTAAGGTCATTGCATGTTCTTTAAACGCGCGGCCCAAACATTGTTGCCGCTTAGGGCCAAATTACGCTGCGTTGTATCTTCTGTAAAGTCCAGCTTTAACCACAGGGTATTTTCCGGCAAAAACCCCGATGCTTTTTCCGCCCATTCGACCATGCGGATGCCTTGTTTCATATCGTCCAGCAAACCGATTTCATAAAGACCGCGCATATCGTTCAACCGGTATAAATCGGCGTGATATACGGTACCATGACCGGTATCATAGGATTGAACCAGGGTAAAAGTGGGGCTGGGAATGTCTTCGGTAATGCCCAGCGCACGCAACAAGGCCCGGGTAAAAGTGGATTTTCCGGCACCCAAATCGCCCGAAAGGCCAATGGTATCGCCAGGTTGCAAGATCCCGGCCAATTTGCCCGCAAGGCGTTCCAATTCCGCTAGTGATAAATTTAAAAAAGACGTTATATTATCCATCCATAAAGTCATAGCATAGGATTCAAAGGATAAAAATGCACAAAACGGATGTGGCGATTATTGGCGCGGGGCCGGTTGGGTTATTTGCGGTTTTCGAATGCGGCATGGTGCGGCTGAACTGCCATGTGATCGACGCCTTGGATATGACGGGCGGGCAATGTACGGCGCTTTATCCGGAAAAGCCGATTTACGATATTCCCGGATTCCCGCAAGTCATGGCGGCGGATTTGATCAAAAATTTGGAACAACAAGCCGCGCCTTTTTCGCCCACATTTCATTTGGGCCAACAGGTGCAAAAATTGAACCGCGTTGGCGATGCCTGGCAAATCGAAACATCCAAAGGCACCAAAATTGAATGCAAGGCGATCATTATCGCCGCCGGTTGCGGCGCATTTGGCCCGAACCGCCCGCCGCTTGCCGGGATTGAACAATATGAAGGCAAATCGGTGCATTATATGGTTCGTGCTCGCGAAGATTTCCGGAGCAAGAAAATCGTTATTGCCGGCGGCGGCGATTCGGCGCTGGATTGGGCGATTTCATTACATGATATTGCCGCGAAAATTTATATGGTGCATCGGCGTGATAAATTCCGCGGTGCGCCGGAATCGGTGGCGCGGTTGAAACAATTGACCGATGCCGGAAAAATTGAATTGGTCGTGCCGTATCAATTATCGGCATTAGAAGGCGCGAGTGGTCAGATTAAAAACGTGATTCTGGAAACTTTGGATGGACAGAAACGAAGCCTGGAGGCCGATTGTTTATTGCCGTTCTTTGGTTTGTCGATGGAATTGGGGCCGATTGCGGATTGGGGTTTGAATTTGGATCACAATTATATTTCGGTCGATCCCGCAACGGCGGCAACGAATCAACCCGGTATTTTTGCCATCGGCGATATCGCCAAATATGCGGGTAAATTGAAATTGATTTTAACCGGTTTTGCCGAAGGCGCGATTGCCGCGCACAGCGCCTATAAAATTATCAATCCGAATCAAGAACTGCATTTCGAATATTCGACCACCAAGGGCGTGCCGGGGGCGGATAAAGCGGCTTGATTAAAACGCAAGAAAATTACCTGACTCTGTACTTGTAATGATGTGTTCTTGAGGGATATATTCTTTGCAAATTACAGCGAGGGTTTTATGAGCACGCCAATCACACATGCTAAAATTAGAATTGTCCCGCCGCGCGGACGCTGGATGCTGGAGTATATAGAAATCACGTTGCGCCGAGACGGAGCAACAATGCAGACTGCAGAAAAATTGTGGTACAAAATTGCCCCGCAGGGCATAGCAAAAATTCAAGGCCTATGTTCTGAAGATAATGTGATCCTGCCCGGTAATCTTAAATATCTTCCCGGCATCCTGCATAAATTTGCTTGGTCTGATTCCAGGGATGATCAACCTTCGCGTACAGTAGAAGTTTTTTCCAAATCATCCAATGATGGACCATTTGTAAAATCCGCACAAAGGCAAGAATGGCACCGCATGGGTTTATTGCACCGTGATTCCGGTCCTGCGTTAATTACGACAAAAGATAATGTGGTTGTAGCCGAAAAATATATCGATGGGAAAAAAGTCATGCCCATGGAACGAGCGCCCGATCTTTCTTTGTTTGGCTCTACGCGCCGCCGCAGCCTTGCCCATGCGCCTCATGGCGATACTGAGCCCGCAACACGTCGGATGATGCTTAGAGAACGCCGGGAATTATTAGGCATTGCGCCTTAGTTTTTCGGCTGCTTTACCGGCAATTTGCAAATAACGGTGGTGCCTTTGTTCGGCGCGGATTGCAATTCGACTTTGCCGCCAGATGGGGTGAAATTCATCGCATTGGTCAGCAAAACCGGTTTTGCCGAAGGCGCGGTTGTCGCGCACAGCGCCTATAAAATCATCAATCCGAATCAAGAACTGCATTTCGAATATTCGACCACCAAGGG
>CAZYJI010000001.1:176629-228553 GCA_964647725.1 uncultured Alphaproteobacteria bacterium
GGGCGGATAAGGCGGCTTAAACGGACTAGAAAATCCGTTGTGCCGATGAAAGGCGTTTCAAATCCGCTGTTAGGTTTTGGCGCCATTCTTCTTGCGCTTGTGCGCGTTTTTCATCGCTGGTCATGTGCGGCGTATTCGGCGGCGTTTTAAGATGCGTCAGCACCGATAGGTTTCCCAAACCAAGAACTTGAAACGCGTATCTTATGCCGGTTGGTTCGGAAACTATACCCAAGGCCAAACTCCGCAGTTCTGCCATAGAAGATCCAAAATGGGATGGGCCAATGCCGTCATCCAAAACTTGCGCGACAGTCCTCATGGACTCCAGAAATTCTTTGCGATCGCCGTGCCGCGCCGCCAGTTTGGCTTGTATAATTGCGGCGCGCCCATCGCCAACACGGCCTTGGACAAAGGCATTTAAATGCTCGATCGTTTCTTCCGGTCCAGCGCCGAGCGGTAGTCGCCGACTTCCTTGGGCGGAGCATAAGCCGCGCACATAGGAATTTAGAGATAACTGAATACCGCTTTTCCGGCGAAAATTTTCTACCCCATCCTCAATTAACACGTGTCTGCTTAGCATTATGCACCATCCATTCCACAAGCGTATATTGCGGAGCGATTCCGGTCAAGCATGACTGAGAAATAAAAAATCGTTTATTTAGGCTGCTTTACCGGCAATTTGCAGATTACGGTGGTGCCTTTGTTCGGCGCGGATTGCAATTCGACCTTGCCGCCATGCAGTTCGACCAGAGATTTAACCAGTGATAATCCCAATCCCGCGCCGGATTTTTTCGCGCTGCCGCGTTCGAACTTTTCAAATACGCGGCCCTGATCTTCGGGCGGGATGCCGGCGCCATTATCGGAAACCGTAATCCAAACTTCCTTGCCTTTGCGTTCGCCCTTTAATTCGATCTTGCCGCCGGACGGGGTGAAATTCATCGCGTTGGTCAGCAAGTTGAACAATACCTGGCGCAACCGGCGTTCGTCCGCGGAGATCTGCCCGACATCGATCGGACATTCGAAATCGATGGTCAGGCCTTGCGCGGCGGCTCTGTCGCGCACGTAATTCATCACCGATGCCAGCATCGGATGCACATCGAAATTGCTGTATTGCAGGGTCATATAGCCCGCTTCGATGGTGGCCAGATCTAAAATGTCGTTGATCAGGGTCAACAATTTTTGCGACGCGTCCAGAATGCCCTTGGTATATTCTTTTTGTTTTTCGTTCAGCTTGCCGAAATAGTTGTTATTCAAAATTTCGCCGAATCCGATGATCGATGTCAATGGCGCGCGCAAACCGTACGATACGTTGGCGACGAATTCGGATTTCAATTGATCGGCGGCCTCTAACGCTTCGGTACGCTCGCGCAAGGCGTTTTCCACTTGTACGCTGTCGGTTACGTCGACATACGAAAACAACGATCCGCCATCGGGCAGGGGAACGATCGAATAATCCAGAATCGATTTATCGCTGCGATCCATGCGCCCTGCTTCGCGGGCGCGGGTGGAATGCGCCTGAATCAATTTTTGACGGTATTCGGTCCAGCGTTTCTCGCCGTCGAAAAATCCTTTGGTCCAATCGGTAATATCGGTCAAATGCGGTTCGGTTTGCAGTTTTTTCTCGTCCAATTTCCATAATTTGGCGAATTCGGGGTTGTACAGTTTCAACCGTCCGTCTTCGCCGAACACCGCGATAGATTCATATAAATTGTCGATAGTTTCGCGCTGTACCTGGGACAACATATGGTGTGATGCTTCGAGTTTGAAACGATCCGATACGTCGTCAAAGATGAATACCAATCCGCCCAGCGGGTGTGGCGTTGTCAGCATGCGCCAGGTGCGGCCATCCGGCAAATGCATCAATTCGTCTTTGGAATCGAGAAGCGTTGAAAATAATTCCATCCAGCTTTTTTTGAATTCCGGGAAATTGGCGACTTCGGGTAATAACCGCCGGTCGCGCAGCGATTCCATCAATTCACCCAAATCCGGCTTGGTATTCAGCCAGGTATCTTCGAGTTTCATCAGTTCGGCGAATGCAGTATTGAAAAACCGCAAACGGCGGTCGGTGCCGAAAATGGCAATCGCGGAATCGATCGATTCCAGCAAATCGCCTTGGGCCTTTTCCTGACGGTCCAATTCACGCCGTGTTTCATCAAGATTCGAATAATCCAGCGCGCATCCGGCGATGCTGGCCAGCGTGCTGCCGACGGTGATTGGAATTTCATGCAATTCGACCAAACGGCGGTTGCCGCCCATGACGATGTGATGCCGTTCCGCCATTGGACGGTTATTATTGACCGCTTTTTGCGCGAGTGACCGTCCATCGGATCCAAGCGCGCCCGCGCCGATTTCGAATTTTTTGGCGCTGGCGGCGGCGGCAAGGGTTGGATCGCCTTCGACCGCGTTTTTATAGGCTTTGTTGCAAAATGCAATCGCCAGATCCTGGGTGCGCAGCCAGATCGGTACGGGAATCGCATCGAACACATCGCGCAAACGGCGCGCTTCGACGCCAAGGGTTTTCACTTCTTGGCTTAACCGTCCCATTTCATTCAATTCTTCGGTGCGATCGCGAATGCGCAATACATCGCCCAAATACAATCCCTTGTCGCTTAACAATCTGGCGCCCTGAATGCCAAAAGTTTTTTTCAATCTGTTGCTGCTTAGATTCAAACGGAACGGCTCGCCGTTCGACCGCAAGCCGCGGCAATAAGAATCCAATTCGCCGCGCGCCGATCCTTCAAATAAATTCAATACGTCGATCAAACCGACTTTGCGGATTTGCGATGGAATATTTAGCAATTCATGCAATTGGGCCGATGCGACTTCTTCGGTGCTGTCGGATGGCCATAATAAAACCGCTTCGATATTTTGATTGATCGATGCCTCTAACAGGCGGGCGGATTTTTCCAAATATTCCGCGCGGGCGCGGGCGGAATTTAATTTCGGTTTCAATGCCGCGCGGTAAAAAACCCAAAACACCAATCCCGACACGCTGGCACCCAACGCGCCGCCGGTCAGCAAATGAATGGGATCTACCGCTAGGGGCATGAAAATTTAATAACGATAAGCGTCGGTTTTGAAAGGACCTTCTTGTTTTACACCAAGATATTCGGATTGGGCAGGGGTCAGTTGCGTTAATTGCACACCAAGTTTGTCCAAGTGCAATCTTGCCACTTTTTCATCCAGGTGTTTCGGCAACTTATAGACCTTTTTGTCGTATTTGCTGCTGTTGTTCCACAATTCGATCTGCGCCAGAACCTGGTTGCTGAAGGAAGTGGACATAACAAAGCTTGGGTGGCCGGTGCCGCAGCCCAAATTGACCAAACGGCCTTTGGCCAGGACGATCAGGCGTTTGCCGTCCGGGAAAATTACTTCGTCGACTTGCGGCTTTACTTCTTCCCATTTCAGATTTTGCAAGGCGCCGATTTGAATTTCGTTGTCGAAATGGCCGATATTGCAAACAATTGCGCGGTTTTTCATTTTACGCATGTGATCCAGCGTGATGACATCGACGTTGCCGGTGGCGGTCACGAAAATATCGCCAATCGATGCGGCCTGATCCATGGTCATGACCTGATATCCTTCCATTGCGGCTTGCAGCGCGCAGATAGGATCGATTTCGGTCACGATAACGCGCGCGCCCTGGCTGCGCATCGATGCGGCGGAACCTTTGCCCACATCGCCAAATCCAAGAACCACGCCGATTTTACCGGCCATCATCACATCGGTCGCGCGTTTAATGCCGTCGACCAACGATTCGCGGCAACCGTATAAATTGTCGAATTTCGATTTGGTCACCGAATCATTGACATTGATTGCCGGGATAACCAATTTGCCGCGTTTCTCCATCTCGTACAAACGATGCACGCCGGTGGTGGTTTCCTCCGACACGCCCTTGATATCCTTCATCATTTGTGGATATTTTTCGTGCATGATTTTGGTCAAATCGCCGCCATCGTCCAAAATCATATTTGGGGTCCATCCATCCGGACCTTTGATGGTTTGTTCAATGCACCATTCATATTCTTCTTCGGTCTCGCCTTTCCAAGCAAATACTGGCGTTCCGGTTGCGGCAATCGCGGCGGCGGCTTGATCCTGGGTCGAGAAAATATTGCAAGACGACCAGCGGATAGTAGCGCCCAAATGTTGCAAAGTTTCGATCAAAACGGCGGTTTGAATGGTCATGTGCAAACAGCCGACAATGCGCGCCCCTTTTAACGGTTGTGATTTGCCATATTCGGCGCGCAGCGCCATAAGACCTGGCATTTCGGATTCCGCGATATTGATTTCCTTGCGGCCCCACTCCGCTAATTTGATATCGGCGACTTTGTAATCTTGGGTAACGGCTTTTGGTGCGGTGGGAGACATGATAGGAATCCTTTCGTCAGGTAAGTAATTATGGCCAATATATAGCAAAATCCCTTAATCAGGGCCAGTATCTTAGAACGGGGCTGTATAATTATTCTTCGTCGAATTTACGCGTTACCAAGGCGGCCAGCGCATCGACCGCCTTTTCGGCATCATCACCCTGAGCCTCGATTTCGATTTCCGTGCCGGGGGTGGCGGCCAGCATCAATAAATCCAGCATCGATTTTCCAGACGCGGATTGATCGCCATGTTGAACTTTGATTTCACAGGAAAATTGTTCGGCCAGCTTGACGAATTTCGCCGCCGCGCGGGCATGCAGCCCGCGGGCATTGGTCACCATCGCCTTTTTCTTGACGCCTATGGCGCCGGTTTGAATGGTAACGGCGGCCATGAATTAAGAATCGGCCGATAGAATTTGTGAAGCGACGTGAATGTACCGTTTGCCCGCTTCTTGGGTTTCCAAAACCGCTTCTTTGATACCCAGCGTTTTGCGCACGCTGGCGATTTTAATCAGCATCGGCAGATTGAATCCGGCAATAACCTCGATCCCGGTTTTATCCAGCAATGAGATCGCCAGATTGGACGGCGTGCCGCCGAACATATCGGTCATAACGATCACGCCCTGGCCGGTATCGGCTTGTTTGATTTTATCCATGATTTCGCCGCGGCGCGATTCCATATTGTCGTTTGGCGCCATGCCAACGGCTAAAATCCGCTCTTGCGGGCCGACGATTTGTTCCAGCACATGGATAAATTCTTGGGCAAGATTGCCGTGGGCGACTAATACGATACCGATCATAAGAAACTCGTTATTGAAAGAATGGATAACCTGTATAGCAGGTCTTATAAGCTTCGCCTAGGGGCAGAACTAGGGGCGCGCCGCCGGCAGGGATAAGCAGAATTTAGCGCCTATAATCTTGTTTTCATCGTTATAAATATTGGTCGCAGCCAATGTGCCGCCCATAGCGGCGATGACCTGGCGGCTGATGCTTAAGCCCAATCCGGAATGCTGGCCGAATTTTTCTCCGCCCGGACGGTCGGTGTAAAACCGTTCGAAAATTTTATCCAATTTGTTTGGTGGAATCCCCGGGCCCTGATCGGTGACGCAAATTTCGATGTGATTGCGGTCGCTGTGAATATGCACGCCGACCGTACCGTCTTTGGGACTAAAGGAAATCGCGTTATCCAATAAATTGCGCATGACTTGGATAATGCGACCTTCGATACCGAGCACCTGGAATTTCAAAGTTGGATCGACGAATAAATCGATGGTGATGTTTTCGGCGCGGTATTGCTGGCTGTATACTTGCACCAATGGCGCCAGCAATTCGATCACGTCGATGGATTTGGTTTGCGCTTTGGACATATCGGAATCGACGCGGGATGCCTCGGAAATATCGGTAATCAAGCGGTCCAGACGCTGTACGTCATCAAAAATAATTTGCAATAATTGTTTTTGTTTCTGCGGATCTTGCAACCGCACCACGGTTTCAACCGCGCTGCGCAAACTGTTCAGCGGGTTTTTAATTTCATGCGCGACATCGGCTGCAAACCGTTCGATTGCATCCAAGCGGTTCCACAACGCTTCGGTCAATTCGCGCATCGCCATCGACAAATCGCCGATTTCATCCTGGCGGTTTGACAGATCCGGAATGATGATGTTGCGGTTTTTGGAAATGCGCATCCGGTTGGCGGCATCGGCCAAATGCAGGATTGGCCGCGATAAAGTACGGGCCAAATAAGCCGACAATAACAAGGTCACGGCCAGCGCGAGGGCAAAAACTTTTAAAATGGATGACCAGACATCTTCCATAATTTTTTCGATATCTTCGCTGGTTTTCGATATCAACAATGCGCCAAGTACGTGGCGATAATGCTGTACAGGCACCGCCACGGTAATAATCAAATCGGAATCGCCGTTCGATTCCAAGCGGCGTACCGTGCTGCTCGCGTCGCCATTCAGCGCGGCTTCGGCCTCGGGGTAATCGCGTGCGCTTTGTTCGCTGTTTTCTTTATACACCGGCAATCGGTGCCAAGATTTGGATGTATGCATGCCAAGATCATCGAACGCGTTGCCGATATACCGGCTGAGAGAAAAAGATTTTTTCGGATTTGGTTTGGTTAAATCTTGAATCTGCACCAGACTATTGCTTTTACCTTTGCGTCCGCCCAAAACACGGCTGTCGATCACCAATTTTCCGCTGGTATCATAAAGCCGCGCGCGGGTGCGGGTGGGCGGCACGATTCGCCGGATAACATCGCGCGCCGGTTGGATCAACAATCCATCCTGTCCATCCGGCATCGATTCGACTGCGAGTTCACCCAAAGTATCCGCGAAAATTCCAGCATGAATTTTCAACGTTTGTATTTCCGATTGCAATAAACTGTCGCGGTATTGATCCATGTACAGCAATCCCGTCAACAACACGATCAAAGGAATGCTGTTTACCGCTAAAACGCGGCGAGTCAGCGGCGAAATCAATTTTTTGGCGGTATAGGAATTTTTCTTGCGCCAGAACGCACGGCCACGCCACCACAGAGATGGTAATTGTTTGGTATTTTTGGAATGTAAAACAGACACGTTCTAGGACTTGGTATTTTCGTCCCGATAGCGATAGCCCACGCCGTACAAAGTTTCAATATAATTGAAGTCGTTATCGATTTCGCGGAACTTGCGCCGCATCCGCTTGATATGGCTGTCGATAGTCCGGTCATCGACATAAATATTCTCGCCATAAGCGGCATCGATCAATTTATCGCGGTTTTTAACGATACCTGGACGCGCCGATAATGCTTGCAGCAATAAAAATTCAGTTACCGTCAAATCGACCGGTTGACCTTTCCAGGTGCAAGAATGGCGTTCTGAATCCATCACCAATTCGCCGCGCGATATTTGCGCTTCTTTATTGACGGGCTGTTTCAACGCTTGTTCTTTGCTTAAATTTTGCCGTCGCAACAGTGCGCGAATACGTTCCAGTAACACACGTTGCGGCACTGGTTTGCGGATATAATCGTCAGCACCGGAACGAAGTCCAATCACTTCGTCGATTTCTTCATCCTTGGATGTCAGAAAAATAATCGGCATGCCGGTTTGTTTGCGTAATTTACCCAGCAATTCAAAACCGTCCATGCGCGGCATTTTAATATCCAGAATCGCGATGTCGGCGGGTTTACCGGCAAGGCCTTTTAGGGCTTCCTCGCCATCGGAATACGTCGATACGTCGAACCCTTCGACTTGCAAAGCCATGGAAAGGGAAGTTAAAAAATTGCGATCATCGTCTACCAGCGCTACTTTCGATGCCATTGTCCTACTCCAAATTTGTTATAACCCATTATAACTTCACAATTTCAGCAATATTAAGGCGATGATGGCTGAAATCATCGGGACCATGCCATATTTCCGCCGCAATTGGCAAACTATTCCACAGCCTTGGCCGATTTGTGCGATTTCCGCGGAAAACTGCAGAAAAACCTTTTTTTTGCCAGAAAAATCGGCTTTAAATAGCGTCATTATCTAACTTGTTATTTAATTCTTTAGGAGAACATTATGAAAAAGTTACTGATCATCGCCGCGTTGGCAGCTTTCGTTGCTACCCCGGTTTTGGCAAATGAACCAGCTTCGCATGGCACCACCAAAGCGGAAACCACCAAATCAGCTCCAGCTTCGGCAAGCACCACCACCACCGGCACTACCACCAGCACAACAACAACTGCAACTGGTACTACCCCATCTGCAACCACGACCACCGCTCAAGCAACCTTGCCAGCAGGCGTGAAAAAAGCAACCGGTCCAAAAGGTGAATACTTCACCACCGCTTCCGGTATGACCATCTACACCTACAGCAAAGACACATCGGGCAAATCGAATTGCACCGGCGAATGCGCGAAAATGTGGCCAGCAGTTGCAGCAAGCAGCAGCGACAAGCCAACCGGCGCTTTCACCATCATCAACGGCAGCCAATTGGCTTATAACGGCAGCCCGCTGTACACCTACAGCATGGACAAAAAAGCTGGCGATCTGAACGGCGCTTCGATCCCAGGCTGGTCGGTAGCTTCGGCTTCGCCATCGGCTCCGGCTCCAAAGCCAGCGCACTAATTTTTAGAAATTAATTTTTCTGAAATGCGAAAGGGCGGGGATTTCCCCGCCCTTTTTGTTTTATAAAATAATTATCTTTTGATCGTGGAAACCGGCGGCACCGCCATATAGCAATTGGTTTGAATGGTTTCGAACTGCCATTCGCGCACATATTCGACACAACGATACAGCGCCTTTGGCGTGCCGGTATTTTCAAGATAAGTGACATTGACCATCATGCCATCGTCGATTTTCCCGACATCGCTGCCGACAAAACGAATTTCCGGCCGCGCGATTAAACTTGCCAGCGATTCGGTGGGTATCGCTTCCCATTGTTTGACGAAATTAAATGGAACTGCTTGCGCCCAAACCATTTTGTCGGAAAAAGCCAATAAAACGATTAAACAAAATCCGGCCAGATAAAAATAAATTCGCATAAGTGCCCCGATTGAAATTGCGCTCTAGATATTAGTCTATGTTTTCATTAAAAAGTAAAGATAAGATGAATTGTCACACGCCTTTTTATCGCCATAATGCCGGCTTTACATTGCTTGAAATGTTGCTGGTGCTGGGCATTGTCGCCCTGTTAACCGCGATGATTGTGCCCAGCCTGTCCTTGCCGGCTAAACCGCCAGTGCCCGCCTTGGTCGCTTTTTTACAGCAACAGCAAAATCTTGCCCTGACCGAAGGTAAAACGCGGCATATTTATTGGCAACCGCCGAATATTATTGCTGAACCTGGCGGGCAAACGATTCCTATGGATAAAGAAATTGTTCTGGAAATTAACCGTCCAGCCCCAACCGGGTTTTTGGGCAAGCAATTGTTGGCCATATTTTACAGCGATGGCACTGGAATCGCTTCGGAATTTCGCGTGGTGCAGAAAAAAACTGGCTATCCCACCGCGATCTTGTATAAAATACAAATCAGCCCATTTCATTCGGAAATAGCCTATGCCTTTCCATAAGAGGATTAATGATGACCAATAATTTTTTTAAACGCCGCGCCGGATCGAAATCCGAATCCGGTTTCACCTTGATGGAATTATTGGTGGTGATGGCGATTATTGCGTTGCTGGTGGCGTTGATCGCACCGCGTTTGTTCGGCCAAGTATCTTCCTCACAAATAAAGGCGACCAAGGCGCAAATCGAATTATTGTCCCGCGCGCTGGACTCTTTCCGTCTCGATGCTGGACGTTACCCATCGCAAAGCGAAGGCTTGCGCGCGTTGATTGAAAAACCGCAGGGCGTTACGATGTGGGGCGGCCCATATTTAAGCAAGCGGCAAGTTCCAAAAGATCCATGGGGCGCGGACTATATATATGCCAAACCGCCATCACATGGAATCGATTACGATTTATATTCGCTCGGCAGCGATAGCAAGCCGGGCGGCGAAGCGGATGCGGCCGATATTGGCAACTGGTAAGGTGAAGAATGCGCCAACTGCGCGAATATCTGGAACAGAATGATTCGGTATCGCCGGAAATCGTCAGCGAAGCTACCAAGCTGTCGCAAAAAACCGGCCGCGGGCTTGGCGCAACATTGCTCGATATGGGCGTGTTCAGCGATGAACAATTATATTCGATCTATGCCACTTTATCGGGCCTGCATGTTTGGAACGGCCGCGGCGAAATCAGCGATATTTCCAACCTAAGCCAGGATTTCCTGTTGTTCAACCGCGTATTGCCGGTGCAATCCGAAGACGGATTGACCGTCGTAATCGCGCATCCCGAAGATGATGGGTTGGTCGATATGCTGAAACGCATGTTGCCACAAGCGGATATCGCCATCGCGCCGGAACGTGAGATTCAATTTCGCCTGGAAAATCATTTTCAGATCGAGGGTGATTCGGATGCGGCGGGATCCTATATCTCGGATATTGAACATTTGAAAGATTTGGCGTTAGAGGCGCCGATCATCCGCTATGTCAATGACATGATTTTATCCGGCATTAAAATCGGCGCATCGGATATTCATATGGAGCCGATGCGGCATAAGATCGAACTGCGTTATCGTGTCGATGGCGTTTTACATTCGCGTCCCGCGCCAACGGTCGAAGAATATCCAGCCATCGTCAGCCGGATTAAAATTCTATCGCAGCTGGATATTGCCGAACGCCGCTTGCCGCAAGATGGCCGTTTTTCCATTAAAACCGGCGGCAAGGATGTGGATGTGCGCGTGTCGACCATCCCGACCAACTTCGGCGAAGACGTGGCGTTGCGTTTGCTCGATCAGAAAAAACAATTATTGTCGCTCGATGCGCTTGGCGTCAGCCCCGGAATGGTATCGCAATTCCGCGAAGTATTGAACAAAAGCCATGGGTTAATCCTGGTCACCGGCCCAACCGGATCGGGTAAAACTACCACGCTGTATTCCGGATTGCGCGATATCGTCGATGGCCATAAAAAAATTATCACCGTTGAAGATCCGGTCGAATACGATATTCCTGGCATTTCGCAAATCCCGGTCAATGCCGAAATCGGCGTTACCTTTGCCAATACCTTGCGTTCTATTTTGCGGCATGATCCCGACGTCATTCTGGTCGGTGAGATTCGCGACCGGGAAACCGCGGAAATCGCGGTGCAGGCGGCGTTAACGGGACACTTGGTTTTATCGACCGTCCACACCAACAGTGCGGTCGGCGCCATCGGCCGTTTGCTGAATATGGGTGTTGCCGATTATTTGATGGCCAGTTCCTTGATCGCGGTTACTGGTCAGCGTTTGGTGCGGAAATTATGTCCGCATTGCCGCGCGCCGGGCGTCGTGACCGATATGCAGGTCAAAAAATATGGATTTGCGCCAGGAACCAGAATTTATAATGCCAAAGGCTGCGCCGAATGCGGGCATATCGGATATAAAGGCCGTTTGCCGATTTCAGAATTTCTTGGCATTAACGCACCGGTGCGCAGCGCGATTTTATCGCAACCGACGCCTGAAAATATCGCCACTGCCGCGGCCGGCGATTACATCACCATGCTGCAAGACGGATTTTCCCGCGTGCTGGCCGGTGAAACTACGGTCGAAGAAATTCTGCGCGTGGTGGGCTGATGCCGGTATATCAATATATTGCTTATGCCCGCGATGGACAGCAGCAACAAGGCCAAGAATACGCGCAAAATTACAATGAACTTGAACGCCGCTTAAAACAGCGCAAGTTAATTTTGGTCGAAAGCAAAGAAGCGAAGTTGCCGCGATTGAAACGCAGCTTGCTCGCGCGTTTGATCGGACAATTGAGCCCGCTTTTAAACAGCGGCATTGTTATCGACCGGGCGTTGCAAATTATCGGAGAAGATAGCGCGGATAAGGTGCTTTCGGACTTCGCCGGGCAGTTGCGCGAAAGCGTCAAACGCGGCCAGCAATTATCGCAGTCCTTGGAATCATTGGGAGCCATCGACCCGCTGGCGATTACAGTCATCCGCGCGGGCGAGGCCAGCGGCCAGTTGGCCGAAGTCATGCAAACATTGGAACAGCATTACGACCGGTCGCGCAAAATGCGCGCCGATATTCAAGGTGCGTTATTATACCCATTGGTGTTGGTGGTCTTAAGTTTTCTGTCTATTATTGTTCTTGGGATTTATGTTATTCCGACATTCAAGGATTTGTTTCAGGATAAAATCGGTTTGTTGTCCTGGAATGCCAGATTTATTTTTGCCTTCAGCGATATGTTGCTGGTCTATGGTTGGTATGTGCTTGGCGCGCTGGTGGCTGGATTTTTTGCGCTTCGATATTATGTCAGCCAATCCGATTCTTTCCGCGCTTGGTGGTCGAAAACCATGTTGGGTTTGCCATTTGTCGGAAGTTTTCTTTCTAAAATTTATACCGCACAAGTGATGGCATTGCTGGCGGTTCAATTGCGCAATGGCGTGCCGTTGGTATCGGCATTGGACTTGCTTACGAAATCCACGCCCAATATTGTAATTCAAAAACGGCTGGCGGAAATTCAAAATGAGGTTCGCCGCGGACGGAATCTTAGCTTGGCGATGAATAATTTTCCCGGTATTCCAATTTTGGCGGTGCGGTTTCTGGCAATTGGCGAAGAAACCGGGAAATTAGACGGTATGGCAGAAAAAGCGGGCCAGCAAATTGGCGATGACGTTATTTTAAAAGCGAAAACCATGGCCAATATGCTTGGGCCGTTAATTATTTTATTAATGGGCTTGATCATCGCCTTTATTGTTATATCTATGCTGGTGGCGGTTTATTCATTAACCGATCTGGCTCCGCAATAATTTTCGACTATAATTGAGCCGTATTTTATGGATTAATTGTGAATTGTGAAAAAAACCTTATAATTTTAAAGGTTAATGCTTGATAATATACTTATTATTGGGTATATGCGGTTTATTCATTAATTAATCAGTTGTTCGAGGTTGGGTTTATGTTTCTTTCTAAATTGTCGACAATTCCATCCTTTCTTGTAAAAACCTTGCCGGCTTGCCTGATCATGGCGATCAGTATTTTTGCGGTATCGCCAGCATCGGCGCAAGAAGTGCCGTCCAATTTGCAAATTGTTGGAACCATTACCGGCGCGAATGGCATTTCTCCGGCGTTAAACGATATTGTATTGATCGTGCAGCCAACCAGCTTGGGCCGCACTGAAGGCCAAGGTACTGTCATCGCTTCCGATGGTACATATTTTGTCGACATGGCCAAGACACAGGCTTTTAACGGAACCACGCTAACCGCGTTGCTAAGAAAAGGCGGCGTGACTTATCAGTTGACCAGCGGTGGAACGCCGGTTTCTTTTCCTTACAGCGGCACTTTTCCGTTCCCATCCAGATTTTCTCTTAGCCCGACCATTGGCGCGCGTATTTCCGGCGGTGATGGCGGCGATGATGGAGACGATGGCTCTGATACCGTCAATGACGATTATGATGTCAATGACGATGGCGTATTTAATCAAGCGGATATTAATGCCATCAAAGCGGAATTGGGATCGTCCCGCCCGAGCGAGGCGGCCGATGTGAATGGCGATGGGCTAGTCAATACCAGAGACGTGATTAATGCCATTAAAGCGCTAAACAGCTCTTCCCGTTTGCGCAGCTCGACATCTTCTTCGACCGAAACCGAATAATTCGTAAATGTTATTTTCTCTTTCCGGCCGGCGCGCTTGCTTTTCTTCAAAGCAAAGCCGCCGAGGTTTTACATTGCTTGAGGTTTTGATTGCATTCACCGTATTGACGGTTGGCGCGACTATAATGCTGCAGCAACTATACGCTATTATGAAATATTCCGAAAGATCGCTGGTCAAACAAGCGATCGTCTCGCAAAGTTTAAACGAAGCGAATATGCTGAGCACTATTAAGTGGAAAGAAGTAAGTGCACGCCAGACTGAAAAAGAATTGCTAATTACGCGCACGGATGAGGAGGGGAAAGAAAAAAAGATAAAAATCAATAATTATAAATATGAAGATGTCGATGTGCCGATGACGGTGGCGTTTTCTCCCTTCCAAATATTCGATTTTGGCGGCGATGGGGATTTCGCGGTGCGCTTATTACAGCCAGGATTGTTGCCGGATCCGGAATCACAGATCGCCGTGAAGGGAAGAAGCAATTGAACAAGCGCGGATTTACCTTATTGGAAGTTCTGCTTAGCATGGCGCTGGCCAGCGCGCTGATCATTATGGCATCGAACATCTATGATACAGTGCGAAAGGTTGGCCAACGCGCGTTCAGCACCAACAAGGAATGGGGAACGCAATATTTTATGCGGTTGCAGTTCGAAGCGATGGACGCCAGCCTTAACAACTATTTTTCGGCCGCCGAAATTAAAAACGACCGCTTGTCTTTTATCACCCGCAATAGCGCTCAATTTGGGCATAATGGACAGCCGGTATTGGTGACTTATCGCTATAACGCGGCTTTAAAAAATTTTCAGTACCATGAAATCACCGTGCCGCCGTGGTGGGACGACAATCAACAGCAATACGCCGCGCAAATCGATATTTGGCGGCAGGAGGGCGGAAAATTTTCATACCACCAAAACATTCTAAATGGTACCGACAGTGCAGAGTTTGAATATTGGGATAGTGGTAGAAAACGATGGTCAAATCAATGGAACAACAAAAAAATGCTTCCTTCTCTGGTGCGGCTGACATATCAGCAGTCCGCACAAAAGAAAGAAATAGTTTTCGCTCCAGGGGCTTTATCCTGGTCTACTGCCTCTGGATCTTGACCGCTTGCGCGGTAATGATGGCTTATTTTTTCAAGCAAGCGCCATCGGCGCCGGCGCAGTTGGAACGCGCTTTGGCGCACCCGATCAATTGGAAGAAAATCAGCAGCATTTTCAATTTTGTCCTGTTCGAAATGAAGGGTGAGCCGATGACGGTCGATTCGCGCTGGGATATGGAGCGTAAAATCGTCTTGGTGGACCAAACCCGGATTTCGCTGGGCGGATCCGGCGCACCGATTGAGAATTTACGCGAAATGCTGTCGCAAATGGGGTTCCAGTTGAATATTCCGGACCTTAGCCAGGTTAACCAAGCTTTGAGCGTATTACGGGAAGAAAAGGTCCGCATCGAACGCGGCACTTTGAATTCTTTCGGATTGCCGAAACGCTATTCGTTGGATAATTCCCCGCAAACTATTTCTTTCGACGGCGAAAATTATATATTGGAAATCTATCCAGCCAATGCCAAGCCCAATTTAAATTATGTCGATCAGGAAGATTTGGAAAGATATTTGGAATGGCTTGGCCTCGATAACCGCAATGCCGAAAGATTGTCGCAGTTGCTGGTCGATTTTCACGATGAAGATTCCAGCGCGCTCGCGGGCAATACCGAGGGGCCGTTTCAATTCGACAATCGGTATATTGCCCGTTTTCCTAATCGCACCCTGCAACGATTTGATGAGCTGGCATATATTCCGGGTATAGACACGGCGATGATAGATTTCCTGCGGCGGCATTTTACCATTTACGGGACGGATGGCCGGATTAATTATAAATACAACACACCAGAGAGTATCGCCGCTTATACGGAATTACGCGCCGAAGAAGTCTCCGCCGCGCTTAGTTACGAAAAACAAAAAAACGATCCCTTGTATAATCAAACTTTGGTTGGGTTGATCGGTACGGATGCCGCTAAGAAATGGAATGAAAAAGTGGCCGATAGCGCCGCGCAAGACCAACCGGTGCATGTAATTTTAAAGGGTAAGAAAATAGAATTGCACGCCGATTATTTGCCGGAGCGAAAGAAGATTCTGGATGTTTATATCCAATAAACTCTGGGCTTTCCTGGCATATGTATTTTAATAGGATACAATCGTTAACGTAACGGTTGTGGGTCTGAAAAAGCCGTTGCATCTGTAAAATAGGACGTTAAACTAGTAGAGCATAATTTATAAAAACAGGGGTAAAATGCAGATTCTGATAGTCGATGATCATCCGTTGGTGGCTGCCGGTTTACAGGCCGCCTTACAGGGCCAATATCCCGGCTGTGCGATTGAAATCGCCGGCAATCTTGCCCAATCCAAACAAAAAGTCGCCGAAAAAATTTATGATCTTGCGATCATCGACATTAATTTGCCCGATGGCCGCGGCGGACAATTATTTTCCGATCCTGCTTTGGCCGGACGGTATCCGCGTCATTCTTTGTTATTGTCGGGCAGCCAGGATCGCGATGATATTTTGCACGCTCTCAGTTTAGGCGCAACAGCCTATATTGCTAAAACCGTCGACTTCTCTGAATTGGTCGTTGCAATCGGAAAATTGCTGCAATCCAACCCCGGCGCGGCGCCATTGTGGTATGAATCGGTAACGCAGGAATTTGTTCCGGCGCGCAACATGTTTCCGCGCGGCACGGCATTGTCATCGCGCGAACATGAAATTTATGAATTGATCCGCGAAGGGTTAAGCGACAAAGAAATCGCTTTTCGCCTGGATCGCTCGGTGCACACAATTCGCGTGCAAATCCGTTCGATCCGCCGCAAGCGCGGCGAAAACCGCCGCGCCTCTGCGCATGCGGCTTAACAAAATTAAAAGGTAAAAATAGTGAGCTCGATTTCCCAGTATGTCGATGGATTTATGGCGTCAAATATCTTCGGCGCGCCGATCCTGGCGCAGTTGGATTACGCATTATATGCATCGCCTTTGTATTTTGTCGCGGTTTATTTCGCCACCACTGGTTTGATCCTTGCTCTGCATCAATTGCGGGCGCAAATCACTATGGCGCCCATGTTGGCGCTGGGCGGATTGCTGACATTCTTGGTATGGCAATTGGTGCAAATCGGATGGTGGGTCGATTGGCAGGATTACAAAATCAATGCCGCTTTGCTCGGCATCGTTCCAGCACTGCTGACCGGCGCAACGATTACATACGCCATGGATGGCGTGCGGATGGCGCGTGCGTTTTTGGGTGTTATGGTATGCGGCGCGATATTCGGCATGGCTTATTCTTCTTTTATTGAAACTTTGGGCCGCGTAACGCCGATGCCAAGTTTATTTTTTACCCCATTCACTACCCAAGTTGCTTTGGCCGGAAGCTTGATTTTATCCAGCGCCATATGCACCATCGGCGTCGAGCTTGCATCAAGGATAAGCCGCATATTGGCTTTGCCGCTGGGATTTGCGCTTGGAATGGCGACGTTCCTGCCACTATTTTCTTTTTTCACGTATGGATATGAACAAGGCTTGATCAATATCGGCTTGGAATGGCCAGAATTTTTCTTGCTAGCCGCGCCGGCTTTCATAACTTTGTTAGCATATGATGTGATGGCGTACAGAAATAATGCGTTAATGCCAAAACGTTCGTTATTAGGTGTTTTCCATTTTCATGGACAGGACGCGCGGCCGCAAACGGAATCGATTCTCAATGCGCGTGAACAAATCGCGGAATTGCGGCAATTGAACCAAGCCTTGCAGCAGGAAGAATCTTTGCGGCACCATCAAATGCAACGCAGCCCGATCGCTTTGGTGGAATTGGACAAAGCCGGACGATTGAAACAATTCAATCCGGCGGCGCAAGAATTATTGGTGGATCATTCCACCGGGCAATTTCTGACCGAAGGTCATTTTATCGACAGTTATTTGCCGGAATTAAAAACCGCGTTGCAGGATCCGGCCTTGCTGAACAATAGATATTTGAAATGCCAAATGACGCTAAAAGAACAGCAACAAGACAGAATTATTGAATTGACGATACTGCCTTTGATGGTGGACAAAACAATTTATGGGTACAGCTTGCAAGCCGAAGATGTCAGCGCACGCGAACAGGAAGAGCGTCGCAAAATCCTATCCGAACGCGTCCGGGGTATTCATAAAACAAGCCAAGTAATTCATCACGATTTTTCGAATCTGATGTTGGCAATTCAAAGCCATTTAAACGTCATTCGTAAAAAATTTACCGGGTCAAACGATATGGAGGCCGATCAAGCGATCGATGCCGTTTATCAAGCCTCGCAACGCGGCAAAGAAATGCTGGGCCAGTTGGGTGCGGGACAAGTATTTCACAAACCGTCTTTGAAACCGATGCCGTTGTTCGATTTGATCGAAGAGGCAACCAAAATTATCGGTCCGCAAGCCAAGTCGCAGCAAATCATCATTGAATCCGCTATCGATAAAGACATCCGCGTCGATGTCGACGTTACCCAAATTTCCCGCGTGTTTATTAATTTATTGTCCAACTCCATTCGCGCCATGCCGAACGGCGGACGGGTTTCCATTCAAAGCCGCCGCGAACAACAAGGCGTTTTAATCTTGTTTCAAGACACCGGCATCGGCATGAATGAAGATCAATTACAAAAAGCGTTTGATCCTGGTTTTTCCACTAAAGGCCAGGGGCAGGGGGGATTGGGTCTTGCGATCAGCTATTTGATTATCGAGGCGCATGGCGGAAAGCTTCTTCTAAGCTCTTCGCCGGGACAGGGAACCACCGCTAAAATATGGTTGCCATTGTTGCAGCAAGCCGAATATGAAGCGGTTGATTTGGCCATTTCCAACGACTCCCATTCGGTTGCAGGGGGCGTATTGCTATTATTGCCACAAAATAATGCCAAGGGGCGCATTGCCGAAAAATTTGAATCGATCGGTTACGAAGTCGCAGAATTGGAGACTTATCAAGAGCTTGAAGCTATCTTATCCGAAGATCCGTCTTTTTGGACGGTTCTGGTGCGATCCAAAGATGATACATTGCCGCCACATGTGTGGCATCAGTGCCGATATTTATCAGATGTGGTGATTGATCTGAGTTCAAAAACACCAGCCCGAATTCGACCTTCTTCTAAATCTAAGTTGTCCATGAAGGAACTAGAAAGAATTGTGGAAGTGGCTTAAATAACAGTCCACAAACCTTTCCTAATGCCATGATTTTCATGGAAAAATAGCCTATTTACCGCTAAGAATAAACGGTCTCGAAACAAGGACTTTTAATGGTTAAATCCAACAAAAGAATATGGATTTTATTGCTTCTCGCACTCATTTTGGGTGGCGTCTATTGGTATGATAATCAATATGGTTTCTTGCAGCAAACGGCTTCACTTGAAAATGTTACAAACAGTTTATCCGATTTTACCGGTGCCGTTCCCGTGACGATAGATACGTTGCCGGCGCTATATCGCACCCGGGCCGATTTAAGAAATTTTCAATCCAGACATGAAGAAATTGACCGGGCGTATTTTAACGTAGCATCAACTTATGCCGATCAAATCAGTGATCTGACCGGACTCATCACCGAAAAAAATACCGACGATAAAGTTTTTATCGAAACAGCCCTTCGCACCAAATTGGATGAAGTTGGCACATTGGAAGATATAAAAATCAATGTGGCAGAAAGCGAGTCCTTGTCTAAACAGGGCGGCCGTAAGGCGCTGGCCGATATTTCTTTCGCTACCGGATCGTCCCAAGATGCGGCGCGCGTAGTGCTGGATTTAGGTAACGGCAAAAATGGCATGATTTGGCGCAACCTGTCGCTGGTTACCGACCGCATGCGCCGCCAAGTAGTGTTGAATGGCCGCCTGACCATATTTTTGGCGGAGGCGGCAGAATGAAATTGCCTTGGCTTTTGATCAATAAATGGTTGTTGCGTTCTTGCGCGGTGTTGATCGGCGCTTTTGTTCCTATATTCGCTATGCCGTATCTGCAAATATCATTTTATAATCCGCCGCCAATCGTTGTGGAAAGCAATATTCTAGCCAGCAGCAGTTTGGATATTATGCCGGATATCACCCGTAATATTTTCGATCCCACAGGCGTAGTTTGGCAAGCGGCCTTGTCGCGCAAGCCGAAAGGCAAGGGCGGCGGCGCCCAAGTTGCCGGAGAAGTCAATGGTTTGATCAATATTCCTGGATCGCAAGGGGTAATCGCGGGCAATAAGTTCGTGCCCATTGGCGGGTCTGTCGCTGGCGGTAATTTGGAATCGGTGGATTCCGGGCAAATTACAATTAATACGTCGCAAGGAATTAAGGAAATTGATATAAATCAAAACCGCAACCAATTGCGCCAATCCGTAAATATACAAATTAGGTAAATCGTCTATGAGCTTTAACCGTAAAAATATGAAAAAGATCATCTTGTTGGCCGGCTGTGTTGTGGTGTTGACTGCTTGCTCGTCATGGAAAGAAACCTGGCGCGATTTAAAGAAAAACGATTTCGATTATTTCATTGCTAACCCGATGCCGACCAAGGAAGACATGATTCGCAAGGACACGCCCGATGCTCGCAGCGATCAGGCGGTGCAGCAAAGCCAGTCGGTATTAGATAAAATGGCTCAATACGACCAGCCTTTGACTGGGCCGATGCCGCGCGGCGAAGGCGGATTGATTTCCGAATTTGGTCTTTCTTCGGCAAAGAGCGCCACCGTGGACAGCAAGCGCGTTTTAACGGATAATGATGAAACGGAAACCGCTCCGGCTAAACCAAAATCCGCAAAATCATTGAAGACGCCGAAACCAGCCGACACATTGGATCCGGGAGTAACGGTCGATGAAAATGGCAATATCGTTGCGCAAAATTCGGCCGTAGACGAAGTCGCGGATCCGCATACGCCGCGCCAGGTGGAAATTAATTTCACCAATACGTCGTTGCGTGCGGTAATCGAATTTGTATTTGGCGAATATGTCAAAAAACCTTATGTGATTTCATCCGAGTTTGTCGATAAGGAAGTCAATTGGGTGGCTCAAGGCGAATTTAATGCCTTTGAAGTCAAAAGAATGTTCGAAACTTTTCTCGACATCCAGGGCGTGGTGGTTTCACGCCTTGATGGAATTTATACCATCACCAATAAAAATTCCGGCCAGAAAAGCATTGGCGGGGGTGAAATCGGCACCTCGACCGGTGTTTGGCGGTTAAGAAGCATTGACGCGTCCGAGGCGATGCAGATCGTACGTCCGTTTATCACAAATCCGGAAGGCGTTATGTTGCTGGATAAACATAATACCTTGATTGTTAATGGTAGCGGTCCGGAAATTCGCTATATCGACGCATTCTTGCGCACGGTCGATACGCCCACGTTCAAAGACAAGCGCATCTTGGTATATTCGCCGAAATATATCAGCGCGGAAGCTTTGGTGACCTTGCTGCAAACATTGCCACAACAATTGGGGATGAATTCTACCGAAGGCAAAAAACAAATCGAGGCGGCGATCATCACCGGCGCGAAACGTCTTGCGATCGTTGCCGACGGCCAAGAAACGCGCGATGTGGTAGTGCAATATTTGAACCAAGTCGATCAACCCGGCAAAAAACAAAAACAAGTGTTTTATTATGGGCTGCGCAACCAAGTTGCGGATGATGTTCGCACCACATTGACCACTTTGATTCCAGGGTTATTGCCGGACGCCTCGGATATCACCGTTGTTGCCAACACGCCGACCAATTCCTTGGTGGTTACTTGCACGGCCGATCAGTATTTTGAACTTAAAAAAGTGATCGACCGTTTGGATTACCGTGTGCCGAGTTTGCTGATCGACGCCACCATCGTCGAGGTACAGTTGAACGATAACTTGGCGTATGGCGTGGAATGGTTTCTAGGCGGCCGGGCCGGCGAAGCGCGTGGCGATATCACCACCGATCTTGCCAATGGCCGGATCGCAACGCCTGCTGCCCGCATCGGCGTTGTTTCGTTGGCCAACAACACGTTCGCAACTTTGGATTTATTATCCAGCGAAACCAGTTTGCGCGTATTATCCCGTCCACGCGTTATCGTAAAAAACAAAGCGACCGCGACCATTAAAAGCACCGACCAAGTACGTATCGTTAAATCGGTTTTGACTACATCGGTGCAGCAAGGTGGCGACAATATTCCAAAGCGTGAATTCGAAGACAAAGAAGTGGGTGTCAGCTTGCAAGTAACGCCGCGTATCGCCGAAGATGGAACGGTGAATATGGCGGTAAAAATCCAAGATTCCCGCCAAGGGGCGGATGACGATTCGTCTGGCGAACGGCCGCGTTTTAACTTGCGTGAAGTCAACACCGAACTGGTCACTAAAAATGGCGAAACGCTGATGATTGGTGGATTGATCCGCAACAGTGTCAGCCGCCTAAAAACTAAAGTGCCGTTTTTTGGCGATATTCCTTTCTTTGGCCAGGCTTTTGCAAACACCGACGACCAGGATCAGCGCACCGAATTAATTATTTTCATGACACCGTATTTGATCGTCGATGAAGTATCCGCAAAATTGGTCAGCGAATCTTTATCTGGCCTGGCCAGCGTCAATCCGCAGATGTTACGGTTAACGCAGCCGCCAGAACCGGATTTGCGCAGCCCGGCAGACCCTGTCATCAAAGAAAAAATGACCGGCAACCCACCGGAAGCGGAATCAAAACCGCCAGCGGACATGTTTATCGATAAACAAGGCGCCAACAAACCAATGTCGCCGGATGCGGTTGGCACTGTTCCGCCGCCTCCACCGCCGCCAACTTATTTGCAAGGCACCGATCCGGACGAGGAAGACGCTTCCCGTGCGTTATATGTGCCGGAACGCGCCACTGCCGCGCCGCCACCGCCGACTTTAGCGCCGGATGATGCGCCATCGCCGACGCCGGGCGACAATCGCGGCATCAAACCGGCTAACAAGCCTTTGTTGCAGTAACGAGGAATTTATGGCCCGGCCCTCCTTTTCGCAAAATTTACCGAAAGGCTTTTCGTTTTTGCCAAAGCGTATTATCGCTATGGACGAACAGGGCAAGGTTAAACATTTTCGCTGGCGCTCGAATAGGTACGGCCATATCCAAGTCGAATCGCAATCGGAATTTGTGCCGTTTACAAAATCGCAAAAATGTTTGGTATGCCTCGATCCAAAATTGATGTTTCACCGACGCTGTCCGATGCCGGTTACCAATAAGGCGGATTTAAACCGGATTGCCCGTGATTTTTTCCCATTCAGTTCGGAACAGAACGTGCATTTTGCCCGTATTCAAGATAACGAGAATCCGGCTGAAAATTTAATTTTCGCCTTGCCGGAAAATGATTGGCTGACTTTGCAGAAAAATATTCCGGCTGTCGCGATGGCGATTTTGCCGGCATCCGCCGAAGCAGAATCGATCCAGGAAGGAATTTTACAGCGCTGTAATTTGGGACCATCCGCCGATTTAATATCGCAGCCATCCCGTATTTTGCCGCCGGCGATTCATGCTTTTATGAAGTTATCGCTTTTGTTTGTGACGATATTGGCGGTGGGATACGCGCTTTGGTCGTTTCAATATGATTGGCAGCGGCAAAAATTATTGCGCGATATCGGCGCGCTGCAAACCGAAGTGATGCCGGTGAAGCAAAAATACGAGGCGATGCAAATCATGCACGCGACCTTGCAGGATTTTGCCACGTTTCAAAATGACGAGAATAATCAAGTCTTTGTCACCCTTGGCCGGTTGATTCAAACATTGCCTGCCGGAATATCGATCGACCGGATCGAGTATAAAGAAAATCAATTGAATATTGGCGGGTTGGGCCGCGATCCAAAAGAATGGCTGGCGGGACTTGGAATCAATCCGGCAACCATTGAAATTACGCCCTTGCCGCAATTTAACCGGTATACTGTGTCCATCCCCGTGTCATCCACAGCCCCGAAACAAACATTGCAGCCCTGATCCAGCCCTTATAAGATAGCGAAAATAATAAAAGGTTCGACCATGAAACAAGCCCCCATTTTCTTCTTGATAATCCTGCTGGGCCTTACCGCTTGCAGCGCGACGCCGCCTTTGCCGCCGGTCGATATGACCTGGCTTTCTTTGCAGGCGGCCCGCACAACCCAAGAAGGCATGGTGGAGCCGGCAAAATATAACGCTAATCGCGTTTACGCCGCAAAAGTGCGCATTGGCACCGAATTTTACAGTGTAACAACCCATGCGCCGCTGATTTTAACGACCACCGGTTATGGCGATGAAAAATCCATTTCCGCCTTGCGTTTCTCGTTAAATCAGGGCGAGTTGTTGCTATTTACCCGCAACCCGAAAAACGGCGAAGGATATCGCGCCATTATTCCTTTGGACGAAGCCAATTACTGGCCGCAATTTAGCTTTCCTTTTATCAAAGGCAATATGATCGAAGAATTGCCGGTGCAAGTGGTCAGCGTTATTCGTAAACCGGATCCAGCGGATAATGTGCGCGGATTGCGCGAATATTTACAGCGTTCTATGCCGGCGGAAGAACCAATTTATACCGAATTGCCGGATTCCGGACCGCGCGCTACATCGGATGACTATCGGTAGTACCGGTATTTTTAAAAGTATTAATCTATTTAGGTGTGATTCATGAAAAACATTTCCAAACTTTCCGCTTTCCTTGCATTATTTCTGCTGGCTGCCTGTGTTGGCGCGCCCAATTTTCTTGGTTATGAAAGCTTGGATTCCAAATCCGCTTATGAAATGCAGCAGACATTGATGGGCGCGCAGAATTTGGATATGTCCCGGGTTTATACCGTGCGTATGTTGGTTAATGGAACCCGCGTCGATGTCACGTCCTTGTCGCCGGAAGTCATTGGTCTTGAAGGCAAAGAAGAAAAACGTTATGCCACGGTATTGGTGTTCAGCCAAAATCGCGATCATGTTATTTTCTTCACCCGCGATCCAGAAACCGGCCAAGGATATATGCGTCATATCAGCGTCAATGAATTGCGCAACAGACCTGCTTTCGAATTTCCATTGGTGGTGGGTAATACCGTCACCAGTGCAAAATTCGAAGTCATTGATATGACGGTTTTACCGTAATTGTGCAAAAGCCGGTTTTCTAACTCATTGTTTCGGCTTGTTTTTTAAAGTCAGACTTTTGGCACTGCATTAATATCGTTTATTTTCAAATATTTATATAATATTTCTCAGTCGCAATAATAAAATTGCCACAGTTTGTAATTTTGTATTTTGCCCCAAAAATACCAATGGTTTTACCATATAAAAATCATTTAATATCAATAACTTAATCAAAGTTTTCCCCCGCTTCCGGGCATACTCATTTTTGGTTAGTATCAATATCTCCTCAAAGCCGTATAACCGATGGATCCCAAAAAGTATTTCCATACTTTGCGGGGTCGTACGTTTTTAAAAAGTAATCTTTTTGAATCCGTGCAGTGGTCGCAAGCCGCAAGTCCGCCAAACTTTGGCGGATTAAGTCAAAACAAGTTTGATGCGTATTTGCGGCTTCCGACCAACGCTCTGTGGCACCCGCTGCGGAGCGCGTCTGAAAAAGGATTCCCCTTCGTAAGACACTACTTTAACCTCATTCAACACTAGGAGAACTTAATGTTGAAATCCCTTAAAACACTGACTAGAACAGCGATGTTCGCGGTTGCCGTGTTATCGGGTGCGGCGATGTTTGCCACGCAGGCAAATGCGGCTGCTACCACGAACACTGCCCCGACCTTCGCGGCTGGTTTCCAAGCACCGATGGTGAACAGCGCTCCGACTTTCGCGAGCGGTCTGAACGCCCGATTCCAATTCGCCGTAACCGCTGGCGCAGGCGCCAACTCGGACGGTATGGAATTGATCGCTTTGTACTTTAACTCTTCCAACGCTTATGTTGGCTTCTCCCGTATGGGCGCGCCAACCACCACCACCAACGCCGGCGGCGCAACCAAATTATTGACCGTTGGTTTGACCACTCCGGTAGGCGCAACCCAAGTTGTGTTTATCGCAGTTCCTCGTGGTGACGAAACCGCAGCCAACTCTGCTGACGATACTTTCAGCGGTATTGCTGCTAACCGTGCTGTTGGTATCATCATTCCAGGCGGTACAACGGACGTTGGTACCGTAGCCATGGCTGGTACAGCGTTTTCTGACGTTGGCGCAGGCGCCGCGTTCGGTATTACGCAAGCTGCCGGTGCAAGCTCGGGCGAGATTGCTGCCTTGGCTGCTTTGGCTGCGATTAACAACTCGACCAACCGTCAAGCTTTGAGCTCGACATATTCCGGTCCGGCCTTGACCACAGCTACCAAAGCTGCGGCATCGGGCGCAACCGATATGCGCGTGACCTTCAACGCTTCGTTGGCATCGATCGGCGACAACACTGCGGTAACCACTCAGGTTAGACCGCAAGCTGCCGCAGTTGACGCTTTCACCAGCGTTTTGGTTAAAGGCGCAGTCACAGCTGGCAACTTGTTCAGCTTTAAAATCGATAACAACAACGGCGCTTTTGTTGGTGTAGTTGATAACGTCGATGTCGCCTTAGGCGGCACGGATGTTGCCGACCGCGCTGGCAACGTTGCTGCTCCAACCTCGAACTTTAGCCCGGTTAGCGTTTACGCAACTCCGGACTTTACTTCGTCTGGTACGGCGAAAGTAATGCTGAGTGGAGCTGGTACTGCAGTTAACACCGATGCCGAGCTGTTGGAATTGAACAGCACGACTGGTACCGGTAACAACGGTGAAACCTTTATCTTCACCGTGCGTATGGCTGAAAACTTCGATGGCACCGGCGTTGACGGCGTTGATGACATCGTTATGACTCCTGCGCAAGCGGATACCGATACTACGGTAACCACCAGCGGCGCTGGCGCCAGCACCTTCACGGTTACCGTGACGCTGTCGGCCGAAACCCAAGCAATCCGCGTCAATCAAACGACCGGTATCTTGGAATATAGCACGGACGATAACGCCGGCGTTCCAACCTGGACCGCAATGACCTTCGGCTTGACGGTTGGTGCAACTGCACTGACAACAGCTGATGGTGGCGTACTCGCAGCTGCCAATACTCCGGTAAACTTGTATAACAGCTTGGCTTCGACCCCCGTTGTCGCCACCTTGGATTCCTTGAATGGAACCTCGGCAGGTGTTGACGGTACGGTAGACGGTGTAACCGTTGACTTCTTAGAAGATGTCAGCACGGTTAACTCGACTGGTTTCTCGATCTTCGATCGCGTTACCCCGGCTACAACTGTTACTCCGACCGTTGCGGCGCATCCAACCGATGCATCCAAGGTCAATGTCAGCGCGACCCAAGCGACTTTGGTTGGTTATCTTGAAACCGGCCAAACGCAAGGCGCTAACATGAACACCGCTGCAACCAGTGCAACCCCGATCCCGTATGACTTCTCGCTGACTTCGGCGACGATGACCTACGCCCGGGTTTACAATGTGACCAGCGGCGCCTTGAAAACATTGCCGAACATTGCTTCCGGCGGAACGATTTCCGACGGTGCAGGTCCGGTTGTGGTTAAAGTTGCTCGTAGCACTGGCCTAACCAATGACCCAGAAGGTACTTTGGTTATCTATACCTCGGAAGGCATGAACGCCAACCCAGCAATCGGTTTTGTCAAAACCCAAAACGGCTCGCTCGCTTTGGACATTTTGAACAATGTCGATGACGGCGGTACGGCTTCGGCAACAGGTACACGTTCGCAAACCAGCGTAACCGTTGGAAGCGTTATTTATAACGCAGCCAACAACACCGCGACTTTCAGCGATGTCGACAACGATGTGTTGACAGCATTGACGGCAGTCGGTGTTACCGGCGGTAACTCTGGTGGTAACGGATTCCAAGACGCTGCCGGCAACTTCTCGGGTGAACATACGATCACTCCGGATGCAGCTGCGGCGATTACCACTATTGCTCCAACCTTCGACAAAGCTGTCGCGGTTGTGAACTCCAGTGGCAATATCACCAATATCTTGGTGTTCTTGACCGAAAACGTCACCTTGGTAGGCACTAATTTGAACCAACGCTTCTCGTTGTCGTTCAACGGTGCGACCGTGACCCCGTCTTCGGCCACGATTGCAAGCAATACCGTAAACCTGGTTCTGCCAGGCAACGGTGTAACCTTGCGTCAGGTAGAAGGCACAACCAATACCATCACCTTTGATGGAACCGCGGATGTCCAAGGTTTGGCCGATAGCGATGGAAACGATGTTTCCGACTTTGGTCCAAGCAACATCGATATCCCGGCGAACTCGGATAACCTGTTCTCGATGGAAATCCGTGGTACTGTAACCACCGACGGCTCGACGGCTGTTGCTCAAGGCACATTGGTCCGTGCGGACTTGATGCGCTTTAACACAACTTCGGTCATCGATCGCGGTTCGGCTACCGTTCCATGTAATTGCACTGGCAACACCAAAGACGTTGCCTTGACCTTTACTGGCGGTACCTCTGCTTTCGATTCCGCATTGTACGAAGCAGGCATCCGCGGTGCTACAACGATCCCAGTTTGGGTCAGCGTAGTGCATGACGGTGCAGCCAACGAACAAGGAACTGGTGTAAGCGCTTCTGTAGCGTTGACCAATCCTGGCGCTGGCTCGGGCCAAACCTCGGTATACTTGGCTTCCATGAACGTTACGACCGGAGCGATCACATCGACCGGTACGACCGTAAGTGGATCTGTTGTATTCCGCACTGGTCCGTTGTCCTACACCGCCGTTGAATCGGCGCGTTATGGCATCGTAAACGGTACCGACGGCGCGTTCCGCTTGAACGTTGGCTCGAACAGCTCCCCGCTCTCCAGCGGCGATATGTTTGTGATCGTCTCGGTTCGTCAGAATGGCACCACCACCAGCTCTTGGGTTCCTGTCACATTTGCTGACAAATCCTTGACCGGTTACTTGCCGTTCGCACAAGACGTGAAAACCACGGTAACGGCCGGCATGTCCGACTCTCCGTTCATTGATTTCCAGACAAATGCTGGAAACAACGGCGTGTTGACTGCAGCCTTCCGTTTGGATCGCATCTTGTCGGTTGATTTGGCCGATTCGACTGGCTATCAGTTGGTTGGTACCAAAGGTGAGTTAGCTCGCGCGACTGCAACGGATTTCCGTGCATACCGCTTCTTTACCACCGTCAACACGGATACCGGCGCTCCATACGCTCTGTGGAAGTTCAACCAAGCAACCGATGATGAAGCCTTTACCCTCGTTGGTAACGGCGTGAAATCGTCGTTCTCGGTTAACGAGCACAACGTAGACAACATCGGTAGCTCCTTTGCCTCGCACTACGGTATTGCGTACAGAGACTCGGGCAACAGTGTAACGGTATTGAACCGTGACACCTTGTTCTACCCAGTCACCGCATCCACCGCGACGAGCGCAAGCTTGGCCGCTGGATGGCACTTGATCACTGTTCAAGCTGCCGTAGCAAGCCCAGGCAACCTCGGTAACTCCGGCTCGGATAACACCGCCGTCGGCATGATTATCGAAGCAGGCGCTCGCCGGAACGGTGATGGCGCTGGTGCAGTTCGCACCGGTGTCCGTACCTGGATCCGCAGTACCACGAACAACAGCTTGACCGCTCTTGAAGCCGGTAAAGCTTACTTCGTGTACTTGAACGCTGCTGATTCTACCTGGACCGGCCAATAACCGGACCGCTGTAGAAAACAGCTAATAAGGATTGGGGCACCCGTTGGGTGCCCCTTTTCTATTCCGGTGGAATCTTATCTATTCCCAGCTTAGTTTTTTGCGGTAAATCGTCGATGGGCTGACTTCGAGCAGATTGGCCGCTTTGGGAATATTGCCTTCGCAAAGCGCAATCGCATCTTCAATAGTGCTTTTCTCGACCATCCATAAAGGCTGAATTTGCCGCAAGGCAGCCAGACCAATTTCGGGCCGCGGATCGTTCGAAGGCGCCAGGCGGTCTTCTGATAATTGATTCAATGGCGAAGGCAGCATCGCCTTGGAAACTTTATCGGCATCGTTTAACACCACGATATTCCGAATCACGTTCTGCAATTGCCGGATATTGCCGGGCCAATCGTAATGGACGATGGCCGATTCGACATCGGGTTCGAAATCCTGGAATTTCTTATTTTCCTCGCGGGTGAATTTATGCAGGAAATACCGCGCCACCAATAACACATCATCGCCCCGATCGCGCAATGGCGGCAGATCAATTGGAATCACCATCAGCCGGTAATATAAATCTTCGCGAAAACGCCCTTGCTGCACTTCGTCCCAAGGGTTTTTATTAGTCGCGCAGATGAAACGCACGTCGACATTTTCCACTTTACTGCCGCCGACCTTGGTAAAACTGCCGGTTTGAATAAAGCGCAATAATTTGGCCTGTAAGTTCAAATCCATTTCACAGATTTCATCCAGGAACAGCGTGCCAGTATGGGCGCGGCTTGCGGCGCCGGCATGATCGCTGATCGCGCCGGTGAATGCGCCTTTGACGTGGCCGAAAATTTCCGATTCAATCAGATTGCTTGGAATTGCGCCGCAATTCAGGG
This sequence comes from uncultured Alphaproteobacteria bacterium, assembly GCA_964647725.1. Classification (GTDB taxonomy): domain Bacteria; phylum Pseudomonadota; class Alphaproteobacteria; order SHNJ01; family SHNJ01; genus SHNJ01. Next base: position 206,642 of record CAZYJI010000001.1, read on the forward strand.
CGATGAAGGGTGCTGCGACGCGGCCGCTGCGGCGATGAATGGCATCGGCGCAAACTTCTTTACCAGTACCGCTCTCGCCGGTGATAAATATCGTGGCCTTGGAATTGGCGGCATTGTCGATGGTTTTATAAACGACCTGCATGGCGGGCGATCCGCCGATGAATCCGCAATACCGGTCTTGGCCGATTTGATCGCGCATTTTTTCTAAAATATGCATCAACCGGAACCGTTCCAACGCATTGCGCACGGTTACTTTCAACCGGTCTTCGGTAAAAGGTTTTATAATAAAATCGTAGCATCCCAAACGCATCGCATCGACGGCGATGTTGATCGAACCATGCGCGGTGATAATGATAACGATCGAAGGCAGTTTTTGTTCGACCACATACCGCAAAATATCGATGCCGTTCATATCCGGCAAATTCAGATCCAGCAAAATAAGATCCGGCGGCGCGGTTTTTATATTTTCCAGCGCCTCGGCCCCGGTCGATAAATGCGTCAGGCGTATTTGTTCTTTTTTCAAATAGGCGCTGTACAGCTGCGCCAAACTTGGCGTGTCTTCGATCAAAAGCAGGCTTGGTACATAAGGATTCATGGACAGTTTATTATAGGAAATAAGGGTTAATAAAATGGCTTACATCCATATATCTGTATGTGCGGAATCAATAAAAAACCCCGCTAAAAAGCGGGGTTTTTAGGGATAAAGGTATATTTTCTATTAACGGCGCTCGCCGATCAGGCGCAATAAATGGATAAAGATATTGATGAAATCCATATACAAGTTTAACGCGCCAATGACGGCTTTTTTGCCGGCAAAATCGGCGGAATCGTCCGCCAAATAACTTTCTTTGATTTTCTGCGTGTCATAGGCGGTCAGGCCCGTGAAAATCAAGACACCTAAAACAGAAATCGCAAATCCCAGCACGCTGCTGCCAAGGAATATATTGACGATCGAAGCCAATAAAATGCCCCACACGCCCATGATCAGGAATGAACCCATGCTGGTCAGGTCGCGTTTGGTGGTATAGCCGACCAAACTCATCCCGCCGAATGTGCCGGCGGTGATAAAGAATGTGCGGGCAATGCTTTCTTGGGTAAAGACTTGGAAAATCGGCGCCAAGCTTAATCCGATCAGACCGGCAAACAGCCAAAATACGAATTGTGCCGTGGATAATGAAATCGCGTGTAAACGAAAGCTTAGGAATAAAACCAATCCGATCGGCGCGAGCAAGATAACCCACATAAAGCCGGAAGCGGCCATGTTTTCAACCATGGCTTGGTTGTTGCCGACATAATAGGCAATGATTCCAGTCAACGCCAACGCGCCGACCATATAATTATAAACTCCGATCATAAAGCGGCGCAGCCCGGCATCGATGCCTTGGGCAATCGCAGTGCTGGCGGATCCCGTGCCAAATTGAGTGTAATCGCGTTCCATTGATAACTCCTTTTTTATATATTCTTAATGTGGGATATTTTACAGGATTTTCAAGCAAAATCGGCGGGCAAAAACGGCAGGATTATGGCTTTGCGGCAATATTGCATGCACGCAAAGCCGTAAATTATTGTTTAATTCTAAGCGGCGGGTTTCTTGATTTTATCGAATAACGAAGTCGCCGTCGCCACCATGCCGCTAATATCGGCGGCGTTGGCCGGGATGATCATGGTATTCCCGGCTTGTGCTATCTGTCCGAATTGTTTGACATATTCTTCGGCGATTTTCAACGTCGCTGCTTCCATACCGCCGCTGGCCTTTAAACTTTCGGCGACTTGGCGCAATCCATCGGCGGTTGCACCGGCGACCGATAAAATCGCCTCGGCTTGGCCGCGCGCTTCGTTGATTTGCCGGGCTTGATCGGCTTCGGATTGTTTGATGACTTCTTGTTTGTTGCCTTCGGCGATGTTGATTTTGGCGTCGCGTTCGCCTTCGGATTGCAAGATGGAGGCGCGTTTTTCCCGCTCCGCCCGCATTTGTTTTTCCATCGCCGCCAAAACATCGCGCGGCGGGGTGATGGATTTGATTTCATAACGCAAAACCTTGACGCCCCATGGGTCCGAAGCGCGGTCGATCGCGCTGACGATTTCAACGTTTATTTTCGAGCGCTCTTCGAACGTACGGTCCAAATCGATTTTGCCGATTTCCGACCGCAGCGATGTTTGCGCCAATTGGGTCAAACCGACAATATAATCCGATACGCCATAAGACGCCTTAACCGGGTCTAAAACGCGGAAAAACAGGATTCCATCCACGTCCACCTGGACGTTATCCTTGGTAATGCAAATTTGCGGGGGAATATCGAGAACGATTTCTTTTAATGAATGTTTATAGCGGATCGAATCGATGATCGGGATCACAAAATGCCATCCGGCATTCAAGGTGCGGTGATATTTGCCTAAGCGTTCGACCACGAAACTTCTTTGTTGCGGGACGATCCGGATAGTGCGCGATATGAAAATCAGCGCGAATAAGACTAGGAAAAAGGAAAAGAAAAAAGATTCGTCCATAATAACCCCTTATTTTTGTAAAATCAGGCGTACGCCTTCGGTTCTTGCAATAGTGACTTTTTGTCCCGTTTGCATGGCCTCACTCGTGTCGTTGATGCCGGTCCAACTGCTGCCCTGATAGGTAATGCGCGCTTCGCCGCCGGCGGGAATGTCCGCATCCAGCGTGATTTTTTCATTTACCAGTGTGTGGCTGAATCCCGGCGTGGCCAAGGTTTCCCGGAATTTTTTGCGCAATAAAAACAAGCTGGCGATGGCAACAATGGCAAATACGATTGCTTGATGGGAAAATTCGGGCAAATAGCCCAAATATACCAAACCCCCAACCAACAGGGATGATCCGGCAAAAAATACAAAGAAAAAAGCCGGGGCAAGAATTTCGATAATCAGTAAAATAACAGCGACGGAAAGCCAGAATAAATAGGGCATAAAAACGTCTCCTATGAGGCGTTACGATATTTTTTGATATACTTTACATTGCCCTATATGTAAAGATTCAAAACATAATTTCTAGCGGTTATACCTATGTTACGTTTGTTTGTTGGCATCCGTTTTCCCGAAGCGATCAATTTCACCTTGCGCAATATGTGCGCCGGAATTCCCGGCGCAAAATGGGTTAATCCGGACGGATTTCATTTAACGCTGCGGTTTATCGGCGAAATCGATAATGGCCGTGCCGAAGATTTGGACGCCAATTTGGCGGCGATCAATGCGCGTGCCCTGACATTACAATTAAAGGGCGCCGGACAATTCGGCACCATGGAAAAGGCGCATACGATTTGGGCGGGATTGGAACGCAATGATGCACTGTATCATTTGCGGGACAAGGTGGAATCGGCCGTGGTGCGCAGCGGCATTGAACCGGATCACCGCCGTTTTACGCCGCACGTCACCTTGGCAAAATTGAACCGCGCGCCAGTGGATTGGGTGGAAAGCTATCTCGTCAGCCACGATAATTTCCGCAGCCAGCCGTTCGAGGTGAATGAATTCGCGCTGTTTTCATCGTCTGCCGGAAATAATGGGCGGATTTATATTCCAGAGGCGACCTATCCGCTGCAATCATAAAGGCTGGGCATGAAACCAGGCGGGCATATTTTCATTCTAACCGGGGCTGGCGTTTCCAAAGAATCGGGTCTGGATACATTCCGCGACAAAGACGGCATTTGGGCCAAGTATAAGGTTGAAAATGTGGCAACCCCCGAAGGATTCGCGCGCAATCCCGCGCTGGTGCATGAATTTTACAATGACCGCCGCCGGCAATTGCAAGACCCAAAGGTCCAGCCCAATCCGGCGCACCACGCCATTGCGAAATTGATGAAAGAATGGGGCGGGGACGTAACCCTGGTCACGCAGAATATAGACAATCTGCATAACCGCGCCGCGGCCGCATTGGGGTTGCCAGACGGCATTATCCAAATGCATGGGCGTTTACTGGAATCTTTATGCGCGAAATGCGGCGTGGTTCATGAAATCAATTATGATCTCAGCATCGATATGGCTTGCGCTAAATGCCAGGCCAAGGGCGCGGTGCGGCCCAATATCGTTTGGTTCGGCGAAATGCCGTATGCGATGGATAAAATATATACGCGGCTTGCGGATTGCTATTTGTTTATTTCGATCGGCACATCCGGCACGGTTTATCCCGCCGCCGGATTTGTTGCCGAAGCCAAGGCGCATGGGTGTGCACGCGCCATCGAAGTGAATTTGGAGCGATCGGATAGTTCTTATTATTTCGATGAATATATTATTGGCCCGGCCAGCGAGACGGTTCCGAAATTGGTCGAAAGAATTTTATCTGAAAAATAATTATTGGGCCGCGTCTGCGAGCTCGTTAAAATTGGCCATCTGCTGCTGCCAATGATTGACTTCGGCTTCGTGTTTTTTGATTTCCACCGCCGCTTTGCGAATGGTGCGCATATCGCTGAACAATTCATGCATGGAATCGCGCTGGGTCAATCCGACCAACATCGAGATGTTGATCATCATCGCCAATGACAAAGCCAATTTCCAAGAACCGAAACCATACTCGTAATACATTTGGGGGCATCCTTGCTTGTGTGCTGTTATTCCCAGAATAAATTGACGCTATAAACAGACCGTTAATACGCGGCATTTTATGAATTATTTTGCGCCCTAATCGCGCAAATGGCGGAAAATAAGGCTTATAACGCCGCTATCGTTTCTTATTAGGATACAAATTAAAGGTGAAGTGTGCTGGTTTTACTTGCAACCACGGTCATTTCTGGACACTAATTGATGCAGGTAAATCAAAAAGGATCTTTATGGCACCTGTAAAATTGGATCAAGCAAGCCGCTCCAAGGCAATGGCGGATTTGAAAGATTGGGAATACCGCGCGGACCGCGACGCTATCGCCAAGGAATTTAAATTTAAAAATTTTAACGAGGCGTGGGGATTTATGAACCGCTGCGCGCTGGTGGCCGAAAAAATGAATCATCACCCGGAATGGTTCAATGTCTATAACCGTGTCGATGTTTTATTGACCACGCACGATTGCGGTGGGCTTAGCGAAAAAGATATCAAGCTGGCAGCGGCAATGGATCAATTGGCATGATTAGGCGTGGACCAAAACCGGTTCTAGATATTTACGGCCAACAAAATTTATTTACCGGTCAAAATACCGTGAACCGCGCGGATCATATTTTCAAAACCATGCGTTTATGGAAAATGGATCCCATCGGCGTTATTCGCCGTGCTGCGGAACTGGCTTACGACCACCGTTGGCGCCAGCGTGATTTTCAACCCGCAGAAGTAGATTTGCATCGTATGTGGTTGTCGCGCCAGAATTCCATTTATCTTGGAGTATTGGTTTCGCATCCGCTGGAGCAGACATATGAATCTTTTCAAAAACATTGGGGCGAAATACGCACCGAACGCGATTTGAGCCGGGAAGTAATGGATGCCGCTGCTTTGGTGCGCCATATTTATAGCAGCGGAAGTTGTTCAAGTGCGATACACACCCATCGTCTATGGTTTTTGGCGGCGCCAATGAACGATACTTTTATTATTCAGAAAGTTTTTAGCAGCCGTTGGGTGGACTTCACCAAAAATTATGCTGCTTATGTATATGCCGCCGGTTTGCGTTCCATGCCGCCGCAAATGCTTGCAGAAGGATTGGAATTTTTTACCAATCCACAAAATTTTGCCGCCCAAGACGCGGATTTTGGTCGCGCGGTGTTGTTTATGCTGGTTAAAGAAGCGCGGACAAGAATTAACCAATGGCATGGGCAAGATGTTATCGGAAGGAAACCCAGGGAAAACACTAAGGTCGAAAGCGCCTGTCCTTATGCAGCGGAGAGCGAATTAGAATATGCAAGAAATATAGCGAAGGAATTAAGGGAAATTAAAATTACCGGCGAGTGGACCATAGGCAACGAAGCTTATCGCCGCATGTCTCCGCCCCCGGCTGCTTTGGAAAGCGCGCGGCAGGTGATGCAAACCAAAGATGGTCAAACTTTGTTAGGTTATGCGACAAGAGTCGCCGATCCCAAGACCGGCGCGCGCGTGGCGGTTGCTATTCCGCAACCACGTGTCGCAAAAGGCCGTTTCGGAAGAATTAGTCCATCATCGCGCGGACCGGTAACCAAAGCAACAGTTACCCGTGTTGCCAAAAGTGATGCACGAGAAAGGCAGTAATGCTAATCCGATAGGGTATCGGTGGCGTTCGCGGTTATCGCCGATTTTTTCTTTCCGCCCTTGCGCATTAAATAAAATGTGCTGCCCATAATAATCGCCGCGCCGATGATGCTGGCTACATCAGGCACATGGCCGAAAATTATGAATCCGAAAAACGCGGTATAGAAAATATTGATATACCCCAGCGGTGCCAGATAGCTGGCCGGGGCAAGCGCATAAGAACGGATAACGCATAATTGCGCGATAATGCCGACCAGACCGGTTAATGCGAGTTCAATCCATTGTTGCATCGTCGGCGCTTGCCAAAAATAAAGCGCCAGTGGCAGGGATATTGCCGTCGATAAAACGCTGAACCAGGCCAGCACCGAAAACGGCGTTTCGCTGTCGGTCAATTCTTTGACGATGGTAATCGCGAATGCCACCAATATCGCGGCCATGACCGCGATTAAATAATTGGCGTCGAACGTTTCCGGGTGCGGGCGCAGAATGACGATGATTCCCAAAAAACCGATCACGGTTAAAATAAACTGTAACGGCCTTACTTTCTCGCGTAAAAACAGGGCGGCGATGACCAGGATAAAAATTGGCTTTGAGAAATTGATTGCGGTCACGTCCACCATCGGCAATTTGACAAGCGAATAAAAAGTGCAAGTCATCGCCAAAGTGCCGATCAGGCATCGCACCAATTGTAATTTCCACCGGTCGGTGACAAATACTTGTTTGGGACCATAATAAAAAATAAACGGTAGAATAAATAATAGGCCGAATAAGCTGCGGCCAAAAACAACCTCGATACTGGGTAGTTTCTGGCCGGTATATTTGACCAAGGTGCTCATGACCGAAAACAGCACCCCGGACAGCAGATTCCATAGAATCGAGCGTGTTCGGGGGGTAAAACGCATCCAATAAGCGGTCACTGCCTGCACGATTATGCCTTTAATTGTCGCCTGTTTTGCCGTAAAACGAATACCCATAGGACAATAATTCCAAGTTATTTTCAATCGTCCACAACGCAAGCAAACCAGCCATGGCAAAAACAGCGACATCAATGACGCAACCAACCGGCCCCGAAGAAAATTCTGCCGCGATTTTGTGGCAACCGACCGAAGCGCAAAAAAAATCCGCGCTGATCACCCGGTTTATGCAGGAGGTGAATAAGGATTTCCGCCTGAATTTGCAAAATTACGCCGATCTGTGGGATTGGAGTGTGAATAAACGCGAGGATTTTTGGTCTAAGGCCTGGGATTTTTTCGGCATTATCGGCGACAAGGGGAAAACGGTTTTAAAAAATCCCGATATGATGGAGCAAAGCCATTTTTTCCCCGAAGCCAGTTTAAATTATGCCGAAAATTTATTGCGCCATCGCGGGGCGGAACAGGCGATGGTTTTCTGGGGCGAAGAAAAAGTTAAAACCGTTTTCAGTTTCGACGATGTTTACCGCCATACCGCCGGCGTACATCATTATTTAAAAAAATCTGGCATTCAGGCCGGCGATCGCGTTGCGGCCTATGTCGGCAATATGGCCGAAACCGTTATCAGCATGCTGGCAACTTCCAGTATTGGTGCGGTGTGGTCGTCTTGCTCGCCGGATTTTGGAACGCAAGGCGTGCTGGATCGTTTCGGCCAAATCGAACCCAAAGTTTTCGTCACGGTCGATGGATATTATTACAAAGGCCAGGCGATCGACTGCCTTGGCAAGGCGCGCGAGATTGTGGCGCAAATGCCCAGCGTAGAGCGTGTGATCGTTATCCCATACACCAATTCCAATCCCGATTTATCCGGATTAAAAAACGCGGTTTTATTCACCGATATTGCAAAAACCGATTCGGACAAACCAATTGAATTTGCGCGCCTGCCGTTCAATCATCCATTATTCATTATGTTTTCATCCGGCACGACGGGCGTGCCAAAATGTATCGTGCATGGACAGGGCGGAACACTGATCCAATTGATGAAAGAACATCAATTGCAATGCGATATTAAGCCGGGTGATCGCGTATTTTATTACACGACTTGTGGATGGATGATGTGGAATTGGCTGGTTACCGCGCTTTCCAGCCGTGCGACGTTATTATTATTCGATGGATTCCCGTTTCAAAATAAGGGGCAGATTATTTTCAATTTCCTTGCCGATCAAAAGGCGACCGTGTTCGGCACGGCGGCAAAATATATCGATGCGGTGGCCAAATTAAATTTAACCCCCTCGAAAACGCACGATTTATCGAATTTGAAATTGATTACATCGACCGGATCGCCGCTAAGCCCCGAAGGATTTCAGTTTGTTTACGACCGGATTAAATCCGATGTTTGTTTATCATCAATATCGGGCGGTACGGATATTATATCCTGCTTTGTTTTGGGCAGTCCGATCAATCCTGTTTACCGTGGTGAAATCCAAGTCGCCGGGTTGGGCTTGGATATGGCGGTTTATAACGATGAAGGCAAACCGGTCATCGGCGAAAAAGGCGAATTGGTTTGCCAGAAATCTTTCCCCAGCATGCCGATTTATTTTTGGAACGATAAAGACCGGGCCAAATATCACGGCGCATATTTCGCGCATTTTCCAAATATCTGGTGTCATGGCGATTATGCTGAAAAAACGCCGCGTGGCGGATTTGTCATTTATGGCCGCTCCGATGCGGTGTTGAATCCGGGCGGCGTGCGTATTGGCACCGCGGAAATTTACCGTCAGGTGGAGCAGTTGGATGAAATCCTCGAAAGTCTGGTGGTCGGCCAGGAATGGGATAATGACGTACGGGTGATTTTATTTGTAAAATTGCGCGAAGGCGTTGTATTGGATGACGAATTGAAGAAAAAAATATCCACCCAAATCCGCAATAACGCCAGCCCGCGCCATGTACCGGGGAAAATTATTCCAGTCGCCGATATTCCACGCACCAAGTCTGGAAAAATCGTGGAATTGGCGGTGCGGGAAGTGGTGCATAATAGGCCGGTTAAAAATAAAGAGGCCTTGGCCAATCCCGAAGCGCTCGATTATTTCAAGGATTTGGCCGAGTTGAAATCCAGCTGATTTTAGTATATAGTCTGCCTCCTAAAAGGAAAAAAATGGCAGGCTGCACTACGGCCCTAATTGCGCCAGATACGGCGTTTGACGGGCGGAAAAACCTAATTGGCAAAAGTTTGGACGAGCTGGTTTCGGAACTGGCCTCGCACGATTTGCCGCGTTTTCGCGCCAAACAATTATGGCATTGGATTTATCATCGTGGCGCCAAGAATTTCGAAGGCATGACCGATCTGGCAAAGCCAGTGCGCGATTTATTGGCCAAACATTATGTGCTGGACCGTCCGCAAGTTTCGATGGAACAAATTTCCAATGATGGCACGCGCAAATGGCTGCTGCGCCTGCCGGACGGCAATGAAATTGAAAGCGTGTTTATTCCGGACAACGATCGCGGCACATTATGCGTATCGTCGCAAGTCGGCTGTACTTTGACTTGCAAATTCTGTCATACCGGTACGCAAAAATTGGTGCGCAATTTGACGCCCGGCGAAATTCTGGCGCAAATCATGGTTTGCCGCGATTCGTTGAACGAATGGCCGTCGCCGATGGATGGCAGATTGTTATCGAACATCGTGATGATGGGCATGGGTGAACCGTTATATAATTTCGACAATGTCAAACAAGCTTTGCATATCGTGATGGACAGCCATGGAATTTCATTATCGAAAAGAAAGATTACTTTATCGACCTCCGGCGTTGTGCCGATGATGCAAAAATGTGGTGAAGAAATCGGAACAAATCTTGCGGTTTCTCTGCATGCGGTGCGCGATGATGTGCGCAATATTCTGGTGCCGCTGAATAAAAAATATCCGATCAAGGATTTATTGCAGGCGTGCAAGGATTATCCGGGCGCCAATAATGCCCGCCGGATTACATTCGAATATGTCATGTTGAAAGGCGTCAATGATTCCGCCGCCGATGCGCGCGAATTGGTGCGCTTGATTCAAGACATACCAGCCAAGGTCAATTTGATTCCATTCAACCCATGGCCGGGAACCGATTATGAATGTTCGGAATGGAGTGTTATCGAAGAATTCTCCGAAATCGTATATCAGGCCGGTATTTCCGCGCCAATCCGCACCCCGCGCGGATCCGATATCATGGCGGCGTGCGGCCAATTGAAATCCGAAAGCACAAAATTGCGCGCCAGCGAACGGATTAAGTTAGAGCAAGCCACTGATCCAGCAGATGTTGTCATTATGCAGTCTTAATGCAAATTTATGCAATAACGGGTCTTGTTTATGCGCTGGGGCAGGAATAAAATAGGCTCCTTATTTCACAAAGAAAGCATTTTATGAGCAAATCAAGCATCAAAAAAATCGTTCTGGCATATTCCGGCGGATTGGACACATCCGTTATTTTACGTTGGCTAAAAGAAAACTATGGCTGTGAGGTTGTTACCTTTACCGCCGATCTTGGCCAGGGCGAAGAATTGGAGCCGGCACGCAAAAAAGCTGAATCGATGGGTGTCAAAGAAATTTTCATCGACGATCTGCGCGAAGAATTCGTGCGCGATTTCGTCATGCCGATGTTCCGTGCCAATGCCTTGTACGAAGGAACATATTTGCTGGGCACATCCATCGCCCGGCCCTTGATCGCCAAACGCCAAATTGAAATCGCCAATATGGTTGGCGCGGATGCGGTGGCGCATGGCGCAACCGGCAAAGGCAATGATCAGGTGCGATTTGAATTGACCTATTATGCCTTGAAACCGGATGTGCAAGTGATCGCGCCGTGGCGCGAATGGGAATTGACTTCCCGCACCAAATTGCTGGAATTCGCCGAACAGCATCAAATTCCAATCGCCAAGGATAAACGTGGCGAAGCGCCTTATTCCATCGATGCTAATTTGCTGCATATTTCGTATGAAGGCAAAATCCTCGAAGATCCATGGGTAGAAGCACCTGCCGATATTTACACGCGTTCCGTAGATCCATTAAAAGCGCCGGATATACCGGAATATGTGGAAATCGATTTCGAAGCGGGCGATCCAGTTGCGATCAACGGGCAAAAATTATCGCCAGCGCAAATTTTGACCAAGCTGAATGAAATTGGCGGCAAGCATGGTATTGGCCGGATCGATTTGGTTGAAAATCGTTTTGTCGGCATGAAGTCGCGTGGCGTTTATGAAACGCCGGGCGGCACGATCTGGCTTACGGCGCGGCGCGCGATGGAATCGATTACACTCGATCGCGGCGCGATGCATTTGAAAGACGAATTGATGCCGCGATACGCATCTCTGGTATATAACGGTTTCTGGTTCGCGCCGGAACGTGTGATGTTGCAACAGGCAATCGACGAAGCGAATCAACATGTCACCGGCACAGTGCGCATGAAATTGTTCAAAGGCAATTGCATGGTCGCGGGCCGCAAATCGCCAGTCAGTTTATACAGCCAAGCCTATGTTACGTTCGAACACGACACCGTGTACGATCAAAAAGACGCCAAAGGTTTCATTAAATTGAACGCCTTGCGGTTGCGTCTGGGCAGTTTGGCGCGCGGCCAGGCGGCGGGGCAAAATGTCGCGGCTAATTCGCTTGGCGTGATTAAGAAAGTTGCTGGCGCTAAGAAATAAGCAATTTTATTCTATTCAAATCAGGGCGTAGTTTTTGAAGAAATACAAGTTTTTCAAAGACTTCGCCTTGCCCAGCGAAGCCTAAAACAGCTTATATTCTAACCTACTGTTTTTCCATAATAAATTCAAAATAAGGGTGGAAATCGGAGGTGAATTAAGGTATACTATAGATCAATTAAAGAATTTGTATCTGATTGGGATAGTGTAGGGTTATGAGCGATTCAAACGACGTTGTACAACGCCGTGACGATAACAGCACGGATTCTTCCTCCGCTTCGGTGGTGGATGTTGGCCAACCGCGTACACCCAAACAGGATTTGTGGGAAATAGACGACGATATTTTCAAGCCGTTATTGGAACGCGTCGAAGAAGAGCGACGTCAAGAAGAACGGGAAGAAGCATCCAATCGCGCATCCGATCAGTCCGAAAGATTAGTCAGCCAAGAAGTCAGTTCCAATCTGGTCGATTGGGGGCACGATTATACGTCGACGCCGGTCGTTGATATTCCAAAAATAAATGTCGGTCGCCGCCCGGTTTTAAGCCAACCTTCGGGGCCGGTAACAATCCGCTCGCAACAAACCAATATGCCGCGCGTCATCTGGCAACAAAATGGCACGCCATTAAAACGCGTTGCCGGATTTTTCGAAACATTGAATCGCCGCGCGCAATTGACCGTCTCTGCTGCTGGTATTTTCTTGGTGTGGAATGTCGTCGCGCTGCTTTGTACGCGTTTTGCGTCATTGGCATTTTTCCAATTCGATCCGTTTTTCCCGCGCAATTGGCAGATGGTTTATAAATTGTACAATCAAGGCAGCACGCTGCAATGGAGTTTTGTCATGTTTTACATGGTGATGTTTGTGGTGGTTCCTTTGTTTGGCATTTTAATTGCCATCAAGGCAGCCCCGGAATTCCGCAAGATTTTGAACGCGGCGTTAAAACCGTTTTACGTGGTTCCAAAATCCATTACCGCTTTACTGTTGCGGGTGATGGGTTTGCACCCTACTCAGCCAGTCGAAGAACCGGTGGTAAGACGGCCATCTTATGCCGCCTACAATTCCAAAAATTATCATGGCGCTACCTTCAAAAAAGATAAAACCGAAGAAGATGATACTACCGGCGGCAGCGTCGGCGGCGCCGGCGCCGGCGGCGGTCATGGCAAGCCCAGCTGGAATATGGGCCCAATGAATACCCAAGCCTTCCCGCGCGGCGAGCAGGGTCGCCGGTGAACAGTGGACAGTGGACAGTGAATAATATATAAAACATAAATGATGTTTTCTGTTCACCGCACACCGTTCACAGTCCACTGATATGATCTACCAATTCTCCGACTTTCAACTTTTATGCGTTCTGGCGATGACTATCGCACTAACCGCATCTTGCGTCATCGATTTACAGCAAAAAATTCTCCCCGATTATTTGACGCTGATTGTATTTATTATCGGCATTGTGCTGGCCATTTATGACCCGATTCGATTGTACGGCTGGCAAGAACCGGTCTATGGATTTTTTGCAGGGCTTGTTGGTTCTTGGGCCTTCCGCGAGGCGGTTTACCGCATCAAGGGTGTCGAGGCGATGGGGTTGGGCGACGTTAAATTATTTGGCGCGGTCGGCGTTTGGGTTGGAATCGAAGGGGTTGTTTCGGCAGCCTTACTTGGATCGATATTGACCTTATTGGTTATTGCCGTGCGCTGGGTTTGGACCCGTCAGGGAAGTTTAAAAGACGAAATTCCATTTGGCCCTGGCATTTGCGCGGGATTCTTGATCACCGTTTTAATCGGCCCAATTGGCCGGGTGATGTTCGATCTGCTTTTAAATTAATCCGATATTACTTGGTTTTATTGCTGTCGACCGGTTTAATCAAACCGTTAATGGCCGGTACACCCGCGCTTGTTTGATTGGATGAATTATCCTGTTCCACCGGGGCCAATTTTTTTACAGGCGCTGGAGTTTTTGTCCGCGGCATGATTTTGCAATAACGCTGTCCTTCGGCATCGGGTTTGGTGCCGCGTATTCTATTCACCCGCGAGAATACCGCGCAAACATAATCATATTGGGCGCGTTTGTTGGTCGATGCGTGATAATACGCCACCGCTGATGTCCAGTTATGGTGCGTGCGGTACAATTTGCGCAGCAATTGCGCGGCATAGGCAACGTTATATTCCGGATGCAACAACCATTCGGGCGCCGAAAATTTATGGCCGTGATAGGCCAGATAAACTTGCATGCAACCGACCGCGACGTCTTTGCGCACTTTGCCATCTTGGCCGCGCATCGCCTTGACCGCCGCTTCGTAAGTTTGCGGATAAATTCCATTACCGCCGACATTCAACGCCCATGGCCAGGGCCGGCCATTCACCCCGGATTCCACCAGGGCAATCGCCTGCAACAATCCGCGCGGGATTTTGTATTTTTTTTCGGCGCGCTGAATATAAGGGGTGCAATAATCCACTTCGTGCGGCGAGGGCAGGGCGGATTCTTCCGCCCGTACGGTCGGCGCGGCCAGGATTATCCATAAACATAGACATATCAATATCTTATGATAATTGATGGCCCATTTCGGTTGGAAGTTGCGGAAATTGCATAGAAGGCTAGTCAATATTGTCATTACCTTGTCATCGAATGATCGTACCCTTAAGCGATTAAGGTATTTCTATAATATAGAGAAATTCAATAATAGGGGAAAATAGAACGTAAAAACTATTTTTGGGCTGTATTTTAGGGCAGGATATATTAAATCTACTGAATCTATTTGGCGGTATTGGACTAAAAGGCCGTTGCCTTGCAAAGGTTACAATATTTCCGAAATCAGAAAAATGCTGTTCAGGGATTTGGCATATTTTATCTATTGCTATGTATTGTCCGTATAAAATACTTTGGTTTTGTGGTATGATAAATAACAATATCGCACCGGAATCGGCCGTTAGCGCTGGCGCGCAGCCTTGTAGTTTCAAAGGTTTAACAACCTTGGAACAAAGGGGATAATCTATGGGCCAAAAACGCCGGTTTACGATTATTGGACGGTACGAAGACACAGGAGAAACGGTGATCAATTACATCGAAGTCAACGGCGCCGATGTGCATTACGAGGTCCTGCGCCATTGGGGCGAAATAAGCCAAAGTGCCCCGCAATACGAAATCCTGGCTGTCTTCACCGGTGAATTAACCCCGGCCGTAACTCCGCAAACATTGAAAATGTATGTGGAGCGGCATTTCCCGCAGAGTTGAAGGCAAAGCGTTTTATGAATATTATCCCGGCTCTGAAAAAAACCGCCTTGTTGCTGGGCATACTAATCGCCTTGCAATTTGTGTTTGCCAGCAATAATGCGGCTTTGGCGAATAACACCGCGCAGCTGATTTATGACAATGCGGTTGGCAGATTGTGTTGGACTTGCCCGGCATTGGGAACTTTTTATGAAGCCAGCGTGGTTTTGGGATATCAAATATCCCAGGATATCGTCGGCCCGCTTCGTGGAATATTGGGCGGCGCATTAGGGTTATGGTTGTTATGGCATATCGTTAAAATTTTTATGCCCTTTGGTTCCACCGCCGGCATTGGCGAGGTATTCAATAAAATCGCCAGCCGGTTGGCCCTATTTATTTTTCTATTGGCTTTCTTATCGAATACCGGCTTTGGATTATTCTGGGAATATATTATCAGCCCAATTTACGTAACCGGCATCAGTCTTTCCACCAAAGTATTGGAGAAAACAGCAGCTTCCACCGGTATTTTTGCCGGAACAATAGGCGGGGCTTGTGATTACAATGTGGTTACATTCACGGGAATTGATAGCTTAACCAATATTGGGACCACCCACCGCGAAGATATCAAAGAAGCGGGACGCCGCATGATGTGTCTTGCAAACGATGTACAAAAAGTAATGGGCGTCGGCGCCGCGATGGGCGTTATGGGTATGATGCTGGCCGGATCCGATTTGAAAGTCAGTTATAGTGAACAGAAAGTTGGCGGCGGTCGATTCTTGCCGGAAATTACCATTCCAATCCCGGATATTGCGGGCACGATATCGGCATTGGTAAAAATGATTATGATGTTTGTGGCCGGTATCGTTCTTGCGATCGTGTTCGTGCTGGCCATATTGATTTACCCAATTTACCTGTTAGATGCGATGTTCCGTCTGGGCATAATTATCGTCATCTCGCCAATATTGATATCCGCTTATTTATTTGAACTAACCCGCGGTTGGGCAGTACAGGCGGTTAAAATGCTGGTTGGAATCGCCGCGACTTTATTTTTCCAATCCATCATTGTCGGATTAAGCGTTTCGATTATCAATGCCACTATCAGCGAAGTTGGAAATGGCGCCGCCACGATCAATGATTTCCTTGCAAACACCGCGGTCAAAGCCACGTTTGCGTTTTATGATGGCGTTACCTTGGTATGGTTCTCGTTCTTCGCGTCGGGATTCTTGGTGCTTTATATGATGAAAAGCGCCTCCAAAATCGCGCAGGAATTTGTCGGCATGGGCGCCGGTGATGAAGTTCGCGGCGGCGTTGTCGGCGCAATTCAAAAAGCGGCCACGCTGGCGGCTTATGCTGGTGCAGCAGTTGCAACTGGTGGCGCTTCGGCGGCAGCTGGTGCTGCAACCGCCTTGCCTGAACCTGGTGCTATCGGCGGCGCCGGTCCTTCTGCTGGTCCAGGCCCGGGTGGTTTGGGTACAGGCGGTGGTCCTCCACCGGGCGGCGGTCCAGGACCAGGCAGCGGTTCTGGCGGTATCGGCGGCGTGCTTTCTTCGAAAAACTGGATGCCCGCGCCAAGCAGCGCAGCGGGTGGCACAAGTGCTGGTGGCACTCCTGCGCCAAGCAGCAGTGGGCCTTCACCTTCCTCTCCGGCCCCATCGGCCTCATCCAGTTTGTCCGATTATGGCAGCACTATTACCGGTCCAGGTTTCTCCGGTTCTGTAATGCATTCCGCGACTCCTGGCCAAGCGACTTTGGGACCATTGCCCGCCGGATTTGGCAGCAATATGCCCACCGGCAATTTTGCGCCGGGTAGCGGCAAAGACACCGCCGCTGGCGCAGGACAAGTAACTATTACCGGTCCTGTGACGGCCACAGGTACTGTGAACGCTACTGGCGGAGTCAATGTTCCAACAACTCCACCACCACCGCCTCCACCACCAACAGCGCATGAAGCCGGAATGGCAGCCGCTAGGCAGGTTCAAAATGCCAGCCATAGTGCTGCGCAAGCGGTTGGTTTGGATGGTACCACACCAAGTTCCACGGTTGCCGGTTCAAAAGCAGGCGGCGGTGTAGGTGGCGCAGGTTTTGCGGGTGGTGGTTCTGCTTCCGGTGGAGGCGAAGGAGAAGACAGAGTTCGTCATGTTGCCAGGGAAAACGAAGAGCTAAGAGACGCATTGGCTAGACAGCATCGCCACAGAACCGGCGTAGGATCCGGAAAAGGTACTGGCGGCGGCGAGGATAAAAAATAAATCGCCCACGGCGCCGCTTTCGCTTTATCGCCTTTGCATATCTCCAATGCTTTTGATGTAACCGATAGCGGTTCTCGCAATACCCTGCGCGACAAAGATGCGCGTCTTTGGATCTTGCAAGGCGATCTTGATTTTATCCCAGCCATATTTACCCAAAAACACTTCATCTTCAATGCCCTGTGCTAAGCCTTGCAAGGCGGCAATATTGGTCGCAAGACCCTGTGTTCCAAGGCCGAACGCTTCTTTGGTGGCTTCTTTTTTGACGGCATCGATTCTTGCCGTTATCGAATCATTCTTCTCAGTTTCTTGAGTCAATAAAGTGTCATAATTTCCGATTTTATTCTGCAAAGAGAAAGATGTTTTGTTTGCACGCAATTCAGACATGAAAGTATCGGCTCCGGTTTTAAAATCACCTACAACCCGTCTGTAAATTGGCGAACTTTTCTTCAAGCATTCTTCATCAGCCAAGCAATACATACAGAAATTATAAAACGCATAATTGCCGGTTTCTTGACCCACTTGCTCCGCCCTTTGTGCGATCGCTACCCGGGTTTGCCGGTCGATTAAGCCCCATTTGCAAGCATCGGAATAAATTTGGCAATTGGCAAAGGCGTCTTGAACGGTTCCTGCTGTAAAAATCTTTTCGAAGGAGTTGGCTTTATCCTCGTTAATAAGATTGGCAAGTTTGGAAACGGAGTAATTATAGAATAACTTGGCCAGCTCTGTGGCTGCAGGCGTATTTTGCGCCCAATCGCCATTTTCTCGCATTCTGGAGGCAGCTTCGAAAATCTTATCTTCCGTGAATCGGCTTCTCTTTAAATCTTCTTTTTTGGTTTCACCGGAATACTGGGCCAACGGCATCATATTAGCATCGCGATCAATCGCGATCATGTCCAGCAAGGCGCCGCGTTGCGCGGCAACCACCCACCCATAATCAACCATGGCGGATTTGGTTGTATTGGTATTATTATCCCAATAATTGGCCGGGACTTTCTTAGTTTGATAATTTCCTAATTCCGTAAAGGCGTTCCATTGATCGCGCGCGATGCGCCAAAATTGGTCTTTCGCCGCTGCGGTGGTTTCATCCGATAATCTTTCTAATTTCTGATCGTCGGTGTATTTAAATCCAAGCTGAGTCGGGGTAAATTGGCCCAACAATTCTTGCCGATATTGCTCGGAAATTTTCGGCACAAGGGTGCGAAAATTAACATAAGATCTCTGGCCTTTGGCCGCCACTTTTTCTTGTTTTTTTTCTTCTGCGGTGGGGGCGCCGAAAACCCGGGATGGCGAGACGATATCATCTTTTTCCCCACCTTGCTTAAGTGCGCTTACCGTCAAACCGGCCGCCGCCACTCCCGCGAGGGCAATTGGACCGGCTGGCCATGTGATCATCAGTAAACTAAGGCCTACTGGAAATGCAACGGCGCCCACAGAGCAAACGAGGAGTGTTTTTCCGATATGAATGTTGCCGCGCGCATCTTTGAACAAGGTATTCGTAATCGACGTAACCAACCCCATAAACCTCTCCAGATTAAAATATAATTGTAATTTTATTTCGTGTTATCGTGCTTTGATTTTAATTGAAATAAAGTAAAAAGTCAACAAACATATCCCTTTGGTGCACGATAAAAAGGCGCTATTTAGTTGAAATCAGGGCATAAAAAAACCCGGCTTTTTGAGCCGGGTTTTTTATTTAAGTCGTTTTATGGGCTAGGCAAACATCATCCTGCTTCGCCAAGGCTTCGCAGGACAAGCGCCACTAAGCAAACATAACTCCAGTAACACGATTAATTTTGGTGCCAGCTTCTGGATCCAACTCGATAACTTCATCAGGATTGGACAGACGGCCTACCAGTGCTCCGGTTTTACCACGTTCGACGGCGCACACTTCGGTGCGGCCATCGGCCATGCGGACTACGGCCAAATCACCTGGGCGCGCTGGCAATACTGGATTTACATACAGCATGCTGGCGACTGGAACGCGTGGTTCCATACGGGTGGTTGGCATATACACGGCATACGCGCCTTTTACGTTCACCAATTGTGGCGGACGTGGAGCGAAAGCTTGCGGGGTATTTTCATCCGAAATGAATTTGCCTTCGCCGTTAAAGCTGCCCAAAATTGGCAGATCGGCGCGTGGGGTTGGGTTGTCGGACGAAATCAAATTGCCTGCGCCACCGCCGTATTTCAAACGGTTGCCCATCAATTGTTCGGCCAATTCTGGGGACAATAATTCTTCTGGATCGCAACGCAACGCTTTGGACAGCACTGGCAAGTGATCGGTACGCAAACGGCGTACGCCTTTTTCTAATTTGTGCAATTCCGAGCGGGTCAAGCCGGTCAATTCGGACATTTCCGACAATGACAGGCCACGTTTCATGCGCCATTCTTTAATACGGTTCGGCACCAGGTTTGGGCTCGAGGCGCCGCTTTCGCTGCCTTCGGCATCGCTTCCTGGTTTTTTCGCTAGTTTAACAACTCCCATTTCTTTCTCCTTTTCCATTACAACTTCACTTTGTGATCGCTTTGATAATTAGTTTCTACTCTCTGTTCGCCTGGGCGCGATATCATAAGGTTTTTATTTGTTTATCGAAGATTTCATTCGTACCTTTATGACTTATATAATATCGTACATTTGAACCGTAGGGGAAATATAGCGCTATTTCGGCGATAGCACAAGCAAAAAATTTGCTTTTTGGGATATACTGTTTATAAGCAGAAAGACACTGTAATCATTCTAAAATAGGTAATAAAATTACTATAATTGCCTATTTTGACAGATTTAATAGTATTTTGTCTTAAAAAACCTATTTGGATGGATAGAGTGGTTTTATGATATAAAAAAATGTCCTTAACTCAAATTTTTTTGATGACACAATGTGCGTTTTGGGATACAATCATAAACAGGATAAGGAAAAAACCTTTTTCTAATAATAACTTAGGTATGGCGAAATTTTAAAATTTTTAAGGAGTCGTTCGATGAAAATTAATTATTGGCAAATTTTAACCGCAGTTTTAGTCGCGGCCGCAGCATTGGTAGTCCCAGTGGATGTTTGGGCTGCTGGCGGCGATCCATTTGATACTTTATGTGATCGTGTACAAGGTGCCTGGGATGGCGGCCGTAAAATCGTTTATATTATCGGCGGTATCGCTGCCCTGACTTTGGGTGTTTTGGCGTTCTTTGGCCGCTTTAAATGGACCACGTTCTTTGCCCTCGTTGGCGGTATCTTCTTGATCGCAATCTTCGATCAAGTGCTGCAATACGCAGGCGCTGGCGGTACGTACGCTGAAAACGATATCGGCTGCTAAGTATCGATATTATACGATAAACAAACCGCCAGCCTCAAAAGCTGGCGGTTTTTGTTTTTGTGGCCTTCTTAATTTTATGGCACGGAACGATAAATTAATTTTCCTCCCCACGTTTGGTTCTTGATTCGTTAATATCATTTGAGACAAGATAAAAGACACTCTGCAATATTGTTTCGAGTGCGCAGGAGCTTTTTTAATGCCGCAACGTGTGATGCGATCGATTGCCAATCCGCCTTTGATGTTTTGGGCGCCGGTGGAACTCGCATTGATGAATTTTTTAATCGCCGGCAGCATTATGATATTCGGGTTTGCCTTTGAATTGAACCCGCTTTGGGCGCTGGCTGTCTTGGCCGGAAATCATATTGGCTTGGCCATTGTCGGCGCCAGAGAACCGCATTCCTATAGAATCCTGATGTGCTGGAGTAAAGCCAACGTAAAAACCAAAAATTTGCTGCCAACCAAAAGGAATAAATTTGTCCCTTGAATTATCGACCAATCTGTTTGAGGCTTTGCGTTCCACCGTCAGCACCACCGCTATTTTAGCGGGTACGGCGGGCATGGTTGCGGGCGGCGTATTATTCGCCGGGCTGTTGACGCCGGCAATTGCGCATACCATGCTGCCAAATCCCAAGGAAACCAAACTTGCGGATTTCTTGCCGTTCGATCAGATTTTGCAAGATGGAAAAACTATTTTATGCCGCGATGGCACGGTGGTGCAATGTCTCGAAGTCGCTGGCCGCGATATTACATTTCTAACACCGGGCGAACGCGAGGCGTTTTATTATTCGCGCAAAAATTGGGTGGATGCGCTGGCGGAAACCGGCGTTATGGTGCGCACTTTTATTGTGCGGGAACGGATCGATCCGAATGCTGGCCTGGAACACGAAAATATCGTGTTGCGGGAAATGGCGCGGCGCTGGGAATATAGTTTCCGCAATACTTTCCGTAACCGCCAGATCATCGTGCTGTCGGTTTCGGGCAAAACCAAAAATAATTTGGTCAAATTGAACGACGCGGCCGATATCACTTCCTCGGTATTAAATCCTTACCGTCCACGCGTATTGTCGCAATTTGATTCGGAACCAATCCGCCGGCCCTTATGGATTTGGGCCAGGATTGCCAGCCCAATCACAAGGCCGCAGCCCAATGGAATGGGCGAAGGCGTGCGTGATGCGATATGCGCCGATACGGTCGAATTCGGCAAGGAAGATGGCAGCATCACTTTCCAAAGCGGCGAGCAAACTTTGTATTGCGCGTCGATGGGATTGCGTTCGATCGGCGATTTCACCAACGAAGGTTTTGTTACCGAACTTTCCGCCGTTCCTGGCGAAGTCATTATGATGCACACATTCGACCCGATGCCGCGCACCGAAGCGCAATTGCGGCTATTGCAGCATCAGCG
>CAZYJI010000001.1:228563-271081 GCA_964647725.1 uncultured Alphaproteobacteria bacterium
CATCAGCGCATGTCCTTGGCGACGCGGTACAGCGCCGGCGTGCACGCGCAATTTCATGAAGCGATGAATATGGTCGAAGGCAGCGATGCCAATGCCGCTGTGTTAAGTTTCTATACCATGACTATTTTCATGTATGCGCGCACCAAAGAGGAATTGGCATTTATCGAAGGGGAAATTAAACGCATCGCGGCCGGTTATGGCGTTACGGCGGTGCGCGAAGGCGCGGCCACACAAGCTTCTTGGTTCGCGCAATTCCCTGGCTATAATTTATGGCCGCGCGTTTATAAATTATTTTCCAACAATGTCGCTTCGCATGTGACTTTGGATAAACCGCCGGAAGGATTGTTAAATTCCGATTGGGGTCCTGGGCCAATTTCCTTATTCCGCACCGCCATGGGCACGGCGTATAATTTCCAATTCCATGTTACCGAAGATGTTGCGGCGGTCGCGCACGCCGTTACCATTGGCCCAACGGGCGGCGGTAAAACTACCTTGGTTACATTTTTAACCGCGATGGCAATGCGACATCCGAAACTGCGTTGCTATATGATCGATCGGCATGGTGGCGCGTATATTTTCACCAATGCGGTCGGCGGCAGTTACGTCACTTTCGAAGGATCGGATTTGCCCGGCCGGAAAACCGAACTGAATCCATTTTATTGTACCGACAATGCCGAAAACCGGTCTTTCCTGCGCGGGTTCCTGCAGGCATTGTCGGAAACCGAGGATGCGGATGCGATCGAGGAAATCGGATTCGCCGTCGAAGCGGCGTTCGATGTCGGTATTACCAAAGAACAGCGTAGTCTGGCCAATATTTACGAAGCCGTGTTCAGCAAAGCCAAACCTTTGCGCAAGCAATTGAACAAATGGGTTGATCCGGCGGTATATGGAAAAATTTTCAACGGCGCAACCGATTCGCTCGATTTGACCAATACGCGCCTTGTAACTTTGGATTTTACCAAAATTTATGAACACGAAGATCTGGCGCGCGCAGTTATTTTATATTTGATGCACCGGATTCAGGCGGCGATTACCGAAACTCGTTCCCCAGCCTTGATCTTTATCGATGAAACCGAACCTGTGGTAAGACATCCATTATTCCGCCAGTTCTTTATGCAAATGCTGCAAGAATACCGGAAAAAAGGCGCGGCCATTATTTCCGCCTTCCAGCGGCCCGAAGCCATTGCCGCCGCCGGCCTTGGCGAGGCGATTCGCGGCCAGGCGCAAACCACCTTCTTCCTGCCCAACCCGCAAGCCAAAGAAAATGAATATGCTGATTGGGGCCTAACCGACCGGGAAATGGACTTTATTAAGGGTCGCCTTAACGTTTCCAGAAGGTTAAGAAGGGCCGTTTTGGTCAAGCGAGCCACCGGCGAATCTGTTATACTGGATGTAGACTTAAGTCCCTTGGGGCCGTTGTTAAAGATTTTCCGCTCGGACGAACCATCCAAGGCCGAAGCGGAAATGTGCATGCGCAAATATGGCGCGGATTGGTTAAGACAATATTTGGAGATTCCGTCATGATGAACATTAAAAGAATTGCAGCGATATTAAGTATCGCATTTGTTTTCTGCGTTGTGTTTGCTCCGCAAACCGCCAAGGCTCAATCCGGCGGCGCTGGTGGCGGCGGCGTCATCATGAATTTCGACATCGAAAACTTTTTAAAAGAAAACGAGCAATTGTACAAAGCCTATCAAGCGGTAAAAGAACTACAGGATATCACCAATTATCAAAAATTGATTACCAAAACATTAGGCTTGAAAGAAGATCAGATCGCGTTCTTGCGAACATTGGGTAACATCGCCAATACGATTTGTAATACGCGTTTCCCGCCGTTCTTTTTCAATTTCAATTTCAATTTCCGCCTGCCGGATTTTCCAGAAGATCCGTGCGATATCGCGCTGACTTTCTTGCCATATGATACCAATTATTATTCGGATTTTATCGGCGATATTAACGACACATTGAACGATCCGAAAAAAGTTCACTCGGCGATGCGTAATCCGCAAAAAGCATTGTCGGTAATGCGGGAATCTCTATGGTCCAGTCCGGACGATAAGGCTATTGAAACCCAGCTGGGTGTTCGTCAAAGAAGGCAAACCATGTTACAACGGGATTTGCAAAGCGTGTTGACCAATGCGACTACGGCCCAAGCCTCGGCCCCGGATCAAATTATGATCATATCGGAAATGACAAAAACAAAACCCGATACACAAATTGCGCAATTAACGCTGATATCCGAGCAAATAAAAGAAGACTCTAATATCAATGTAAAAATTATGAGTTTGATGGCCGATCAGAACAAGGTGATGGCTTTAGAAGCACTCAGTAGTCAGCCAACCGCCGATCCAAGGGGAGCGGACGGGCGCTTGGGTACTTGCGATAACAACGCCTGTTAGGTTGGTGAAAGCATCTTATGCCAACCCTGGCCAAAACATTAGGTTTCTTGGTTGTTCTTGCAGTCTATTCGCTGCAAGCGCCACCAGTTTTGGCGCAGTATATGTGCGAGTTTACGCCCGTCGGCACGCCGATATGTTTGCCGCCGCCGGTGGATGATTGGGAACGTTGTCCGCTTTGTCCAAATCAGGGCATGTTGAAGCTGACCGACGATAATGAACAAGTCGCCAAAGGCATGTTGCTGCTTGAACAAACACAGCATATCGTCGAACAGTATCAAAAACTCACCGAAATTATGGATGATATTACCAAGACTATGACCGGCGAAGGGGATAACGACGATTTGCGCACGGATTTCTATGCCGAAACTATTGCCAAGATGGCCGACTATTATCATGAAGACCGAGCGCTGATTCATGTCAATCTTAGCGCACAAGAAATGCGCGACCCGCGCAAAGTTGATTCGCGTATTTTAGAAGCCTATTATAGCAAAGTGCCGAATCCATCGGTCGAAGCGCAAATGGCGATTCGCCAACGCCGCGCGGAAGCTTTGGGACGTTCCTTGCAATTAGTTCTTGCAAAATCGGAAGCGGTCCGGGCGATCGCAGAACCCGCGCCGGATGGCAGCGCCTCGCACACGCAACGCGCTCTAGAAGCGTTCGAATGGGAAATCACACATGCAGACACGCTTACCAGATTGTATAATGTTATTGCGGCCGGCATAAGGTTGCGAATGGCATTGCGTGTTGTGATAGCCGATTTACAGGCCACCAAAAATCAATTCCTTGCTTTGCAGAAATTGCAAGACGCTCCTATCACCGCTGCGCCGCAAGCGGTGATGCGTGACGATGCGCCGATTATAGATCCATATGAACGATATAGCGCGGTTCAAGATGAAGTTGCGGCCAATAGCGCCGACGCATCGCCCAGCCATATTTATAATCCATCGCCAGGTTCCGGCGATTATTTGATTCGCTTCGATATGGTGAAAAGTTTAAATGTGGATATGGGTTTCCGCGTTGCGAATGGCAGTGGCGGCACCGATCCTGTTCCCGATGGCGGCTCTGGCATGTTGTTGAACGCCAGCCAGATGGATTCCGGCCGCGATGGATATTGTCCGGAAGATCCAAACCGGCCTGGTTATGCGGATTTCTCCCCGGCCGCCATGGATCGTTTGTCACGGCTAGGCAATCCGTCACATTGTATTTATTATTCCGAAAATGGCCGCAGCGGCGGCCAACCGCAAGAACCGTTATTCAATACGCCGGCTTCGCGCGCGGCCGTGATCGCGGAATTGCATAACACGGTTATTCAAATCGCCGACATGCAACAAGCTGCGCTTGGATTCGACGATATTATGCAATGTTCCGCCTGGTCTAATACCCAAGCCGATCATTTCTGGACCCAAGTGGCGAACACACTTGGCACGACCCGGCCATTCCCGAATCCGAATTTGGCGCGCGCACCATTGTTGAACCGGATGATATCGCTCGATCCATTTGCTTATAATCTGCCGGAAACGACTTTGGAATCAGCGCATGATCATGCCGCGAACCTGATGACCCGCTTCCAGCGGATGAGCAATGCCGCCTGCCGTGTTTCAGAAACTTTGATGGCATCGCCCAAAGACATTTTGGATTTAGAACCCGAGCGCCGCAATTGCACGATGGAAACCTGGTGCCGTTATTATGGCGGTGGCGGCTGGTATCGTGGATCTTGCGCCAACCCAAGATATGTCTATTGCATCAGCAATAATTATCCAAACAGCACGAGGATGACCTTGGCTCCGGCCAATATTCCAAATGACCGGTTGAACGATACTTCCGATCCGAATTACCGCAAGGTGATTGTTGGGGATCAATGCCGGATCCAATATTCTTTCCGCGGCGCGGTAGCCAATCCGCCGCTGGGTCAAATGGGCAAATGGTTCCAGTCGGAAAAAGTCGCGGATAAATGGTACGAAGATGCTTGCGGCGTCGGGCGGCGCAGCGGCCTTGAATGTGGCAGCAATCCGGACGTATTCAGCGCCAAGATCAACCGCGATCGGGTCAATGAAGACATTAAGAAGTTAAATGAAAAATTCTGGGCGATGGTACAGGGATTGAATGATGCCGACGATCGTTTGGCGTTTGAACAAAATCCGCGCGGTACCGATTCCGGCGAAACCGCGTTCTTGTCGCCATATACGCCGGGCGGAGATTTGACGACAACGGCAGGCGCGGCGAATGCGGCCTTGGCGATTGCTGACCACACCAACCGCTTGCGCCAAGACGTGCAGCAGCGTTTGAATAATCTTGCGACCGTAACGGCGCAAGCCGATGCGGTAGGGGCGGGTAATGATAATTCCGAAGCCTATCGCACCTGGAGACAGCGCCAGCAAGCAAGCATCGATCAGAATCGCGGCCAATTGAACAATCTTTTGGAATTCGCCAATCAGATTTCAAATCCGGCCAATCGCAGCTGTCAGTTGGGCTTTGGCGTTTTGGTCGATTCCACCGCCGATGTGACGACGGTTCGGGATGGTATTCTAACGGTAAATACCGATGCGCCGCTGGGCAATGCTGGGGCGGAATATTACGCCGATTACCGGCCATTGCCACCAAAATGCCCAACCAACATCGCCCGGCAGTTTTTATGCCTGAATAAGCCATTTGCAGCTCGTCCGGTAGTTTATTTCAGTCCCGAAATAAAAGACGATTTCCGCAATTAAACCCGTTGAAATCGTTGTAAAAAATGGTATATTGGTGTAATTGACAGTTGTATCTATTTAGGGTACAATCAATAAGATTTATGGGTAAGGGGATATCAATAAAATGACTCAACGATTTATGAAATCGAGATTAATGGCCACCGTTGCAGGTGGTTTTGCATTGTTTGGATCGGTATTTGGTGGTGGATGCGCGGCTAGTAAATCTGGCCAAGTGCCCTATAGCGTAATGGATGCAAGCGCAGCCAGTGAATTGGAAAGCGCGATTCGTATTATAGGACCAGGCTATGCCAGTGTTGACTCGGTTGCGAATGATGCGCTTTCAGGATTGGTTGCCGATGTGGTGTCCGATAATAAAACGCGGAATAACCGTTATATCTCTTTCCTTTTTTGGACCGCGGATGGAACTTGGCGTAAGGATACCGTGCACGCTTTAACCGGTGACCATCAAGGCTCGCCACGCATGAATTATCAACCTACCGAGCGCGAATTATTGATGTATATGGCGCAACAGCCCGGAACTGACGTGCGTTTGATAGAAGACGGAAAAGGTCAGTTATTACAGGGTTTCACCGATATTGATACAATCCTGGTGCGCAATAAGAATGCTCCAAGCAATGCCTGGGTAATGGGTGTTTCGGGATGGGATGGCAGTGTAAAATCAGTTCGTCCTGCAACTCCAGATGAAATTACTGAATCGCAGACTCGCCCTAGTTATAACCGAATTCGGGCTCCGCATAACATCACAAGGGTCCGGAATTATGATCCGCAAGGATATGCGCGCGATCAACGAAGATTGTGGCGTGCGAATGTAGAAGCTGGTAATGCGTATCCTTTGTCTTCACCATATGAAAAATCCACGGTTAATCAATTGCCGGAACCAGCCAAGGTGAATCCGGCGGGACGTGGCAGATAAGCAGTTATTGGTATTTAACAAAAAGGGGAATCCGCGGATTCCCCTTTTTTATTGCGTGCGAAAACGATAGGGCCTGTTGAAAACCTTATATTTCTTGTTTTTTTATCCCCCAAAGTCTGTATAAATGATAAGCTCTTGTCGGATATTCTTTGGCAAGATTCTATTTTATTCCATTCAGGGTGTTCTGATGAAAAAGCTATTTCTCGTTTCTATGTTTGCTTTGGTACTAACCGGTTGTGGTTCTACCACCGTGCCGGAACCGATTGGTATCGGCGGCGATGTCGATGAATTGAAAAAAAGCCCATGTGCCTGCATTGAAATTCCGCAAAATTATAACGAGTGGTTGATCAACGGCTAATTACGATCGTTATTCTAAGTCTGTAACCCGATAGGTTTTCCTTGGCTTTCAGTTTCCGGAAATCCGGCGAGAAAAAAGAAGAGACGGCAAGCGCCGCCGCTTCCGATAACCCGGATCAAAAATCTAAAAATGCGGACAAAGTTGGCCGCTATCCCGCTGGCGTGCATGTTCCCGTATTGGAAAGCCGCCGGTATTTATGGACCGCGCGGGCTTATGCGATTGCTTTATATCTAAGTTTGTTGGTGAATGTGTCTTTGGCAGCGGCGCTGTTTATGCTGTCCCCCTTGAAAAGAGTGGAGCCGATGCTAGTTACCTTTTCGCCCAAAAGCGAGCAGGTGGTTAAAATCGAGCCATTTATGCGCGGAACCAAGGGTTTCGATCTAATGACCGAAAAATTGGTTGGCGAATATGTAAAGATTCGCGAAGAAATATTGCCGGATGACAAAGAAATGGGCGAACGGTATTCCACCTATATCTTTAACCGTACCTCGCAAGAGCAATTTAACATTTTCCAGCAAACCGCTTCCAAGGTTTACAATGAATTCCGCACCCGCCGCATTAATAGGTATGTGGATATTATTGTAGTGAATCGTCAGGGAAGTGGCTATATTGTGGAATTCGATACGACCGATGTGGACTATACTGGCAGGGAAGTGCAAAAACTGACCTGGCAGGCGACCTTAACTGTGGACTATGTGGAACGGCAAGTCACCTATAGTGAACAGTACATCAATCCTTTGGGCTTCACCATTACCTCCTACAACGCAAGACAGAAAAGACAATGAAACCTATAAAAACATTCTCATCCAGTTTGGTACTCGTTGCAACCATGGCTTGGGCAGGTATTGCCGCCGCGCAATATATTCCACCATCACCACCACCATCGCCGTCTTCGCCGAATTCGGTTTTATCGGCCCCAAGTGCGCCAGGCGCCATGCCCCAAGCCGGGGTGCCGCGTCCGCCGCAAAATACTTCGGTGCCAACTCCACCGCCACCACCTGATATGATGCAAAGCCAAGTGGAGCGGGATATTATGGATCAATCGGATGGCAAATATCCGGTAATGGAACGCTCCGCCAGCTATTCGCTTGGCGCTTTGCAAAAAGCCTGGGATTCGCCTTATGCTTCGGCCGGTCAATTTACCCCCGGTGTCATGCGTTATGTTTGGCGTCCGGATTATGTGATGGCCGTGCGTACGCGCGAATATATGGTCACCACCCTGCAATTGCCTGCTTGGGAACAAATTACCAATATTATCGTCGGCGATCCGGTCGTGTTTGATGCCAAACGCATCAAGCAAAATATGATGGCAATCCGCCCAACCCATGCCGGTGCCGACACCAATATAACCGCCATCGGCGGATCCGGCAATGTTTACAGCTTTTATATCCGTTCCGAAGGTTGGAATTCCGATCAAGTCACCGACATTACGGTTTATGTCGACGCTAATCGTCCAGCGACGGTTTCCGGTGGCGCGACCGTCAACGATGTCATTAATGCCAGCATGGATTCGGCCACGGTTAATGCTTCGGGCGCCAAACCGTCTGCGGCAATGCCACCGGATTATTTGCGTGAAATCGCCTTCAAGCCGGAAAATCTGAAATTTGATATGCGTATTTTAGCGCCAACCATGGATGATGCCGATATTGCTCCGGAACGCGTTTTTAATGATGGGATCTGGACCTATTTCGACTTTGGCAAAAAAGCCGATTATGTTCGCCGCCCGGTAATTTATCAGGTGGTAGATGGCGTTGATACCATGGTCAATACCAGAACCGCTGGCCCGGCAGGCAATATTCTGATCGCGGAAACAGTGGGTGATTTTACCTTGCGTAATGGTAATCGCGTCGTTTGCGTGCATCGCATGGATCGCCCGATGACCGTTCGCAGCGCGGAGTTCCAAGACCGTATGCGCAATGTTGCGCCGGCAATGCCGAACCAAGTCGTTGTGATGCGTCCGCCACAGCCAATGGGCCCAAGACCGATGCCACGTAGCTCTGCCCCTAGCATGCCAGGCTTCCTTGGTGGTATTTCTAACTGGTTCGGTGGCAACACCTATGTAACCCCGGCCCCGAGTGTGGAAAAATAAATATGATGGTCTGCAACGACAAAAGAATCAAAACAAAAAAAATAAAAAACCTTCTGCTTTTTAGTTGCTTACTTTTGGCGGCTTGCAGTATGCCGCGTGAAAATATTCAGCCCGATATTCCAAAATCGGTGGAGCGTCCAATTCTGCCAGATAGTATTATTGCCCGGGACGATAGAAGTGCGATTTTGGATTTGGGCCTGACTGACAATATGTTGGTGCCCGCGCCATTGGAAAGATCCGATTCTTTGCCGGATGTCATGGTTGATAATTTTAGCGCTATAGACGCTACCGCCGTAGAAGCATTTCGTTTGCTGCTGATGGATAAAGGCATCGCCGTTTCCACGGACGAAACCGCTAATGACGTGAAAGTCAACATCACGAATTATAGCGGCAAACTGCAAGAAGTTATGGAAAGATTGAGCGAAACCGCCGGCGTATTTTATACTTACCGCGGCGGTTTAATCCGTTTATCCAAGGACCGCAGCTTTATCGTGCCATTGCCGCCGCTTGCTGACGCATTAGTGGAAATGTCCGACATTATTACCAGCCTTGGCGCCACCGAAGTGAAGTTGGATAAATCCAGCCGCATGGTCACTTTCCGCGCATCCCGCCAAGTCTTTGACAGCGTCAGTTCTTATTTGGAAAGGTTGCGTTTGTCCAAGGTGATGATCGTTTATGAAACTTATTTCCTAGAAGTATCTCTCGATGATCGTCAGGAAACCGGTATCAATTGGAACCAAATCAACAAAACCTCATTGGCTACATCTGTCGACAACAGCGTGTTCAGTTTTGACGATACTTTTGGTCATGGCACCCCTGCATTTAATATCGCCGATGCTGTCAAGCAAAAGACGGTTGGCGGATTAGGATTTGGAGCCTTATTCACCTCCGGAAGCTTTAATATAGATGTGCTGTTCGAATTTTTATCATCCCAAGGTAGCGTGCAAACCATTTCCCGTCCGACTATTTCGATTATGTCCGGCGGAAAAGCAAAATTCGAAGTCGGCAGCAAACGGCGCTATGTCTCCAAAGTTTCGGTTACCAACACCGGTGACAACGCGACATCCCAGTCTGTGGAAACCGAAGACTTATCGCTGGGCCTGAAAACAGAAATATCCGGTGATTATAGCGATGATACTATTTTTACTTCAATTACGATGAGTATCGACGATTTGATCACTTTTGATAACGTTACCATAGATGACACAGAAATTGCCTTGCCCGAGACTGCCGCGCGCTCTTTAAATACCAGTATTCGCGTGCGTCCTGGCGACGCCATTTTAATCGGCGGCATCAATCAAAGCCGGGATTCGAAATTGCGCGAAGGACCTTTCACCCTTGGTGATTGGATGCCTTTCCTAAGAACCAAATCTGATGCCATCAAACGCTCGGAATTGGTGATCGTTCTGCGTCCACGGATTGTTCGGTTCAAGCACGAAGAAAAGCCGGTTGCTGAAGTTAAGCCGGTTGCAGCGATAGGATCCTCGGCTTTGGTTCCGCCGCAGGGATCCAGTAACATTTTAACTGGCGTTGTTACCGACCCGAATATCAGCTCGCAAATGATTTATATGCCTAATGGCACCACGGTTACCGTGCCTACTGTATCGGCGGCCCCTTCGGAATGGAGTCAGCCCGCATTAGTTACTGCCCCGATTGTTCCACTCAGCTCCAATCCTGCGGCAGAATGGTATCAAAATTACAATACGGCGCCTATGACCGTGGCGCCGGAAAGAGATCAAAGCGCATGGAATACGGCTCCGGCGGTGCAAACGCCTGTTGATCGCGTTTATGATGCCGTAACCGCCGGTGATACCTATTCGAAATCTCCTGCGGCGCCTTCGTCTACTTATCTCGCTGTTCCGCCAACCAATTCTGGCGCCGATCCATTGGCGGACAGTTTTGGGTATTATGGAACTAGCACGAGACAACAATAACTGGCTTTTTGCCATAATTAGCCCCGTTCTTTGTGATAGGATAAGTAAGCAAAATCAAGCATTCAAGGCACAGATTAAAACCAAATAATATCAATAATTTATCTTGTGCTTGCGCGGATTCGGCAGATCAGGAATGATGGGAAGCATACTTGGTCTGATTAATAAAAATTTACTTCCCTTTGCTATAGTGAACTCGAGGTATCATCATGAAAAATGTCGTTGGCCAGAAAAAATTAATATTGTTCTTCCTGACATTGTTGTTGATCCTGGCGCAAGTCGCTCCAAGTTTTGCTCAAGCTGGGAATCCATTTGCCCGGCCATCTGCCGCCCCAGCGCCTAAAACTCCGGAAAAGAAAGCGGAACCTGCGCCACCGGTTCCGGCAATGCCGCCAAAATTATTGGAACCCGATGAAGACGAATTAAAAAATACTTTCAGCGATCTTAATTTGATGGCCACCGCCGGATCCAGGGCGGTGTTAAAGGCCGGCGATGTCGTTTACTATGTGCGCAGTGGCGATTATTTCACCTATGAAGGCGTCCGTGTAAAAGTAAAAGTGAATGGTAACAAAGTGCAATTGTTTGCCGAAAAAACCGGCGATGAAGTTTATTTGGCCGAAGTTGGCAACGGGGTGGTTACATCCCGCACGCCGGATACCAAGAAAAAAGAACGCGAAGAAACAAAAACTGCGGAGAGCAAGGCCGCTGCAACTCCTGCGCCGGCGGCTGCTTCCGCAACGCCCGGCGTGAAAAAGTAACGGGTAGGTTTTCCTATGCAGGATGCTGCAGAAACAGAAACCAGAGTTAAAACCGCTACCACCGGCGACATCCTGATTGAAAAAGGTGTTATCGGCCAAGCGCAGCTGGATATCGTTTTGCGCCAGCATCGCCGTTTGCAATCGCTCGGCGCGCGCGGTTCGATCGAAGATATTATCGTCAGCAACGGATTCGCCACAAGGTCCCAAGTGGCCGAAGCGTTGGTGGATTTACAGCGCGCCAAAGCCGCCGAAGATGGCAGCGATCCGGCGGCTTCCGCGCAAAATAGCGCCACGTTCCTGCGATTGGCTTTGCCCTATAATCTTTGCCGCCGTTTGGGCGTGCGTCCATTGCGCCGCGTTGGAAAAAAATTATATGTCGCCGCCACGCGTTCCCTAACCGAAGCGGAAAAAGACGAATTAATTATCGCCGCACGCACGGCACGTTTGGACATTGACGATGTGGTTATTGACCCGCGCGATAAAAAAGAAACCTTGGCGGTGTTGCGCACCGAAACCCATGTCGACGAAGAAGCATTGGGACGTAAAATCGACCGTTTAAATTCGCAGCCTGACGAAGGCGTGCTATTGCAGCAAATCATTACCGACTTGATGATCGATGCAGCGCAAAGCCGCGCATCGGATATTCACGTCGATAACGTCGAAGACAATATCGGTTGCTGGGTGTCTTATCGTATCGACGGTGATTTGAAATATCGCTATTTAATGTCGCCGGATGCATCGAAACGTCTTTGCACCCGCTTGAAAAACGATGCCGGCATGGACTTTTCCGATTCCCGCCGTCCACAGGACGGACGATTCCCGTTCCAATATCAAGGCCGTCAGATCGACGTGCGTTGCGCGGCGATGCCGATCGATGGCGGTGAAACCATTACCATGCGTTTGCTCGATCCGGAATCTTTATTGTCGCTCGACGATCTGTTCAAGGACTCGCCGGTATTGTTGAAACGGATGCGCGCGCTGGCCAGCATTAAAAATAAAACCGGTGGCGTGGTTATTCTCTCTGGGCCGACAGGTTCGGGTAAGACAACGACTTTGTACGCGATTATCCGCGAATTGGATCGTCATCGTTTGAACGTGATGACCGTCGAAGATCCGGTGGAATATCGAATTCCTCTAGTGCGCCAAGCGCAGGTTTTACC
Source organism: uncultured Alphaproteobacteria bacterium (assembly GCA_964647725.1). Lineage (GTDB taxonomy): Bacteria > Pseudomonadota > Alphaproteobacteria > SHNJ01 > SHNJ01 > SHNJ01. The sequence goes on from CAZYJI010000001.1 coordinate 240,880, forward strand.
GGAAATTGGCACCACATTCTCCGCGCTCTTGCGCGCTCAGTTGCGTCACGATCCCGACATTTTGGTGGTCGGCGAGTTGCGCGACAGTATCACCGCCGAAACCGCGCTGCGGTCGGCGGAATCGGGGCACTTTGTGTTGACCACGATTCACGCGGCCGATGCGCTGCAAACCATCGAACGTTTGGCCGGTATGTTCCCGCCGGATTACCGTAACAGCGGTACCTATGTTTTGGGCCATTATCTTTGGGCGGCGATCAATCAACGCCTGATTAAGCGCGTTTGCCAATCTTGCAAAACGCCGGCAACGGTGCGTGAAGCCGAACAGCATTTGAAAAAGAATCTATTTATTTTCAACATTGACCCTGATGAAACTATATTCCTCGCCAATCCGTCTGGATGCCATTCTTGTGGCTATACTGGCTACCGGGGCCGCGCTTTGTTGCCGGAAACTTTGTTTATTCCGTTCGATCCGGAGTTGCGTCATCGCATCGCCGATTATATGCTGGAAGGCAATACGGCGGATATTAAACGCTTGCAGGGCGTTATTTACCAAAGCCGCGCGGAAAGCGCTGCGGCCTTGTTGCGTCGCGGCGTTATCGATCCTGAAATTGCATTGGCCGGTACTGAAACGCTGGAATCCAATTCTTCGGATGTTCCATCTTTCTCGATCCAAGACCGCGCTGGCGATGCGGACGAACGCGACTAGAAAACGGAATAAATTATGGCGCTGTTTTATACCGCAAAATATTTACAGCCTACCTCGATGGGCATGAAAGAAGTCGCTCAGGATTTCTTTTTGCCGGACGCAAAATCGGTGCGTGAGGAAATCGCCAATCTGGGCGGTATCCCACTATCGATCCGCCAACGCAAACCGGCTTGGTATGAACGCGAATATATCAGCCCAAAATTCAAACGCAGTTTCTTGAGGTCCTTGTCGTTCCACGTTCAGGCCGGTATGTCGCCTGGCCGCGCGTTATGGATCGTGATCGAGGGCGAAGGCGACCGTAACAAACGCATCGAATTGGAACCGGGGGTCGAGGTGTTGCGCCGTGGCGGCGGATTCATTACCGCAATCCGGGAATTACGCATGTTCGACCGCAGCGTTTTGGCGATTCTGTCGGCGGGCGAACGCATCGGCGCGCTTAAAGAAGTTATCGAATCCGCCTTGCAGCACATGGAAGAAAAAGGCAAAACTTGGAAAATGATGTCGGCGGCGATAGGCTGGCTATGGTTTGATATTTCCACGTCTATTTCTACGGTTATCGGCGTGCAATTCGGCTATTTGCCGTGGCTGGAAACCAATGGCGTTGATACCAAAGACCCCAAAATGCTGGCGGAATTCAAAAGTGCCTTGGACACCGCCTATTTTATCAATGGATTCTTGTTGTTAGTTGCAATTTTATTGTGCTTTGCCGGCGTATTTCTGGCGGTATCCTTGGTATTGCGAAGTGGCAAGCTCGAGGAAATATCGACCATGTTCGTGCGCAAAATGCCGGTCATTAAAACCTTTATCGAAAATACCGCCATGGCGGAAACATTTGGCATTGTGGGGCGCATGGTCAAAGGCCGGGTACAGTTCGATGAAGCCTGCAAGGTTGCGGCGGATTCCACACCCGTAAAGCATGTTCAGGCATTATGGCGCCAGGTGCTGGATCGGGTCATGCGCGGCGATACGATCGATCGCGCCTTTCGCAACCCGATTATGACGCGGGCCGAATTGATCGAAATCGGCGCCCACCAAAACAGCGAACAACTAGCCAATATGTTGATGAATATTGCCCATGAACGCGGCGATCAGGCCAAACGCGGATTACGGCAAATTGTCGTGGGCGGGGTGGCGTTCGTGATTTTATACACATTTTTGGCCGCCGGCGCCGCTATGTGGGTTTTATGGGTACAGAACAAAGGCCTTACCGATACGCTTGAAGGCATTTCAGGCAGTTATTAAGGGGTGAGGAGTGTAAAGTGCAGAGGGGGGGATAAAAATGCTGCTTTTTAGATCATCCACACTCTGCACTTTACACTCCTCACTTGAAAATAGACTAACAGCTACGGTATGAAAGAAGAATGCGCTATTTAGACGTTTTTACCCCCGATTCGATTATTGCCGCCGCCGTTCCTTATGGCAGCGAAGACCCGCGTGAGGCCGCTTATAACAACGCCGCCTATGCGCTGGACCGCGACGACGTGCATTTGCTATGCAATATCGAAAACAAAAAAGTATTTTATATCGCCGCCGCATCCGAAGATTTTTCGGCGCACATGAATGCGGTAACGCCGCTGGCCGCCTCTTTGCCCGGCATGAAAGGCCATCAGGGCGATGGCGCGTATTTGGCCATTTCCGAATCCGGTTATGCGGTTGTGGTGCGCAAAGGCGATGAATTATATTCTTATGTCGGCGATCGTCAGTCGGTCGATGCGTTTATCGCATCGCACGACGTTCCCACATACAGCGCCAATGATGCGGCCGCGCTTCCATGGGAAGGATTCCGCATGGGCGCGATCAAGCGCGCGGAAAAAGTGGCGCGTAACACGATTTTAATCGGATTTGTGCTGGCGGTTTTATCTTTCTTGACCTGGATCGGTTTTGCCAGCTGGTCGGCCAATATCGATGCCGATGTCGAGGAAATATCACAAAAATCGAAAAGTTCGATCAACAGCTCTGTCGCTCAGTTGAAAAACATCTCTACACAGCCGATTTTGCAAGATGTCTATGCGATGCAAAGAATTATCGCCCTAACATCGAACACCGGCGGGTTCGTCAATTATTTTAAAATTGAAAAAGGCAATAACATGTCCTGGAAGGTGGAATTACCCACCTTTGTGCTGAACGACTATATCGAACAATTCGGTAAGGGATTAGTGTTGCGCCGCGATACCGAAAAAAATGTGTTGATCGTAGAACTGCCGCCAAAAGAAAAAGAAAAAAGAAAGTAGGAATTAACCGATGAGTTTAATGGAATCCATTGCCAAGGCCGGTGCATCGGGCGCAACCATGATCGTATGGGGCTTGACGGCGGTTTTGATTCTGGGTTCGGTGAACGAGGCGCGTTTATTGGTAACTTCCCGCCAGGCCTTGCAGGTGGCCGAGGCAACTTCGCCGCCATCGATCGAATTAAAAGACGTTCCGGTCGATCAAAAAGAATACGAGAAAGTCGCGGAAATGGTTCGGCAAATGCACCCGCAATTAAAAGTGGCTTATGACACCCCCAATAAGGCCATTATGACGGAGGCGAGCGACCTGGCTGCTTATTACGAATGGCTGATTTCCATTTATGATATTATGACGGCCATTCCCAACGCCCGTTGGACCACCGTGGAAATGTGCGCCGGTGATGGGTGTGTGCGGGTAAAATACCGCATTGTCATGTCGGCGGTACGCCGCGAAATTAACGTTCGGCAGTAACTTATTTTTTTAGTGTTCTAAACCCCGGAAATATCACGGTAATTAACCAATTATTCACAGTTTTGTGATTAAAATGTGATTATATCTGGTATTTTAGTCACAGATATGTTATATTTAGATAAGATATGACGAATTTAATTACCCTATGATCACGCATTTGCGATTTTATAGGAAGATTTTTCAACCACTTGGTTTTAACAGTACGGAGGAATTTCATGTCCAAAACCATTAATCGCCAGTCCGGTTTCGCGATTGGTACTATCTTGCTGGCGGTCATTTTGATCGCCGCTATCGTGTCGGCGATCGCTATTGCCAGCCGCGGTACTACCAGCCAAAGCAATCGGGAAGGCGCCCGCGTTCAAGCGTCTACCTTGATGCAACAAGGCACCAATTTGAAAAACGGCTTTGACCGCATGATCGGCGGCGGCGTGACCGGCGCTGAGATCGTAATGTCGGATGCCGATGCCAACGGCGCGGATGGCGATGGGAATACCGAAGCAACCGCCGGATACAGCACCGGTACAAATTGCGACGATGACGATCCATGTTTGTTCGATCCAACTGCCGGCGGCGCGAGCGCGCAAAATCCTCCAGGCCAAGCTTTGATTGCTCCTGCCACTGCAGGCGTGCGCTACCAATTGCATAATTACACCATAGTGGGTAGCGGCGGTGGTGCTGTTGGAACGGCTGCTGGCGTAGACCGCGCGATTATCCTCTCCGGTATTCGCCGCGATGTATGCCAACAAATTAACCGTCTGGCCGCCGACATGCCATTAAGCGAAGACCCACCCAGCGTTGGTGCTGTAGCTATCGTTTTAACGGCTGATGATGGCGCCGCTGCGACCGCTTTCGAAGCGGCTCCAACCAACAACGTTACCACCACCCCATCCCCAGAAGGATGTGTGCATAATGGCACCGCAGCTGATGGTCCGTTCGTTTATTACAAAGTTATGTTCGAACAATAAGAACAAGGCTTAGAAATAATGGAAAGGGGCGGAATTTTTCCGCCCCTTTTTATTTTGGCCCATATTAAAATCACTGAAAATAAACAATTTTTTGGAACTTACGGGTTTTAAATCAAATTTATGTTAATATTGTATTAACATGCCAATGATACGCTTAAAGATGGGGAAAATAATGATTTTACGTACCAATCGTCATACACAAGCTGGATTCGGCGCTTTTGCCTATATTCTCATGTCGATTGCATTATTGGCCGCCTTGACCACCGCCATCAGTGTGGGCGGACGCAACAATACCCGCGTGCAAAATAACGATATTTTAGTATCCAAAATTTATGGCCAGGCATCGAAAATCCGGTCCGACATTCTGTTGTGCATGACCGAAGTTCAGGTGCAGGATAACATCTACAGCCCGTTGGCCTTTCGCCGTTTCCCGATTTGCGATGCCGATGAAGATGATTCTGTGGATTGGAACGACACTTATACTAATGACGCATATTGTTCCGACGATGGCGGCAATATCCGTGCCAATGCGGCAAGATTACGCTGTATCACTCAAGGGGCGAATTCGGTCTGGGATAATTCCGAAGGCAATTTCTTCCCCGATCGGATTCCATCGTTTGAACCATGGAAATACGCGATTATGGGCAGCGGCGATTACGAAGGCGTTTCATTATTGATTACCACCGAAGGACGGGCAACATCGGTGGATACCGATTGGGTATTGCGCAAAGTGCGCGATAAATTCGGCCCCAACGAAGCACAGGTTTTAATCAGGGCCGGCGATGATACCGCCAGTGGGGAACTGAACGTTGGCGAATGCGCGGCGAATAATTTATGCAACACAATTCAAATATGGCTGGCAAAATAAACATGACTAGGACAAAATTGGCAAATTCTGGATTCGGCGTGATTGGGATGATTTTAGCGCTGGTCGCCCTGTTGGGCATCAGCGCGGCGATGTCCACCTATTTTGCGCAGCAGGATCAGGTTACGGCCGAAGAAATGACCCAGGCGACATCCTTGGTGCAGCAAGCGGAAACTATCCGCAACGTGATTCGCCGCTGTGCGGCGCGGATGAATACAAATAATGTCGTGGCGGAACAACCAAGCGCGGGGCAGCCTTATGAAAAATATCCTGGCTGCCTTGATGAAACCAATGATGAATCAACCGGCGAATGTACCTTAGGGGCGGCCGCAGCAGAAGGCGACACGTTACGGTCGGATTTAAAGAATATTTGGTGTCCGGGCATCGATAAATATGCGTTCGATACCGAAGAATCGGCATTTAACCTTAAACCTATCACCGGTTTTACGCCATGGTCGTATCAAAAGACCTCTGGAAACGGTGTTTTGATACATACTGCGGCTCTTGCCGGAAACAGCCGTTTCGCCGCCGTGCTGGAACAGGTGCGGGCATCGTTCCCCGACAGTGAATTGACCGAAGAAACTTTGGCCAATGCCAATGCCAGTCAGATCGGTATTTATATTTTCCGGGGGGCTTTTCCCGGTGGCGATGATGATGGCCCTCCTGCTGAAGGTCCTGACGATGCCCCAGAGATGCCGGCAACGCCGGATGGAGATCCATAATACCAATCCGCGGCATAGATTGCTTATTTCCATAAAAATCTGTTGATGGACCGTATTCTGCGGAGTTTTTTCACTTTTTGCCGTGTTAAAAACCTTGTCTTGGACTATAATTTTCTATCCTCTATCAATCCAGTGGTTTGACTTCGCATGTCCCGTATACATCCCCCTTTAAAGTTAAGTTTAATGTTCGCCATCCTGGCGATGTTGACATTGACCGCTTGCGGCAGTGAAGAAGAAAAACCGCCAGCACCTGTCGCTCCGGTACAAGATGGCAACGCCGCCATTCCCACATCTCCGGTTGGCCCGGCCGTGATTCAAACATTAAAGCCCGCGAAAATGGTGGTGCGCCCATCCAGCGTGCGCATGGGCCCATTATTGCCGGGCAGCAGCGAAACCAAGACCATCAGTATTTCCAACGAAGGCGAAGAAGTTTTAACGATCAACGAAATCCGCTTTGATGCGGACCCCACGGAACTAAGCGCGGTTGGATCGTGCCTAGAAGTATCGCCAGGTACTTCCAAAGTATTGGGAAAAAGTGAAAGCTGTGAAGTCAGCTTGTTATTCGTGCCAATTCAAGCGGGCGGCGAAGTGCAAGGGGAAATCGTTATCGTGCCTGATGGCGATAATTCACCCGCCTTTATTCCCGTGGTTGCGGTAAAAGCCGTTCAACCTTTGGCACCACCAGCGCCGCCACCGATGGTTTACGCGCCATCGCCAGCATTGGAAAATGCGGTTGCGATGTATCGCCAACGCCGCGGCGGTCAAATGGCAATTTTGGACAGCGATCTGGATCCCGTAAACGATCCAAAAAATATCATCACCAAAGATCAAGATTATACGCCGATCGGTTTTGCACCGACTATTTCGACATTGCCGGTGGATCGCTCGCGCTTGGTTACCGCGGATAAATACATTCCTGCGGTTTTGGAAAACACCATCAATTCGCAATTGCCCGGCGGACGTATCGTTGGTGTCGTTGAAAATCATGTGTATGGCGGCGATGGCCGTTTTATCTTGATCCCCGCCGGCAGCCGGGCGATCGGCGTTTATGAATCCTTGTCCCGCCAAGGCGATACCAGATTGAAAGCCAGTTTTGTGCGCGTGATGCGCCCCGATGGCGCGGCCATTGCCATCGAAGGCGATCCAGCGGCGGATCCGATGGGACGTCTTGGTTTAATTGGCGATGTCGATAACCGGTATTTCGACCGTTTTGCCGGACCATTGTTGATCAGCCTAATCAATGCGATTGGTACCTATGCAACCGCCCCTGAAACCATTATCACCAGCGATGGCGCGGGCAACGTTTCCACCAGCCAGACTTTATCGGCCGAAGAACAAGCCTATCAAAATTTTGCCACCGATCTTTCTTATGTATCGCAGCGCTTGGTGGAAGAAAACTTGAACTTGGCGCCGATTATCACTGTTCCCGGCGGCACCAGATTTTATATTATGCCGACCCGCGATATTATGCTGCAGGGCTTTAACTTGGTGGGTGTTCCTGGCGCCGTTTCCGAGCCTGGCAACCAGCAAGTGGCGCACGCCAATCCACCTCCGCCAGTCCCACCGCAGCAACAGCCTGCGATAGGGGCGCAACCTAACAATTCTCCGCGGGCTGTACCGGCTCCGCCAACGCCAAACCGTGGAGCGCAGCCCGGCTATGCGCCATAAAGTGACTTATGACCGGTTTAGGCAATGAACTTTTACACCAGGCCTTAAAGCCCTTATCGCTCTATTACGAGCGTCCAGGCATAGAAGAAGTCGCCATCAATCGCCCAAATGAAGTTTGGGTAAAAACCGGGCAAGGCTGGGAATCGGAAGTCGCGCCGGAAATTACTTATAAATATATTCTGTCGTTGTGCCGGCTTTTGGCCAATATCACTGAACAAGATTTCGATCGCGATCGGGTGCCGATTTTATCGGCGACCTTGCCGGGCGGGCACCGTTTCCAAGCCATTATCGGCCCCAATGTTCGCTATGAAATTGCCGACACGCATGGTATGGCGATTTGTATCCGCTGCTTTAAGAAAGAAAAGAAATTCTCGTTGGCGGATTATATGTTGCGTCCGGGCGAAGAATTATCGGAGATGCCAGATCATGCGGTGAAACGCCGCAAATACGCTGAAACACCATACGAAGATTTGATCGGCGCGGTGGAACATGGTGAAGCGGTGTTGATCAGCGGCGCGACCGCGACCGGTAAAACCACGTTTTTAAATGCCTTGGTGGAATTTATTCCAAAAAACCGCCGTATCGTCACGGTCGAAGACACGCGCGAAGTGTTGTTGCCACATATCAACCGGGTGCATTTGATTGTCTCGCGCACATCATCCGCCAATCAGGTCAGTTATTCGCATATTCTGGATTCCGTGGTGCGCTTGACGCCGGATGCAATTATTTGCGGCGAGATTTCGGTCGGCAACGTCAAAAGCATTTACCGGTTGATGACCACGGGCCATTCGAATTTCTTCGCCACCATTCACGCCGATTCGCCGCAAATGGCGATCAAAGCATTTTGGCAAAACCTGACCCAAAACGATATTAATATGGACCCCAAAGCGGCAATCGAAATTATTTCGATGGCCTTTGGCCGTATTGTACAAATCGATCGTTCGTCGGGCCAACGCATCATCACCGGCGTTGAAGTTCCAGACATGGTCGAAGAAGTTTTGCGGGATGTGTTAAGATAAAGATAATAAAACTATAAAGTTAAATATCGGGTGCTACAATCGCGCTTGACAAACCCTAAGAACAAGATTTAATTTCCTTCTAAGAAATATTTTATATTCTAGTAGGATTTTCACTATGAATAATGGATCCTTTTTTACTTTTCCAGTACTGCTCTGCATGTTAGCGTTTGCTGCCCTTGGTTTGACAGTATCCGGCAATTTTTCTTTAATAAATTATATCGCTGCTGTAACTGTTGGGGGCTCGGTGGGTGCGGTGATTGGTGTAAATGCCATACGATTAGTGGGTACGCCAATCATAAGGATGCGTCGTGGTCATAACGCGATGCGTAAGTTTTGGGAAGAAGCGAGCCCAAACCGCATGAGTTGGCGCTTTACACTCAGAGATGTGGATGGTTTGAAATATGTTCCACCGAAAAATCCATCGGGAGTCCGTTTTCTGGACCAGCCACCGCCGGATAACGTACCCTTCAAGCAGGATTTGGCGGCGGTCGCCTGCTGCATGGTGGGCATAGGCATCGGTATCACAGGCTCCTATTGCGGGATAGCGGCTTTGGAAGGAATAGATAAAAGCCGCGCCAAAGTTCCGATTGCAAAGCTGTCACAGTCCGATTTTATCCGGCAATATACCGCGCGCGAAAGATCTTAAGTTACCGAATGCAGAACATCCATATAATCCAGCTCGCCTTTGGCGACTAATTGCAGGCCATATTCTTGCATGGTGCGCATATTCTTTTGCTTAGCGACTTTGTTCAGCGAACTTAAGTTCGGCTGGGCGATAATCACATCGCGCACATCATCATCGATAATCAGCAACTCGCCAACCGGCATCCGGCCTTTGAATCCGGTTTGCCCGCATTCGTCGCACGCGCCAGGAACACAAATATGTTTTGGCGCTTTATTGCCCATAGCCGCGCGCATCGCTTCGGGAACGGGAGCTTCTTTTTTGCAGTTGTCGCATAATTTGCGGATCAAACGCTGCGCATAAGCAGCGGTAAGACTGTTGCTGACATCGATTGCCTGTACACCCAAATTGATCATCCGCAAAATACTGGATACGGCGTTATTGGTGTGGAGTGTGGTCAATACCAAATGTCCGGTCATGCTGGCCTCGACCGCGATTTCAGCAGCTTCTAACTCGCGGCACTCGCCAATCAAAATTACATCCGGGTCGTGCCGCAATACACCGCGTAAAACATTGGCGTAAGTGACGTTATAACGTGGATCCATCTTGATTTGGCTAAGACCCTGAACTTTATATTCAATCGGATCTTCGACGGTGATTATTTTTCTGCTGCCATCGTTGATTTCTTGGATCGCGGCATATAGCGTCGATGTTTTACCCGAACCCGTCGGGCCAGTGACCAAAATCAAACCCATCGATTTATGCACGCAAAATTCTAAACCTTCGCGAATGACATCGTCAAAATTTAGTTGTTTCAATCCGAATATATCAGGCGCGGATCCTAAAATACGGATAACCAGATCATCTGATCCTTGTGTCGGCAGAACGCTAAGGCGCATAACAATTTTTTGGCCATTCAGGTCAAACTCAAATCTGCCTTCGCCGGTTCGGCCGCTATGTTCCGGATCAAGGCCGCTGATAAATTTAATCCGGCGGATTAATAATGACATCCGGTCGAGCGGAAAGCGCGCCCATTCGCGCATTTCGCCTTCGATCCGCACGCGCATAATGCCTTCCGCTCCCCGATTTTCCATGTGAATATCGGAAACCCGGCCTTTAAGCGCCCGGTCGATAAAATTGTCCAAATAATCTTTGGCGGTTTCGAAGCCTTCTAAAAACATTACTTCACCTTATGTAAAGCTAAGATACTGGAATATCATAAATTTTTGTTTACTTTTTTGTCCATTTGGTTTAAGAATTTTTTATAAGGATATGGTAGGATAAAAGCTTAAAAATAAATTATTAATAAACAATAGCTTAGGGTAACCTGCCGAATAGTCAAGATGACAAAGCCAAGGTGACATAGAGTGGCCAAATCTAAGATTTTTACCAAAGAGAAGGATAAAGCCGTCCGGTGGGTGCAGCTGAGCGTCCTTTGGGCGTTTGTGGTGCTTTTGGTAACGTTGCCGCTCGGATATCCCATCGAAATGATGGTCAATCAAGGTTTCAATAAAAAAATGGTGCAATGGGTATTGCACGATTATTTCGGAAATTTATTGGCGCCTGGCGCCAATGGCAAAGGTTTATTTTGGTTCAACGAATACAGAAACTGGGTTGTTACGGTTAGCAAACAAGATTCTTTTCCGCCGCTTGGTTTTTTAATGCCGTTCATTTTATTTTTAACGGTTTTATTTACCGGCATCGGTTCCAATCCGTATCCATTCAATCCGATGCACGTCGGGGGCGCACGCAAAGCCCGCGCCGAAGACGTCAAAGAAATGGGATTGTTCGATGGATGGATCATGGTGCTTGGCATGTTCCAAGGCAAAATTCTGATGTTCAGCGAAACTTTGTCGGCCCTGTGCGTCGCGCCGCCAGGTACCGGTAAAACCGTCGGTATCGTTGTGCCGACGATTTTCACTTGTGACGAAGTGTCGATGGTGATCAACGATGTCAAACCGGAATTGGCCGATATTACTTCCGGTTACCGCTCGAAATTCAGCACTTGTTTGCGCCTGGAATGGGCGGCGTCCGACCGTCCCGAAGAAGGTATTTTCTATCCGCGCTGGAATCCATTATCGCCGAAATCTATTCCCGAAATGGGTCCAAATCGCGATTTGTATATCGACCGTTTGGTCAACGTTATTATCGAAGAACCAAAGGGCGACGCCGATCCGCACTGGACCAAAAAAGGCCGCGCGGCATTATCCGGTTTTATTCATTTCCTCGTGTCTAAATCTGAAACTGGCAATTACGACGGTATCCCGGAGCAATGGTATGGCGAAGAAGCTTGCTTGCCGATGCTGCTCGATTGGATTACCGAGGCGACATTGGCAGCCCAAGATGAAATCGAACGCCTGCGCCAGGAAGATCCAAACGCTGCCTTGTTCGCCGATCCGATTAAAAATTACATGCTGAACGCGGTTAAAGAAGCACGCAATAACGGTTACGCGCCGCGATGCGTTTTGGAATTGACCCAGTTGGCGAACACGCCGGACAAAGAACGCGGATCGATTTTATCGACCATGGATGCGGGTTTGAATATTTTCAAAAACTCGGCCGTACGCGCGCGTACTTGCAAAAGCGATTTTGCGTTCTTGGATGTGCGCGGCATGCGCGATCCGGTCGACGGCAAAATGAAGCCGCTGACATTGTATCTATGCGTCAACCAGGAAGACGCGAAAGCCCTTGGCGTTATTACCGGATTATTGGTTGAAACCTTGTCGGCATTTTTGGTCGCGCATCGTCCAAATGGCCGCACCCGCAATGGCGAACCGGTTGGTCCATATCCGGTTATGTTCGTTTTAGACGAATTCCCGCAAATGCCGAAATTACAGGCCTTGATCGATGGTCCGGCCGTGGGCCGTGGCCAGAAAGTTTGCTATCTTATGATAGGCCAGGATTTGGGCCAGGTCGCCGCCGTGTATGGCAAGGATCAAACTGAAACTATTATTTCGACGACCGCCGCAAAGATTATCTTGCCGCTGAATAACGAAAATACCGCAGATCGTTTTTCCAAAATGATCGGTGGTGAAACCGCCCGCGATTGGTCGGATTCCCGTACCGAAGGTTTGTCGAAAAACGCCAACCCGTTTGCGGTTAACCGGACGGTATCTTGGAAAAACCAACCGCTATACGGTATCAACGATTTCATGACACAACCAAAAGGCACGCACGTATTGCTTTATCAAAACTATTCGCGTTTCCCGATTGTTTGCGACACGCCATATTACTTTAAACATCCAAAATTCAAGCATCTGGTAAATCCAGAAAATGGCGGCAAATATCCGCCAGCCCCGCCTATGCCGCAATGGATGGTGGAAAAACGCTTGAAAGAAGAGGGTTATATTGAAATCCCTCAAGAGCAAATTGAACAGGCGGCAGAATAATTTGCAGTAAACAGTGACAGTGATTAGGGAACGGTGTATATATCTATACCGTTCCATTATCATCTATTGTCACCGTCATGCGTATTCTTCTTGTTGCCAATTTTGCCCAAAAATCCTTAGGATCCTGGTGTTATAATTCCGATCGCCGGATCAAATCCGGCTTGATCCGCGCCAATCATTTGGTGTGGGATTTCAGCGACCGCGATGTATCGCGCGCATCGAACCCGTTCGGCAGCCGGAAAATGGGCATTGGCGCGACCAATCGCAAATTCTTGGAAACGGTCGATAATTTATTACCGGATATTATTTTGCTGGCGCATGCCGATATTATTAAAAGTTCCACGCTGGCCGAAGTGCGGCAAAAATATAAGAACACCAAAATTATCGTCTATAATTTCGATCCGTTATCTAACTCTAATAATGCCGCCGCGATCAAAGATCGTATGGCCGTCGCCGATGCGATTTTCATCACGACTGGCGGTGAAGGGTTAAAGCAATTCAAAACGCCAAAAAATATCGCCAGTTTCATTCCCAATCCCACCGATATCGGTATAGATTCGGGTAAGGCGTTCGAAAAAACCGGACAAGAGTTCGATGTATTCCAATGTATCGGCGGCGCAGTATCGGATACCGATCCACGCGTCGTCGCGGTTCAGCATTTATGGGCCAATTACCCGCAAATTAAAATCGATTATTACGGCATGCTCGGCGCGCCGAACTTGCTGGGCGGGAGATTTCTGGAAACCGTTCAAAACAAAGCCCGTATGGGATTGAATTTGTCCCGCCGCAACGATGTTTATCTATATTGTTCCGACCGTTGTGCCGGATTGATGGGTAATGGCTTACTGACATTCCAGCCGCGCGGCATTAAATTCGATAAATTTTTCGATGAATCGCAGGTTGCGTTTTTCAATGATTTCGACGAATTGGGCCGCAAGATTATGGAATTCAAAAAAGACGATGCGCGCCGCCAGGCCGTTGCCGAAGCAGGCTGGAAGCAATATCATAAATTATTTGCAAGTAACATTGTAACGCAATTCATGGTCGAAACCGTTTTGGGTCAGAAATATAGCCATGATTATGCCTGGGCGGATGAGGTTTTAAAATAAATTAGCGGGTGGAATTGCCGCCGGATTTGGCGCTGGCCAATTGCACCGGGCGGTAAACTTTGGGCAACTTGGCCGCTTGTTTGCGTTGACGTTCTTCCCAAGCTTTCATGACCAATGCCTTGCGTTTCGCGTCGGCTTCGATAACGGTCAGGCCGGTATAACGCACCGTCTGCCGCAATTCGGCGGTGGAATTATAATATGATTTTGGCCGGTACACGGCGGTTTTGGTTTCTTGCACCAATTTCTTGCCGGTGTTGATCGAATCTAATCTTGCCAAAACTCTTTTCTTGTACTGTTCATGATAAAACGGCGTTGCGGAATGATAATTCCCAATCGCTTTCAGCCAAGAACCGCTTTCGCGATGCAGGCCATTTAAAAATTCTGCCGCATAGCCAACATTGGATTCCGGATCGAATGCTTCTTCCACGCTTTGAAACGCGTTTTTATGATGGTGCAAATTGATTTGCATGCAACCGACATCGATCGATTTCACGCCGCGCAATTGCAAATCCCGCACGAAATTGACTGCCTCTAACTTGGTGTCGAAATAATACCCTTTACCACCGCTATTGACGGTCCATGGCCAGGCAGAAAATGCCTTGCTTTTCTTGTCAAAACGGCCGGATTCGGTGTGGGCGATGGCTTTTAGAACGTTCTTTGGAATCTTGCTGGCGGCTTCTTCTTGGGCGATCGCCGCTAAACAAATTTTGCTGTTTTCAGAAGCATTTAACGCCTCCGCCATCGCCGGCGTAGCGGTAATTGCGATCCCCAAAAACAGACATAATATGGCGATTTTCGCTTTCATTATGATCCTTTGCCAAAGTTATACGTGGCAAATTCCGTGCCAGTATCTTTATTTTGGGCCGCAAAGGTTAAGAATGTGTAACCGCCGGGGTTTGTACCTATTCCGCGGCAATCAATTGCGTTTCTTGTGTTGCAATCTTGTGCGAACGCGTTAAATGATCCCAGACTGTATGAAGCCGTTGCGCGGTTTGTGGGAACGAATCATTTTTTATAAAATCATCTTCATTCATATAAAGCCGGCGGTTGATTTCGATTTGCACCGCTTCATTGCCGGTATTTGGCTGGCCGTAAATTTGCGTAATATATCCGCCGGCATAGGGATCGTTGCGTTTGACGGTAAAGCCTGCATGCTGAAACGCGTCTTCCACCATTTGCAATGTTTCCGGTTTGCAACTGCGGCCATACCGGTCGCCCAAAACAATATCATAAGGTTCATTATCGTGTTCATGCAAGGGCGCGGCCAAATTGGGCATGGAATGACAATCCAGTAATAAACAATTGCCATAGTGATTTTGGGTCGATGCGATCAAATCGGACAACGCATTGTGAAATGGCCGGTAAATCGAATCGATCCGCCGCAACACATCGACGAACGGCAATTTATCCGAATAAATTTCCAAATTCTGTCCCGCCAATTTTGGAATGGATCCCAGCCCCGCCTTGGTCCGGTGCGATTCGGTCATCGCGCGGACCGGTAATGGCGCGCGGAACATGTTTGGATCCAATTCCATGGCATCCCGATTTACATCGATATAGGCGCGGGCATAATTCATCGACAGCAACGGCGCCCCACGCATTGCGACAAACGACCATAGCTCGTCGACAAAGCAATCTTCCAATTTACGTAAGTCCTGTAATTCCAGGCGCGATAGTTCGAGCAATTCGGGCGGGTAAACCGTACCGGAATGAGGGGAGGTTAAAACGATCGGAACGGCCTGCGTAGGCGGTTTTTGAAGAAGATAGGCTGGGGTCATCTCGGCTGCTTTGCTAGCATTTCCTATAGTATAGCGCGGCGGTTTTAAAATTTCGTCGATAATCTGGGCTTTTTGTGCTCTGAGTCTGGGTGACGCACTCACGGAATTAAAATAACATATTGATATATAACAATAAAATATGGAGTGCTTTCGGATTGCCACAGGTTGAAGATGCAATATAAAAAAACGGCCATCACAACTCTTTGTTAACCATTGGGGCCTTATTCTGGATAAAGGATAACCGAACTATTGGTTACCCGGTTTTGGCAGAGGCCAAGACTGCCAAGACAAGGGAGAGCAAATAAACATGGCTAATATCATTATTGCGGAAGATGATATGCCGATGCGTGCGGTAATGACCCGCCTGCTGGAAAACGCTGGACATAAAGTCTGGCCGGTCAGCGATGGTCACGAAGCTGCACAGGCGCTGAAGAGTAAAAAATACGATTTATTATTGACCGACATCGTCATGCCCGGATTGGACGGCATGAAATTGGCGAAACTCGCCTGGAAAAATAATCCGGATGTAAAGGTCATGTTTGTATCTGGCTTTGCCCAAGTTGCAAAACAAGATAAAGATTATCCGAAATCCAAAGCATGTTTGTTGTCCAAACCGTTCAATTTACGGGAATTGGTCAGCGAAGTTGCGCGCGTCACCGGCACCGAATTGCCGCCGGAACCGGAACATAAACCCGATCACAAAGTGGTTGAATTGAAACCGCACGGCAAACGGCGCAAAGCGCATTAGATTTTCATCAGACCCCAACTTAGGGGTAGGTTCGGTTGAGAAAACATAAAGGCGGCCAATCAATGGCCGCCTTTTAAATTTCGCTATTTAAATCAAGCTTATTCCATAGACTGACCGGAATCGTTTCTATAGCGAATATGGTCGTTTTTTGGTATATTGTTGGCAATTAAGGATCAGGGTATGGAATCGGGTACGACAACACATTTAACCGGCGTCATGTTGGGGACATTCGATCCGCCAACAAAAAATCATGCTGCCACAATGTATCTTGCGCGTTGCTATTATCCATTTGATCAATTTTTTATGGCGCCTTTTTCCGGCAATCGAGACAAAGCAGATCGTGCTACAGCTTTCAAACATCGTTTGGCAATGTGCCATTTAGCAATGGCAAACAGTCCGATGGTAGAAGTTCTGAATCTGGACGCTTATGGCGCAGATGGGGGAAGACTGACGGCATATCGAACCATTAGTCAGTATTATGTTAAAGGAACGATGATCGCATTGATGGGAGCTGATCGGGTGCCGGCTTTGATCGAGCAGGGACAATTCGAACCAATTGTATCTGAATTTGCGGTGTTAGTAGTGCCTCGTCAGGATGCGATTGGAACAGAAGAATGTCAGGAGAAATTAAGACCTTTCGCTCGGTTTCAAGTAAGTCATCCATTGCAGCTAATGTATGGATCTGGATGGCGTTTTTTAGATGTTAATGTTGATGGTTTTTCTTCGACAAAAGCCAGAGCCAGTTTGAAATCCGGTGTAGATACAGATGGATTAAGCGATGCGGTTAAAGCCTATGCGGCAAGGCATAGCCTATATCGTTAGGCCGCGATTTTCAATCCGGCATCGCGGATCAATTCCTGATCGGCCAGCGCATCGTTATTCGCGGTGGTTAGCAATTTCTCGCCATAGAAAATCGAATTTCCTCCCGCCATCATGCACAATATCTGCGCTTCGCGCGATAAGGCGCTCCGGCCTGCGGATAGGCGCACGCGGGCGCGCGGCATTAAAATACGGGCAACCGCAATCATGCGTACCAATTCAATCGGATCGACTTGTTTTTGTTTTTCGAGCGGCGTGCCCTTGACCGCAACCAACGCATTGACCGGTACACTTTCCGGATGTGGATTCATGGTCGCCAGAATTTGCAACATATGCGCGCGGTCGGTGATTTTCTCGCCCATGCCGATAATGCCGCCGCAACAAACCGTCACGCCCGCTTTGCGGACATGCGCCAATGTATCCAAGCGTTCTTGATAATCGCGCGTGGTGATGATTTCGCCATAAAATTCCGGGCTGGTATCTAAATTGTGATTATACGCGGTCAATCCCGCTTCGGCCAAACGTTGTGCTTGGGATTCGTTCAACATGCCCAACGTAACACAGGCTTCCATGCCCATGTCGCTGACGCCTTTGACCATTTCTAAAACACGATCGAATTCTTCGCCGTCTTTTACTTCACGCCATGCGGCGCCCATGCAAAACCGGCTCGCACCTGCATCCTTGGCCATTTGTGCTTTCGATAAAACATCATTGACTTGCATCAACGGTTCTTTGCCAAGGCCGGTGGTTTTTGCGTAATGCGCGCTTTGTGGGCAATAGGCGCAATTTTCCGGGCAGCCGCCCGTTTTAATGCTCAGCAAACTTGCGAGCTGAATCGAATCGTCTTGATATTCGCGGTGAATTGTTTGCGCTTGGTAAACCAAATCCATCAATGGCGCTTGTAATAAAGATTCGACTTCGGCAACGGTCCAGTCATAACGAATCGTACCCCCATCCGAGGCGCAAATTTTATTGTCAGATTGGTGATGAGCAGAGCAGGAAGTCATATCAAATCCTTATGAATAGTGTATTTATTAGACAATAGACAAAATGATCGCCTTCGGCGACAATAGCCAAAGGAACAGGGCAATGGATACACCGTATCAAAAATTTACTCAAGGCTTAAAAAATAAGGGCGAATGGCGCGAATTGCAGCCCTATAGCCCCAGCGCGTCCGGTCAAATCCGGCGCAATACGGAAGATTTTATCAATTTTTCCAGCAATGATTATTTGAATCTTTCGCAAAGCCGGGAAATGCGCATGCGGTCGATTTCTTTTGCCCAGCAATTCGGGTGCGGTTCGACCGCTTCGCGTTTGGTGACCGGAAATTTAACCGTATTCGAAGAAATAGAACAGAAACTGGCAACGGCGATTGGCAAGCCATCGACATTGATTTTTTCATCCGGCTATCAAACCAACAGCAGCGTTTTACCGGCATTGATGGACCGGCATGTATTGGGGATTGATGCGGTTGCATTTGCCGACCGGTTGAATCACAATTCGCTGGTCGCCGGCGTGCAATTGGCGGGCGCAGAATTGCGCCGGTACCGGCATTTGGATTTAAATCATCTGGAAGACTTATTGAAAAAATCGGCGGATCGCAAAATTGCCAGGTTTATTATCAGTGAAACTTTGTTCGGCATGGATGGGGACCGTGCCAATGTACCGGGCTTGGTTGAACTCGCTAAAAAATATAACGCGTTTTTATATTTGGACGACGCGCATGCGGTTGGCGTTCTGGGTCAAAATGGTTGGGGTTTGGCATCGGCGCAGGCCGATCAAATCGATTGTATCATGGGAACATTCGGCAAAGCATTTGGATCGTCCGGCGCGTATGTGGCGTGCAATCAAACCATCCGCGATTATTTGATCAATCGTTGTCCCGGATTCATGTTTTCAACCGGCCTATCGCCTTTGATTTGGGGCACGATCGATGCGGCTATTGATATGATTTCAGGGTTATCGGTGGCCAGATCGAAATTATTGGCCAATGCCGATTATTTCCGCAACGCGATCAAGCCATTGCAACTAGAAACCGGATGCAGCGATGCGCACATCACGCCGATTATTATTGGTGCCGCCAATGATGCGGTGAAATTGCAGAAAAATTTAGAACATCAAGGAATTTTGTGCACGGCGATCCGCCCGCCAACCGTTCCGCAAGGCACTAGCCGTTTGCGCATTTCCATGACCGCGGCGCACTCAACGCATCATGTCGATCAATTGATCCAGGCTTTATTCCGCTGGTGCAATCACCGGCCGATTTCCACCATTGGCGCGGCGGCATGAGTCAATTTGTTTTTATTCACGGTTGGGGATTCGATGCACGGTTTTGGCGGCCGTTATTGCAAGAATTACCATTGAAAAAATCGGCCTGCGTCGACTTGGGTTATTACAACCGCGCGCAACAACCGGATTCCATCGACGACGATTATATTTTGGTCGCGCATTCGGCGGGATTATTATGGGCCTTAAAAAATCTGCTGCGACCAAAATCGGTTGTGGCTATCAATTCTTTTCCGAAATTTACGCAAAGTCTCGATTTCCCCAACGGGGTTCCATCGGTGTATTTGCGTAAAATGCAAAAAAAATGGCAAACCGAACCCACGACTGTATTGCAGGATTTTCAGGAATTGGTGCGGGCCGGATATGATCTTTCCGGCGAAACAATCGACCAAGAAGCTTTGTTGAATGGCCTTAAGGATTTAAACGAAATCGATGGCAGACCGGCGTTGAAAGCCTGGGATTGCCCGGTTTTAGCGTTATCGGCTGAGGATGACCCGCTTATTTTCTTGCCCCACAGCCAGGCATTTACCGGCATGGGTGCGCGTTTTGACTTGCGTTTATCGCCGTCTGGCGGGCATATTTTACCTCTAAGCCAACCGCAATGGTGCGCCGAGCAAATCCAAGAATTTAGTCAATAAATGTCCGTCTCGACAGGAAAAAATATTCGCCGCAATTTTGGGCGGGCCGCGCCGGTGTATGACGATTACGCCATCGTACAGCAACAAATTATCGAAAAATTGATTCGCAAGGTGCAACATTTTGCGTTGCCGTTCGAACCGCGCATTTTGGAAATCGGCGCGGGCACCGGAACCTTGACGCGCAAACTAAGTCAATTATGGCCGCATGCGGAATATATCGTCACCGATCTAAGCCCCGATATGCTGAAAAAAGCGCGCAGCAATATCGGCACGCGCCCTGGAATCAATTATGTGGCCATGGATGCGGGCAAGCTTGCGGTGGAAGGACCGTTCGATTTGATCGTTTCCAGCATGATTTTACATTGGCTGCCCGATCCGTTGCAATCGATTCTGGATATCGGAAAATTGCTGGTGCCCGGCGGCGTATTCGCCTTTGCATTTCTCGAACAAAAAAGTTTCAGTTCCTGGCGGCAGGCATGCGACAAGGTTGGCGTGTCGTGCGGTCTGTGGGATTATGTGCCGCTGGCGGATGTTAAAATCACGCCCGGTATTTTTGCGGTTCAAGAAAAAATCCAGACCTTTTTCGATGATGCGCAAGGGTTTTTGATGAATCTGAAACACATCGGATCCGGCACGCCGAAATTGGGCCATCAGGCTTTATCGGTCAAGCAAATGCGACGTGCATTGAACGAAGCCAACCGCATGAAACCATTCGTGGTGAATTACGAAGTTATTTTCGGCGCGTATCAGGCAACCGCCGGTATTGCCGATCTGCCGAATACGGTCAGGGCCTCGGACACGACATCATAAGATTTTTGCAATTCTTCCGCCGTAGTGCAATAGGGCGGAAGCAAATAAATCGTCTGGCCCAACGGGCGAATCAACATTCCACGATTCAAGAAAAACAGGCGCATATCGCGGCTTAATTTACTGCCATAATCCATGTCCATATCCAAATCCACGGCGGCAATCGTGCCAAGCCAGCGGCAATTCCGTGCCGATGGATGGCCGGTTAATTGCATAAATTTATCTTGGTGGCTTGCGGTGATAGATTCTATTTTCTGCAAGGTGTTTTCCGATTTAAATAGCGCCAACGATGCCAACGCCGCCGCGCAAGCAATGGGATTGGCGGTATAAGAGTGGCCGTGGGCGAGGGCGCGGTCAAATCCGGCGCCCTTGAACGCATCGTAAATTTTTTCATCGCACACAGTCGCCGCCAGCGGTAAAAATCCGCCGGTCAATCCCTTGGCTAGGCATAAAATATCCGGCACAATTCCGCATTGTTCATACGCGCAAAATGTGCCGGTGCGGCCAAATCCGGTCATGACTTCGTCGAAAATAATCAGCAATCCATAATCGCGCGCCATCTGCGCGGCGGCTTGCACAAATTCCGGGCGGCATAGGCGCATACCGGATGCGCCCTGGGCCAAGGGTTCAAAGATAATCGCGCCCATTTCGCGACCGCGCGTGGCCAGGATTTTCTGCAAAGCATCTAACGATTTTTTTTCTTTTTGTTCGATATTGTCGTCGCCCGGCCAAGTATGTGGGAATGGCACGGTTTCAACATCGAATAAAAATTCGGCATAAGGTTCAAAAAATCCGCTTTTGCGGCCAACCGACATCGCGCCGACCGTATCGCCATGATACCCGCCATCAAACGCGATCAATCCGGTGCGGTATCCCTTGCCGACGTTTTTCCAATAATGCAGAGTTTGTTTTAACGCGATTTCAACCGCGGACGATCCGCTTTCGCTGTAAAATACGCGGTTCAATTGATTGGGCGCGCTGCGTTTTAAGAGTTTGACCAATTGCGATGCCAATTCCGCCGCGGGCGCGTGGGTAAAATCAGCGAATATAACGTGATCCAATTCCAGCGCTTGATTGGCGATTGCGGATGCGATTCTTGGGTGGCAATCACCATGAATATTCACCCACCAGGATGAAACCATATCCAGATATTCGCGACCTTCGATATCGACTAATTTATTGCCCGACGCCTTGGTAACGCAAATCGGATCGAACGCGCCAGATGCCTGCGTATAAGGGTGCCAAATATGCCGTTTATCTAAATCGGTATAATTTTTCATGTCGCCAATTGATTATGCCACCGCGTGCAATAATTCTTCCTGGTTCCAGCGCGAAAACGGCACATGCGGCCGGATGGAACGCAATTTATCTGCGGTAATCGATTCCATCTGCGGAATTTCCGCCAAAACTTTTACCTGGCCGAACGATTCCACCGCTTCTTTGTTATACGATAATAACGGGCCGTTCATCACAACGCCCAGCAACGGCAATTTGCGCGACCGGATCGCCTCCAGGCTTAGTAACGTGTGATTGATCGTGCCGATTTTTGAAGAACACACCAAAACAATAGGCAACCCCAATTTGGCGATCAAATCAATCATCAAAAATTCTTCGTTGATCGGAACCATCAATCCGCCTGCGCCTTCGACCAATAATGGGCGCGGGGTGACCGGCATGACAAAACGATTATGGTCCAGCGTAATGCCCATGCGCCGCGCCGACTCGATTGGAACCAACGGATCGACCAATTCATAAGTCGATGGATGAAAATGATCTGGGGTAAGGCCAGAAATTTCACGCGCAGTCGCGCGGTCAATTTGATTCATGCCGGATTGAACGGGTTTCCAATAATCCGCGCCTAAATGCACCAGCATCCATGACGATACCACGGTTTTTCCGACATCAGTGCCGGTGCCAGCAATAAAAAATCCTTGTTTCAGCATCTGGTTATTCCCCCTGTATACCCACCATTGTAAGGCCGTAACGACATCATAGCAAGATCGGTAAAGGGTTGGAAAACAAGGATTGTAGGCGGTATGGCCGTTTATCAAATCTATTGACCGGTGTTGGTTTTCCTGATACTGGATGAATCCCGGTTTTTATAGATGGGTGCGTAGCTCAGCGGGAGAGCACTTCCTTGACATGGAAGGGGTCACAGGTTCAATCCCTGTCGTACCCACCATCCTCCTAAGCTTTTTCGAAGCTACGGAGGACAAGCTATAATAATTCAACATTTTAACAGGAACTTGCCCTACGTATCGCGCAGCGCGAAGGAGGGTCGTACCCACCATTTTTTGAAAAGAATGATGGAGGGATCGTCGGGCTTATCTTGCTCGCTCGATTTTTGCTGGAAAAAGTTTATAGCGATGACGTAACAGGATAGCCGCTTGCCGAGCAGAAGCGGCATGTATTGTGCCTGTTTTTTCTCTACAGTCATTATCAAACCCGCTAAATTCAAAACGAATGCCCTGCGTTTCATCAGTCTTGAGATTGACGGGTTTGGCTTTTTTTACCAAAACCAACGAGGTAGGAAATAATCCCTTACGGCAAACGCCTTGTACCGCAAATGTAGAGGCGAAGGCGTATATTTTGCCTTTCCGTACTTTACCAGCATAATTTAAAGCTTCATACCTATACAAATTAGCATCAGAATCGTTTCTCGATAAAGATGGGAACCTATCGACTAAAAAGTCCGTCAACGCTTCTACAAATTCAACGATGCTGTGCCAAAAATTCTGCATAATAAGGGCCTTGCAATTTAAGCCAGAGTTTAAATGGGGCCGCAAAAATTGTCTAGTTAGTTGCTCCAACGCCTTGATTCTGATCGGCAATTATTATTCAACGACTGCATGTAAATTTTGAAATACACGCGCATCGGCAATTGCGGTTAATTGCGTGCCGTCTTTGAACCATAAACGAAAATGAATTTTTTTCACGTTACGCATTGGCCCTGTGTCGGTGGGTGGCGAAAATTTGTCGGTAAATTTACCAAAAGATCTGGATAATGATTCCCGCTCGATTGTATCGAAATTCCATTCTATCGATCCGGGTTGCCAATTTCCTTCGTCTATTTTTTCCACCCGCGCCACTTTTTCTTCGATCGGCCAGACAACTTTGGCCATACGGGTTTTAATGCGGCGGCGCCAGTTACGATAAGTTTCCGGCACGCGCAATGCCAAGGCGGGTTTTTGTTGCAACCCAATCAGCGTGAATTCCGCTGTTTGCGCGCCGTAATCGCCATCGAGAATTTGAATAAATCGGCTCATGCGGCCAGCATATCGAAAGATGAAATGATTTTATATGGAAACTAGCTGCGTCCGCCGGATTTTCCAGCCATGGCATGCGCAATGCCACGCGCCAGACCAACCGGAGTCAAGGCAAGCGCGGCTTCATTTAATCTGGCTTTTTCCGCATCTTCGCGTTTTTGAACCTGGCGTAAATCCCGTTCTATATCGCCATTCATGCTGGCGCGGCCACCCAGACGGGATCTCGCCTCGATGCCAACCAAATCCTCAGCTTGCGTGCCCATCCGTTCCGCTTGGCGGATAAGAACCGGATCTTTTAAACCATATGCTGCTGCAACTTCGCGCGCTTCATTGACGCGATAAGCCAATTCCGGCGCATCTGCGGTTTCAAGGCCGCGTTTAATATCGGCAACGCGTTTGGCGGTTTCTTTTAATTTGTGATGTTGGCGTGCCGCTGCGTTTGGATTGCGTTCGGTGGAAGAATGAGAAATCGCTTCGCGCGCGCCATGGGCCTTGTGCGCGCGGGATTGCGGTTGCGCGGTTAATTTAGATTCATTTCTATTTCCTTGCGCCGATGCCGGATTCAGCAATGGCACAGATAACGCCGCATGTAAATTCTGGCTCAATAAATTGCCTTTGGAGTGCTGATTCATTTGCCGCCACAAGGCGTTGAATGCGGCGCGGTCGGATACTTCGCGGCCGTGGTGCAATTGTTCCATTGCCGCTTGTTTAACGGCTACTTTACCTTCGATGGTACGGCGTAATGGGTGATTGGGATCTAACGATTGCAATATTGCCCAATCCTGGTCAGTTTTTGCAGACGGTTTGGGATTTAAAATAATTCTTTGCGGAGAAAGCATAAGATTGGGCAAAAACCCTTGAGCAGACTCGGCAGATTCGCGTTGGGGCGCAAAACGGATCCATACCCGTGCTAATAAGCCAGGATCCCCAGATCGCTCTACCACCCCAAATGGGCGGTTTTGGGTTAATGTGACTGTCATGTAATATTGTTATCATATCATATATTTTAAGCTTTTTCTATAACCTTATTTGACGATAAAGAGCGGGTATTGTATCCCAATAAAGAATATGTTATAATTAAATAATAACACGAATGTTATAATAGTTAATATACCTAAGATTGAACATAAAAAAGGAATGGCTATGGGAAATCTGATCACCAATAAATCGGAAGCTATTTATTCCATCGGCGACTATGCCGGCTTGGTATTATTTATGACGCGTCAGTTATTGCAAGCTGGCGGCGGCGACGGACGGAAACTGGATGTTTCGTCCCTGTCCTATGAACGGGCAAAAAATAATTTGCTCGATGCGATTGCCTTGACCCGCAACATCAATTTTCGCGATGTTCCATTTTTCTTGTCGCACGAAGCATTGCTAAGCGTCAAAAAACGCCTAAGCAGCCAAAAGAAATTATCTGGCCGCGCGCAAGGTTTGTTGATTAATTCGAACCATCAAGTATTCATTCACAACATCGAAGATTTGATCGATAAAGCATCGAACCATCATGTCGATGCCGCCCAATCCAAACGCGGTTACAACAGCGACCGCGCCGATATTATTTTAAAAATGAAATCGGTGATCGCCGATTACGATGCGGCGCAACGCGCCCTGGGCGGAGCATCGCCAGCAGAACCGCTGCAACGGCAAGCTTTGTTGATGACTAAATTTATGCGCGAAGCCAGAGAAGGCGCCAATTTGAAAGAAATTCTGAAAACAGTCGGCTGGTCGGTCGCCAAGATTGAAGCGCAGTTCGATAGCAAGGTTTTTCAACATCATTTGGGCGCGCAAACGCCCGACCGCGATATCATTTATCTGGTGATTCAGGACGGAAAATTGATGTTCCAATATGACCGGTTGCGTTTGAATATCGTGCCGCAACGCGTGATTGGCGCCGCGCATAAAAGCCGCGAATTTGTGATTCTGGGTAAGTTTTATATTCATGAATTGCGCGATGGGTTGATGGGTTCCCCAACATTGGCGGTTACCGTCGATCATGGGAAATTGAACGTTCAATTCACCGATACAGAAATCGCGCAGCGCCGTATCGTAACCGTATTCGAAGGCGAAAACCAAACCGCCGCGCCACGGGCCGCGTTAATGGCATAAACGGTCTATCGTTTTTTCTGCGGCCATGGTATTCAAACCCCATGGCCGATACACTTTTTACGCTGCAAAATAAAAACGGGTTAATCCTTGGGCTTGCCAACGATCATTCGATCGCCTTTGGTTGCGTGCGCAAATGCGTGGAGGCGGGCGCCAATATCGCCGTCACTTATCAGAATCAAAAATCGCAACCCTATGCCGAAGCGGCCTTGAAACAATTAACCCCGCCGCAGGCAAAAAATATCAAAATCGCCACGCCATGCGACTTGACGGATCAACAACAGACCGATGCCTTATTCGCCCGGATTAAACAGGAATTAGGCCATTTGGATTTTATTATCCATTCGATCGCCTTTGCGCCGCATGACGATTTGCATGGTCGGGTGGTGGATTGCAGCCGGGATGGATTTTTGCAGGCAATGGATATTTCCTGCCATTCGTTTATCCGGATCGCGCGTGCGGCGATGCCATTGATGCAAAAGGGCGGGTCGATTATGACCATGTCCTATTACGGCGCTGAAAAAGTGATCGAAAATTATAATATGATGGGCCCGGTCAAGGCCGCGCTCGAAGCCAGCGTGCGGGAATTGGCCAGCGAATTGGGAGCAAGCAATATCCGCGTTAACGCTATTTCCCCAGGGCCCATGCCCACAAGGGCGGCGGGCGGATTACCGCATTTCGATGAATTGCAGGATCAGGCGATTGCCAAATCGCCTTTGCATAGGCTTTCGGGCCTGGATGACGTAGGGGCGCTTGCGGTTTTTCTGGCCGGAGACGCGTCCAAGGCCATTACCGGGATGATTCTGCCGGTGGATGCCGGTTACCACATTATGGGCTAATTTTCCCCGAAAACGCCGTAAAATTGCGCTTTGATAGGGGAAATGAGTTAGGCTTTGAGGGTATTCTAATTTTTCAGTTCCCGGCAATGATCGGCAAAATTAAAACCATACTATCGCAGTTATTGGCTCGTCCAAAAAAAGACAAAACAGCCAAAACAAATGCGGCCAAGCAAAAAGCTGCTATGGCTGCTCCCCCAGCGCAACCGGCCGCCGCGCCAGAATCCACGCCAAAACCAAAAATTAAAAAAGTGGCGCGCGCCATAGCCGCCGCTGATGATCCAATTTGGGCCGAAAGCAGAATCGATATTGCGCAAGAAATTTGGGGCGACGGTTTTTGCAGTCCTGGCGGAATGGATTTTACTTTGGCGCTGGCCAAGCATTTTTCGCCTCTGGTAGCAGGAATGAGTTTTGTCGATCTCAACGCCAATTTGGGTGGCAGCATGGTAGCCATCGGCAAGAAATATAATTTGTCGGTACATGGATTTGAATCTTATGACCCGCTGATGCGCGCCGGGAAAGATTATTTAACGCGGTCAGAATCTTTGTCTATGCCGTTGACGTTATATAAACCGGAAAATTTCGATTTGCCCAAAGACGGCTATGATTGCGCTTTAATCCGGGAATTTTTGTTTCAGGTGGAAGACAAGGAATATTTTCTAAACAAAGTTTGCGACGGTTTAAAAGACCGCGGTCAATTATTGATCACCGATTTCGTGCGGGCCGAGGATGGCGCGCCGTCGGGCCGATTCAATGAATGGGTGGATATGGAATCGCGCACGCCTTATGTACTCAGCCTGGATGGAACTTTGGACGTTTTGAAAAAACGCGGCGATATGGAAGTGCGCGCGGCGGACGATATTTCAAAGAAATATATCAAAGAAATTACGGTTGGATGGAAAAAATACCTGGATAGAATCGTCGACGATCTGCCGGATCCGTCCTATCTACCCTGGCTTTTGCGCGAAGTGACCTTATGGGCCAAACGGATCGAAATGCTACAGAGCGGCGAAGTGGCGCTATACCGCATTTATGCCCGGCGTAAACCGGCCATGGAGCGTAAAAAAACGCCCTAAAACCCCTGTTTTTTAGCGGTTTTTCAATAAAATACGCGGATTCCGGTTGACAGAGACGGGGGCAGCGGTTATTTTCCAGCCCTTGAATTAAAACGCCGGCAAATCCGGCAGGTAGGGAAATTATGAAAGTCGTACGTTCGTTGAAAACCATTAAAAACCGGGACAAAAATTGTCAGGTGGTTCGCCGCCGTGGCAAGGTTTATGTAATCAACAAGAAAAAACGCCGCTACAAGGCTCGTCAGGCTTAGGTTCTGCTTATGGGTAAATTGCCACCATTACCGGATGGCGTTACCTCAAAACATGTTGCTGCATTAGTTCAAATTTTTCGAGAAGACGTTCCACCGGTGATATTCGATATCGCCACAGGCGATTTATCAAAAATCCCTGATCCTTCCCCTGCATTAAATATTTTGCATGCCTATGGTTTTGTGGTGGATGGTCAAATTGACCCAAACTTTAAACGTGCGGCACAATTGGCTACGAATGATGATCCCATCCATGCCGCAGACGCATCCAGCACCATTCACGAAGTCGCATTAGATGTTAGAGTGATTGTGTCTTGCCCTGGCGCAGGTATGACCTTTGCCGATTGGTTTGCGGAAAGAGCCGTGTTGCATCGCCGCATTGGCGGTTCAATTTTTCATCCTTTTGATATGTTTCTGCAAGGGTTAGCTTTATTGGTAAAAGGCCGTCGTCGCGACGGCGTTTGATTTATCCAACCCGCGCGATGCGCAGAATGTTGGTGGCGCCTAATGTTCCGAACGGCACGCCGGCGGTGATGACGATCCGGTCGTTTTTCTTGGCGAATCCGGCCTTGGCTGCGTGGCTCGCGGCGATTTCCACCATATGTTCGAAATCATTTACATCCGATGCGGCGATGGGATGAATCCCCCAGCCCAGTGCCAAGCGGCGCGCGGTTTGAATGCTGGTGGTCAGGCCAATCACCGGCACGATTGGGCGTTGCCGCGCGGCGCGCCAGGTGGTGGAACCGGATGTGGTAAAGGTGACGATTGCATTGGCGCTGATTTTTTCGGCGACAATCGATGCGGCGGTGGTCATCGCATCGGCCTCGGTATTTTCGGTTTCCGGATGTTCGGCATCCATGATCTGGCGGTACAATGGATCATGTTCCACTTTTTCGATAATGCGATTCATGATCGATACGGCCTCGACCGGATATTGGCCGCTGGCGGTTTCGGCAGACAACATCACCGCATCCGTGCCATCAAACACGGCCGTTGCGACATCCGATGCCTCGGCGCGCGTTGGGGTAGGCGATGTGATCATCGATTCCAACATTTGCGTTGCAACGATAACGGGTTTGCCCAATTTACGGCAACCGCGCACGATTCGTTTTTGAATGCCCGGCACATCCTCGGTTGGCATTTCAACGCCCAAATCGCCGCGCGCGACCATGACCGCATCGGTCAGATCGATCAATTCATCTAAACAATCGACGGCTTGGGGTTTTTCAATTTTAATTAAAACTGCGGCGCGTCCGGCGATTAATTTACGCGCTTCGGCGACGTCTTGCGGGCGCTGCACGAATGATAGCGCGACATAATCGACGCCTAAATCTAACGCAAAACGCATATCCTTGCGGTCTTTTTCGGTCAATGCGGAAATCGGCAATACCACGCCGGGCACATTCACACCCTTGCGTTCGGATAATTTTCCGCCGATGATAACTTCGCAATCGGCGAAATCCTTGCCGAATTTTTTCACGCGCAAGCGAATTTTTCCATCATCCAGCAATAAATCGGTTTCTTTTTTCAGGGCCGCGAAAATTTCCGGGTGCGGCATGTGGGCGCGTTTTTCATTTCCCGGTTTTTTATCCAAATCCAGGCGGAATTTCGCGCCTGGTTTTAACATCACCGGGCCATCCTTGAAAACGCCGACGCGCAATTTTGGGCCTTGCAAATCGGCCAAGATCGCAACCATGCGGCCAGATTTCTTTTCGGCCGCGCGGATATTATCAAACCGCTTTTTATGGTCTTCGTGGCTGCCATGGCTGAAATTCAAACGGAATACATCGACGCCGGTTTTTAACAGGGGCAATATCTGTTCGTGGGTGGAG
>CAZYJI010000001.1:271091-275956 GCA_964647725.1 uncultured Alphaproteobacteria bacterium
CAGAATTTTTTCGAGATTATTATCACGGTCGGTGGCAGGGCCTAAGGTGGCGACAATTTTGGTATTTCGTAAACGGCGCATTTTAATATGTGTTTTAAGTAGATAACTTGGGGATAATTAAAAGAAGGATTTCCTTAGCAATTTTGCTATTTTGCGCATCTTAAAGATAAAACCAGACTTAAGCAAGACTAACAAACGCAAAGGCAGATAATAATGGCAAATCCGAAATACCAAGCAGACGATGAAGACGATATGGACAGCGCGGCCAATTCCAACAGCAAAACTCCGCGTCCAGGAATCGCCGGCGGCGTAACGCCAGGAATACTAAAACAGTATATTGAACGCATCGAAAAGCTGGAAGAAACCAAAAATAATATTGCTGGCGATATTCGCGAAGTTTATGCCGAAGCCAAGGGTAACGGGTTCGATCCGAAAACCATGCGCAGTTTGCTGAAAATCCGCAAGCTGGAACCCGATCAACGTGCTGAGCAGGAAGAATTGCTCGAATTATATATGCACGCGCTTGGGATGAATTAATTTAAATTTGGATTAGCGATTTTTTATCGGCGCGGATTTTTTCCGCGCCTTTTAATCCCAATAATTCAATTAAAAAAGCGGTGCAGGCCACATTCGCGCCCGCTTGTTCCAATAATTGGATCGCCGCGCCAATCGTGCCGCCGGTTGCCAGAACGTCATCAACCACGACAATTTTCTGGCCTTTCTTTACCGCGCTTTGTTGTAATTCCAAAGTGGCTTGGCCATATTCCAATCCGTAATCGAATTTCAAAGTTTTGCCGGGCAATTTCCCGCTTTTGCGGATCAGGGCGAAACCGATTCCCATATGAAACGCCAATGGCGCCGCCAATAAAAATCCACGCGATTCGATGCCGACGATTAAATCCGGCTTATAGGATTTTATTTGCTCCGCCAGAATTTTAATCGTGTCTTGCCATACCGGGCCGTTGGCCAGCAATGGCGAGATATCGTAAAACATGATTCCGGGTTTTGGGAAGTCCGTGACTTTGGCAATATAATCGATCAGATTCATGGATTGCATCAAACCACAACCGGCGCCTTGCGCCAAGTATAGCCGCGCGCATCGCCGCATTATTGTATGACCAGGCGATGCAACGCGGCAGCTTTGTCCTGCGCGGTCTTTTCTTGCCTGCTTAAGAAACGGTTAAAACGCTTGTTTTCTGCGGTTTAAGCGCGTTCCTTTTTGGCAAAGATTTTGCATGGTGGATTTATATAACAAAACAATCATTCGGGAGAGATGACATGCAGCATTTATTCGATAACGAAGACGTAGAAGCCATCACCGTATGGGCGCAATCAGTGGTTATTTGCGTACTCAGCCTGGTGGCGAATATCTGGATATTGTTTTAATCGGTCTTTGCAAATTTACTAACTTGGGGTTAGTTACCGCATCCGGGCTTGATGCGCGCGAGAGCGCCATGCAAAAGACCGTCCCGATACATGTGATATAAAAATAGGCGGGTCCCGGTACATTTTTTGCCTAGCAAATGGCACGAATTGCTGTCCTTGAGGGGTAATACGGAACAAACCATCGATGCGTTTTAATAAGCTATGAGCACACATTAAACTTAACATATCACGTAAAGTCAAGCTGCCGCCCAAGCGTAAGTCCTCGTTGGCTTCGAGAATTTCCCGTCCCAATTCTGTTGGATTCATAGGGCGCTTTCCAATATGCCGCAAGATAATACGATAATTCGCGCGCATTCTCTGTATTGGGTCTTGTGTTTGTGTGTCGATCATTTTTTGTTTTTTTGTGCTGTCTAGTACAGCGAAATAAAATGGTCGGAGTGACAGGATTCGAACCTGCGACCCCTGCGTCCCGAACAGCATTCCATCTGTTGCGGGTTGCACCCTGATGCACCAGCGATCACCGGGAACCCGCAGGAATCCAACCCAACATCGCATTTCGTTGGCGCGTCGTCAACGGCCAAGAGTGGCAGCGTCGCGGAGATTTCAGACTCAGTGCGCGCCAAATGCGCGCCAGAAAATCGGGTCATGGTCAGCCCTTTGGTCTTGGGGTCTTCACAATCTCTCCGCTCTTGTCGATGTTGATTCGCGGCACCTGCCGCAACGGAATCGAAAGGTGGTAACGAGCGCCTCGCTTCTCGCCGGTGCGGGTCAACACGCCGCGTTCGGCCATGTCTGCAAGGTCGCGGCTGGCGGTGGCCGTCGAAGTCTTCGCGATGGCGACGTAGTTCTTCGCACTCAATCCCCCCTTGAAGCCTTCCGGGCCTTCATTCAGCATCCGGATCAGAACCTTTTGCTGCCGCTCGTTCAACGAGCCGCGGAACTTGTCGAGAAGTTTCGTCTTGTCGATCAGGAACTCGACTTGGACAAGCGTGCGCTGCTGGGCCTCTAAACCGATCCCCGCAAACCACGCCAACCAGTCTGTGAGATCCGTCCCCTTGTTGGCGGCTTCGAGCGCGTCGTAGTAGCCCTTGCGATTCGCGAGAATGGTCGCGGCGATCGCGGTGAGCGTGGGTTGCCCGAGGCTCTGAGCAAGGACCTTCTCCGCGATGGCCCGACCGACCCGGCCATTGCCGTCCTCGAATGGGTGGATGCACTCGAAGTAGAGGTGGGCGATCCCGGCGCGTGCCAAGACGGGTAGGGGTTCAGGTCCGTCGGGTGCGGTGCGATTGAACCACTCGACATACCGCCGCATCTCGGTGCCAACCCGGTCCGAGGGCGGTGCCTCGAAGTGGACCTTGGGGTCATAGATTTTGCCTGAGACGACCTGCATCGGCTCGGGGTGCGTTCGGTACCGGCCGATGTCCCGAAGGTCGGTGCGTCCGTTCGCGATCATGCGGTGCCAGGCGAACAGGGTGTCATTGTCGAGCGGCTTGGCGTAGTTGCGGAACAGGTCCACCATCATCTCGCCGATCCCTTGCTCGGCGGGTTGAACTCTGCGGTGGTCGGTGGCGAGTCCGAGTTGGCGGCGAATCGAAGACTGGACGCTGTCGCGATCCAGAATCTCACCCTCGATCTCGGAGGTGGTGACCGCCTCGTTGCTCATTGCCTCGACGGTAAGCTGGTGCCGATTCTCGGAAGTCAGGTGCTTGACAGTGCCGAGGAAAACCCCGCCACCCAGCAAGAACTGCTCCTCGGCCTTTGCCAGCCGGGAGTCTTTCCAGGTAAAATGAGGCCAGTCGGCCTTCTGCCAGTTCCACGCCATGATCGAAAACACCCCTAGTTATCGATCACAATAGCACGATTCTTGATCGATTTCAATGGCCAATATCGATCAAGCTCGGGGCGAATCGGCTTCAACTGCGTAGCCGATCGCGTGGCTTCCCCAGGCAAAGCCACGCGACTCGGCGCATCCGCCAGCAATGGCCTTAGCGACGCTAAGGGAAGACGTCTGGGGCTGCAACACACCATCGCATGTCAGCAACAAAAACAGCTTCTGCCAGTTGGCATTCAGTGCCTACGCCACTGTTCATTGAGGAGAATCGCCACCAGGCCGAACCTGCATCAGCCCACTCTACCGCGAACGGGAACGAGACCGACTCTTCGAAGGGACCCGCCTTGTTTTGGCACTCTCGTTGGCCCGGCCTGAAGCGGATCGTTTTGGCTTGCCGATAACTGCGGCCTTTGACTTGGCTTGGGGCGGCTCGATACGACCGGTTGGCTCAAAAGGCGGCGACTCACTGGAGCTGGCGTCGGCGGGTGAATCCGGGGCTGCCTCCGACGGGCCGTCCACGTCGGTCGAGTTCGCTGACTGTGCGTTCGGTCGAAGAAACTGGATGCCCGACCGGACGGCTTCGGCGAGCGAGTCGAGGTCCTCGATTCGGTACCCCGCGGCTGGGTACCAGTTCTCGGAAGTGGTATCCGGTCGCCGCTCCAAGGTGAGACCTGAGAGCTCGTTCCGGTGCGATCCGGTGCCGCCGAGGAGGGTGAGGCGGACGTTGCCGACGGTCGCGATGTGTTTGGGTTTGGGTGAGGTCATGGGGTGCTCCACAGTTTGGGTTGATGGTCGCCCGCTCAGCGGGGCGACCTCCTTGGAGCACGGAAGCGGCGGATGATGCGAGTTGGCGGAGCCAGTCCGGCACCCGCCACGGCTCAGTTGAGATTGCCCTTGGCCGTCAAAGCCTGAAGTCTCAACTTTTCTTCGATGGCGGCCTTCAGGCTACGGAGCATTCGCAGCAGGGCGGGAAAGTCCTCCCACTGGAAGACGCCTCCCGAGTTGCCGTCGCGTGGCTCGGCCAGCTCGAAAGAGAATGCGATTGGAACCGGACCGCCCCGGTTGCTGGCATCCCAGACGAGCAGCCGGATGCTGTCGATCTGAATGGTGTCGATGAGGGTGTACTGAGTCATGGTGACTCCTTTGCTGTGGCGGCTCCGCGTACGCGGAGCCGCCGGTTGGTAGCGAGTTAGCGAGCGAACTGCCGCTCGATGCAGGCGAGTAGAGCCATCAAGGCGGGCTCCGGTTCGGGTTCGTTGTCCTGCTTCTCGGCAGTCGCCTCGACGGGATTGGCTGTGATCCAATCCAACGCCTTCGCGGTCAGCGAGCGAACGACCGGGAGATCGGATGGCCGAAGCGATCCGGTGTCGGACCACTTGCCCTTGTCGTCGCGGTAGGACCTTCCGATGGTGGCGGTGTAGTACGAACGTCCTGCCCGATCGCGATTGGGCCAGACGTTGAGTTGAATCGATCCAAGTCGAAATCGCTTGGCCGGTTGAACGGGTGTAGTCATGTGTAGCTCCGTTAGTTGGGGGTTGAAGTTGGTCGTCCGCAGGGACCGAGGAGCGCAGCCGGTCAAGCGAAAGCCGCCCCGAGCGGGCGAAGCCGCCGGGGTCTGCCGTCTGCAGCCGCGAAGCGGCGAAGATGG
>CAZYJI010000002.1:0-26376 GCA_964647725.1 uncultured Alphaproteobacteria bacterium
GGCCTTTTGGCTGGCATAACCGGCATTGGCGGAGGAATTTTCCTAGCGCCCATTCTCCATTTTCTGCGCTGGGGAAGCGCTAACCAGATCGCTGGTGCTTGCGCCTTGTTTATTCTGGTTAATTCTCTGGCTGGCATTACTGGCCAAATTATCAAAATGGACAGCGCAAGCACACTGGCCCTTCTTCCACCATATTGGTTGTTACTTATGGCTGTTTTAACCGGGGGACAAATGGGCTCCGGATTGGGAGCTACACGAATTAAGCCAGCAGTAATCAAAAAAATGACCGCATTGCTTATTCTATATGTTGCCGCGCGATTAATTATAAAATCCTTGGAAATGCTATAAATTCACAAGATCGAGAAACATAGCTGCACAGCGCCTCGTAGAATCTAAACGGTGCGTAACCACGCTTCATAGCCGCCGGACAAGCTGGCAATATCGGTAAACCTGTGCGCTCTCAATATTTCTGCCGCCTCCAGGCTACGCTTGCCTTTCTGGCAATGAAGAATAATCTCACTCTCACAATATTCTTCCGGTATATGGCCCGCCATTAACTTGGAAAGCGGCCATAAAACCGCGCCTTCGATATGCCCTTGATCCCATTCCTCCAGTTCCCGCACATCTATCAGTACATACCCGGACCTTTCTTTCATTTGCTCCACTGTTATCTCCGGCGTGAAATTACAAACTGGGGAAGAATATAGAATTGCGATTGATTGTGGCTTCCGGCTACAAACAGCGCATTCCATATTTTTTTGCAAAGCAAGAATGCGCGTACGCATGCTGCGCGTATCCAAAATCCACAAACAACCGGATAACGGCTCAAAACTCTTATGCCTTATTATGATTTGAATGGCTTGAAGCGCCTGGGTAACCCCCACGATTCCTGCCACTGCGCCAATAACTCCAGCCTCAGCGCAGTTCATAATGTAGCTCTCTGGCCTCTCCGGGTACAAGCAGCGGTAACATGGCCCACCGTCAAAGTTAAATACACTGACCTGCCCATCAAAGCCTTGAATAGCCCCATAAATCCAAGCCTTGCCAAATTTTACGGCAGCATCATTGATAAGAAACTTGGCTTCAAAATTATCCGTGCCATCGAGAATTATATCATAAAGTGGAAACAACCGAGCGGCTGCATCGGCGTTTAGCTCTTCATTGTAGGCTGTGATATTAATTGCGGGATTGAGCGCCTTTAGTCTGTCAGCGGCTTGAAGAGCTTTCGATTCGCCGATTGTAGCGTTCGAAAATAATACCTGACGCTGAAGATTGCTCTCATCCACACGGTCGAAATCAATAATACCGATTTGCCCTACACCGGCCGCTCCTAAATAAAGCAATGCCGGAGACCCTAGCCCGCCCGCTCCCACACACAAAACCGAAGCATTGAGAAGTTTTTCTTGCCCCTCTACCCCAATCTCAGGCAGGCGGATTTGGCGATCATAACGGCTCATTGCGAAAATCCTATACTTTTGTCTCTTTTCAAAACCACTTTAGATCGTACATACCTTATTAGGTTTAAAGTATATAACAACTTATCTGTATAATAAAAATACCAACAAAGTTATGTGCTGCAAAAGAAATTCCCTGTTAATTTTTTAGGGAATTGACAAAATTCGATATCTAAACCCCAGTAATTATGCGGTTTTTCTCCGCCCTTCGCCTTTTCCACAACCAAAACCACCAAAATTCTCTGTTATTTTCCCTGTTAGCAGGGAATTCGGCCTATAGATCGAGAGAATTCATCGTGCTAAACTCCCACCACCGCCATTAAACAAAAGGGCCCATTTGGGTCCTTTTGTTTAATGCTGAGATGGACTGGTGAACGAACTTCTCGTTCGACAAAATTGCAGCAAGCAATTTTGGACTTCGCACGGCCAAAGGCCGAGAAGCCCGCAAGGGGCGCTGGCCAGCAGGCCAGCGATCAATCCTTTCGTCTCCGCCATTGAGTTCCGCACAAGTTGGCGAGTTCGCGTATTACCGGGAATTGATCCGACATTTCAAACGCTTGCGGCACTGCTTTATTCTCCGCTGCGCATATAAGCCCGCATTCTCTCCAGTTTTTAAAAAACTATAGCCCGTTTTCTCCGGCCATTTCCCGGCAGTTCGCATTTTGATAGAATCGACGGAGAAAAATGGCGAAAGGCGAAGTGGGTTTGGTGGGAGACTCTTTGCCTAAATTACGCCGCTTGAGCCAGATGCACTGGTGGCAAAGCCAATCCACGAAACGTAATTCTAATATAATCCAAATTTTCTAGTCCGACTGGCAAATTAGTTTCCTGTAAACGAACCGACTTATAAGAACTTAATTCTTTTGCATTATAGATCACAGAAGCAGGGCAAATTCTGCCTATAATAATACTTGCTGCAATTTCTTCTGTGATAAACTTAAGGCAGTTCTCAGCCATTCTAATTGCCGTGGCTTGATCTTGTAACTGACCATCCGCTTGCCGGCGCTCGATAAAACCCTTGATGTCCGTATCCAGCTTTAATTTAAAATTTTTATCCGTTGCATATAACTCATGAACAGCGATTAAAAGTTCCGGAAAATCTTTATGCTCTCGCCACGCATTCCATCGCCTTATTTCAAAAGGAATGGATAGCTTGTTGAGCAATGATAGATTACGCTCCATCCATTTATTTCCAGCCTCAAAAGCGCTTATATCTGCTTTAGACTCTTCCATACATTGTAATGCCATATAATTATACCTTTGCAAGGTATCGGCCAAATCAATAAAACACTTAGAGAAATTTTTATCAATCCATTCCAAGGCCGCTTCTAATTTAGCGCCCTCGCAATAGGGTTGCCCTACACTGACTAAAAGACTAGCCGCGTCTTTCTTTCTATCTCTCCAATCAGCTCCACGCACTTCAACTTTGTAACGCATCACGCAACTGTCTTTCTTTCTAAATTAATTCTAACATAGTTCTCATTAGCTAAGCCTTTAGGTGCGTCAGATACCAACTCTTCACGTAAAATCTTTAAAGCATTTAATTGATGACTAGGATAAACTTTTGCGCCAGGAAACTCCCTAGCCAATAAAGTGTGAGCTGCACATTCTTCCAGAATAAAAGATTTGCTATTTTCTGCTACGATATTCTTCTCGTTTGCACATAGCTGAGTGCGCCGTTCCATAAATTTTTCTATATCAGACTCTACTCCCATTCGGAAGATTGAATTACCAATATAAGCAGATTCTATTTGTGCGCGGATGGAACTATATTCCTGATGAGAAAGCCAATGATCCCAGCGTATGACACGATAAGGAATTTGAAATAACTTTAAAGTTTCTGCATTTCTTGATAGCCATTCACTCCCCTCTTTATGCGCCATGATATGAGCTATGTCAGGAGCACTGCTATAATTATCGTAATTATATCTCTGCAAACTATCCGATAAGTCAATAATGCACTCTTTATAATTTGCACTAATCCATTCAATCACAGCTTGCAGCTTAGCTCCTTCATGGCAAGGCTGCCCAACGCTTACAGCCAATATACAACGGGAATAACTATTCCAATTTGAGTTTCCTCTTACACGAATTCTGTAACTTAAGGATTCCATTGATTTACTCATATACTTTGGGTGCAGTCGAATGATTGGGCATTTTTCCCATTATCCAAATATAATTAAATGCATTACGCATAGTCGCTGCATAAGATTCATTTTTAATGATAAAACATTTCTCATTACCATTAATCATAGTTGCTACATAATCCAAAAAAACAACTTGTGTATTATTATTAAAATACTGTTTCGGTACCCAGCGATATTCTTCGAGTGGGAAAACACAATAATTATTTGCCTCTTCAGTTAAACATCGAAATTTCAAGCCATTACGTCGCATACGAATATCACTATCTAATATTTCAGGTGGTGATTTTGAATTATCTATATAGGAGAAAAGAATTTCTTGGCCGCTATTTTTTAATTTCATAAATATAAAATCTAGCAGCTGGAGATATGGATCATTTCCAGTAAAAATTTGGAAGGTATCATCCCGTTTACGCACACCCGATTGATCGATAAACTCAATCCCCTCGCCTTCAAATGCTTGGCGAATGGCTTGAATGGTTGATTTGCGTGGCGAATCCACTTCGCCGCGTTCGAATTTATTGATAGCCTCGATCGTGATATTGGTTTTCTCCGAAAGTTCCTTCAGAGTCCAACCTAACATTCCCCGGGCGGCAGCTAGTTGATAGCGGTCCATGATTCAAATTCTCTGTTTATTTTTATTATTTATACATAAAAACTACTAAAATCCGGTCTATTTTTCAACTCTAAACCGCAAAAATATGTTTTTTTATAATATAAAAGACGTTTTTTATATGTTTTATAGAATTTAAAACATTATATTATTGAATTTTGTTTGACATCTTAACCTTCTTTTAATAATGTCCTTATAAGCTCCGATCGTCACTGAATAGCGTGACATAAAACGGGGCATAGATAGGGAAGCTAAAAATGATGACAAGATCGATCAATACCGCGTCGGGCCATTACCCGGCATATTTCACCGAATGCACTGAATATGATTTGCCGCACGATTTACAACTGAAACGCGCGCAATCCAAGACTGGGCTTTACCGCCTCGAAATTCAGTCCTGCATTTATCAGTACCGAATGTGGCTGGCAAAATCGGAATATTTACGCGCATCCGGATTGTGCCACACGCCGCGCACCAATCCCTTACACATCAATCGTATCCGAACGATGTGGAATAATTACCGGGAACAGCAAAAAATTTGCATGGAATGCGGCGCCGGCAAGAATCACAAAATTTATCGGCGTGCGAAGTCAATCCAACCGATAACGTCTATGATCAGGCGTTAGAAGAATATTTGGAATTACGGTATGGCATCGCATTCGCGTATAATGTAATAAATGAAATGCGTAAGGTAAAAGGCAGTACGCCGCAACAAATTTTAGAACTACGCACGGCATAGAAGATTGCAAAGTTTGTCCTCCCTGGGACTAACTTGATCTCTAGGCCGGCGCGAAGTTTTATATCGCTCGCTAGGCGAAATTAAGGCTTTTGAATCGGCCTAGAGATTCTTTTTGATTTGTAATCTTAAGTAAATATTTTAATATTATAAAAATATAAAAAAACAGCCTCTCGGGAAGACAATGCGCAATTAAAGTTGGGGGCTAATGTGAATACGTTATTAAAGCTATATAACTGGATATCGGGCAGCGCCTTGGACATACCATCGGCGCTCGATCGGCTGGATCCGAACGATAAAAACGGCGCCGATCAATTGCTCGGCAGTGTTCCTGTCGAAAAATTATTTCAGCTGCCCAAAGCGCCTTCTTATCCATATCACGATTTGCATCCGCACGCTCTTTATTTACACGCCTGGAAAAAAGGGCAAATACCGGCGATTCTACACATGCTGCGCCGCGCAAATATGGATCAATTCATCGCAGCATTGATTCTGGTTTCTGAAAATCGCGGCAAAGCCGCCTATGCGCAGCAAATTGCGGCCGTTCAAGGATACTTGGCCGCGATGATGTTAGATGGGCAGATTGCCGTCCTCGAAACATTATCGAATAATCTCAGATTCGATATTATCGCCGATTTATCTTTTAACGGCAGGGTTTTTAGCGATGCTGCTATAATCGCAGTATTAGAAGGTTATGCTAAAGCGTATTTTCGCCAGGATAGTTTAGTAAAATTTGCCGCAAACGTGCATCGCGGCCTATTGCTGGCTATCGACACCATTACAGATCAGGGCGTTATTTCCGAGATTATAGATTCGATTAAAGACGAAAGAGAGTTTTATCTCACTGGAGTCTTTGGCGAGACTATTCTTATGAGAGTCTATGGCGTTCATGTGGAAAAGATTCTTGCACGTACCAGAAATGAGAACAATATCTATATTCCATCTAACAATGGCTACACCGCCTTGCATTGGGCAATCTTTCATAAAAATTTTACAAAAGCGGCACAAATTTGCTGGGCCACGCAAGATAATAGCAATTTATTCAGAGCCGGGAACGCCGGTGAAACGCCACAAAAATTAATGGCTGATTATGCAGGATTTGTTCCCGATGCGTACGAACAAAGAACACAATTGCACCTGGCCGCGCTGCAAAAAAATGCAGCAGACGCTAAAATGCTTGTATATATGATCCAGTATGAAGCCGACTTGTATAAACAGGATCGATATGGATGCACGCCATTGATGCTTGCAGCGCATTCGAAAAATCCGATAATTGCCCAGTTTATATTAAGCCGCACACGCAGAGAAGATTATATTCATCTTCAAGATGCAAACCAAACCACCGCCCTGCATTTTGCATTGGATCAAAAAGATCTGGAAACCGCCCGGCTAATTTTAAGCCACACAAAAAACGAAGACAATCTTTATAAACAAGCGTCCAACGGATCAACGGCGCTGTCTTTGGCGGTAACATGCGGCGATATATTTATGATCGCGGACATATTGAAGAAAACAAAAAATCTTCGTAATTTACGATTGGTCTGCAAACACGGGTTAACCGCGCTGCAATGGGCGGAAAAATCAGGGCACAAACAAATTGCCGCCATGATCCGGGAAAAAGAACGTCGATTGAGCAATCCGCAAAATAACTTACCTGCCCCTGCCCCTGCCCCATCCAATCAAAACAATGTGGCGGTTAAACCTCCGGAACCTGTAAAAATACTATCTACTAACCCACTTCTTTGCGCCATCGAATTGCAGAATGCCGGCGAGCTAGCCAAGCTATTGGCTATGAACCCTGAAACTGCGAAGCGACAGATAGGCCCAAAAGGACAGACATTGTTGATTTACGCGCTGGAACAAAAAAGTCCGGCATGCGCGAAAATATTAATAAAACATGGCGTCAGCATACAACCGAAAGATAATAACAATGCTTCGCCAATCTTGACGGCAGCTGTGCATGGCATTGCGGAAATCTTGCCGGAACTGATTCAATCCAACAGCGATCTTGAAATCGTCAATTCAGACAACGACACTCCCCTGCTTTTGGCGGCATATTACGGGCATAGCGCCATGGTGCAGGAACTTTTGCGGCATGGCCCCAATTTGAAACATATCAACAAAAACGGCTTGACCGCGCTGGACATAGCGATAACAGAAAGAGAATGGCCCTGCGTCAAGGCACTACTGGAAAAAAACGCTCCGCTTGGCAAACCGGAAACCAGTCTTCCGTCTCTGCTAGTGCTTGCCGCACAGCACGGCGACATCCGATTGGCGGAAAGGCTAATCGAAAATGGAACCGATATAGAAAGCAAAGATAAATATGGATCTACCGCATTAGATAGAGCCGCCGAAAATGGCCATCATGAAATCGTCGACAGGCTGTTGCTCCGCAAGGCGAATGTGAACGCGGTTACAAATTCCGGTTGGACGCCGCTGATGCATGCCGCCCACAACGGACAAACTGAAATTGTAGAAAAACTGCTCAAAGCTTGTCCGGATGTGCAATTAAGACTTAAGGATGGCTGGACCGCCTTGATGCTGGCTGCCAGCAAAGGGCATTTGAGAATAGTCAGCCGACTTATAGATGCCGACACAAATTTAGAACATTCCACGAAATATGGCCTTACGGTTTTTATGATAGCCGCCGCCAACGATCATTTGGATGTATTGCAGGCGCTTGCCGCCGCCAAAGCCAATATTCACGCCATAACTCCGGACAAGAAATCCGCTATTCATTTGGCCGCTTATAACGGATCTGTAAATTGCATGCAGACGTTACTGGATATGGAATTTGATATCGAGTCCAAGGACAATAGCGGATGCACCCCACTGATGGAAGCCGCACGCGGCAACAAACCGCATATGGTCGAATATCTGATTAAAAACGGCGCCAATGTTTCCGCGAAATGCTATAAAGACCGTACGCCAATTATGTATGCGGTAAAAGGCAGAAGCAAGACTTGCGTCGATATTCTGTACGAATACAGCGCCGATATGAATGTGGTGGATTATAAAGAAGAAACGCTGCAAAGCATGGCGACAAAAGCCGGAGTGCCGGAAATTGCAGTCGACTGGGCCATTGACGGAAAAATTCCGGTCAAGGACACAATCAATATTTTCGGATTGGTGTACCGGGAAAACGCCTTATACCCAAATCAAGCAATAAATATGCCTGAATGCCGGCAACGTTTGAATAATGCCTTATTTATTGCCGTTCACCAAAAAGACATCCGAACGATTTGTGTAGCGCTAAATAGCGGCGCCGATCCTCTGGCGCCATGCTTTATGGGTTCTATATCGCCGCTGGGTTTGGCCGTGCATATGGATGATCCTGCGGTATTAAGATTAATCCTAAAGCACATGGAAAAAACCATGCCGGCGGAGGAAATAGCGCAAGCGAAACAAAAATCGCAAGCAGGCATTAAAAATTATTATGCCGTCATGGGCGCAAGCATCGCCAACAGCTGCACAACCAGCAAAAAGGATCGTGTGGATCTTGCCGCCGCAACAGCGCAAAGGCTGGAAAAAGGCTGCTTCATCGGTGTCGAACTTAGAAAACTTCTGTACCAAAAAACCAAAGATAAGAAATTCGTCACCAAGTACGATGCTTTTGATCTGGAATTGCGGTTGGATCCCAGCCTGGTCGCGAACATAAGCTCCGGGAAAGCGCGGCTAAGTTTCCCGGCTCTGAACTATACCCTTATCGGCGAACAGGAAGTTTGGCAAATATTCCAAGAACTTATCATTATGAACATGTTGCAACAAAGAATCAGCCTAGGCTTGCCGCAGGATCCCGTTTTTAATACCGGCGTATATGTAGAACTGACCGAATCGCTGCATGATACGCTGGTTGGAACGGTAGTCACCGAAACCGACCGGATTATGAAAGAATACGTCACTAATTCGATATATCTTCCGCCGGAAAACCGGAAAAAATTCGACTGGCGCAAGGAATTACAGACAACTGACACCGACTGGCCGAAATTGGATAATGACGACACCGCCAACATCGCCAGAGTCGAAGAAATATATCTTGCGCATGGCGGCGTGGATCTCAGCAAACTGGACGGCGTGGAACCATTGACCTATCAGGCGCTATTGGAAGCGGAATATGCCGCTAAAGGCGTAATCAATGTCCCAACCTCGGCCATATGTCTAGATAACGTTGGCGCGAGCTTGACTTATAGCGGCAATAGTATTTGTGCCCGCGACCAAGTAAACATTTTTGAATGGGGCAGATGGCAGATTAGAAACGAAGAAGAGGTAAAGCCATACAGAACCCAAGACTGGGTTTCCACCAATCATCTGGTGCATACATTGCGCCGGATTCCGTTGTTTGCCAAACAGTTTGCGTTGTTAGAAGCGGTCTATACCCTGGCCCCGGTGGCGCAAGCGATGGTTATGTCCGGCAATATTCCCGATTTTAAAAAACTGCCGAAAATGCGGCCCTATGAAACAGAAAAAACGCAACCGCCTATTATCGTTCGCAGACCGAATACATTAATAGATAATATACGCACGCCGGCGGAAATGCGCCGCGCCTTGGAACAAGCGCATGAAAGCGGGGATTACGAAAACGTATCCTATAGCGTTTTTGGCGGCTGTGTGCATAACCATGGCTTCACCAGCCAGGAACTTAGCGGCAAAGATTTTGAAAAAGAAAAAGCCAGATTGGCGGAAGAATCCCGATCCAGGCGCGGCGGCGGGAATGGTGGAAACGGCGATGGAGGCAATGGGAATGGCGGGGGAGATGGCTCTGACCCAGAAAAATTGATTCAACAAATAATTGAAAAAAAGCGGCAAGAGTTATTGCG
Source organism: uncultured Alphaproteobacteria bacterium (assembly GCA_964647725.1). Classification (GTDB taxonomy): domain Bacteria; phylum Pseudomonadota; class Alphaproteobacteria; order SHNJ01; family SHNJ01; genus SHNJ01. The sequence goes on from CAZYJI010000002.1 coordinate 9,765, forward strand.
GCTAAAAGTGCAAGCAGAAACTACGCAAAAAGAAGCTCAAGCCGCCCAGGATAAATCCCGCGAACATCAAGAGACCGCGCGGCTTAGACTGATAGAAAAGCATCTTGCCGCCTTGCAAGACGAGGAAAGAATCCGCGCGGCGTGGGAGCGGAGTGACGCCATTAAAGCAGTTGAAGAAGCCAAAAAACATCAGATTGACGGTGGATATGATATTGATGACCACAAACTTATTTTTATGCCAAAAGGAAGCATAATATGGGGTAGAACCGGTGTGAACAAAGAAGGAAACAAAACAAGCGAATTGGGGGACTCACCTTTTTATACAAATACAGACACTCTTCTAAACAGTCATGGCCTGGCAGATGTGTATTTTGAACAGCTCCAAGTTAGGCCTCATGATGAACTTAAATACAGAGATTATGTTCGCGCTTATGTTCTTGATAAAGACATGTTTATTCCAGCATGCGTATGCGAAAAGAATCCTGGTAACAATAATGAACATCCTGGTGGAGGACAACAATTTTATGTGGCAAAATATCCAGCCGTCCTAAAAGAATTTGGCAGCCTAATAGGTTTATATGATAGAACAAAACAACGTGGGAAATAATATGTTAGAATCCGTCGCCAATATAAAAGATCAAATGAGCATAGACCGGCAGAAACATCAAATAACGTTTCCTGGCAATATTGCCATAAGCCCTTCCACGAAAAGAAGCGAGTTTGAAAACAACTATTCGCAATACGTTTCATATAAATCGCGCGCAAGTTACAATATCAACCAGCCTGATTTAGGATACGCAATGACAGTTCATTTTTATGATGAATTGATAATGGATGTTAGTTTTGTTATTTCATGTAAAAATATAAAATATGATTCCACAATAGAATTTGGAATTAAATACAAGGAAATCCATGATACTCTGTTGCGCAATTTATTAAACGATCCAGACTTTGAATGGAATGGCGCGGAAACTTACGATCTAAAATGGGTAAAAATTCTTAGTATTTATGACACTGCTCATGGCAATGGCCCAAGTATAAAATTTCAATTTCGCCAACTAGAGGATTTATCGCCGCATGAAAAACACATTGCAGAGAATGCGGGAAGAATACCTGATAGGTACAATCCAACACTAAGAAAAATAGCGCGTTCTGATATTACTTTCGGCAATAAAATTGCCTCTATCATTTATGAAAATGGCACTATTGGAATAAGGATGGAGAATCCTATCAAAGAGGAAACGATACAACAAATACTTAAAGAACACGCAGGCCACAATATTGTCCGCTATACCTCAGAGCCTCCTAAAGCAGGATACGGCTATATTTGCAAGACAAGCAAAGATTTTATAGAATATGTAGAGAAACTATAAGATGGTAATAATGGAAATACCGACAAATCTAAGCCCTATTATTCGAAAAATTGCCGATGCGGAACTTGCTTCCGACAATATGATCAAGAATATCGTTATCGAAAATAACGGCATAATCGGTATTGACATGTCAAAGCCGATAAGAGTCCATCGGATACGCAAAATCTGGGAGAACTATGAAGAACATCTAGCAGGATATAGAACCGATTTTCCAATGCTGGGATGGGGGTACACAGATAGAAAGACGAAACATTATATTCAATATATTGAAAAAACCGAAGATCAGTCCGCTCACCAGCTTATAAGTGCTAATTTGCATCCTTTATTAGATATGGAATTAAGGTTAGGCAATAAAATCCGTTATATAGCTCGCTGGCTATGGACCGGACATCCAAATTGTGTAGTAATGAAATATCCACTTCATTTCCAAGAAGCAAAAAATATAATGGATCATTCAAAAGTTAAATATTCACTCTGGGAACCATGTCTGAAAGATGGGGGATCACAAGAATATTATTGCCTTAAAACCTATCACAGTATTTGTAGCGCACTTGGAGATAATTAAATCAATGATCCCCCCACCATCCCAACATGGCAATTTATTCGGCGCGCGGCCAGGGCAGACGGCGTGGTATATGACCGCGGAAACATGCGCGGCCAATTACAGTGACCGCGAAAAACTTTGGGGCAGCGTGCAACAAAATGTCCAGCATATCATCGGCAAGCGGTATTTGCCTGCTCTGCGGTCTTATGTAACCACCGGCGATTTATTTGCGCCTCGCGCGATTGCCCAAGCCAACCCGCAACACGGCGAAGGTGGCGGCGAAGTTATTTTTATCGAAAATTATGCCAGTATGGTTGCGCCGGTTCCATGGCCGCAAAAATTAAACGCTATCGAGCCGCCAATCACCGGATTGCGCCAAATTATCGATTTTGAAATGTCCAAAGGGAACAAGCTAGATTTTGTCGATCATTTTTCTAATGGCAAGTTAATGGGCGTATATTTGACCCAACCAATAAATTTTGCCGTTATGTCCGGGCAATTAATTTTGCCAAAAACAATTGAAATGTTTCAATATCCAGAAGACCGTTTCTTTGCCGCAGAAGCAGGATTTTTATGTCTAGAAACAAAACAATATGTCACCGCAGCCGTTTAAAAATTCTCTGTTAATTTCCCTGTTAGCAGGGTATTTTGATTTAGCGGCGGGAGAATACCTAGCCTAGCACTCCCAACACCGCCATTGAGTTTGGTACAAGTTGCCGGGTTCGCCTATTCAGCGGAATTGAGACAAGATTTCAAATGCTTGCGGCGGTGTAGCGCAATTGTGTTACTGCGCCTAGCGGCTTTCAAAATACTTTACACTAAAGAAAAAAGCATTTTTAAGCTTAAAGCCATAGAAACCACAGCAAATATTTTTTTCAGATGCGCATCAGGCAATTTCTGCGCGCAAGCGGCGCCGTAAGGAGCGGCAATAAAACTGGATACAGATACTGCCAAGAATGCCGGGACATAAATGAACCCAAAAGTATACGGATCGCCTGATGTTTTAGACCAGCCACTGAGCAGGTAGCCAGCAGTACCTGCGACGGCAATAGGAAACCCAATGGCCGATGATGTCCCAACCGCTCTTTTCATGGGGGCGCTTTTATAGTTTAAGTAGGTTACTGTCAGAAAGCCTCCGCCGACGGCTGCCAGCGCCGATACCGTTCCAATGCCCGCCCCCACTAGAACCAGGTCGCGAAGCCGTATTGGAGTGGTACTGGCTTTTGGCTGCCAGTTAAAAAACATCATGCCGCCTATCAGCGCCATGAAGATGGCAAAAAACACCGAAAGATAAAACGAGTTCACATGAGCTGCCATATGTGTAGTTATAAAAGCGCCGAAAACAATTCCGGGCGCCATGCTAAAAAAGACCGGCCACAAGACATTCCCCCGGGATGCGTGTGCGCGGATGCTCGCGGTTGAGGAAATAATCATACAGGCCAAAGCCGTTCCCAAAGCCAGATGCACAACATTATCTATATTTAAGCCTTGATAGATAAAAATCGACGCGAGCAGAGGAACCAGTATCCCGCCTCCTCCGACTCCCAGCAGGCCGCCCATAAAGCCGACAAATCCCCCGAGCAAAACGTACAATGCAATCCATTCAAAACCTGACATGCGAGACTATCTTTCCAAATTTTTAAAAGACTCTTCTGAAGAAAAAGCCTTGTGAAAATTAGCATTTAAGAATAGGATACCACTTCAAGTCAACTTTAGGTCAAGTAATAGGATTGTTATGGGAGCATCATGGATATAAACGCTGTTTCAAAGGCCTCTGGGCTACCGGCCTCAACGCTGAGATTCTATGAAGAAAAGGGGCTTATCCAATCCTGCGGCAGAAAAGGTCTGCGCAGAATGTTTGATAGCGGTATCCTAGAAAGGCTGGCTTTGATTTTGCTTGGGCGCAAGTCTGGATTCTCCCTGGATGAGATACGCGCCATGTTTTATTCCGGGCGCAAGCAGATAGACAGGGCGTTGCTGTCGGCCAAGGCGAATGAGCTAGATAAAAAAATTAAAGAACTTACCTCTATGCGCGACGGACTCCGCCATGCGGCGCGCTGCCCTGCCCCAGACCACTTTGCATGCCCCAAATTCTTGCGGTTACTTCGTATCGCAGGCAAAAACCGCTCCAGACGATCTATAAGAAATAATGGATGACATATGATTTTCGCTAATAAGAAAAGCTTTGACCAGTTTATATCAAAAGCATGGTTTTCATCATAAGGCAAGTCATCTATATTTATGCTATAGGTTAGAAGTTTTTATCAAGAAGCAATTGTTGCAATATATAAAATTTTTCTAGATATTAGATCATGCTTTCTTAGCCACCCTTAAAAATAACTCCCACTATTAGAGACACAAATGGATCTATTTAAAGAAAATGAAAGTAATTTAAAACTATTTTTTTTGATAAAGATTTAGCAGATTCAATAGTCAATGCTACAGATTGAACTATTCTCACATAATAATACAATTGAAGCAGACAGAGAAAAATGGGCAAATATATGATATGGATAATCGCCGGCGTAGTTTTACTGGGAGCAGCTTTATGGGGTCCTATCGCGAGCAATGTTGAACAGGCAAAGTATTCAATCGTTGACTCAGAAGGCGCTTTTGAAATCCGCGATTACTCCCCAATGATTGTGGCCGAAGTACAAGTTTCTGGCGAGCGTGAATCAGCTATTAATCAGGGATTCCGCATGATTGCCGATTATATTTTTGGAAACAACACATCCGCGCAAAAAGTCGCAATGACAGCCCCTGTGACTCAACAGTTAAATGAAAGAATAGCAATGACCGCGCCTGTTACCCAACAAGGAACTGGCGATAAGTGGAAAGTGCGATTCGTAATGCCTTCTGCCCATACAATAGCAACTCTACCGAAACCAAATAATGCCGAAGTAAAGCTGGAGGAGATTCCGGGCAAGCGTTTTGCCGTCAACCGCTTTTCAGGCATTACCGGGGAAGCCAGTATTAAGCAACACACAGAAGAGTTAAATAAATTTATTGACACAAGAAAACTGAACGTAGTCTCCGCTCCAACTTATGCGTTTTATAACCCGCCCTGGACCTTACCGTTCCTGCGCCGCAATGAGATAATGATCGAAGTGATTAAATAACCGGCGATCATGCTGAGCCACCCCCTATAAATAAGTCCATATCTGGAGTAAATCCGGATAGGCTATGGACTTATTTATAGGGGGTGGCTCAATAAGAAATTATAAGAAAACATATCAAGCGGCATCTTTTAGGTCATCTATTTTTTTGTGAAGGATGACAAGCTGCTGTTCTATCCGAGCGATAGCATCCTGCTCGGCTTGCTCATCTTCCTGATGCTCGCGTTGCATCGCGTCTACGATCACAGCAATGAACAAATTAAGTACAGTGAAAGTGGCAACTAAAATATAGGGAATAAAGAAGGCTGGTGCAAAAGGATGGGTTTGCTTTACTTGCCGCACTATGTCCGGCCAGCCTTCCAAGGTCATAATTTGAAAGAGGCTGAATAGAGACGCTTGAAGTGTCCCAAAAAATTCAGGATGTGTAGCACCAAACAGTTTGGTTGCCATCACCGCGAATACGTAAAATATAATGACCAGGATAGCGCCGATAGAGCCGATTCCAGGAATAGCGGCGATCAATCCTTCTACAACGCGGCGCAAACGTGGGAAAATGGAAATTAACCGTAAGACACGTAACACCCGCGCCGCCCGCAGCACGGCAAAGGCCTGATTGGCGGGCATGAACGCGATAGCGACTACTACCGTATCGAACACGCTCCACGGATCGCGGAAAAACCTCCAGCCAGATGCGCCTAGTCGCATTGCCAGTTCAGTCACGAATATCCACAAAATTGTGCGATCCAATACCTTAAGCACCGGACCATATTCCGCCATGATAGCGGGATAGGTTTCTAAGCCCAAGATTGCCGCATTGATGATAATTAAACCAGTGATGAATTTGCAGAAACCATGACTTTCGGTAAAGCCACGCAAGTACTGACGAAAACCTATTTGATAATCCACTTTCATTTAACTTACTTTCACTATATTCGGCTCATTTCTAGTTTTGTACAGCGACAAAACTATGCCACCTACAATAAGAGCTAAAGTCACACCAAGCGAGAGGCCGGCGGGAAATTTCTCCCAGCCCATTCCCCACGCGATAAAAGTTTTGGAACCGATAAAAATCAGCACCCACGCTAATGCCTGCTTGAGGTATTTAAACCTATGAATAATGGCGGCAAGAGCAAAATACAAAGCACGCAAGCCAAGGATAGCAAAAATATTACTGGTATAAACTATGTATGGATCAAGCGTAATAGTAAATATAGCCGGCACGCTGTCCACTGCAAAAATCAGATCTACAAACTCGATCAGCACAAGAGCCACTAAAAGAGGTGTGCCATATGTGGCAAGCTTTCCCGTTTTAGGATCGGGAAGACGCACGGTAAATTTTTGATCATGCAATTTGTCAGTGATCCGAAAGTTGTTACGCAAGAATTTCAGCAGCGGGTTGTTGCCAATGTCGGGCATTTTATCGCCGATCCACAGCATTTTGATGCCAGTTGCAATCAAGAACACGGCGAATACATAAAGCACCCAGCTAAACTGCGATACCAATGTAGCGCCCAATCCGATCATGATAGCGCGCAATATGATAACGCCTAAAATGCCCCAAAACAGCACACGGTGCTGATATAAAGGCGGGATAGCGAAATAGGTAAATATCAGCGAGATTATGAAAACATTGTCCATCGCCAAGGTTTTTTCGACGATGAAGCCGGTCAAATATTCTTTGCCACTTTGCTCGCCAAGGCTGTGCCATACCCAACTGCCAAAAATAAGCGCGATGGCGATATAAAAAGCGCTTAGCCAGAGACTTTCTTTGATAGATATTTCCCGATGCTTACGATGCAGAACGCCTAGGTCAAAAACAAGCAGCACGCTTACGATTCCCATGAACGCCGCCCACATCCAGACGGGCTTGCCCATCACCATATCAAATAGAAATTCCATCAAATCTTTCCTTACTACTTATATTTTTTACAATTATACACGATGATTTTTGTTATCTTATCTTTCAGCGAGATAGAGGGGCGAGCTATTCTATTGCTTGTGCTTTATTAGTTTCCGCGCAAATTCAATTCTTCCATTTGATTTGGAATTCGATTTCCTCAACGCCATTCTCCCGCTCATGCTCAATGTTAAAAATGGCGTGCTTCGGAATATAAATACGTTCTCCCGCAATTTGAATATCAAAGCGTTCACCTTTTTCAAGGCTATCGGCCAGTCTGCGCAGTTTCTCTACAAATTGCTGGGTAGTGTAGTTTTTTTCAATGTCGCGGTTGAGAATTTTTACAATGCTCATAACTTTTTCCTTTTTGATTGCTATTTGCTCAAATGCCTTGGAATTGATTTTTTCTGGCAGAGCGCATTTTGGCTTTTACAGGCCTTATCGCGCCGCCGGGCTGATGGCGCACAAGCCGAATCATGCTATCTTTTATTGCAAGACGCAGTTTTTTCAACTTAAGCAGCCGAATCCAGTCTGGCCATCGCCGCCCGTTTTCTTGTTCAATTTCTTTTTGGATACGTGCGGATTTAAAAAGCAGGGATTGTAATCGCTTAACTGACATATTTTCCTCCTTTGTCATCAAAGCTTAGGTTTGATCGGAAGGTTTTCAGGAGTCAGTTAGAAAAAGTCAGAAACCAACACCGGAAAACTAATTCCCGATGCGGTCCGACATCACAACAAACGATATTTTATGTTTGTGGTCAGAGGGGCCCGGCCCGCTTCATGTCTTTTATAATATCGCCCTTGAAAAGACTTTCAAGTGAAATGCGACAGCATTAATTTAATCAATCAATTACAACTATGTATCAGTTTTTCTTATTATGTAGCTTGTTCTAGAGAATTGGTTATATGTTCGGCAAGTGCTTTGCCAGCTTTTGAAAGCTGATCTTTTTTAATAAGCGCAATTTCCGAGTCTGCCAAATGTGGCAACTTAATAGGGCCGCGTACAGCGCTCAATCCCTCAGGCACCATATTGGATGGAAGCACGGTAACACCCAATCCTGCTTTAGCAGCAGCCACCGTACCAGCAAGACTCGGGCTCGTATAAGTAATAGTCCAAGGCTTCCGCGCCCTATCTAGCGCCGCCAAAGCGCGTGCCCGGTAAATACAAGGTTGCGGAGAGAGAATCAATGATACTGGCGTCTTCAATTGATAATAAGAAGCGGACACCCAAATCAAGGGCTCGCGCCAGACTTTAATACCGCCTTTAACGCGCTCCGGATCACGCTTGACCAGAATTATGTCATACTCGCCTTTACGAAAGCTGCTAACGAGATTGAGCGTCAAATCGCAACGAACATTTAACTGAACATGTGGGTGATGCTTTGCGAAAGTCGCCAAAATATTAGGAAGGTAATGAGTGGCAAAGTCCTCCGGCGTGCCAAGGTTGATTTCCCCTTTGATATCAGGTTCGTTTAAACGGGTATATGCCTCCCATTGCAATTCGATCATACGCCGCGCATAGCCTAAAAAAATTTCGCCTTGCTCAGTCAAAGCGATTTGCCGGTTGCTTCGGTCGAACAGCACGCAGTTTAGACTATCCTCGAGCTTTTTAATCTGAAGACTAACGGCGGATTGAGTGCGGCCTACTATGTTGGCGGCTTGGCTAAAACTTCCCATTTCAGCGATAGCTATAAAACTTTTTAAAAGCAAAGTGTCGGTGTGAAAAGGCATAAATATCCTATTAAAAAAACTCATTGATAAAATTAAATCTATCAATTTTGAAAGATTTTGCAAAGTCTTTATAAGCACTAACTTATGAGAGGTATTTATGGAATTTCTGAACGCCATCACCGAAAACTTGCTGACGCCGCCTATTTTGTTCTTTGCTTTAGGGGTCGCCGCCGGGACGTTAAAATCCGATCTCAACATCCCCGAAAGTATTAGTCGTTATCTTTCACTTTATTTGATGATGGCCATTGGCTTTAAAGGCGGCGTAGCCATTGCTGAAACAGGTGATTTAAACCGAGAAGTGCTTGGAACTATTTTTGCGGGTCTTGTAATAGGTTTTTCACAGCCTTTTCTGGGATACGGATTGCTGCGATTGACTTCAAAAATCGACAGCCCAACCGCTGCGGCGATTGCAGCCCATTATGGCTCGATCAGCATGGTCACTTTTGCAACAGCGGCAGCTTTCTTGGATGCAAACGAGATTATTTATGCGGGTTATATCGTAGCCATACTCGCTTTAATGGAAGCTCCGGCTATTCTATCAGGACTTTTTATAGCGCATCGCGCGGCACCTCAGACACAGGGTCACGTGAGCGAAGAAAAAAAATTGGCGCGGGAGATTTTTACCAATGGTGCTATTTTACTTTTGTTTGGTTCTTTTCTGATTGGCTGGATCACAGGTCAGCCAGGCATGAATAAAGTAAAAGGATTTTTGAGTGAGCCATTTCAAGGCATTCTATGCTTGTTTCTGCTGGATATGGGTCTATTGGTCGCTAAAAACCTGTACCAAATTCGCGCTTTGACTTGGTCTCTTATCTTATTCGGGCTTTATATGCCGTTGATCGGAGCATCGATAGGACTGGGGGTAAGTTATATTATAGGACTTGATATTGGCACTGGCCTGCTTTTCACAGTTCTATGCGCGAGTGCTTCCTATATCGCTGTGCCCGCGGCAATGCGTCTGGCTTTGCCTGAAGCTAAAGCAGCAATTTATCTGCCGATGAGCATGGCTATCACATTTCCATTCAATGTTGCGATCGGGATCCCGCTTTATTACGCGATTGCTAAAATTCTATTCATTTAAGATCGTTGATAGATTAATTTCACGCGGCTTGCCTATGATTTGATGATAATTCTCATTACTGGTTTTTCTTATGCTGTTGACGGTGTAATCATCGTTCGCGCTTGCCTCTAACGTGAATGACACGGCATCGCCCGGTTTTACGCCGGATAAATCAACGCTTTTATCGATGGGAAATTCCATTTTCATCTTCGGCCAACCCAACAATTACGTGCTTTTTCTCCGCTGCAGTACGCCTTCCCCCAGGCCAAAATCGTTCAAATCTCTGTTATATTTCCTGTTAGAAGGGAATTTGATTTAGCCGCGGGATAATTCCTGACTCCGACTCCCAACACCGCCATTGAGTTTATCGACAATTGGCGGGTTCGCGTATTCCTGGAAATTGAGACAAGATTTCAAACGCTTGCCGTCCTATTTTATTCTCTGCTGCCTACACAGCCCCGCATTCTCTCCAGTTTTTAAAAAACTATAGCCCGTTTTCTCCCGCCATTTCCCACGAGTTCGCCTTTTGGTAATATGGCCGGAGAAAAGCGCCGAAAGGCGAAGTGGTATTGGTGCAGGACTCTTTGCTATGCCACATGCTTGCATACACCAGATTTTCTTTATTCCACTATATTCTAAAAATAAATATAGAGAATCTCAGTAACTTAAATTTATAATTTATAACCATATTTGCCCATGACCCAAATCATGCCAAGGTACAAAGTAATCGTAACCAGACAGCCTATCAATAACGCAAGCCAGAATTCTATTCCCGTCCTTAGCAATGCGGGAAATATTAAAAACATCGGCAAGGTCGACAGCACCAGCCAAAATGTCGATTCGGCGTGAACTGCGATTCTTTCGATGTCTTTCGTATCGCGCCACAGCCAAATGATGGCCAGAAGTGAAACCAACGGCAAAGATGCGATCAGCGCCCCCAAACTTGGGCTGCGCTGGGCAATTTCCGAAATAATGGCGATTAACAAGCCGGACACCAAGGCCTTGATTAAAAGATAAGTCATGTGCAATTCCTATCGTTTTGTTACAGTTTTACCGATCGCAGACGCAGGCTATTGATAATAACCGAAACCGAACTCAACGCCATAGCGGCGCTGGCGATAATCGGGCTTAGCAGAACGCCGAAGACAGGATAAAGAATCCCGGCCGCTATCGGCACGCCCAGCGCATTATAGACAAAAGCGAAAAACAGATTCTGCCGGATGTTGCGCATAGTGGCGTGGCTTAGGCGGCGCGCGCGCACGATGCCGATCAGATCGCCTTTTACCAAAGTTACGCCCGCGCTTTCCATCGCCACATCGGTGCCGGTGCCCATCGCGATGCCTACTTGCGCCTGTGCCAATGCGGGAGCGTCATTTACGCCGTCTCCGGCCATGGCCACTTTGCGTCCCTGCGCCTGCAGTTGCCGCACCACTTCGCTTTTGCGTTCGGGCAGCACTTCCGCTTCGATATCGTCAATACCAAGTTGTCTTGCGACGGCTTGCGCGGTGGCTTTGCTATCGCCGGTCAGCATGACGATATGCAGGCCTTCTGCCTTGAGCTGCCTGAGCGCTTCCGCCGTGGTGGCTTTAATAGGATCGGCGACGCTGATTACGGCGGCGGGCTTGCCGTCGATAGCAGCAAACATAGCTGTCTGGCCTTTGCTGCGCAATTGTTCGGCACTTGCCGTAAGGGGTGCGGAATCAATGCCGAGTGTGGAAAACAGTGCTGCATTGCCAAGCGCCACGGTATGGCCATCAATCTTGCCTTTCACGCCCTTGCCGGTGATGGAGGCAAAATCCTGCACAGCGGCCAGTCTAAGACCGCGTTCTTCCGCACCTTTCACAATCGCGGCTGCCAGCGGATGCTCGCTGCCTTTTTCGAGACTTGCCACCAGCCGTAATGTTTCGTTTTGCTCAAAGTCGGAGGCGACAACCACTTCCATCAGTTTTGGCTTGCCTTCGGTTAGCGTGCCGGTTTTGTCGATGATGAGTGTATCGACCTTTTCCATGATCTCCAGGCTCTCGGCGTTTCTAATCAGCACACCCATATGCGCTCCCCTGCCAGTGCCGGTGATAATGGACATAGGCGTGGCAAGCCCCAACGCGCAGGGACAGGCGATAATTAAAACCGCTACCGCGTTAACGATAGCATAGGCCAGCTTAGGTTCCGGCCCCCATATTCCCCAAACCATCGCGGTAAGCAGCGCAACCGCAATCACCGCGGGCACGAAATAGCCGGATACGGTATCCGCCATGCGCTGGATCGGTGCGCGCGAGCGTTGCGCCTTGGCGACCATGTCGACGATCTGCGCCAACATAGTTTCGCTGCCTACCCGCTCGGCGTGCATAGTGAAACCGCCGGTGCCATTGAGCGTTGCGCCGGTCACTTTATCTCCGGCGCTTTTTTCCACCGGCAACGATTCACCGGTCAACATTGATTGATCGACGCTGCTATGGCCTTCGACGACCACGCCATCCACCGGCACTTTTTCACCTGGGCGCACGCGCAGCAAATCGCCTTTCTGTACTTCGGATAAGGCCACGTCTTCTTCTTTACCCCCTTCGCGAATGATACGCGCCATTTTCGGAGCCAGATCCAAAAGTGCACGCATCGCATTGCTGGCGCTTGCACGGGCTTTTAGTTCCAGCACCTGGCCAAGCAGCACCAGCGCCGTTATCACCGCCGCCGCTTCGAAATAGATTTCGAGCGTCATACCGCCGGTAAAACGAGCGACTGAATCTGGAAATAGCGTGATGATCAGGCTGTATATATAAGCCACGCCCACGCCAAGCGCGATCAAGGTAAACATATTCAGGCTTTTATGCTTGACGGAAGCCACAGCCCGTACAAAAAACGGCCAACCTCCCCACAACACCACCGGTGTTGCGACAAGCATTTGTATCCAGTGCGATACCTGTGAATTAAGCCATTCGTGAGGAAGATTGGGAATGAGGTGCGCACCCATCACAAACAGCGCAAGCGGCAACGACAACACCGCCGACACCCAAAACCGGTGGGTCATGTCGATCAGTTCAGGATCGGGGCCGGTGTCCAATGAAACTTTTTCCGGCTCCAGCGCCATGCCGCAGATCGGGCAATTGCCCGGGCCTTTTTGACGTATCTGCGGGTGCATCGGGCAAGTGTAGATTACATCTGCCCCGCCCGATGCTATTTTGTGAGGAGCTTCATGCTTCGCATCCAGTTTAGCATGATGGCAACTGCCCGTTTCCGAAGTCTTAAGCTGATGCTGATGCATGAAACTTACTCCCTGTGATGATTAGGATTTTGGCGTATCGATTTTCTCGTTATGGTGATGATGTCCGTGCGGCATGAAGAAATGCATTAACGGACATAACAACAAGATTAGATATGGCAGAACGCCTATCGTATGCTGCCAATGATATTCCAACAGATATAAAACTACGATACCGGCCAGAGTTAAATATATTAGCCAAGCAAACCGCATCGGATTATGCGGCTTGGAACAGCCCGGGCCATGCTGATGGTCGTGTGTCATTACTTCACCTCTTTACTGTCTTGCGGGTGATGCTTTTTATGATCTACCGGATTTACGGCAGGAGCCGGTTTGGCATCGGCAGGCGCTGCGGATTTATCTTTCATCATCCCGTCCTGCATCATTTTTTGGCACTGTTTCATGTCCATCGGCTTGCCATCCTTCATCATGCCGCTTTCCATCATCTTTTGGCAACAGCAACAAGTCTTGCCTTCCATCATCGGACACATCGGCTGGCCATTGGCAGCATCCGTACCGTTGCTGGCGCAGCCGGCCAATAGAAGTATTGCAAATGATAGAATAAAAAATTGCCTTAAAGCATTAAAGTTTCTCATATTGAAGCTCCTTTATAAAAGTGGTTAAGATTAGTCATGGTATTACCCGCTGTAACTTAAGAAAATAAACTACTTGGATTGGTATTTCTCAAACGTCGAACGCGGCACGTCAGGAATGACAATCTCGCCGCTAGACATTTTACTATCATCCACTACGTCGATTTTTTGAATCAACATCGGTGGTAAATGAACCATCCGCTTAATACCGGCCTTGTGGCGTTTAAATTCCCTCGCCGGTAAATGCTCGTATTTTGGCGGAACGATTTGCGCTGCCGGTTTCGCTTCCGCATAAGCCGGGCTCATAAACAATGTCGTTCCCAAAATTGCCGTTAAAATTATTAGGTAAGGTTTCACGGTTATTCTCCTTTACTGATATTTTTCAAAGTGACGATGCTATAATCTTCATTTGCGCCTGGCTTTAAAGTGAATGAAACGGCGTCGCCCGCCTTGATGCCGGAAAGATCGACGTCTTTATCGACCGAAAATTCCATTTTCATTTTCGGCCAGCCCAGCGCCTTGATCGGATCGTGCGTTACGTTGATGGTGCGCTTTTCGGCATCTACGCTATTGATCTTACCGGTAGCCTGCACAAGATTTGATGCGCCCACCGCCCCGCCGCCGCTGGAATTTCCCTCATATTTTTTCGTCATCTTATGGTGATCCATCATTCTGGTTTCGCCGGGCTTCGAGGCTTTGCCGACGATCAATGTGCCTTTCATGCCCAGCGCCTCATGCGCATGACAGTGGAACTGATATGTGCCTGGAACGGTAAATTTATAAGACCATTTCTCGCCTTCTTTTTCGTGTTTCGGGCTCATGATCATTTCATCAACCGTCTTTGGAACACTGATAAACATCACATCATGCATGTCTTCTTGCACGTTCAGAAAAGTTACCGTATCGCCGGGTTGAATCGTCAATTGATCGGGCGAAAAATAATATGGTTTCTTGCCCGCAGGATCGCTGACTTCCTTGATGATATATTCCTTGGCGAATGCCGGGCTTGTCAGCGAAAGCAAGGCGGCCATTAATATTAGTTTTTTCATGGTCTTTCTCCTTTGGGTTAAAACATTAGCCGCAAACCGATTGCGGCTATAAAATCGTCTTTGTCTTCTCCATCGCTTGCGGCCATAGACGCGGTTTCGCCGAGTTTTCGTTCGTACCGCAAGTCCAAATATGGCGCGAATTTTCGGGTAAATTCATAACGCGTCTGCAAGCCGATCTCGCCATCGGTAAAGCCATCGCCGATATGATTTTCCGGTACGTCGCTGGCGGACAGATTGATTTCGGCATAAGGCTGTAAAATCAATTGTTGTGTTATCAGCAAATCAGTTTCGCCATGCAGCCTGGCGCTAACATCGCCTTGATCGCTAATAAACAGATGCGCTTCGGTTTCAAAGAAATATGGCGCAAGACCGTTCAAACCAACGGCAAGATATGTAGTAGAAGTTGGCTGCGCATCATGCCGCAAGCCGATTTGCGCGTCCCAAAATGTTGCGATGTTCCGGGTATAGAGCGCCCAAAATTCCGCGGACTCTATTTTTCCATCTTTATGTTCGCCTTCGCTCTTTAGCCACAGCTTATTCTCGTCGCCACCAACCCATCCATCCAAATCCCAACTGGCGATAGCCCCGTCTTGACCACCGCCATAATCGGTTTCCAGGCGGAACATGTGGAATATTCCGCCGCCATGTTCTTCGTCCATCATGCCCGCCATATCGTCCGCTGCCGGCGCCGCAGATGATAACATTAGCAATGCGGCTGTAAGTAATATGCTAATGCGCATGGGAACCTCCTGAACCGGGATTGACTGGCGCGGGTTGAGCCGGCATATCCGCAGCATCGAGTTTGGCCACCACCACCTTCGTCATCATTCCGGACATCATGTGGTACAAAAGATGGCAATGAAACGCCCACTCCCCCACTTCGTCGGCAGTCAAAAGCACCGAATAAGACTGCCCTGGCGGCACAATGACAGTGTGCTTGTTTGGCAGTTTCTCGGCAGGCTGGCCGTTTTCCAGCTGCACGAACATGCCATGCAAATGCATCGGGTGGGCCATCATGGTTTCATTGGTGAATGTCAGCCGCACCCGCTCGCCATATTTTAGGCGGATCGGTTCGGCATCCATAAATTTCTTGCCGTTCAGCGTCCAAATATAACGCTCCATATTGCCGCCAAGGCGTACATCGATAGTGCGCCCGGCATCGCGCGTGTCTTTCTGAATGCCAGCATAGCGCAAATCCTTGTAATTCAGAGCCGCATCGCCTTTAGGCGTTCCGGCATCAGCCCAACCGCTTTTCATGTCTTCCGGCGTCATGACCATATCTTCCATATCCATCATGCCCATATCGCCCATGGTTAAAAGCGCTCGCGGGCGATGCGCGGGCATCTCCCCTTTCATGCCGTCGCGCGGGGCAAGCGTTCCAAGCGCGAAGCCGGTACGGTCGATAGGTTCGGCGGCAATAGTATAGGCTTTGTTTTCTTCCGGCGTGACGACGACATCATAGGTTTCCGCAGGCGCGAAACGGAATTCATCTATTTTCAGGGGCTCGATATTCTGTCCATCCGCTTGCACAGTCGTCATTTTTAAGCCAGGAATACGCACATCGTAAATCGACATGGCGGAAGCGTTGATAAAGCGCAAGCGCACGCGTTCGCCCGGCTTGAATATTCCCGTCCAGTTTTGATCGGGAGATTTGCCGTTCATCAGAAACGTATAACCGCTGACATCGGCAAGATCGGTTGGCGACATGCGCATATTGCCCCAATCTGTTGCATCTTTCCAGGCTTTGCTAAAACCTTTGATCTTCGCATCGTCAAAGAAATCGCCGATAGTGCGGCGGGCGACGTTATAATAATCCGATGCCATCTTCAGATTGGCCATGATATCGCCCGATTCCTCATCGCTGAAATCCGACAGAACAATCACATAATCGCGGTCGGTGCGGATCGGATCAGTTCCCGCGGGGGACGCGATGATCGAGCCATAAAGCCCATCTTGCTCCTGTCCCATCGTGTGGGCATGATACCAATAAGTTCCG
>CAZYJI010000002.1:26386-85986 GCA_964647725.1 uncultured Alphaproteobacteria bacterium
TGGTTGTGCATCGACCATCTTTAGGTTTAATTAAAGAATTGAAAGAAAAGTCTCAATCAATCTATCAAGATGCATATTATTTAGATGTGCCGATTTTTGTCGCTTGGAGTGACAATGATCATTACCTTAATAAATTAGGAATGAATTAATTTGTAAAAGGCGTCAAAAAAGAATTACTTTTTGAAAAGAAATATTCACTTATGAAGCATGATCTGTATAATGAAAGAGAAAGCTTAACATTTTTTGAAGACCTATTAAATTGGATTTTGAAACGATAGGTAAATGTTTCCTGCGGCTTAATGCCGGGAAAGCCATTGAATCCGGGCACGCCATCCATCTCTCCGGGTAGCAGCAAACCGTGCCAATGAATGGAAGATGGCTCGTCCATGGTATTGGTAACGTGAATCACAGCATCCTCACCCGCTTTAAAACGCAAGGTCGGCCCTGGAATAGCGCTATTGACGGTGATTTTGCTAACCGGCTTGCCGGTAATGTTTACCGCCTCGCGCGCAATGACCAGCCGGTGTTCAGCGGCGTGTGCGCCAAGAATTGGTAATGAAAATAAGACAATTGCGAAAATAAATAGAAAACGCCTCATAAAAATTCCCCAAATAAAAATAATTGCGCAGAACTAGAGTAAGCGCAGGAGAACCTATATCAGGCGGCGTTGCGTGCTGAGAATAATGGAGGGAGATGTTGCGTTAAAAAGACCGGGCCAATCGGGCGGGCCGCGATTGCCTTTGGTGCCGTCCAATACGATGTAATCGGCCACGAGCAGGGAATTGGCAATGGAGAAAGAAAAGTCTTTATTCAATTCCGGTTTTTTTAGAACCGGGCCGGCGTCAGCCAATTGAAAGTCTACCCCTAAGCAATCCTTCATTAAGCCAGCTTTTGCGGGCTTGCCATCAGCATTTTGATGCTGCATCTGCATCCCATGCCCATCGCATGGCGGCTTCGCCGCTGCTTCTTGCTTCGGCTCATTCACGCACATCGGCATCGCGCACGCCAAAGACGGCGTGAGCATTAGGATTACCAGAAATGATAAAAGAAACTTTTTCACGGCATCAATATAGCATGCTTATTAAAAAAATATAAGGGCTTGGAGCTATCTTGTTCAAAGAAAAAGTTGGCCTGTTTTAAATTGCCTGATGCCTGGATTATAATTCTTTGATAATCAACTTAATTCTCTGTTATCTTTCTAGGGAATTACGCTAACTTTTTATATCAACCCACTGCTATGCTATAATTTTTTTCTCCATTTTACCTTTTATCCGGCCCAAACCGCCCAGATTCTCTGCTAATTTCCCTGCTCGCAGGGAATTAGGGCTATAGATCGAGAGAATTCATCGTGCTAGACTCCCACCACCTACCCCCGAGGCATGTAGTCATGCACAAAATTTTCTCCGCTTATTAATCCAGCTCCAAAAAATATTTTTTCTGAACCGCGCCAATGGTTTGAACCCGATTTCCGCCAAAAGTCGCCAGAAAAAGCTTGACTTTGTGAAATTTTTTATGGTAGAGTTTTATCATGATTACATAAATGTAATCACTGACCGACGGGTCAGCAAAATCACCTGCTACGCCTCTCGCGAAGCGGGTTTTTTTATGTCCGCACGACGCATGTCAGGGCGGATTTTTTATGCGCACACACCAACCTTCATGAAGGAGTATCTATATGTTCTTTAGAAAACCGCCCGGGAGCGGATTGCTTGGCTTGCCTTTTTCCCAGCAAATCAGCAATTTCGATGCGTTAATGTCCCCACCCCGATCTACCAACAACTTGCTGCCCGGTGAATGGGATTGGCAAAAGAAAAACCTACCGATGGTGGATTTGATCACCGGACTTGCCAGCATGTTCGGGAAACCTGCCGATACACCGGAATTCATCATGGAGCAGCCTAATTTTGCATCGCCGGCAACCACACCGCCATATATTGCCCGGCCCCCGCAAAACAAAACAGAATGGGGCGATTGGATGGGAAATTGGGATTTGAAGCGCTCGGATTTGGGTGACCTGCCGGCATACCCATTACCTAACGATCCATTCGCGCTTGGCAAGCAAACTGGCGATTTGATCCGTAAAACTTGGCACGACATGCACAAGGACTATGCCTATCAAACCATTCAGAAAAATTTCCCGGAGCTGGATATATACGCGCCGCAGTCGGATCAGTCGTATCATGATTTTTTTGATACCGTTAAGCAGCAAGTCAGCACAATTCCACTCTATCAATTGGCAGCCATGAACCGTACCAATTCATCGAAAGAGTCTGACAACTTCGAGCCAAATCTGCCGCAACCGCCTTATCCTGATTGGCCAAAAGATCAAATGCCGACATCGCCATTCGATCCCAATCGTCCACCGTTGCCCGCGCCAAAACCGGAGCCGGAAGAATATGGGCCGAAAATTCCGGAAAATTCAGAAAGCGATAGACAACCACAAGTTCCTTTTGATCCACGCAAGATTTCTCCAACTCCACAAGCTAGAACACTCGATTGGTCTCTTGAAGCCGCCAAAACAATTGGGGGATCTTTAACCTCTAAAGCTATTGATATGATTGGAAAGCCTATTGCGAATGAGGTTACCGAAAAAGAATTTCAGCAGCACATGCAAAACTTTGATGACTTAATTAAAGCAAACAAGGATGCAGGCAATAATCAGAATGCAGCTATTTTAGAAAATATTAAGAAAATTGATCAAAAAATTCGTGACGGTCATAAAGACGATCCTTTTTCTCCAGGCACTCGAAGGGTTAACGAACAGACCCGCGATCAATTGATCAAAATGTTAGAATCTCAAAGCAAATCTCCGCCACACAAGCCAAGCAGGCCATGATCATTAAGGCATAAGAGAAGATACTAAAATCTGGTTCTGCCAATACAATATATAAAGCGAAAACCCTCCCATTAACATAATTAGTATAGCGGGGATAAAGAAGGCGCTGATAGCCAGGTAAGCTTCGCGTCGTAAAATCCAACTCTGGCCGCTATTCCCTCTGCTGGACAAAAAGCTCTTACATAAAAGTAATATCCCCATAATAACAATTGTTAAGCTAATATAGTATGCGCTCTGTGTTACCGCATTCGCTAGCTGCACCATATTGTTTTGTTCTTGAATTTGTTGCGGCGTCATAGAGTCGACGTGACTTGCCAACCAAACCATGTAGCGCTTTGTTTTCTCAGCGATAAAAACTACATAGCTGAATCCACAGACATAAGTTAATAACAAGCCATGTTTATGCACTACTGGCATTGATATAGCGCTGGTTTGAGTAACTTTGTCATGCCATGTGGATATGGAACCCTGGCGAATTGATTTTAAGCAGTCGAAAAATAGAATTAGTGAAGAAATAAAGATTAAGATATTTCGCAATAAAGATCTAAGGAATGAGATTCTAGTCTGATCAGAATTTACAATCTTAATTCCAAATAGCATTTGGCCTATAGTAGATTGGAACTTAGAAGATTCCATCATTGCCCGGTATAGCAAAAAAATCGCTATCGGAATAACTATAACAATTTCAATATGAGACAAAGATAGGATCGATGAGGTTATTTCTAGCACCAAAATATAATCAAAATGCATTCCTAAATTAGGGATTGTTGTTCCTGGAAGAGATTTAATAGAAAAAATATAGGCAATCGCTTGAATCGTTATAATGCACAACATCCAGTCTAATTGCCAAGACAGCAACCGTCTCCAATGAATCGCGGACATATTCTCCCCTCTTAAACAATAAAATCCCTGCTCAATTATAAAAATTCCCTGTTATTTTTCTAGGGAATTTTTGGTTGCACCCTTTTAAATATCTGCAATTCCGGCAATTTTCTCCCGAGTTCGCCTTTCACCCGGCCAAAACCGCCCAAATTCTCTGTTAATTTCCCTGTTATCAGGGTATTTAAGATTATGCGGGGGAGAATCCCTGGGCCCCGACTCCTAACACCGCCATTGAGTTTGGTACAAGTTGCCGGGTTCGCCTATTTACTTCCCCGCCCGCTTTCCTGCGCTTGCTTTATTACTTGGGGATTCGGGCAATGCACCGCATCCAGATTCTCGCCTTGCCAAGCATTTTGAACTGCTTGTTTCAGCGCGGCGCGCGTATATGGATCGACCGAACCGGCGTCGATGGCTTTCATCATTTTTTCGGTGGTACAGCAACTCCAGGTGCGAAATAATGCGCCTGCTTCCTCAGCCGTCAGGGGTTTGATTGATGAACTGGGCTGGCGATGTGGCATCCATATTTGCGAAGGTGCATTGCACATTTCCATGCGCTGTGCGCCAATATCTTTTCCATCCACAAATACAACTTGATTGGCATTGGATATTGTCACCAAAATACTGCCGGTATTATTGGGGCATGACAATAAAACGCTGCGGTTATAATCAATCGAATTGATATGGCAATGCGTATTAGATCCGTGCAATACCGGCGGCAGATAAACCGCCGATGCGGCAGCTACACCCGTATATACCCCGCACAGTACCGCATTGCGGTGCATTTTGGCGCGGGATTGCCGTGATGTATCGATGGCTAAATCGCCGAACGATTTGTGATTGACGGTGGTTTGTAAATTGCTGGATGGAACGCAAGCATCAAATGCGCATCGCCAATCGCAAATTTTGCGGTGGGCGATGGTGCCAGTCCATAACGATGCGAATACGGCAACGCCAACCGTCCAGGGATTTGTTAAAAACGCCGCAGCGCCAGCGCCCAATGTCCATATGCCGGATGCGATTAAAACGCACGGCAAATGCGGCAGGATAGCAGCCCCAGCAATCGAGGCAATCCGGCCAAAGGGTGACGTGGCAAATCTTGCAATCAAAACACTGGACATATTAACGAGCTCCTCTGATACGGTATGCTATCCTAGTCGTGCCTTCCGCCATGCCCTGTAAAATAAATGACAGATTTTCGGCAAAGTCGGCTGGCGCGGCGGCAGGATTGGCGAAAACGCCGCGCACAAATCTCAATGGCTCATCCAATTCCGCATTATTGGCGGGATTATCGTCGCGAATGATTGCCGAGTTGCCTGAAATACGGTTGGATTGAGGTGGATCAGCGTAAATATTCACGTCCACCTTGGTTATTGTTTGGGTGACAAGATGTTTATGTGCTTGGTGTACAATCAATGCCAATGGCATTTGCGGGTCATTCGCATCGATCAACAATGCACCAGGTTGATACCCGACGCGCAAATGAATCGCACCCGTATTGTCGCGCATTACAAATATGCCGCAACATGGCTTGGCCAGATTATCGGGGCCGGTATTCGGCAAATTCTTTGGCCACCAAAGTTCGATTTCAAAAGTCCTGTCGCCAATGGATAAATCGACATGATGGGTTTGATTGACCAATTGATAGTGATGCATCAATTTGGGGGTCAACCGCGTACGCAAATTTTCCAAACCTGCATCAAGGGCCGCGATACGTTGCGCCGCAGGCTGTCCGCGCATTTTTTGCACGGTTTGCACAAATCCAACCAACTCCGGATTTCCAGCTACCTGGCCATCCGGCAGGAATAACGGGCGCATGCCCAAGAATGTGCCTGGTGCGGCGAAGCTGTAATATGGTGTGGTCATGGAATATCCTCCTTAATTGCGTTGTTTAGATTGGCGAAACTTAGCCAGCGGGTTTGCCGCCGGTTGTTGTGCCGTATTGGTGTTGCCTGGCGGGGGATTTTGCCCCGATTGCGACGCGGTAATTGTTTCATTCCCAGATGATTGCGCCGGGGTTTGGGTTTGCCCGTCTTTGCAACAATCGGCGATAGTGTTATGGGTAACGCCGACATTGGCATTCGCCGGATTGGTTGGCGCGGCAAAATTGAATCCCTGCGTGGCAATTGGCGTTGCCGGTGTGGGAGATGGATTGGCTTGTGGGACTGATTGCAACTGGTTAGGTTGCGTTGCTGGCTGTGCCTGCGGTTTCTGTTCCGCTGCTGGTTCTGATTTTTTCTGATTCGCAAGTTCTGGGGGCACCGGTTCCATTTTCGGCACAGAAATTATTTCAGTTCTAATTTCTGGCGCTGTTGGGAGTGACGATGGCGTGACATTCGATTGCGGTATTGGTGCTGGGTTTGCATTTTGCAGTGCTGGGCTTGTATTTTGTGCAGCCGGTGTTGCAATAACGCGTTCCGTCGTTGCAATTCTAGGCGCAACTATTTGGTCAACCGGTTGTGGCGCTGGCGGTACAGCCACAGATTGTTGAACAACGGAGAACTGAATGGGCTGCGCGCCCGTTGACATCAGTGGCGGTTGATTGGAAACAGGTGCCGCCGCTTGAACAGCCACAGGAGTTGGCACAATGGTTGGCGCAGCGGTTACTCTGGCTGTGGGTGAAATAACCGGTGCTGTCGATAGGATTTCCGGTGATGCAATTATTGGTGCAGAAATTGGCGGGGTAATTGGTTGCACCGCTTGGCGCTGAATATCGACATTTTGACTACGAGTCGGTGCAGGCGTGGGGATAGCATCCATTCTATTCGGAATTTCCCGTGCCGCCTGTACAGTCAACATGGGCGGAGTTACAGCGCGGTTTATCGCAGCAGCAGTATTTCTGTAAATCGTTTGTATGCTGGGCGGTACTTTCGATTCTAAGGGCAGCGCGGATAGTTCCGCCCATACGACAGATAAATTTGCGACAGATGCATGGATATTTGGCGTCAGCGTAGGTAATGATTGTGAACGCATCGCTGGCCCAGATGGCTGAATTGCCGAATTCTCCGCTCTTATCGGCGTTGCCGGTGTCGGCACAGATTGTTGCGAAGTTATTGGTTGGGGCGATCCGGTTATACGGGTCAATAATTGCCTGATGCCGGATAATAATTCCGGTGCAGCGGTTTTGTTTACCGTGGTTAGTTGCGGCACTTGCAATGCGATTGCGGTTTTAATCGCGCCCACCGATTGTGGCGGCCGTACAGGCGATGCGGGAACATTTATACGCAAGGTGGGCACTGCCATTGTGCTTTGTACATTCAAAACCCGCGCCGCTAAATCCATGACCAATTGCACATGGCGCTCCGCCGCTGGGCTTAACTGCCCTTTGGACAGGCGCGAAGCCGCATCGTTTAAAAATTGCACCAATGCCGGTTGCGATTGCGTTACCACATAAGTTGCGACAGCGGCGGCCAGTTGTGGGAACGAAGCGCGTGCGGGTAATTCCGGCGATGCTTGCAATTGTTGTTTCACTGCCGTCATAGCGGCGGCATTTTGCGGTTGCGCCAATATTTGCGCGATAGCGGCTTTTTGCGCCGCTTCCGTCAGTCGCACGACTTGTTGGAATTGCGCCAGCATATTTTGCAATTGGCGTTGCAACTGCACTTGCGTCAACTGAATCGTTTGCTGATTGGTGGTCTGTTGCTGATGCAAGAACATCAATAATTGCACCGCCATTACGGCCCGCATTCCGCCGCGCCGCCCACGATAGGAATATAATCCATCCGGCAGGGATTCTAGCCAAGCTTCATCAAACTCCATATCCGCGATTAAATCCTGGTCGAGCAGCGCCAGTAAATCTTCCAGCTGCAACTCGCCTTCGGCTTCTTCTGGCGGCTTGTTTTGTTGCTCCGGTATGGAGGCAGTATTTTGCACCTCGCCCATGCCTTGGGCATTGGCACTAGGCGTAATTGTCGCGATCACCCCGGCTTGCTTGCCGCCTGGCGCTGACCTTGTTATCTCTTGCATTCCTCCGGCGAACTCGTCTTCGACCGAAATAGGAGCGGATTTCTTTAAACTCTGCACAGCATTATTCCATAACCAATTATGTTAATGACCGTCATTTCTAACGGACAGATTTTCGCAAGCTCGATAAAGCCTGCAAAAGAATCGATGTAGGTTATGAATTAGACAGGCGGCGCGCGGGGCAATGCGGCGGGATTGGAATCTATTTCCGCCAAATCTTGCCGTTGGAATGAAATATAGTTTGCTTCATCCAGGACTGGCTGATGAGCCACTGTGGCATAATTTAAAACGCCAGCTTGCGGGGAAGCGCCGAATAGGCAAGTATTACTTTTATTGTGATGGGAATCGCCGGTATTTTTAGAATCAACCGGCTGCATATCGCGGTCAAAGGCGACTTCTTTTGCGCCTTCTGCCGTGCAAAGCGTCAATTTAATAAAGCCGGATTCCAGCATCCGCATGTCCGGCATATACCCAGCCGGAACCAGCCCGCGTAGCAAGAAGGCGAGACAGAAAAAAGCAATCAGTTTTTTGTTAAGTCTTAGATTTTGCACCAGGGGAAATTATCCCGAAACGACGCAGATATCAAATCATATTTAACTAATTCGATAATAAAAGCTTTTCCGGCAATATGCCCCTGTATTCTATGTCAGCCCATGCAAATTGGCGGGGACGCGCATGCAGTTCTTAAAATATAAAAAGGCGAAGGCGCTTAATCCATGCGCGCCTCCGCCCTTTCCTTCCACATACAACTAGAATCTGTAACCAACACCAAATCCGATTACCCATGGATCGATATCGACATCCGCGGTAATCGCGCCGTTTACACGAACATCGGTATTAATCCAAATCTTTTTAACGTCGAAATTCAAATACCAGTCGTCTTTTAACGGCACATCGAAACCGGCCTGCAATGCCGGGCCAATGCTGCTGTCGTAACTGATCGATGTGATTGCCGGCCCTTTGTCCGCATTGAAGAACCTGGTGTAGTTAATGCCGGCCCCCAGATACGGTTTCCAGCTTTTATCCGTGTCAAAATGATACTGCAATGTCAAAGTCGGCGGCAGCAGCCAAACAGACCCTAAATCGATGTTACCCGCGGTTGCCGTGACATCATGCGGCGTTACGCCCAAAATCAGTTCCGTCGCCCAATTTTTGTCAAAGAAATAGGTGATGTCCAATTCCGGCACAATAGTATTGTCGATTTCGACATTGCCGCCGATGCTGAGCGACGCATCTTCTTGCGGCACAATCGCCAAGGCGCGCCCGCGCACCATCCAATTTTTAAATTGTTTTGGATTGTCCAAGGCCAAGGCGGCGTGATTGAACGTAAATACCGCAATAATAGCGGATAATATGAATAAATTGCGCACATAACTCTCCCTTTATACGCAGGAAATTTAATATAGGCGCTGTAAAATGACTTGATCTGGATCAAGCTAGATACAATTTTTTACATCTGTTGTAATTTTTATTCATCGCGGAGTATGCGCGCGGCATTGCCCTCGGGATCCTCGAATTGGCCGGATTTCAACGCCCAGAAAAAGGCCAGTAATCCCAAAATCCCAGTAAATAGCGCAACCAAGATTAAATAAAGATGTTCCATTATTTCTTTGCCCATCCCAGGCGCAACGCGTTTAGTACCACTAAGATCGAGGACGCAGACATTAGCGTGGCGGCCAGTAAAGGCGTCACCTGTCCCGTCACCGCAACCGGTATTGCGACTATATTGTATAAAAACGATAAGGCAAAATTTTGATTTACCAAACGGCGCGTGGTGTGGGCGATTTTAACGGCGTCCACCACTGGCTCAAGCCTGTCGCCTTGGAAAACAATATCCGCCGCATTTTGCGTGATATCCATTGCCGAAGACGGCGACATGGACACACTGGCTCCCGCCAAGGCCGGCGCATCGTTCAGCCCATCGCCAATCATCAGCACAGTTTGGCCTTGGTCGATTAAATCCTGCACGATCGCGGATTTTTCAACCGGCGAAAGCGCCGATTTATAATCCTTAATATTTAATTCCTGCGCGATTTTTTCCGTCACTGGTTTGCGGTCGCCGGATAACAATAAGATACGGAACCCTTGTTTCCATAAATCCGCGACAACATTGGCCGCATCAGTGCGCAATTGATCGGCAAATAAAAACCGTACCGGCGCGGAGCCTGTCCGGCTGAACCATAATTCCATCGCCGCCCCGTCCAAAATGGGCGCGATGCCGCACCATTCCGCCTTGCCCAATCGCATAACCTGGCTGTTCCATTCCGCTTCCAATCCTTGGCCGGGAATCTCCTTTACTTGCAAAGGCAGAATATTTTTTGGCCCTTGCGCCGCCAGCGCTTTGGATAAAGGATGCTTACTTTGCGCGGCCATAGACGAAGCCAACAAAAAATTTTCATCCTGTATTTCATTTTTGTTGATCAAATCCGGCTGGCCGCGAGTCAAAACGCCGGTTTTATCGAACACGATCGTATTGACCTTGGCCAGTCTTTCCAGCGCATCGGCGGATTTCAACAACATTCCTTGCTTGAATAATTTTTGGCTAGCCACCACCTGTACCGCCGGAACCGCCAACGCCAACGCGCAAGGGCAAGTTATAATTAAAACGGTCGTCGCAATCATCAAGGCCGGTTGCCACGCTAAACCATAAACCACCCACCCGGCAAAACTGGCCAGCGCCAGAATATGCACCGCCGGCGTATAATATCCGGAAATGCGGTCGGCCAGGCGCACATATTTCGCCTGCCCCTGTTCGGCATTTTCCATCAATTTGATAATATCAGACAAAAGGCTGTTTTCTGCCGCCGCCGTCACCCGTACCATAATGGGCTGGGCCAAATTAATCGTGCCGGCGAATACTTGGCTGTCGATACCAATAGATTGCGGCATGGTTTCACCCGTAATCAAGCTTTGATCGATTTGGCTTTCGCCATGAATAACGATGCCGTCGGCGGCAATCCGTTCGCCCGCCGCAATCATTAAAATCATACCCGGCTCCAGATCGTGCGACAGCATCAATTTGCTGCTATCGCCGATTTTAACCGTCGCGGTGCCCTGCATTAGATGCAAAAGATCTTGCGCCGCCGCTCTGGCATGGCCGCGCGCTTTTTTGTCGAGATAGCGACCGATCAACAGCAAAAAAACCAGCATCACCGCGGAATCGAAATATACATGCATGCCGCCGTTAATTGTTTCGAATAAACTCATCGCGCTGGCCAGGATAATCGCCAGCGATATCGGAACGTCCATATTGGCGCGCTTATCCCGCAACGATCGGAACGCCGAATGAAAAAATGGCTGGCCCGAATAAATCACTGTCGGTAACGCAATCAATGCCGACAACCAATGCAGCAAGGATCGCGTGGCGGGACCCATGGTTGCGGGATCGGTAAACCACAACGCAAAGGACAGCAGCATGATATTGCCCGCGGCAAATCCGGCGATGGCCATGCATTTCAATAAAAACCGCTGCTCCTGCATATCCTTACTTTGCATTTGCCGGATATCAAAAGGCAGAAACTTGAATCCCAATTTCTGGATTTGCGGCAATAACTCGTAAACACGGTCCAGCGTGCCCTGCCATTCCAGACTTAGACGCCGGGTGGAAAAATTGATGCGCGCCTTGACATTGTCGTTCGCATTCAATTCGTTTTCGATTTGCCACGCGCAGGAAGCGCAGCTCATCCCCTCTACCATCAAATAGATTCGGTTTTTGCCACCCAGTTGCGTTTCGATATAGCGGCTAAAATCCGGTATGGCGGGAATATATTGCATCTATTCCACAACGACCGGTTTAATAAATTGCTTTTGCAGATCGTCCACGGCCACCGTTACGCGCACATCCCAAGCGCCATCCAACGGCAAAGGTCCGGTTGCTTCATAGACACCATTTCCTTTTTCGGTCATTTTCCAATGTTGGTCTTGTTTACCTTCCACCGGGCGAACCCACCAGGATTCTACCACCGCATAGTTGATTGGCTTTTGGCGATCATCTTTTAATACAACTTCTAAATGTACACCATCGATTTGCTTGCGTGCCGTGATACTTGCCTGCCATGGAATTTCGGCAGATATATCGGATGCGGCGATAGTTTGATCATAATGCAAACCTTTTTGATACGCGTCTTGCGTGACAACACCGGGTTCGGTTGTAACCGCGATCCATGCGAAAGCGCTTAAGACCCCGACCACCACCACGAAAAAAGCGACGATGTACCACGGTATCCATTTATCGCTAGGGCGCGGCCCGCAGCTACAAGTTGGGCATTGGTTGGCGCAACCTTTATTGGGCTCTGACGAAGATACTGTCATAGTCATCTTTTTCTCCGCTGTTTTGGTCGGTAATCGTTAAATTAATGTCTTGGCGTTTGTTTTCTATACTTGCCGGCGCTGTGATTTGTAGCCGGAACTGCCCCACCGAATCGGCAAGAACCAAAAGACTGTCCGGGTTCAATTGATCCGCCGCCATGACTTTAATCGCGCTATATTCGATCCCATTGATTGTAAGAGCATAGTTCCGGTCTTGATGGGTTTTGTTTAGAATTTTAATGATGTAGGAGTTGCGGATTTCGCCACTGCTGAGTTGGACGAACAAAGGATTGCGTTCATGCAGCACATGCAATTCCATCACGTTGCGGGTGATCAGCGCATAAAGCATAATGGCCCCGATCAGGGCCAGCACCGCCGAATAATAAACGGTTCGCGGCCGCATCAGATGCAGCTTGTCTTTGAACGGCAAGCCAATTTTTTGCGCGTTTTGACGCGCCGACTGGTTGGTTGCGGTATCGTACCGGATCAAGCCGGTGGGCAATGCCAATTTCGACATAACGCTGTTACACGCATCGACGCACAAACCGCAAGCGATACATTCCATTTGCAAACCATCGCGGATATCGATGCCCACGGGGCAAACTTGCACGCATAAGGAACAATCGATGCAATGGCCG
The DNA here is from genome assembly GCA_964647725.1 of uncultured Alphaproteobacteria bacterium. Taxonomy (GTDB): domain Bacteria; phylum Pseudomonadota; class Alphaproteobacteria; order SHNJ01; family SHNJ01; genus SHNJ01. Next base: position 39,011 of record CAZYJI010000002.1, read on the forward strand.
CGCCCTTCCCAGGACTCGCCTTGGCGATGCTTGCCGCGCGGCTCGCCCCGTTCCTGGTCGTAACCGATAATCAAGGTGTCCTTGTCAAACATTGCCGATTGAAACCTGGCATAAGGACACATATAGGTACAGACTTGTTCCCGCGCATAACCCGCCATCAAATAGGTCGAGGCGGTCAGGCTCAATATCCACGCGCCGACTGACCAGGGCACTTGCAAATGGATGATTTGCTCCCACAATGTCGGCGCGTCGTTAAAATAAAACACCCAAGCGCCGCCGGTACACACACCAATAACAATCCAAATGATATGCGTCAGGCCTTTTTTCCAGATTTTTTCAAAACTTAATTTGGCGGCGTCCAACTTTACGCGTTGATTGCGATCGCCTTGGATCCAGCGTTCAACCGTTGTAAATAAATCGGTCCAAACCGTTTGCGGACAGGCATAGCCGCACCAAACGCGCCCAAACAACGAAGTGACGAAAAATAAGGCAATTGCCGCCAGGATTAAAAGCCCGGCCAGAAAATAAACTTCCTGCGGCCATATTTCGATGAAAAAGAAATAAGCGCGCCGCGACGGCATATCGATCAACACCGCCTGATCCGGCACATGCGGGCCGCGATCCCATCGCAGCCAGGGCACGGAATAATAAATAGCCAGCAGCACCGCCATCGCTGCCCATTTCAGGCTGCGGTATTTTCCCTTTACATTCTTTGGATAAACCCGCTTCTGCTTGGCGAAATATACGATGTCCTCGGTATCGCCCGTGCTGGTGCTAATTCCCGCCTCCTAAAGAATAGATATAGATGGCCAGTTCTTTAATCGTGTCATCATCCAAACGGCTTTCCCAGGCTGGCATAACCCCGGCTCTGGCATTATTGATGGTTTCGACGATGTCTTGGCGTTTGCCGCCATACAACCATATATTGTCATTCAACTTTGGCGCCCCCATTTCCATCGAACCCTGACCTTTGTCGCCATGACAAGAAGCGCATTGTTGCTGGAATATTTTTTCGCCTTCCGCATAGCTTGCGATTTTAAGGGCTTTATCACCCTCATGCAATTTTTGAACATAATCGGCTACTGCATTGATTTCATTTTGTTTTAACATCCCATCGCGACCAAAAGCCGGCATCATGCTAAAGCGAGTATCTTTGTGTACGCCGCGAACCCCGACCTTGATGGTTTGATAGACATCGGCCAATTTACCGCCCCACAGCCAATCATCGTCGTTTAAATTCGGATATCCTTTGCGCCCCTGTCCACCGCTATTATGGCAGGCGGCGCAATTTTCCTTGAATGCTACGCTGCCGCCTACGCGGGCAAATTCAAACAAGGCTGGATCCTTGTGAATCTCCTCCAGCGGCGTTGAATGCAATTTGACTAAATAGGCCTCTTGCCGCTGCATAATCTCGGCTTGTTTTTCCTTTAAATGCTTATACTGCGTCCATTGCCAAGTGCCTTTTGTCGATCCCGTCAATGTCGGCCAAGCCGGATACACAACCCAATAGCCGATCGACCAAACGATCGTAACCAGAAAAATCCATAACCACCAACGCGGCAAAGGATTATTCAACTCCTTCAGTCCATCCCACTCATGGCCGGTCGTTTCAACGCCGGTAATCGGATCGCGTTCTTTGTTCTCGCCATTAGTCATTGGCATTCTCCCTCAACGGAATATTTTTATAACTTTCCAGCACGCTTTTATTGGCGGGCCGATAGGCCCAAACAGCGATTCCAACGAATATCGCAAAGAAAAAAAGCAACATGCTAAGGCCGATTCCGGCATGGCTAAAAAGGGCGTGCATTATTTCCCCCCTTTCTTCTGGATGGCATAATCCGGGTTATAGGTTTTGAAATCGACATCCATGCCAAGTTTCTGCAAATACGCGATCAAAGCCGACATTTCGGAAATATAGGCTTTGTTGCCGTCGAAATTGCGCGCCGCAACCTTGCCATAACGTTTTTCAAGATCCGACACATCGTCGCCGGACCCTTGCGCCACCGCATCTTTGTAGGCGTTCTCGATCATTTCATCGGTATAAGGCACGCCCTCCAATTGCAGCACCTTCATGTGCTTTTCAATATCATGCAGCGCAGCGCCTAGATTCATTAAAAAACCATAGCTGGGCATAATGGATTCCGGCACCATATCGCGCGGTTCGATCATGTGCGCCACGTGCCATTCATCGGAATATTTGCCGCCAACGCGTGCCAAATCCGGGCCGGTGCGTTTCGATCCCCACAAAAACGGGCGATCATACATGCTTTCTGCCGCCAGCGAATAATGGCCATAACGCACCACTTCATCGCGTAAAGGCCGGATCTGCTGGCTGTGACAGACATTACAACCTTCGCGGATGTAAATATTCTGCCCCGCCAATTCCAGCGGTGTATAGGGTCGCACGCCCTTGACGGGCTCGATCGTCACTTCCATCCGGAACAACGGCACGATTTCGACAAGCCCGCCGATAGCAACCACCAGCACAATGAACACCAACAATAAAATAGAATTTTTTTCCAGTTTTTTATGGTGTTTCATGCTCGTAACTCCTTGGCTGCGGAAGGTCTTATAGACAGTTCTTCCGATTCAATCGTCCTGTAAATATTGTAAACCATGATCAAAGCGCCGCCCAAGAACAAGAGGCCGCCCAAGGCGCGGATCACATAATAAGGATGCATCGCCTGTACGGTTTCAACAAAAGAGTATTGCAGAAAACCCATGCTGTCATAGGAACGCCACATCAATCCTTGCATAATTCCGGCGATCCACATCGCGGTGATATACAGAACGATGCCCAATGTGCTGATCCACAAATGCATGCGGATCAAGCGTTCGGAGTACATGTCTTTTTTGCCATAAAGAACTGGAATCAAATAATAGATCGCGCCGAAACTGATAAACGCAACCCACCCCAGTGCGCCGGAATGCACATGGCCGATGGTCCAATCGGTATAATGCGACAATGCATTGACTTCCTTGATCGACATTAGCGGACCTTCGAATGTGCTCATGCCATAAAAAGCCAGCGCGATAATCATGAATTGCAACACCGGATCTTCACGCAATTTATGCCATGCTCCTGAAAGCGTCATGACGCCATTGATCATCCCACCCCAGGACGGCATCCACAGCATAATCGAAAACGTCATACCCAGAGTTTGCGCCCAATCCGGCAAGGCGGTGTAATGCAAATGGTGCGGCCCCGCCCAGATATAAATAAAAATCAGCGACCAGAAATGAATGATCGACAGGCGATAAGAATAAATCGGCCGGTTCGCGCGCTTGGGCACGAAATAATACATGATGCCCAAAAAACCGGCGGTCAGGAAAAATCCAACCGCGTTATGGCCGTACCACCATTGAATCATGGCACTTTGCACGCCAGCTTGCAGAGAATAGCTTTTGGCGTCCGTGATAGATACTGGAATACTGATATTATTGCCCAAATGCAAAATCGCCACCGTGACGATAAAGGCCAGATAAAACCAATTGGCGACATAGATATGCGGTTCTTCCCTGCCCCGCAACGTCATCAAAAATACCAGCAAATAAGCAACCCAAACTACTGTCAGCCACAGATCCGCATACCATTCGGGTTCGGCATATTCTTTACCTTGCGTAACGCCCAGCACATACCCCAAAGCCGCAATCACGATAAACGCCTGATAGCCCCAAAAGGTAAAAAACGCCAGCGAATCGCCCCACAATCGGGTACGGCAAGTATGCTGCACCACATAATAAGACGTTGCGAACAACACGTTACCGCCGAATGCGAAAACCACGGCCGAGGTATGCAACGGGCGGAGTCGGCCGAAATTTAAATAGGGTTCGATATTCAAATCAGGATATGCCATTTGCAAGGCGATGAAAACCCCTGCGGCCAAACCCACGATACACCAAAAAACAGATGCCAGCGTAAACAGCCGGACGATATCGTGATTGTAGTTCGGTGTCAGCGATACTTTATTTACTGGGGTCATATGATTTGTTCTCCGGCCATGACAAAAAGAATGAAAGCGTTAACGATAGAAAGAATTTTGAACCCATAAGAAGATGGCTTCGCAAATTGTGGTTTAATTTTTCGGCAGCCGATTCCAACAGTCATCAGGGCTGGCATAGTGCCAAGGCCGAATACAACCATACCGCCAAAGGCAAGCGCTGGATTGCCTGCCGCCGTCACTGCCATCAATGCCGCATAAACAAGGCCGCAGGGAATAAACCCCAGAAGCACGCCAGAAAAGAATATTTTTCCAGGAATGTCCTTGTACAAAACAGCACCAAAATGTTTGGTAACCCACACGGGCAAAGCGCAAGCGGAAGGTAGAATTGACCCAAAAGCGGTCAGTAAAAATAAACTGCCGGCAACGATCAACAAGACCGATGAGAATAATTTAAAATCGGGAAAAGAAACCACATATGACGATAAAAAAGCGCCAATTATGCCAAGCGCCGCATAGGTTGAAATCCGCCCAAGGTGATACGGCCATAAAATCCCGGAACCCCGATTCGCGCTGTCTTTGCTGAGGAACATCACAAACGGGGAACACATGCCGGCGCAATGCGTAAACCCGCCCACCAAGCCACCCAGAAATAGATTCAGCAGAAGGCTTCCTTGCCAAAAATAGGGCGAAGACACACAAAGCGTATGAAGGTAATGCAGCGAACTCATTATATGCTATATAAGGCAGGACATATTATGACAACTTGATTAAGATCAAGTTATAGGATAATTTAGGTTTTTCAGGCTCCTACATCAGCATGCTAGACTGGATCAATATGTTGCAGCAAAATCAAGATCAATGGTTACAAAGCAACCCAATATTTCAAAATATTGGCCGAGCCAGCCGCGCCGATTTGCTTAATCAGGCGAAGATTCAACATTTTCCCAAAGGCCAATCGCTTTTTACCCACGGGCATCCGGCGCAGAATTTTCAGGTTGTGTTAAAAGGCCGCATCAAAATTTTTAAAGACAACGCGGATGGGGATAACACCATTATCGATTTTGCCGGGCCTGGCCAAGCTCTGACGATTTGCGCCATTTTTTCCGATAGTATCCTGCCCTTTAACGCCGAAGCGATCGAAGACGCCGAAATAGTCTCTATTCCGGCGCGCCTATTGCGTTCCCTGGCACAAAGCGATCACGCTTTATCCAAAAATTTGTTATCCGCTATGGCGGAACAAGCGCAAATCTATTTAAGACAATTGGACCAATTGAATTTAAAAAGCGTTCCGCAACGGGTTGGAAATTTTGTGCTCCGGCAATTCCTTGGCAACGCCGAACGCAACAAAATAATCACCCTGCCCTACGATAAATCATTGATCGCCGCTTATTTGGGCATGCAGCCGGAAAGTTTTTCCCGCGCGCTGAATCATTTGCGCAAGGAAGGTATCGATATCGACAAAGACAGCATTGCTTTACCCCATTTATTCGCGTTGTGCGGATATTGCGACGTCGATACGGCGCAAAAATGTTCCTGGCACGGAACTGCGGAATGCCCGAATCCACAGTGTTAGCAAGCACCAATTATCTTTCAAAAGCTTTGCAATATTTCCCCGACAATTAACACAAAGACTCTTTATTCCAATTTCTGGCCTGTCGTTATCGCAAACCACAGCGCGACTGCAACAAGCATTAAAGACAAAATACGTCGTAGAATAAAAATCTCCTGGGGTTTTTCAAAAATCTTATTTGCGGAACCTGCCAGCATTACAATAAAACAATGAATTGCGGTGGCGATCGCTACATATACCAAAGTTAGCGTTATAGTTTGTCCCAGTACATGGACAGGCGCAGCAATAAATGTCGGCAGAATGGCGATATAAAAGATAAATGCCTTTGGGTTCAAAAGATTGGTAATCAAACCACTTTTAAAAAACTTAGCTTGAGGCAGAGTTTCTTTAATTACGCCTGTGGATGTTTCTTTTGCTTCCTTCCAACCATTCCATGCCAACCATAAAAGATATGATATTCCAAACCACCGCAACAATTGATACATGAAAAGCGAGTGAGATATTGCCGTCGCAACGCCCAGCGCAGCCGCAATACCGACAATACATAAACCCATGGCAATCCCGATGACCGCCGCAAAGCCGGCGCGCTTGCCATGAGAAGCACTCAGTATGGCCAGATATGCCATATTTGGGCCCGGGGTCAGCTCAATGATTAAACAGGTAAAGACAAAAGATAAAAACAATTTGAATACCAATATACAACTAGAGGCAAAATCTTATTTTTTATATTTGTGTAAAAAACACAATACCGGCGGCAATGAACCCGCGATATCTTCTGCAATCAAACCCGGCCCGAAATCCGAAGCCAACTTTGCATGGATCCACACGGCGGCGCAGGCCGCTTCGAATGAAGGCATTCCTTGCGCCAATAATCCCGTGCAAATACCGGCCAAAGCATCCCCGGCCCCGGCTGTTGCCAGAAATGGCGTAGCGTTTGTATTAATGACAACTCGGCCATCGGGAGCCGCTATCACGGTATCAAAGCCCTTTAATACGACAACAGCGCCACTTTTTAATGCCGCGATCCTCGCGCGCTTCGGTTTATCGTTCATTGCTCTTGTCGATTTGCCGAATAGACGCGAAAACTCACCTTCGTGTGGTGTTAAAATACAGGGTGACGCGATAGCCTCAAATAAAACCTGCGGATCCTTCGAAAAAACATTTAATGCATCTGCATCCAGCACCACGGATTTTTTCTGCCGCAACGCCTCTAATGTATAGGATTTAGTTCGCGCGTTAATGCCGTTGCCCGGCCCCAGCAACACAGCGCTAACACGTTGATCTTTTATCAAAGCGGAAAATTCTGCTTTGTTACGGACTGGTTTTGTCATGATGGCTTGGAAAAAGGTACTGTATGATGGCAGTGCCTTTGCGGTACAAGCGACCGCCACTACCCCCGCCCCAATACGCAACGCACAGTAAGCTGCGATTTTTGCCGCGCCGGTTTGTCCCCAATCACCCCCATTGATGATGGCATAGCCGCGATCATACTTATGGCTGTTGGGATGTGGCCAGCGCAAATGGTTTAGCCATAAAGTTGGGGTATTTTTCTTGGAAGGCATTTTTCTATATTATAACGATTCAATATACATAGCAAAAAAATTAATTTTCTTTATCTGCCGCACGAACGGCATCGTTTGCGTGTAAATGTAATGATTCTCCGCGCAGCATAATCCAAAATTTGCGCCAGGTATTTGGGGTGACATTACGGTAGCTTTCGAATTCCACAGCGCGTTGTGAGTTTGACGAATCGATGCGGATGCCCCATAACGGGCCGGTATCGTCCGGCAATAACGCGAACCGGAAATCGCCGATTACCGCCGCATCATCTGGTTTAACGCCCACAAACCCGGCGGAGAAAAATGCGAATTTGGCAATGTCCCTGCCCGCAACGGAATCGGCCGGAATGGTTGGGAAATCGCGCATCATATCCAGCGCGCTCACCGCGCCGCCGGGATAATGCACCAGATTGCCAAACGGGCCGATATGCCAGCCGTCATTATAAATAATTCCCGTGCTGATATAATTGGTGCGCCAAATGATGTTATTGAACAAAGTCGGTTTGACTTCGTGCGCGGCGATAATATGGCCGCGATCGCGCGCCAATTGTTGCATTGCGTTCCACGCCCGATCATGTTGCAACGCACCGAATCCCCAATATAAAAATGCCAGCGCCAATCCGCTATACAGCCATTTTTTACTGTTCGTGCAATATGTTCCAATAACCGCCGCCATCAAAAATATAGTTACGATAGGATCGACCACCGAAACAATGCTCCACGAAACGCGGGAAAGGCTGAATGGCCAAGCAAGGTGCGTGCCATAATTGGTCATCGCATCCAATAATCCGTGCGTCGCGTACCCTAATGTGGTAAACATCCATATCCAAACAAAGGATATGTGCCGCCGCAAAATCGGCCATAATCCCATCGCGACCAACAATCCGCCGATGGGAACAAACGCCAGCGCATGGGTAAAATGCCGATGATATTCGATTTGCAATAATGGCCGCACGTCGGATCGGATCAAAATATCCAAATCCGGCGCCATGCCTCCCAGAATGCCGCAAATAATGGCGGCGGCGATTTTATCCTTTGGCGCGCGGGTCAATGCCGCCGATGCGCCCAATAAACCGTGGGAAAATGGATCCATTCGTTCTATCTAAGGCGCTACTGTGACTTCCGCAAGGATTTTGCCGATATAAGATCATAATTTCCGCCGTAAACCGCTATCTGGCCCCTTTTCCACTGGCGCTTTGCCGTAAAACCCAATAAAACTCTGACTCTTTTGGCGATTTATAGGAATTTTTAGATTATATGCTTTCGATTCAGGATATTACATATCGCGTTGGCGGACGGACATTGCTGGACAATGTTACGATCAATATTCCATCGGGGCACCGTATCGGCCTGATCGGGCCGAATGGCGCCGGGAAAACCACGCTGTTTAAATTGATTTCCGGCGAACTTGGCGCGGATGGCGGTAAAATCTCGCTGATTAAAAATTCGACCATCGGCATTGTGCGCCAGGATTTTCCGGATCTTGAAAAACCGATTATCGATGTGGTTCTGGCGGCCGATACCGAACGCGCCGCGTTATTGCACGAAGCGGAAACCACTGAAGACATGAATCGCATCGGCGATATTTACGACCGGCTGAATGAAATTGGCGCCTATGACGCCCCTTCCCGCGCGGCAACGATTCTCGCTGGGCTGGGGTTCGATGAAGAAGCGCAAAGCAAACCGATATCGTTTTATTCCGGCGGTTGGCGCGCACGCGTTGCCTTGGCTTGCGTATTATTCCAACAACCCAATATTCTATTATTAGACGAACCGACCAACCATTTGGATTTCGAATCGCTGATCTGGCTGGAAGGTTTTTTGGCGCGTTACCGGGAAACTTTGGTGATCATCAGCCACGACCGCGATATTTTAAATAAAACCGTCGATCATATTTTGCATTTGGAAAATCAAAAATTGGTTTCTTATACCGGTACTTATGATCAGTTTGAAAAAACGCGCGCTGAACGGTTGCTGGGCCAACAAGCCATGCATGAAAAACAAATGGCCGCCAAGGCGCACATGATGAAATTCGTCGACCGGTTCCGCGCCAAGGCCAGCAAGGCCCGCCAAGCGCAAAGCCGGTTAAAGGCGATCGAACGGATGGATATCGTGGATGCCGTCATCGCCGACCGCGTAACCGCGTTTACCTTCCCCGATCCGGGCGATATGAAATCGCCATTGATTCAATTGGATCAAGTCGATGCGGGATATGAACCGGGCAAAGCCATTTTAAAGAATTTAAATCTTAGCATCGATGGCGGGGATCGCATCGCCCTGCTCGGCGCGAACGGTAACGGTAAATCGACGTTGGTAAAATTACTGTCGGATCGTTTGCCACCGCTGAAAGGCGAGATCAACAAATCCGGCAAGCTGAAAATCGGCTATTTCGCGCAGTTTCAAACCGATGAATTAGATGTGAATGAAACGCCGTTCCAAACCATGCAGTACGCGATGAAAGAACCGTCTGAAGTAAAGGTACGCAGCGCGTTGTATAAATTCGGTTTCGATAAACACAAGGCCGATACCAAGGTTGGCGAATTATCCGGCGGCGAAAAAGCGCGTTTATTATTCTGCCTGATGAGTTTTCATGCGCCGCATATCATGTTGCTGGACGAACCAACCAACCATTTGGATATGGACGCGCGCGAGGCGTTAATTCAGGCGCTAAACAACTACAATGGCGCCATCATCCTGGTCAGCCACGATCCACATTTGATCGAATGCGTTGCCGACCAATTATGGGTCGTTGCCGATGGAAAATGCAAACCATTTGACGGCGATTTGGATGAATATCGGAAATTCGTTATCCAACAACGGCGCGGCGAAAAAGACAGCGGCAAAAAAGAACCGCGCGCCGGTAAATCTGGGGGTCAGAAAAACGTCGATCCGGTAAAACAAGCCGAAAAATTGGAACAACGCATCGCCGCGTTACAGGATCAGAAAAACCAATTAGAAGATGAAATAGCCGTTTGTTGCAGCAATGGATCCGATCCCAGCCAGTTAACCCAATTGAATGCGTCTTATGTCGACGTACAAAAAGAATTGGAAAGCGCAGAATCGGATCTAGCGGCGTTAATCGGCGCGCTTTAACCCTACGCCGCCGCTTGCGCCAGATTTATCCAGAAATCATGCAATTGTTTTGCCATATCGATGCGACGTTCGATGCTGTCGGGCTTTAGAATATAGCTATTGGCGTGGCGGCGGTAAGATTCCAGAATATCTTTGCTGGCGCGGGAACTGGTCAACATAATGACCGGAATAACCTTTAACCGCTCGTCTTGTTTGATGATTTGCAGGAATTCCATCCCATCCATGCGCGGCATGTTGATATCCAGTAAAATCAATTTTGGCGTGGGCACCTGGTGCGATTCGACCTTTTGATGCAAATATTCCAATGCCGCCGCGCCATCATTGGCCACGACCAGGTTTACTGGCACATTGGCTTCTTCAAACGCCAATTTGGTCAACTCGACATCGCCTTCGTTATCTTCGACCAACAATATATCCGCCACGGTTTCAGAGCTCATTTTCGATCTCCTCGATAGGTAAAGTAAAAAAGAATGTGGTGCCTTGACCGGGCGCGGATTCAAACCGAATCGTGCCGCCGCATAATTCCACGAATTTCCGGCAAGTGCTTAGACCGATGCCGGTCCCCGGATAATCTTCCTTACGGTGAATACGCTGAAAGATCGTGAATACCTTATGATGAAAATTAGAATCAATCCCTATCCCATTGTCAGCAATAGAAAATTCCCACATGGCGGGTTTGCGCTGAACATCAATACGAATCTCTGGCGTCTTGCTTTTGATCTGAAATTTCAATGCATTGCCGATTAAATTTTGCAATAACACATGCACCAAAGTCTGGCTGGTTTCCAACACCGGTAAATGGCCACACACAATATTGGCTTTACTTTCCGCTATGATTGGCTCGAATTCACTGAGAACTTCTTTGATGATCTCATTGCAATCGACCGACTCGAACTTGATTTCTTCGCGTCCGATGCGCGAGAAAGTCAATATATCGCGGATCATTTTACGCAAATGCCGCGCATTGCTTAGAATAAAATCCAGATATTTACGCCCTCTCGCATCCAACAAATTGGCCGACGTTTTCTGCAACATTTCGGCATAAGATTCCATCATTCGCACCGGTTCTTGCATATCGTGCGAACAGATATAGGCAAACCGTTCCAGTTCTTCGTTAGATTGGGTCAATCCGCGGTTGAGCCGCAGGATCTGCTCCCGCTGCATATAAATATCGAGATAGACCTTTACTTTGCTGCGCAAAATATCGGAATTGATGGGTTTAAAAATATAATCCACCGCACCGATTTCCGCCGCTTGGGACGCGTATTTTTCTTCCTTGCTGATGGCAGTCACAAAAATAATCGGCGTGCCGCGCATTTGTTCTTGTTCCTGCATCAATTTTGCGGTTTCGAATCCGTCCATTTCCGGCATCTGCACATCCAGCAATACCACCGCGAATTTATGCCGCAGCATCATCGACAATGCCTCGTTGCCCGACATAGCCTTGAATATGCCCGCATCCAAATTGCGCAGGACTTTTTCCGTCGCCAGCAAATTCTCCTTGCGATCGTCGACAATCAGAATGTTGGGCTTTGGCTCGGCCAACAAAGCCTCGACCGGTTTTGGCCCTGTATCCCCTTGAGGTTTTCTAGCCGCTTGTGCCGGAACCATGGTTTTCTCCATATTGACAGGCCGCAAGGCGGATAAGCAACGGCGCTATATCTTGCAAATTGACGATATAATCCGCGGACGCCGCAACCAGCGCGGATCGCGGCATGGCATCCACTTCTGCTGTTTCGGGATTTTGAACAATCGCCAAACCCCCATGTGTTTTGATGGACTTTAAACCCATGCTGCCGTCGCCATTCGCGCCGGTTAATACCGCGCCGATCAGCGTTTCGTTATACGCATCCGCCGCGCTTTCGAATAATACGTCAATAGATGGGCAAGAGAAGTTTACTTTTCCATCGACCGACAATGAAAAAGTCCGGTCCGATTCAATCAACAAATGATATCCGGGCGGCGCTAGATACACATGCCCCGGCGCAAGCGGCTCCTTATCTTCGGCCTCCTTGACGGTAATAGCGGATATGCTGTCGAGATAACCGGCCAGAAAATCGTCCGACCGCCCGTCAATATGCTGCACAATCGCCAGCGGAATTGAAAACCATTCCGGCAAGGCGGGCAAAATGGTTTTCAAGGCCTCTATCCCGCCCGCCGACGCACCAATCACAATCGCTTCATAAGGGCTCGACTGCATGGCCCACTCCGGTTTTTTTATAAATTCTTTGTTTGCTGTCGGTTGCTTCGAACAACGGTTTCACTTTGGTAAAATTCAAAGTCTCCCGGTTGCCCAAGCACAAAAAGCCGCCATGACGTAAGCCGCCAACAAATTTCCACAATACTTGATCTTGTAAATATTTGTCGAAATAAATCATCACATTACGGCAACAGATCAGATTCATTTCGCCGAAAGCCCCATCAGTAACTAGGTTATGATAGGAAAACGTGATCCGTTCCTTGAAACGGTCCTTAATTTTCGCAAGATCATAACCCTGGTTGTAATAATCGGTAAAATCACCCTTGCCGCCTCCGGCGCGGTAATTGGTGGCATAACTATCCAGATGTTTTTTGGGATAAACCCCTTCCTGCGCGGTATCCAGCGCATGTTTGTTAAAATCCGTTGCGTACAGGCGCGTACGGTCCAAGAAACCTTCTTCTTCAAGCAAAATAGCCATCGAATATACTTCTTCGCCGGTCGCACATCCCGCATGCCAGATTTTGACGAACGGAAAAGTTTTCAGCACGGGAACAATTTTTTCCCGAACTGCCGCATAAAAACCGGGATCACGGAACATTTCGGTCACCGTGATCGACATATGTTTTAAAAATTCGTCAAAACATCTCTCGTCATGCAAAAGACTGTCTAGCAATTCGCTGAACCGGGAAAATCCCGCATAATCACGGGCCCGGCACAACCGGCGCCGTAAAGAAGCTTGAGAATAATGGAAAAAATCATAGCCATAGCGCCGCTGAATCCCGGTCAACAGCAATTCGATCTCGATTTTTTCTGCGTTACTATCCTGTACCGCTTTATTGCCTGGCGCCGCTTTTTCATCGGATAAAAGAGTCGCGGCAGCAGGCAGCATTTAGGCCGCCTCTTCCTGTTTGAACAGCCAAACGCGCAACAAGGTCAATAGACGTTCAATATCCACAGGCTTGGTCAGGTAATCGTTGGCGCCGGCTTCCATGCATTTTTCTTGTTCATCCTGCATCGCGCGCGCGGTCAAGGCGATCACCGGAAGATTTTGCAGATCCGGTTGCGAGCGGATTTCCCGCATTGCCTGATACCCATCCATGACCGGCATCATAATATCCATAATGACCATTTCGATGGATTTATTTTGGTGCAGTTTTTCCAGCGCCATTTGTCCGTTATCCGCAATAACGATATTCATCCCGTGTTTTTTCAACAACTTGGACAAGGCGAAGGTATTGCGCAAATCGTCATCCACCAAAAGCAGCGTGCGGTCTTTGAGCACTTTGTCCGGGTCATGCTGCATGCGGATAATTTCTTTCTGTTCGTTCGGCAAGGTCGATTCTACCGTATGCAGGAACAAGGTTACTTCATCCAGCAACCGTTCCGGCGATTTCGCGCCTTTGATAATAATGCTTTCGGCATAACTGCTTAGATCGCGGTTTTCTTCTTCGGTCAATTCCTTGGCGGTATATACGATCACCGGCGGTAATCCTTGCGCGTCGGCCATTTTTTCCGCTTTTTCCAGCCAATCGAACCCAGTCATATCCGGCAAGCGCAAATCCAGAATAATGCAATCGAACGCGGTATTTTTCAGTTGGCTCAGCGCCGCGCCGCCCGTATCAACCAACGTGATTTGAACGTCTTTCTTTTTCAAAAGACTTTGAATGGCGATCTGATTTTTCTTATCGTCTTCGATAACCAATACTTGTTTAACTTGCGTGGTCAGTAAACTTTCGATTTTGGTGAAAACGCCCTCGATCGCTTCTTTTTCAACTGGCTTCGCCAAATATCCAATCGCGCCCTTGCGCAGCGGCACCACATTTTCTGCTGCATCGCGTCCGCTGATGATATGCACGGGAATATGCCGTGATTTCAAATTATGCTTTAATTGATCCAATACTTGCATGCCGTCTATATCCGGCAATTTCAAGTCCAGAATAATCGCGGTCGGCAGCCATTCGGTTGCGAACAGCAAGCCTGTTTTACCATCGCCAGCACAGACGCATTTATATCCGCGCTTGTGCGCGATTTTCATCAAGGTTTTGGCAAAGGTCGGGTCGTCCTCGATAATCAGCAATATTTTGTCTTTATCGCCGATATTTTTTCGATCATCTTCGATAAATTCTTTTAACGCGGCGCGGCGCATCGTTTTCAATTCTATTTTAGCGCCTTCTTCAGCGTCATCCGCCGGTTGAGTGCTTTCCATAACAACAGGCGTCAACGTTAATGGCAATAGAAGCGTGAATATACTGCCTTTGCCTTTTTCACTTCTGACATGAATTTCTCCACCCAGCATATGCGCGAATTTACGCGCAATGGTAAGCCCCAATCCGGTGCCGCCATAATGGCGGTCGATCGATCCATCTTCTTGCTGAAAAGCTTCGAAAATATCTTTGAATTTCGATGCTTCAATGCCGATGCCCGTATCGATAACCGAAAAGGCAATCGCATTGTCATGATCAAGCGAATGGCGCTGCAGTTCGATTTTCTCGTCTGGCCGAGAGATACTTAACGTTACAGATCCCTTGTCGGTAAATTTAAAGGCGTTGGAGAGAAGATTTTTTAAAATCTGCTCTACCCGTTGTGTATCGCTGTGTAAATACGACGGCAGATCGGCGGCTATTTTGATGGGGAATGCCACGCCTTTTTCATTGGCGACAGGCGTGAATTGTTGTTGCAATTTTTTCACAATGCCATCCAACGGCACATCCTCGGCGGTAATGGTCAATTTACCGGCTTCGACCTTGGAAAGATCCAAAATATCGTTGATCAGGTTCAATAATTCCAATCCGCCATTATAAATAACCCGCGCCTCTTCAACTTGTTCTTCGGTCAAATTGCCTTCTTCGTTCGATGCCAGCAATCTTGCTAGAATCAAAAGACTGTTCAGCGGCGTGCGCAATTCGTGGCTCATATTGGCCAGGAATTCGGATTTATACCGGCTGGCGCGTTCCAATTCCTTGGCTTTTTCTTCGATCACTTTTTGGCTTTTGGTCAATTCTTCTGATTGGAGACGGATTTGAATATTCTGCTCCTCCAACGCCCTGGTTTTTTCTTCCAATTCTTCGTTAGAAGCTTCGATTTCTTCGTTGGAGGCTTTTAATTCCTCCTGCTGCATTTTCAACTCTTCTTCGCTGCGCTCTAACTCCTGCGTATAGCGGATCATTTGCGCCTGGGCCCGCGCGCGGCTGCGTTGATACAGCCAAATGCAGAGCACCATAATCAAATAAAAAATACCGACGCCCATAAAAACGAATATATTGTTCTGATGGGCATTGATTTCATCAATTTCAGTGCGGGTAGCCAAAAGGCGAGTTTCCTCTGCTTCCATAACCCGGAGCAGAATTCCAGCGTGTTCGATCAGTCGCTTGTCATAATCAATATCAAGTGTTTTAAGAACGGCCGCGCCATTTGCTCGCCGATCCTCAATGGTGCTGGCCAAATATTTCAGTAAATTACCAACTATAACTTCTAATTCCTCTATATTGCGCTGCTGCAATACGTTGTCGGTCGTTAACTGTTTTACAACCGCAATTTCTTCTAATATGGAACGTCTGTAGTCCAACGAATCGCTTATAGGTGCATTCCCATCGGAGTTTTTGATAGCATCGAAATAAGGCTCTAAATGTTCTTCTCGACCGGTCAACAAGTAATTCCGCTGTCCTATTTCCGCATCTCTTAATTGGCGCGTTATCAATCTAATATGGCTGCGCACAACATATGTGTGGGATACTAAATCTCTCGCGGCGATATTAGCCTGTCCCTGCACATAAAGAATATAGGCGGCAATTACAACCAATAGTGTTACTGCTGAAATAGCAACCGAGGTTGCATGCCGAATGAAAAAATTGTCGTTGGGGCGTTGTTGCATACCAGAACAATAGAATAGCTTTCGTATGTATACAACCTGAGATTGCATACTTTTGCATAAATAATTTGCGCATTGCGCGTGCGGTCGTATGCTTTTTATTACCGGGTTATTTTTCCGGCTGCGGCGTAATTACAAGCAAGTCAGAATGCGTACTGTAATTTATTCCGATCGCGCAGTTTTGGAAAGATCTTCTTC
This sequence comes from uncultured Alphaproteobacteria bacterium, assembly GCA_964647725.1. Taxonomy (GTDB): domain Bacteria; phylum Pseudomonadota; class Alphaproteobacteria; order SHNJ01; family SHNJ01; genus SHNJ01. The sequence goes on from CAZYJI010000002.1 coordinate 55,443, forward strand.
CCATCCACCGCCCAGCGCACGGATCAATTCGACCGCCGTAATCAAACGCTGGCCCTTGGCTTGCACAGCCGCACGCGCGGCAGCAAGCGAAGTACGTTGAGCATCGACGACTTCAAAATAATCGACATCGCCTTCATCGTACCGTTTTTGCGTAAGGTCAGTTGTTTGTTGCGATGCCTTGGCGGCAATCTCGTGTTTAACCGTTTGCGCGGCCAATAACCGTTGATCGGCCAAATTATCTTCGACATCGCGGAAAGCCACCAGAACTTGTTGGCGATAATTGGCGATGGATTCGGCATACGCCGCTTCGGCCGAATCGACACGGGCGATATTCCGGCCCGCATCAAAAATAGGCATGGTCAAGGCCAGTCCCGCCGCCTGCCCCAGCGCCCAAGTGCGGCTGGATAATTCAAATAAATCGCCGATGGAATTGGCTTCGAATCCCCCGGTAGCGGTTAAAAATAATTGCGGGAAAAACGATGCCCTGGCAACGCCGATGCGCGCATTGGCAGCCGCCATCGATGATTGCGCCGCCGCAATATCCGGACGACGTAACAATAAGGTCGATGGAATTCCGCCTGGAATTTCCGGCGGGGCTTCGTCGGCCAAGGCGAATTCGGCAAAGGTAAAGTTCGATGGAATTTTACCCAGCAATACCGCCAGGGAATGTTCCAACGCCGCGCGATTGCGATCCAAAATAATCAATTCGGCTTCGGTGCTGGCCAATTCGCTTTGGGTGCGGGTTAAATCGGGGTCGCCGACCTCGCCTTCGTCAAAGCGGCGCTGCATAATGCGCGCAGCCTCGGTGCGCAATTTTACCGTATCGCGCAGTAATTGCCGTTCGGTATCGATGGAACGTATCGCATAATAAGTTTGCGCCACATCGGCTTGCAATGCCAATAGCACGCTGTGATAAGCCGCAGCGGTGGCATTGGCATCGAGACCCGCAGCTTTGGCAGAATCGCGCACCCGACCGAATAAATCGGCTTCGTACGATATAACGCCCTGGGCGGTATATAAACTATAGGAATTACCATTACTGCTAATAGTAGTTGCAGAATTTTCAGACGGTTTGATACGCGCCGCATTCGCGCCCACATCAATACTTGGGAACAAACTTGACCCAACAACGTTGGCTTCGGCCCGGGCTTGATCCACGCGCGCGGCGGCAGCGGCCAGGGTTTGATTGGCGGCAATCGCTGTCGCCTGCAAATCATTCAATTTGGAATCGCCGAATATTTTCCACCACTCCCCACGATCGGATTGTTCCAAATTCGCGGCTTTTTTCCAAACAACGCCTTCGACCGCGTGTTCGTTTGGCACAGTTTGTTCCTTGAACAAATTGGGCAGGCCCAAATCCGGCATTTTCATATTTGGCGCGAGGCTGCAGCCGGTTAACAAGGCTGCCATGCTGAATAAGAGGATTTTATTTCTAACCATGAGTTTTCCCCGAATCTTGTACATGTAAAGCCGGAATATTGCAGGACGTTAACTTCCCGCCAGAGAATTTACGCAAAGCGACATAAAATACCGGTGTCAGGAACAGGCCGAAGAACGTTACGCCCAACATGCCGGAAAACACCGCAACGCCCATGGCGTGCCGCATTTCCGATCCCGCGCCGCTGGAAAATACCAATGGCACCACGCCCATGATAAAGGCAAACGATGTCATTAAAATCGGGCGCAAACGCAACCGCGCCGCGTCAATCGCCGCCTTTAACGGCGTATATCCTTCCAATTCCAACTCGCGCGCGAATTCGACGATCAAAATCGCGTTCTTGCACGCAAGGCCCACAAGCACTATTAGACCTATCTGGGTAAAGATATTATTATCTCCCCCTGCAAACCAAACGCCAGCAATCGCGCACAGTAAACACATCGGCACGATCAAAATAACCGCGAGCGGCAATACCAAACTTTCATATTGCGCCGCCAGCACCAGAAACACTAGCAATACGCATAATGGGAATACCAGCAAAGATGTATTGCCAGCCAGGATTTGTTGATAGGTCAAATCGGTCCATTCGTAACTCATGCCCTTGGGCAAGGTTTCTTTTAAGATTTTTTCAATCGCTTCTTGCGCCTGGCCGGATGAATAACCCGGGGCCGGGCCGCCATTAATATCCGAGGTGCGGTAGGCATTATACCGCATCGCGCGTTCCGGACCGTAACTTTGGCTGACGGTTAAAATACTGCCCAGCGGAACCATCTGGCCCCAATCATTGCGCACTTTTAATTGGGCGATGTCCTCGGCCTGATCGCGGAACGATGCATCGGCCTGAGCGATTACTTGATAAGTGCGTCCGAACTTGTTGAAATCGTTAATATAAAGCGACCCCAAATAAACCTGCAATGTTTCAAAAACGCTGCTGATCGAAACACCCAATTGCTTGGCCTTGGTCCGGTCCAAATCGATATGCAATTGCGGCACGTTGATTTGATAACCGCTGAATACACCGGACAGAATCGGATTTTGCCAGGCCTTGCCTTGGACTTCTTGGGTGACGTTATACAAAACCTCATCACCCAAATCCGCCCTATCTTCGATCTGAACTTTGAATCCGCCGGTGGTGCCAAGCCCCAAAATTGGCGGCGGCGGCAAAACCATAACGAACGCGTCCTTGATCGACCCGAACTGCATGTTCAGCGATCCGGCGATTTGTTCCGCCGATTCCGTGCGTTCATGGAAATCTTTTAATGGAACGAATACGATCCCGGCATTGGAACTATTGGTAAAGCCGTTGATCGACAATCCCGGAAACGCCACCGCATGGGCAACGCCAGGCGTTTTCATAACGATATCCGACATGCGGCGAATTACATCTTCGGTGCGGTCCAGCGACGCGCCATCCGGCAATTGCGCAAACCCGATCAGATATTGTTTATCCTGCGCCGGGATATAGCCAACCGGAACTTTCCAAAAACCAAATGCGGTCAAGGCGATCAGAATCACGTAAACGCCGATGGCCGCCGCCTTGTGATTTAATACTTTACCGACGCGCGTGGAATACGCATCCGCCCCGCTTTTGAAGGCGCGATTGAATGGCCGGAAAATCCAACCCAGTCCCTTATCCATGGTCCGCGCCAACCAATCTTTTGGTGCATCATGGCCTTTTAATAATAACGCCGCCATCGCAGGGCTTAGGGTTAGGGAATTAAAGGCGGAAATAATGGTCGAAATCGCAATGGTCAGCGCGAATTGGCGATAAAACTGCCCGGTCAAACCACTGATAAAGGCGATTGGTACGAACACCGCAATCAAGGTAAGCCCGATGGCGATGATAGGGCCGCTTACCTCTCGCATCGCTTGATACGTGGCTTCTTTCGGGGAAAGTCCGGATTCGATATTGCGCTCCACGTTTTCAACCACGACGATCGCATCGTCCACCACGACCCCGATCGACAATACCAGCCCGAACAGCGATAACGCATTGATCGAAAATCCGAACAGCAACATCAACGCAAAGGTCCCAACAATCGAAACCGGCACCGCCAGCAATGGAATGATCGATGCGCGCCAAGTTTGCAGGAATAAAATCACCACCAAAACGACCAACGCGATGGCTTCTAATAATGTTTGAATAACCGCCTTGATCGAATCGCGCACGAAGGTGGTTGGGTCATATACGATGTCATATTCCAAACCATCCGGGAAATCTTGTTTTAATTCTTCCATAGTCGCGCGAATTTGATCGGACAACGCGATGGTATTGGCTTCGGATGTTTGGAAAATACCTAACGCAACTGCTGGCTTGTTATTTAACAAGGACCGCAATGAATATTGTGATCCGCCCAATTCAATGCGCGCGACGTCTTTTAACCTTGTAACGCCACCATCTGAATTGGTTTTTAAAATAATATCGGCGAATTCTTCTTCGGATTGCAAACGGCCCATCGTGTTGACGTTCAATTGCAAATCGGTATCGGGTGATGGCGATGCGCCGATCACACCCGCCGCAACCTGGACATTTTGCTCGCGAATAGCGGCAATCACATCGCCAGCCGACATATTACGTGCGGCGATTTTATCGGGATCCAGCCACAAACGCATGGCGTAATCGCTGCCACCGAATACTTCGATTTGGCCCACACCCTGTAGGCGGCGCAAACGATCCTTGATGTTCAAGGTCGCGTAATTGCCCAAATACAATAAATCATACCGGTCACCCGGCGACAATAAATGGATTACCAGCGTCATATCGGACGAACTTTTGACCGTGGTAACGCCAAATTGCCGGACGATATCCGGCAAGCGCGGCAAGGCTTGATTGACGCGGTTTTGCACCAATTGTTGCGCCTTGTCCGGATCGGTGCCGATTTTGAATGTAACAGTCAAGGTCATCCGCCCGTCGGACGTGCCTTGCGAAAACATATATAACATGTCTTCGACGCCGTTAATTTGTTCTTCCAATGGGGCGGCGACGGTTTCGGCGATTACTTCCGGATTCGCGCCGGGATATTGCGCCATCACCACAACCGATGGCGGCACGACCTCAGGATATTCGGAAATCGGCAATTGCCAGATTGAAATAAAACCCGCGATAAAAATCAACAGCGATAAAACAGCGGCAAAGATCGGACGGTCGATAAAGAATCTGGATATATTCATGATTATTCCTTAGCCGCCGGTTCTTGCAAGCTTGGTGGTGGCGCGGATGGTTCTTGCATTTTAGATGGCTCTGCCGGGATTGCTGGCGTTGCCGGTGGCGGTTCCGCAACCGGAATGGTTGGAATATCACTTGGCACAGGCTCCGCGTGCGATTCCACCGGAGCAGTTGCTGGCGCAGCAGCCGGTTTTTTATCATCCATAGGCACCATTTCCGGCATCACCGCGGAACCCGGACGGGCGCGTTGTAATCCATTAACCACAATTTTTTCGCCCGCTTTCAATCCGCTTTGCACCACACGCAACCCATCGGCCATAGCGCCTAATTTCACTTCGCGATATTCGACCTTATTATCATTGCCGACAACCAAAACGAATTTCTTGCTTTGATCGGTACCAACGGCGCGATCGGTAATCAACAATGCCCTGGTTTGCGTCGGACTGCCCAATTTAATGCGGGCGAATAATCCAGGCACCAGCGTGCCATCGGTATTTTCAAAAATCGCGCGCACGCGGATCGTGCCGGATGCAGGATTCAATTGATTGTCAAAGGATTCAATGCGTCCGATATGCGGGGCGCCGATTTCGGTGGCCAGATTCATCGTTACCGGAATTTGCGAAACCGCTTGCGATTCGCCGTTAGCGCCGCGCGTATAACGCAAATAGGTTTTTTCATCTATTTCAAAATCGGCGTAAATAGGACGGTTAGAAACAACCGTCGTCAAAATCGGCGCATTGCCCCCGGCATCAACTAGATTACCGACGGTGATTTCCGCACGGCTGACCCGGCCCTCGATCGGTGCCAGAATTTTTGTATATCCCAAATCCAGTTTGGCGCGGGTCAAATCGGCGCGCGCGATGCGAGCATCGTTTTTGCGCTGATCGAAATCGCGTTGCGGCACTGCTTTGTCCGCCAATAATCTTTCAGCGCGGCGCAATTCGGTTTCGGTTAAAATGGCGCGCGCACTGGCGGCTTGATAAGCGGCTTCATACGGGCGCGGATCGATAGTAAACAATACCGCGCCTTTTTTTACATAATCGCCATCGGCAAAATGGATCGAATCAATAGTACCTGATACGCGCGGACGGATTTCTACTTGATCCACCGCAACTAAGCGGCCTGAAAATTCGCTCCATTCCTGTATTTCGCGTTCCGTTACTTCGGCAACGCTGACCGGCATAGCCATATCATGCGGCATTCCCGCCATTTGGCCGCCAGCGCCACCACCCATCGTCCGCATATATATAAAGTACCCGATTACCACAACCAGGATAAGTACGATCAAGGATTTAAAACGAAACATCAGTAAATCTCCGCGAAACGATGAATTTACTTGCAAAGTTAGCGCCCGTGTTCCATATAGTCAATATATGAACTATATGTACATGTATATTTTTTATGTGTATATTGTTCGGGTCACTCGCCAAACACGCCCGTGCTGAATGCGCGATTGTCATGAAACTGCAATACAGGAACTTTAAATCTTGACCGGAAAAAACAAAACCAAGACTTGCCGTTTCAGCCAGGGAACCAACGCACCAATCAAACATCAATTGGTCGAATTATTTTGGCATACCAGCCCGGGATTCACGCGCTGGGCCGAATCGCGCATGGAACAACAAGGCATGACACCACAACGCTTGCGCCTTATGGGATTGTTGATGGATAACGGCCCCATGACCATGGGGGCCTTAAGCGACGAATTAGGCGTCACAGCCACCAACATCACGGCGTTAGTCGATGCCTTGCAAAAAGCTGGGTTGGTGGAACGCAAACCCCATCCCACAGATCGCCGCGCGATTATGATTCAACCAACCGCAAAGGCCGAAAAAAAATTGGCCGAAGGTTGCGATTTATTCAAAGACCGCGTGTCGGAATTATTTTCCGGGTTCAATAAATCTGAACAAGAACAATTTTTGAAATTCATGAATCACATGCGCGAGGCGCTTGTGAAACGCGGCATATTAGAAGACCTGGAATCCGAGAAATCCAGCGACGCGGCCTAAATTTTACCCCCCTAAAACTCCAGCAACAGCGCCGCGTGATCGGAGAAAGGCTGTTTGATAATGCGCAAATTGGCGCGGTCCTGCAACGCCGAAGAACAAATACATAAATCCAACGCCAGTTTGCGGCGGTGAAAAATGAATGTATGCTCGGTTTCTTTATTTAAAACTTTCAAATCGGTGTCTTGCAATAACGGCTCTAACTCGCCGAATCCCTGCATGATATTAAAGTCGGCCATAATAATCACCTCGCCCTTGCTGTCCCGCACCAATTGGTTGACTTCGCGGAATTGTTTCATCCGCACTTTGCGGCTTAGGGAGAAATGGGCGAAAATCAAACTGCGATTATCATCCAATGATAATCGATAAATCAGGCGCTTTGTTCCATGGCTAAAATACAGCCGCTCGAACGCGAAACCGCGTTTCGATAAAAACGCGTTGCTTTTGCCGCGATACATCGGAAGGTTTGCCACCGGATTGCCTTCGCCATATTTATTGGCAATGTCATGATGCGCATATTCATCGTCCATCAATGCCTGCAATTGATTGAAATAGGAAGAATGGAACGACCCACTATCAACCTCGACAAAACAGCATAAATCGGGCTGTTCTGTTGTCATGATAGTCTTCAATTGCGACAATACATTTTGTTGTTCAGCCAGGTTAGAATAAAAATGCTTGGTGAACCGTAAAATATGTTGCGACAAGGCGCCATTGATACCTTTGGCATATCCGATATTGCTGAATAAAATCTTGAATGACATTCTTAAATCACTCTCCGGAACACGCGGCCCAAGAATCCTATTAACTTCACATGCAAGGGCAACATGCGATAATAATCCGGCCCCGCTTTATCGCAAAACTGCATGTCGTGATCGAAATGGCCCTGCATTTCGGCAATGGTCGGCAAGTCTTCTAAAATAATATTCGCCTCGCGATTCCGTGTCAGGCTGAGATAATCGATATTCATGCTGCCGATAGTTGCCCAATTATCGTCAATAATGGAATACTTGGCGTGCAACACGGTTTTTTTGTACAGCAATACTTCTATGCCAAAATGCGTCATTTGCTTGAAATAGGAACGGCCCACGTAATCCGCCAGCGGCACGTCGGTTTTCATCGACGTCATAATCTGCACCTTCACCCCGCGCAATGCGGCGGCATACAAAGCGCGGCGCAATTTTTTAGGCGGCAGGAAATATGGGCTGACAATGCAAATGCGTTTCTTCGCCGCCCAAATTTTTTCCAGCATTTCTTTATATATCGGATTGGCCCTGACATGCGGCCTGCTGATCACATATCGGAACAAATTACCTTTGATCTTGGAAAGATAAGTCGGCAGACGACGCCGGCGTTTTTTAAACGCATTTAAGAGATTAGCGAAATCGTTTTTAACGTCTTCGATCATGCTACCGGTAAACCGCGCCTGTGTATCGCGCCAATCACGCATGTAAGCCGCCAGACATACGCCGCCGGTATAGGCAATACTGGAATCGATCAACATGGTTTTGGTATGATTGCGCGGGTACCAAGTATGGGGCAGAAAAATATTGAACCAGGTTATGGGATTGTAAAAATGCACTTCACCGCCATTATCCCTTATTTCTTGAAAATAAGGAGACGACACCATATTGCTGCTGCCGACCTTGTCCAATATCAATCGCACCGCAATATTTTGCTTGGATTTCTCCGCAAACAATGCCGCGAATTTTTCACCCAATTCATCATTGTTCAAAATATATTGTTCGAATTCGATGGAATGTTTTGCATTCTGACAATCCTGATACATCGCATCCCAGGTTTCATGGGGGCTAAGATAAAATTTGATTTGGGTATCGGATGAGGATCTATTGTCCACAGGCATAGTTTCATCTTAGTTCCAACCACCCATAACAAGCAATAGATATTGTATGCTAATTCTTATAAACTTTAATATAGATTTGGTTTGAATCCGCAGTGAGTTTAAGACTCTGTCTCAAGCGTATTTCTGCCAGATCTCCTCCACTTGGGCTGATAGCAACATCGGATCGAACGGCTTTGGAATCGCCGCTTTTGATCCGCAACGTTCATATTCCACCAATTCCATTGGTTGTACGCGCGCGGTCATCAATATCACCGGCACATGGCTGAATTCCGGTTTCTTACGCAATTCTTGCAAAACCGCCAAACCGTCCATTCCCGGCATCATCACGTCCAATAAAATAATATCAGGGCACGATTCTTTTAACTGCAAAAAAGCCTCCGCGCCGCTGCTACAACAACGCACATTATAGCCCCCGACCAGCTCCAGACATTCCTTGGCAATATTTAATATGTCGACTTCGTCATCGACACATAAAATATCTTGCAGTTTATGTTCCATATTCCTCTCCTGGTGGCTGAATATTGGTTTGTTGCATGACTTTTAAAATTGTTTCTATAACTTTTGCTTCGGGCACTCTCGATTTAACCATGGTCGCGGCAACGCGTTCCTGAACTTCTCTGCCAGCTTCATAGGCCGATAAAATCAGCCATGGCACCGGATAGCTGGTCAATGTTGTCAAACGATCCAATAATGAAATCCCATTACCATCCGGCATATTGATATCCAGAATCACCAAGGAAAAATTCCTTTGCTTTAACAATTCCTCGGCATTATGCAAGGTTGGCGCCTGGATTATTTCCGCCCGATCGCTAAGCGCATTGGCCAGAATACCGCTTAAATCCGCGTCGTCTTCGATATGCAGGATCAATGGACGATTATCATTGGTGCGTGGGGCTTCTTGCTTGCTCAAAGGTGCGGCGGCGAACATTCCAAATTCATCCGTGCATGGAAGATCGAACCAGAACAAACTGCCCTTGCCTTCTTCGCTTTCAAAACCGATTTGGCCATGCATGCGTTCGACCAGTTCTTTGCTGATACTTAACCCAAGACCCGATCCGCCTTTTTGCCGTGCGGCCGATGAATCGGCCTGGCAGAATTTATTGAAAATGCGGCTGCGGAATCCTTCGGGAATTCCGGGGCCTTTATCCTGCACCGAAATGCGAACAAATTTACCCCTTTGTTCCGCCGATATACTGACTACCGATTGTTCCGGCGAAAATTTGGCCGCATTCGACAAAAGATTGGCGAGAACCTGGATGATGCGGTCATCATCGGCATATACCATCAATTCTGGCGGAATCGGGCTCACTTGGAAATGGACATTATATTTTCCGGCATAAGATAAATTGCCTTCTACCGCCTGCTCTATCAACCCAGACACTTTTTCCGGCCTGATGTCGAATTGCATATTCCCGGATGTGATTTTATCGAGATCCAGAATATCGTTAATCAGCAAAATCAACCGTTCGCAGTTACGGTGCGCAATGCCAATATGATTGCGCACTTTTTCCGGCAGACTTTTGCTCATCGCTCCTAAAATCAGCCCGAGCGACCCGCGGATTGATGTCAATGGCGTGCGTAATTCGTGGCTGACCATGGATACAAATTCGCTTTTTACGCGTTCAATTTCTTTGCGTTCGGTAATATCCAAAATTTGCTTAATTACATATTTCGGCGTGCCGTTTGGATTTCTAGCCAAAGACGCATTAATTAACGCCCACACCACCCGGCCAGATTTGTGGATAAAGCGTTTTTCAACCTGAAAACTTTGTATATCGCCACGCAACAAGGCGCTCAATCGCTGTTGATCCGCCACCCAGTCATCCGGATGACTAATGGATTGCAAATTCAAGGTAAAAATTTCTACCTCGGAATATCCCATCATATCACGCAAGGCTTTGTTGACCTTAAACCATTCGCCTGATGGGAATATTAATGCCATGCCCACCGGCGCGTATTCCATCGCGGTACGGAAAGTTTCCTCGCTACGCGTCAATAAATTCGTTTGATATCTGGAAATTTCCGATTGGCGCAGAATATGCGCAATCAAAAAAGACAGAATAATGCCCGCTGCCAGAATCATTTCCGGAAATGTCGATCGTTGCTCCAGCAAAAATTCGCGTTTTGGCCAGGCCTTAAAGTATAGCTTCGTCCCCCGTACCTCGATGATACTATAGATGTTCCAGCGCGCTTTGTCCGGTTCTGTCATTTGAGCGGTTTGAAAAACCACTTGCTGTCCTGCATTGGCTACTTCCAGCCAGCCATCGGCGTTGAATTGTCCGGCCATAGCGCTTTCCATCAGCGCCTTGACTTCGTATGCGCCAACGATGTATCCGCCGGATTCTGCCCCGATAAAAATAGGCACGGCAATCATAATGGCATAGTCATTGTCTAATGTAGCCATGGGCGGACTGACCACCGGCCTGCGAGTTTGCAATGCTGTTTGCACTATTTTCAGTCTTTGTTCCGCAGAAAAAACGTCGGCAGAGCTTGAATCGCGCTTTTCCAAAGCTTCGATCCAGAGAATATTATTGTCCGCATCCACCCATTGCATTGCCCGCAAATCTTTTTGATCGATCATGTAGCCCCGCACGTCCGATTGCCATTTTTTATAAGGAGTTCCACGCTCGATCTGCCAACGATTGGTCATGCGCTGCAACATCCGCACCCTTGTGTCTACTTTGCTTTTGAAATTCTCTTGGACATATTCCAGAGATCGGGATAAAGCAAATTTTGCCTGCTTAATCTCTTTCGTGTCTAGAAATATCCAGCTGCCTAAAGAAGCAATCAGCATGATGAATGCTGCCAATATCGGCACATAACTGCTTGGCGCATCTTTGAATAGCATTTTACTCGCCGCCACTTGATGCGATGCGAAGGCAAGGATTCCTGATCCCAAGACGCAGAAACCGATAGCGGTATGAAGCGCCATACGCGTCAGCGAAGCCCAGCCAAAACCCGCTTCAACATGAAATATATATCCGGACAACGATATAAGACTAAGAAACAGCATCACCAGACCGCTTAACCGTATCATATAAGCGCGCTTTAAAAAAGCCGCGTGCATTGTACCCGCGGCGATTGCCATTGCGGCCAGCAAAAAACAAATGGATGTATTCGGCGCCATTCGCCCGGGATGCGATAGCTGAATATTAATATATGATTTTAAAAATAGATTATCGATGCCGAAATCTGCGCCAAAGACATATTGTGCGAATGTTAAACCCGCCAATAAAAACAAAGGTAAAGCAACCACCCGCGCCAGCATCGTCCGATAGGAGATTAGCGCCGTTAAACCCATTCCACTTAATAAGAAACACAGCGCGGTATTGAATTGCATCGCGGCGAACGCCGGATGAATTTGTAGCAAAGCGGGGTTATTGGTAAACCAGCCATACATCACCATCAATCCAAGCGCGGCGCAAAATCCGCCGGAGAAATAAATCACCCATACCGCCCCATTTTTTGGCAGACTGGACAGATAACTGGCATCTATGGAGGCAAACGATCTTTTATGCATACAACACCTGACAATAAATAAAATTTTAGCGACGCCGCTTATCTGGCGCTGAAGGACACGGCCTTGCTTTCTCCGGAATTTTTATGGCCAATCCATTTCCGAAGCATGTCGTGAATTTGCTCCTCTTTAAAAGGTTTATTGAGATAATCATCCATTCCCGCCGCGATGCATTTGTCCTGATCGCCGCTCATCGCATCTGCGGTCAGCGCGATAATAGTGTGATGAATATTTCTTGGTATTTCTTCGGCGCGGATGCATTTTGTGGCTTCGAATCCATCCATTTCCGGCATTTGGCAATCCATGAATACAATCTCATACCGCCTGCCGCGCAGCTGTTCGACCGCTAGCCTGCCATTGACCACTACATCCACTTCGCAACCACATTTTTCCAGGATACGCACAATCAACATGGCGTTCACTCTCATATCCTCGACAACCAATACACGCGCTCCCTGAAATATTTTGGCGTCGGACTGCTTGTTTTTGGGGCCGTGCAATATTCCTTCGATGCGGAAGCGGGTTAGAAGCGGCAAAGTTTTTCCGCTGCGGTGCGTATCCATCAAAATTTGTAACGCGGCCTTTATATGATCGGGATAGTAAGGCTTGACGAAAAAAGCCGCAAATCCATTACGCGCCAGAAATCCGCTGGTGACTGTTTGTGCCAAAGCCGTAACCATAATCATAATGGTGCGCCGCAATTCCGGCAGCACCCCTACTTGCGCGGCTAAATCCCGGCCGCTCATCCCATTCGCCAAGCGGTAATCGGTGAGAAGAAAACAATATGGATCTTCCTTGCATGCCTGCTTCAGAAGCTCCAAAGCTTCTTCGCCCGATGCACACACATCCACCCGCATATTCCATGACGTCAGCAATTGCCGCAATACTTCACGGCTGGCGGCGTGATCGTCGACAACCAAGGCTCTGATCTCTTTAAGGTCGCAATCAGGAACAAAATTCTGTACATTGTCGGACGCTGCAGCGCGTTTGCATGGAATGTCGAAATAAAATGTCGAACCCTTGGCCATTTCACTGGAAACTTGGATTGTTCCACCCATGATTTTGACCAGCTTGCGGCAAATGGCCAGGCCCAAACCGGTACCGCCATACTGCCGCGTGGTCGATTGTTCGGCTTGCGCATAACGGTCGAAAATGTAGTTCAATTTGTCGGCAGGGATGCCTATGCCGGAGTCTTCGACCGCAAAGCCTAATTTTATATCCTCGCCATTCTCCGATTCTTTCACGGCCTTGATTAAAACATGCCCTGATTCTGTGAATTTAACCGCGTTATTAACCAGGTTTAGCAGAATCTGCCGCAATCGCACCGGATCCGCCACGATATGCCTTGGTAATTCGGCATCCAATTGCACCAATATTTCCAGGCCTTTTTCCTGTGTTTTTAGAAACAGGGTATCGGTCACGCTGTTGATTAATCCATGCAGATCAAACGTCACCGGCTCCAAGGATAGCATCCCCGCCTCGATCTTGGAAAAATCCAGAATATCGTTAATCAGGCCAAGCAGGTTTTCGCCGGACTGACGGATAATTTCCGTCAAGCTTCGTTGATCCGGCGTCAGCTCGGTATCCGACAGCAAGCCCGACATACCCAATATGCCATGCAGCGGAGTACGGATTTCGTGGCTCATATTGGCTAAGAAATCGCTTTTCGCCAAAGTTGCTTTTTCTGCAACCGCCAACGCGTCTTTTGTGGCGCGGTGTGAGTTTTCCAGCCTTAGTCTGGTTTCCTTCCACATTTTCCGCCATTTTGCGATACTGCGCCACGAAGCCATCCACGTGAAAAACTCAAGCATGGCCGCAACCACAATAATCAGCATAATCCATTTTATATTTCCGAGCAGCTGCTTCGTTTCATAGTCTTGCTGCGCGCCATGCTCGACAATCTGATTGGTATAAAAAATACTGCCCACCGCGCATACGGCAACGACAAAAGTCAAAACGATAGAGAATACAATAGAACGCATTGGGAATGCGTCTGAATGTCGTGACTTTAAGTAAAATGGCGAAGGTCGTAGCATAATTTTATTTCCCAAGAACCCGCCCAAGATCTTTTTATTTTAGACACAAAACCATTAATTTATGAACAACACTACTAAACTTATGGTTGTATAGTACAGCGATACATGCGATTATTACAAATAAATATTTTCACCTACTATGGCGTTCTGCTCTAATTTCCGCATTGATAAATTATTAAAGGAGGAAATGCATGCTCCGGTCTTTGAAAACAATCTTATGCATCGACGACGAAGATGACATACGCAGAATTATTCGATTCTCTTTGGAAAACGTCGGCAATTATATTGTCGAAACTTGCGATGGGGGTATGCGTGCCCTGGCGCAAATCGAAGAAGTAAATCCGGACATGATCTTGCTGGACGTATTGATGCCAGAAATGGATGGATTCGAAACTTATCGAAAGTTTCGCAAGATTCCAAAATTGCACAATGTGCCAATTTTGTTTTTAACCGCCAAGACTAGACCGAATGAGATCGAACAATATTACAATTTGGGCGTATCTGGAGTTATTGCAAAACCCCTTAATCCAATGACTTTACCACGACTGATAGAATCAGAATGGAGAGCGCACCATGAAAAAGAGTGATGTGGATATCGAACAAACAATACAGAATATGCGGGTGTCATATTTGGATGGGCTTGCGGGACGCATTGAACAATTGCGGCAATTCGCGGATATTCTGCGCGAGGAAAAAGCCACCGAAGACCACTACCGGGATTTGCGCAAGGAAATTCATGGGTTGATCGGCTCGGGCACGACTTATGGATTTTCCAGCATCAGCGATCAAGGAAAAATATTTCATGAAATGCTGCATACGATTGCTCCGATACATCAAAAACTGATTGCCAGTTATATCGATTCTCTGATTCATTCCTGCGATCAGGTATTGGCGCAGGGACAATCTGCGGAAAATCGTGCTCCGCCGGCGAAAGATAATTAGTTTTACGCATACACTTATAGGTTGTGTTTACATATTGTAGCATGTGTCGCCTAACATTAATTCTAATCCCTTTGGCGCGGAAATTTTTGCCGCATAATCTAATTGAAGCTTGGCTTTTTGCGGATTACCCAAGGACATATGAATATCGCCGGCCCGCGGGCGGGCAAACCTCACTTGCGGCACACAATGGATAATATTGCCGATCATACCGGGCAAATCCCGGATCATGACCGCCGATCCGGTGCATATATTGAATACACCCGATGTTATTTTCCCTGTCTGCAAGGCGATGGATGTCAACATCAATGCCCGCACGACATCTTGCACATAAATGAAATCGCGGCACTGCCCGCCATTGCCGAATATAGTCACTGGTTGGCCTTGGGCTATTTTATTGCAAAATACCGATATCACGCCGGAGTATGGCGAACTTGGGTTTTGCCGCGGCCCATACACATTGAAAAACCGCAATCCCGCATTCGGAATACCATGAATCCGCGCCGCGACCTCGCCATGCAATTCGCAGGCCAGCTTGTCGGCCCCGTATGCGCTGATCGGATGCGGCATGTCGTCTTCACTATTCAGGGAATAATTACCATTGCCGTAAACCGCCGCCGAAGAAGCATATACCACGGGAATAGTGCGCTTTTCGGCGGCGATAGACTGGAAAAGATTGACGATGCCTCCCGCATTGATGCGATGGGTCTGCAGCCACTCGCGGTTAGCCCGCTCCACAGACGCGATCGCGGCAAGATGAAAACAACAATCGATGTCTTTTGCCAGAAACCTAACTAATTTTGGATCCGCAATGTCGCCTTGGATAAATTCTACCCCAGCGGGAAGATTCTCGTGTTTGCCGGTGGACAAATCGTCCACCACCAATACTTGCTCGCCTGCTTTCAACAGCGCTTCTACCAGATGGCTGCCGATAAACCCTGCCCCGCCAGTGACCAGAACCTTGCTCATGCGGCCACCCCGAATCCCTTGCGAGTCATCTGGCCCCAGCCCTTTTTGCGGCACAAAAATTCCCACCATCCGATCATGCGCCAGATATTGTTCAATTGTCGGTATCCGAAATTTTCAATCACCGCAACGCCGGCCAGTTTTAATAAATCCCTGGCGCGCGGCACGCGCATTAATTGCATTTCTTCCAATGCCAAAGTGCAAAGACTGATAAAAATTCCGAATCCAAAAAATACCGCGATATAGGCCAGGACAAAATTACCATCCAGAACTCCAAGCAACCATAGGGCCGGAATTAAAATATATCCCGCAACCTCGGCGAATGGGCCAATCACATCGACAATCAAGCTGTGCAGGAATGCCAGCATGCCGATCCTGCCGTATTTTGGATTCAATAACATTTTGCGATGCTTAAAAAAAACCTGTAATGCGCCGCGTTGCCAACGTTTGCGTTGATTGCCCAGCATGGCGGTTGTTTCCGGCCCTTCGGTCCAACAAACCGGTTCCGGCACATAACGCATAGCATAGGGCAATTGTTTTTCCCGCATAGCGCGGTGCATTTTAATAACCAATTCGTAATCTTCGCCGATGCAATTGATGGAATATCCGCCCGCGTCCAATGCAATATCGCGTCGGAAAATGCCGAAGGCGCCGGAAATAATGCCCAGCATGCCCCAATAACTCCACGCCAGCCGTGCCATCAAGAACGCGCGTATATATTCCATGTTTTGCACCAATGGCAGGAAATGGGATGGCAAGCGCACTTCCTTGATTTGTCCGGCACGAATCACGCAGCCGTTTAAAATCCGGATCGTGCCGCCAACCGCGATCATTTTCTGTGGATCTTCCAAAAATGGCCGCACCGCGCGTAATAAAGCCTCTCCTTCCAACAACGAATCCGCGTCGATAACGCAAAATAATTCATTGCGCGCGAAATTGATCCCGGCGTTGCTGGCATTGGCTTTGCCGCCGCCATTTTCCTTGTCCACGACCAATAAACGCGGATATAATTTCGAACTATACACGCCGCGCACCGGTGCATGCGGAACGACTAGATCGTGCGCCCGCGTCACTGGCCTCAATTGAAATGCTTGAATCAAGGTTGGCAACGTATCGTCTTTCGATCCGTCATTGACCACGACAATTTCCAGATCCGGATATTTTAATGCGAGTCCAGACCGCACGCTTTCGACAATGGTCGCCTGTTCGTTATAGGCCGGGATAATCAGGCTGATCGGCGGAATAGCTTCGGATAACAAAAATTGCCAGGCCGATTCCGTGTCCTCGGCATGGGAATGTTTTTTAAATTCCATCCACGCGGCCGGCAATTCCAGCAAATAAATGGTGTCTTGCGTCAACCCGGTAAATAAAATGCCCCAGGCGATCATTTCGAATATGGGGTAATATTCCATCTATCCCCCCATTTCTGCCAGGATTTGCGTTGCGATTACACCGGAACGGTCGTTATTTGCCGCATGGGCGCGCAAAATCGCGATGCCTCTTTCCCCAATGCTATATAGTGCGCGCGCCGCGTGAAAACGCACAATCCATTTTTCGTCATCCATATTTTCCGACAAAGAAGGAATCGCCGCCGGTTGTTGCAATATCCCCAGCAAGTGGCTGGCCTTAGCCCGAATGCCGGGATGATCGTGTTTCATCAACAATATGGCGTTATAAATCGCCCGCGCATCACCTATTTTGCCAAGCGCGTCCAGGCTTTGCATAATAACCACCGGATCGGAATCACGCATCGCGGCAATTAAATCATCGACCGATTTTAACGATCCGATGGACCCGAGCGCGGCGATACAAGCCGCGCGAATAGAGACATCAGATTTTTCATCGTGCACAATATTTATCAAAGACGGAACAATAGGCTCGCCAAACCGCCGCAACGTATCCGCCAGCAAGGGAATATTCACCGCCCCCGCCATCGTCATGCTTTGCACGATTTGCGGCAGACATTGCACCGCCTGGCGCATCGCAAGAGCCCGCAACGCCGCCAGACGCACATAAACATCCTCTGCTGCAAGGCTTTCCAATAATACTGGCATCGATGCGGTATCCATAAAATATCCCAAAACCGTAAGCGCGCGGATACGCCGCCCCTTCGCGCCGGTACGCACTATTTTAAAAATATAGGGCTGCATCTGCCAGATGGTCAGCAATTCGGTAACCCGAATATTATCCTTGCCTTCCATGCCGCGCATAATATCCAACGACAGATCCATAATAACCCGCCGGTCGGTATCCTCGATTTCCGGCAAGGCATTTTCATCCAGATGGACTGGCGAATAAATTGCCGCATAAATATATTTTTTCCAGCGCGCTTTGCGGCCAATGGCCGATACGTGTTCGACATCTTGTAAATGGCGTTTTGCCAGCAATAGGCACAGTATCGCGCCAGTGACCATAAGCAAGCCGCACATGCTGGCCCAGATCCAGAAAAGTTTAGAAGCTGTAACTAAGGCTGACATCAAAAACCTGCCTGATATAGGAATTTTCCCGGTCATCATGCGTGTATCCCAGCCGCAATGTATGCGCCGGCGTTATATCGTATGCGATTCCGGTAAAATAAGTTTGCGTATCGACCGTTATGCCGGCAACGGTTTCCGGTGCGTCCGCATATCCCGCATAAAATCGTAAATCTTCGGCAATTTTACCGTCCAGGCGCAAATCGAAACCATAGACGCGTTTTTCATCTGGTTGCTTGATACTGATGGCGCGCGCCGCAATCGCCCAGCGATCGGCGGGCTCTATCCGCAAACCGGGATTTAATGTGGTGGCTTCGGTGTTATTGTAATCTTCGTACCGCCCATCCAAAGTCATCCAAACCGGCCACCATTGCCAGGCCGGATTGTCCAACCGCACACTGCCTCCGCCCATGGCCTTCCATTCCGGGCGGAAATCGGCATCTGGCGCTGCCGCCACATATAAATACCCATTAAAACGCGGCGCGAATACTTGATCCACGCCTATTTCATATTCGCTGTCGATATTGGAAAATTGATCGTACCGGGTGATTTTACCGTGTAGCGCAGTTTTGCGGCCATTGAAAAACCGCGTCAATTGGGTGAATTCCTGATTCCAATCGGGTTGCGCGCTGCGCGAAAAATCGCTTAGCTGTAAACCAGTATCAGCCTGCCATTTTGGCTCCGCTTCCTCGGCGAACACAAGCCCCGTAAACCAAAAAATGGCGATACAAGTAATTACAAAAAATCTCATGACGCTTTCTTTGCCTCGGTATTCAAAACGCGCATGCATCTTGCAACCACTTCATCGGGATTAAATGGTTTTGCAATATAATCGACAGCGCCGGTGCCAAAACCTTCGACAATGTCTGCGTTCGAATCCCGCGCGGTCAGGAAAATAACTGGAATGTTTTTCAATGCCGGGTTTTGTTGCATCATGCCCAGAAGCGCAATGCCATCAATCCCAGGCATCATACGATCCAGCAATATCAAATCCGGCTTATTTTTGTGTAATGAATCCCAGGCTTCGTTGCCATTTTCCGCCATAAACATTTTACAGCCGGAGGAAGAAAATTTATGATCTAGCAAATCGCGCACGGTTTCATCATCATCGACCACCAATATTTTGGTGTTCATCCGGCCCAGCCGTTGCCGTATTTTATCGCCCAGAACCTGATAATCGATTGGCTTTGCGATATAATCCACCGCCCCTGCCACAAGGCCGCGCATCACGTCTTTTGGCCGGCTGCTGGCGGTAATCATGATGACAGGGATTTGCGATAAATCGTGGTGATCGTGCAATTCTTCCAAAAAACTAAGTCCGGTGATCCCGCCCGGCATCATATCGTCCAGCAACACCAGATCCGGTTTATGTTGCCGCATGATATCCAGCGCTTCTTCGGTGTTTTTGCCGAACATCAACCGTGCATCGCCGGTGAATAAATCTTTGCAGGCCTGATGAATCAATTCATCGTCATCCACAATCAACAATAATGGCAAGGAAGCCGATTGTGCCGGCGTTGGCGCGGTATCCACAGGTAGCGCCGCCGGTGCAACGGGTGCAGATGCCGCATGCTGCGATATGATATCACGCGAAATTCGGATCAAATCCTGCGCCAATTTGACAATATCTTTGGCATCGAAACGGTCTGGCGCCAGAATCGCGTCTTCTAACGATCTTCCATGTTGACTGATCGATTGAAATCCGTACGATCCGCCTGTCCCGGCCGCATAATGCGCCGGATACCGTAGTGCCTGACGGTTTTCGCTGTTGATACCATGCTGATCGATTTGTCCGGCGATATGCTCGATTTCATTAATGCGCCCGATCAAATCGCGCAAATACCGATCCGTCAGCAAGCGCATTTTGGCCTGAAGTTTTTGTTGTTTTTCATCGTTCAGCATAGTTGGATTCCCGTTAAGCAAGAAGCGCGTAAAGCGCAGTGGATTTTTAAAGTTCGCGAAGGACAATAAGAATGAGTTGGAATTATTTTCAGGCTATCGACCAAATATTAATTCCAACTAAACGAGTTTCACACATGCGCGTGAAAAAAACCTTTTCCAAAATTATTTTCTTAAAAAGTATTCTCTTGCATACGCGATAATGGAAAAATCATACGTCGATATTTTTGCTGTGGTTTGTATGCGGCAAGCCGCTTTCTGCGTTGCGACAATCAAATCGTCCGTGGCTTTTCTTCCGAAAATTCATCACATTCCGGTATGCGGAATTTATAAGCAATTATTAATCAATCACCGCTAAAATCAAAGTTGTTACAAGTCTTACGCGATCCAATTTACCGATAAAAAGGAACTGGTATGAACGAGCGTCTATTACGCTCTTATTTATCTCTCTGCGCTTTTATGGCAGTTTTATGCCTATTATTCCCAAAATTCGGATTTGCACTTACTGTTAACTCAGACCATACGGCACGGACGATAATGGCGGATTCTGGTATCCACCCAGATTTGATTCTTATAGCAGGATTATGCTTCATCTTATCGATCAGCGCCTTATTGGCGTTTGCAGTCAGGCGGATTACCGTTCTGCGCCGCATGCTGGCGGAGAAAACTGGCGAATCCGCAGCGCGCAACGCTACGCTCCGCTCGGTTATGGATAATTCCTCGACAGGAATGGCGTTTATTTCTCCGCTTGGCGAGTGGCTAAAAGTCAATAAATCTTTTTGCGAACTTTTGGGATACAAGGAGAGCGAACTGCTATGCGAGGAATTGTCGGCTGTTTCCCATCCAGACGATATGCAAAGAAATCTAGAGCTCAACCGAGAAATTCTGTCCGGCAATATTAAATCTTATAGAATGGAAAAACGCTTCCTGCATAAAAAAAGCGGCACCATATGGACCATATTTAATGTAACGTCGGCAACGAACGCCAGCGGCAACCCAGAATACTTCATCGCACAAATTCAGGATATCAGCGCGCGGCGCGAAATGGACCGGTTGAAAAACGAATTCATTTCAACCGTCAGTCATGAATTGCGCACGCCGTTAACATCGATCCGCGGCGCGCTTGGATTGATTGCCGGCGGCGTGCTGGGGAAAATTCCGGAAAAAGCCGCCGATTTCATCCGCATCGCCCATAAAAACAGCGAACGCCTGATTTTAATCATCAATGATATTCTGGATATCGAAAAAGTCGAAGCCGGGAAAATGGCGATGCACCCGAAACCGGTCGATGTAGATCAGATATTGCAACAGGCGCTTGAAGCCAATCAAATGTATGGCGATAAATACAAGATCAAATATCTGTTGAAACAAGCGCCGCAAGATACACAAGTTTTGGCAGATCCCGACCGGCTGATGCAAGTCCTCGCCAATTTATTATCCAACGCCGCCAAATTTTCCCCACCCAATTCCGAAGTATGGGTCGGCGCGGAAATCAAAGGCGACCAAGTGGTGTTTTCGATCCGCGATTTCGGCAACGGCATTCCCGAAGAATTCCGCCCGCGCATGTTCGAAAAATTCGGCCGCGCCGACAATTCCGATGCGCGTAAAACCGAAGGCACCGGCCTTGGTTTACGCATTACCGCAAAATTGATTGAAACCATGAAAGGCAAGATCGATTTTGAAACCGAAACCGGAAAAGGCACTTGCTTTTACTTCACCTTGCCGAAAGCCCATACCAATATTATCGTGTCAATCGAGCCTGTGGAAAATACTTCCTCATATCCGATTTTAATCTGTGAAGACGATAAAACCATGAGTGGATTAATCAAGGCCTATCTAGAACGCGCCGGATTCCGCACCGAAGCAGCCTATACGCTTTCCGAAGCGCGGGAAAAACTACAAAGCAAAACTTTCGCCGCCGTTACCATGGATATCATGCTGCCCGACGGTAGCGGGGTCGAATTTATCGAAGAGTTGCGCACCCGCCCGGAAACGCATGATTTGCCTGTGGTCATCGTATCGGGCAAAGCCAGCGAAAGCAAACAAACCATGCAAGGCAACCGGATTGGCGTTGTCGATTGGCTGGATAAACCATCCGAAACCGCACGCCTGGACAGCCGTTTGATTCATTCGCTGAAACGCGCCGTATCCGGCGATATCGAACGGCTGCCGCATGTATTGCACATCGAAGATGATAACGATCTAAGCCATATTTTAAATCGCGCCATGATGGATCATGCAATCGTGGTAAACGCCCCCACATTGCGCAGCGCGGAAAAATGGCTGGAACACACTTATTTCGATTTGATTATATTGGATGTGGAATTACCCGATGGTTCGGGGCTGGATTTTCTAGCGAGCTTAAAAGAAATGACGGATAATCAAGTTCCGGTCATTATATTATCCGCCAGTGAAGTCGATGTTGAAATTCAAAAACAAGTTTCCGCGTCGCTGGTCAAATCTCGCGTGTCGGAAACTTATATTATCGACCGCATACTTGCCGTCATAGACCATTCGTCCGCCCATAGAAAGAAAAAAGGAGCCTTATCATGACTGCACCATTGAAACGCATTCTTTGCGTCGACGATGAATCCGATATTCTGGAAATCGCCAAAATGTCCCTGGAAATGGTCGGCAATTTCGAAGTTCATACTTGCAACAGCGGCAAGGAAGCGCTGGCTTACTTGGCATCGGCAAAGCCCGATTTGATTCTTTTGGATGTGATGATGCCGGAAATGAATGGTCCGACGACACTAGAGGCCTTGAAGAAAAGCAATGCATCGTCCATTCCGGTGGTTTTCATGACCGCCAAAGTTCAAGCCAACGAAGTGGCCAATTTTATTATATGCGGCGCGGCCGGCGTGATCCCGAAACCGTTCGATCCGATGACACTGCCGCAAGACGTGCAAAAACATTGGGAGTCTATCCATGCAGGAAAGCAATAAAGCCATCATCCAGGACCGGATGATTTTGTTGCGCCGAAAATATCTGGCGCAATTGCATGAACGCCGGCCGCAGATTACTGATTTTATTACCGCCTGCGCCATGGGCGGCGCGACCGAGGAAATATGCGCACAAATGCGGCAAAGCGCGCATAATTTTGCCGGATCCGGCGCCAGTTACGGTTTTGCCTATATTAGCCAAACGGCGGCCGATTTAGAATCGGCCTTGGACAATCAGGCCTCTACTCCAGAATTGAGGGCCTTAACCCAAGCATTGCTGGATTCCTGTAACAGGGCTCTTTCAATGATCGACAGCATGCCGAAATTTTCCAGCGTAGCCGAACTTTCGGCGCTGGAGCAATTAAGCCATCAATTCAAGCCGGTGATTTTGACGGTTGACGACGATACGGTAATCCGAGACTTGGTGGTTGAATTATTCAAACGCGAAGCTGAGGTTATGACATCGAATAATGGCGCCAAGGCATTGAACATTATCCGCCACCACGGCCCGCAACTGGTTCTGGTGGATGATGGATTGGCGGACATGCGCGGCATCGAATTACTGGAAATAGTAAAAAAAGATCCTGCCATTGCCAAAATTCCCGTTATTATGCTGACCGCAAACAATAAAGCGGTGGATATGAAGCGAGCCAGGGAAATTGGCGCAATTGATTATATTACCAAACCATTCGAATTGCGCCATCTGGCGGAAAAAGTTGCGCCGATTTTGAAAAATCTAAACCGCACCGTATTGATCGCCAATAATGATATGGCGATTTTAGATTTATTTACCGAAAAATTTAAAGGCACCGGCGTTCGTTTATTGCTGGCCAAAAACGGGCTGGAGGCTGTCGACTTAATCCGGCAAAATAAAATCAAATTGGCTTTACTGGATTGGATGATGCCCGGCATGGATGGTCCGGCGGTTTTGCAAAAAATCCGCGGCAATCCCGACACCAAAAATATCCCGGTTCTGTTCCTGACATCGAAACGCAAGGAAACGGATATTAAAAAAGCATATGCGTTGGGCGCGACCGGGTATATCGTAAAGCCGTTTATTCCCGATCAAGTAGTTGCACGCAGCCTAAAATTATTAGGCCTAGCCGATGGCGCGGCTAATCAATCCTAAGCCACAAATCCAAGTGACATAAAACCGGAAAACTGTTATACCTGCCGTAATATTTACGGAAGGAAACTTATGGACGAAATTATTGAAATTAAAGACAGCAACGGCAATATTCTAAAAGAAGGCGACACGGTCATCGCGATCAAAGACCTGAAGGTCAAAGGATCGTCCACCGTGGTCAAACGCGGCACCAAGGCCGCCAATATCCGCCTTTGCTCCGATGGCCGCCATATCGAATCCAGCAGCAAGGAAGTCAAAGGCCTGATGCTGGACGCGAGTTTTCTGAAAAAAGCATAATATTCGTGTCGTCTTCCCCCACCATCGAAAGCGCGCAGAATCCGTTAATTAAAAAAGCGGCTTCGTTGCGTGAGAAAAAATACCGCAATCAACATGGTTTGTTTTTAGCCGAAGGCGCGCGCACGATTGGCGCAGCCCTAGAATCCGGCCTTTATGATATTGATTGCCTGTTATTCGATGAATCGGCGGCACGCGATACGGGTGCGTTAAAAAAAGCGGCGCTGGCGAAGAAAATCAAATGCGTCATGGTTACATCCAAAGTCATGCAGAAATTATCGCAGCAAGACAACGCGCAAAGCGTGATCGGATTGATCCGGCACAAATATGCCGATACAGTGCAATTATCGTTTTCCGCCAAAACATGCTTGATCGCGCTGGAATCGCCGCGCGATCCGGGCAATCTGGGCACTATTATACGCACAGCCGATGCGGTGGGTGTGGATGGCATTATATTAATAGGCGATTCTTGCGATCCATTTTCACCCGAATGCGTGCGTGCCAGTATGGATTCTGTTTTTCATATCCCCCTCGCCCGCGCCAGCGCCGCCGATTTTACCAAATTGGCCAAACAACATAAATTGACGTTAATTGGAACCGCCCTGCAAGGCGCCAAAGATTTCCGGGAAATTTCTTATAAATGTCCATTCGCACTGGTGATGGGCAGCGAACAAAAAGGATTGTCCGCCGATCTTGCAAAGTCATGCGATCATCTGGCGAAGTTGCCAATGGATGGCAAAGCGGAATCGTTGAACCTTTCCGTAGCCACTGGCGTACTATTGTACGCCGCTTTGGCCCCCTGGAAGCGGTAATTCGCCCCGCCTCAATTACCCTTATTTTCGTAAGTTATTGAAATAGAATGATACATCAGCGTAGTATTACGGTGAATCACGAAAATGTGATTTAATTGTGTACTTAAAAGAAAATATAGTGTACTATAAAAAACGATCAAGAAGGGCCATAAAAAAATTTAAATATCAGCGCCCCTATAAAAATATTGAACTAACTGCAATTCAAATTTGAATCAGATTAGTTTCAAATCCGGCACATCACTTGGAAGCTATTAAGACATATTTGTTATAGTCGTAGAAATATAATGGGGGTGGAAATGGTAAATAATCCGAATAATCAAATTGTAAAGCAAGTCGTCACCGACGAAGCATTAAAAACATTCTCGCAAACTCCTGTTGCTAAGAGAGTATTGGGCTCGCTCGAAACAAAACGCATAGAGGCTAGAATCGCGCTGAAAAGACAGCGCGCTGTTGGCAGCATCGGCGGGATCGGTATCATCGGTGGAAGCAGCGCCAGCGGCCATTCCACGGCCCGCGCCCGCGCCTTTTACGCTATTAACAAAATTGGTTTTGTTCCCTCGATTCAGGATTTGAATGCCGCATTGGCGCATCCCCAAGGCGTGCTTGGCTGGTTGCAGGCGCAAGCCTCCTATACCCCCGGAGAACTTGGCAATTTTCTGCCCTGGGGCCGGATTATTCAGCGCAATCACCAATTAGTCGAAGCCAGCGGCATCCGGTCTGGTGAGCGCAATTATCACCAAATGCTGAGCGCCATGTATGTAAAAGCCTATGAAGATGAACAACTAAAACATTACCGCGCCTTGGCAACCACCACCAAACCCGCCTTGCTATCTTGGATCTTATGTTTAAATAATATTATGACTATATCTTTCCCTGCGGTTGAAGGCGTCAGAATGGAAGGATTATTAGTTCAGCGCGCAAGTTATACTTATAATACCATCGCGCCAAACGCGCTTGGAAGATTTTCGGATCTTATCCGCGCCGTTGCAAAAAGCCCTGAGATGCTTATGTTTCTCGATGGGGTTTCCAATAACTACACCAGCCCCAACGAAAACTTTGCCCGCGAACTTTTAGAATTGCATACGTTTAACGTTCCCGCCGGACCCGATACTTATGGCGCATCGGAAATCGCTTTTATCGCCAGATTGTTGACCGGCATGCGCTTTACCGGTGTTTTCTCGGCTGGCGCTCGCAGCTCCCAGATGGCGGGACTATCGGAAGCGGAAAGATTGGTGCGCTACGATAATGTTGGACGATACAATTTCAACCAATATAACCATCGCGCCACCGGTCCTTATAACTTTACTCTTGGACAAGGCAGCAGAGCGCGGACATGGACTTATCCGGCATATCCAATAAGTCAAGGTGGCGCCGCCATCGACAGTTTCCTGAATTTCGTTTCCGATCACCCGATGACCGCGGTCGGCATTTGCACCCGTATCGCCAAATGGTATTTTGGCGACAATCCGCCGCAAAGCATTATCAATCAAATGATCGGCAGCTTTACCAGCACCCAAGGCGATTTAGCCGCGCTGTTCCGCGTGGTAATGGCGGCAATAGTCAACAATCCGATGAATGGCTCCAAATACAAAACCGGGGAAGAAATAATTGCCTCATTATACCGCATTGGTGGATTGATAAATCCACAAGCCGACGTATACACGGATCCAGATCTTCGTACCAAATTGTACAGAATGCGCAGCCTGGCCATTGAAATGCAGCATTTGATTAATAATGCGCCAACGGTCGAAGGATATTTCAACACGGCCGAACGGCAAATTTCGCCCAGCAGCATGCTGGCGCGTATGGATTTAATACGTGATATGGCCACCAATACCCTGGCGCAAATATTTCCAAACCCAATGGACTTGTATCAAGGCATCGGTTTGCGGGATTATTACAATATGCTCGGCAATGCCGCCAAAAGAGAGTTAGAAACACTATTAAATCCAAACGGGAATGTGCCTGCTGGAGACGTGATTACGGCGATGCTGTTGTCACCGGGCTTTCTAAAAAGATAATCAGGGGGAGAATAAAAATGGTTAATCGTCGTAATTTTATAGCTGGTGCCGCCGGTTGCGCCGGTTTTATGTCCATCATGCGCCCCTTGGAATTGATGGCTATCGAATTGCCAACGCCACAAAGAATATTTTTTATAAATTTGTTCGGCGGTTGCGATGCGTTAAGCATTTTTAATCCCTATGGCAACGCAGGATTACAAGCCATGCGTCCAACCGCCTGGATTCCGACACAAGAACTGGCTGATGGAAACTGGCGCATCCAAGGCAATAATAGCACCGCACCATGGTTACAAAATTATATCGCGATCAATCCGGCTATGCCATTTTTGCGCGACTTGTACAATCAAGGTGGTGTGAATGCACATTTGGCGGTGCATTCCGGCCTGAATTCGCAATCCCACTTTTTAATGCAGGATTATCTGGGACGCGGCGAAGACATGCGCAATCAAGCCACCGGATTTCTGGCACGCTTAATTAATGCAATGAACAACCGCGCCGATTACCGCGATGTAGGCGGTATAGCCATTTCCAGCCAAAGCCTGGTTCCAATGGTACTGCGCGGCAGTCTGGAAGTATCCAGCTATATGCCTTCTAATTTGCCAATGAGCCCGGCCGATATTGCCAACATGACGGTTCGAATGAATAGCGGCGATACCGCGATGATCAGCGCAATTAACACCGGTGTCGCTACCCGCAATCAAACCATGAATTTGATCAACGGGCAATTAACGCAAAACTGGTTCGCAAATACCGCGATTATTTCCCATGCCAGCGTTGCCGGCTTGATGGCGCGATTGGAAGGCAGTACGGCGCCGCGCGTGTTTGGATTGGTACACGATGGATTTGATTCCCATGTCAACCAAGGCAGAAACGCTGGACGTTTGGGCAATTTGGATAACGCCTTACGCTCGCTGATAACCACTTTGCGCGGCGATCCAAATTCGCCGGATGAATTCTTGCGCGCCGATATATTGCAAAATTCCATGATTATTGTAACATCTGAATTCGGACGCCGTGTCGCCCAGAACGCCAGCGGCGGAACGGATCACGGATTCGGCGGCATGTGCATGGTGATCGACGGCTCACGCATTGGCCGGGAGCAAAGTCAAATAACCACCGGCTTAACCAATAATGGCCGCGGTTATTATCCGCATCTGACCACCGAACAATATGTTCAAGCCGATGATGTCGTGCATAATTTTATGCGCCCATTTGTACAACGTCATTACGGATTTGATACCGCAACCATGAATTATGTATTGCCGGTTTTATAAACTGATATTGCTCCTACCGAAAAAGCCGGCAAGATTCGCCGGCTTTTTTATTGGGCCTTTTGTCCGGATTTCAATTCTTCTAATTCCAGCCACCGTTCTTCGGCCGCCGCCAATTCCCGCTCCGCCTCACCCAGGCGTTTGGTGCATTGGGTGAATTCTTGCGGGTTGGTGGAATATAATTCGGCGTTGGCCAGCCGGTCATTTAATGCCTCTACTTCTTTTTCTAAATCACTGATAACGCCCGGTAAATTATCCAATTCATATTGAATCTTATAAGATAGTTTTTGCGGGCGCGCCTCTACCGGGGCCGATGATTCGGTATTGCCATTGGCAGCCGTTTTTTTAGGCGTTTGCGGTGTGGATTTAACCTGTTTCCGATTCTCTGCCCGTTTTTGCAAATAATCGGTGTAGCCGCCGATATACCCTTCGATTTCGCCATTCCCCTCGAACGCGAGGATCTTGGTCACGGTTTGATCCAGGAAATCACGGTCATGGCTGACGATCAACAACGTACCTTTATAATTCATCAGCACTTCTTCCAAACGGTCGAGCGTATCCATATCCAAATCGTTGGTCGGTTCATCCAAAATCAAGAAACTTTTTGGATTGGCCATTACCTTGGCCAACATCAAACGGTTCTTTTGCCCGCCAGACAATGTTCCAACCAATTGGTGCGCCATCGATGGATCGAACAGAAAATCTTTTAAATAACCGCAAACATGGCGCGGTTTGCCCATCACATTCACATGATCGCCACCATTGGGGCATAGCGTGTTCCATAATGACGACTGCGGATCCAAATCCTTGCGTTTCTGGTCAAAGTACGAAAATTCAATATCGCGGGCGATTTTGACCTTGCCGGTATCGGGCGGAATTTCACCGATCAACAGGCGCAGAAAACTGGTTTTCCCCGAACCGTTGCGGCCTAAAATACCAATGCGGTCGCCGCGTTGAATACGCAAATTGAATTTGTTTAAAATAGTCTTTTCCTGGCCGTCTTCGACAAATTGCTTCGATACGCCAAAAAATTCGGCAACGTTTTTCGACGTGCCTTCCATTTCTATTTCTTCGAATTCGATTTTGGCCAGCATGCGGTTCAACGCGCTGCGGTCACGTTTTAATTTTTCACGCTCATCCCGCATCAATTCCAGACGGCGCACATTACGCTTGCGCCTTGCGCGCACGCCCCTGCTCGCCCATTCGACTTCTTGATCTAAAATACGCTGGCGGCGTTGCAATTCGCGCTCTTCCTGTTCCAGGATCATTTCCGACCATTCTTCGAAATACGCGAAGCCGCGCGGGCATAATTTCAATCTGCCGCGGTCCAGCCAGAATACTTTGTCGGAAATATTGGAAAGGAATGTTTTATCGTGGCTGACGCAAATCACCGCGCCGCGATAGGATTTTAAATATTGTTCCAGCCATTCGATCACATCCAAATCCAAATGGTTGGTGGGTTCATCCAATAACAGAATATCCGGCTCTTCGACCAAGGCGCGCGCCAATGCGGCGCGGCGTAATTGGCCGCCCGATAAACGGTCCATCCGGTCATCGATATTCAGCCCCAGCGGTTCGACCACCATTTCGATTTTATAGGCGTTTTGTTCCAGTTGGTTTTCCGCGCTAATTTGCTCGAAAATGAAATCGCGCAATATCTGCCCCGGTTTGACGGCGATATCTTGCTGCAAATATCCGATAGTGGTTCCCTGCAATAACCACCGCTCGCCGCTATCCAGACTCACCACTCACACCTCCCATCTGGCCACTGTA
>CAZYJI010000002.1:85996-95076 GCA_964647725.1 uncultured Alphaproteobacteria bacterium
ATCCAGATCGATCGTATCGGTGATGATATTCATCAAGGTAGTTTTGCCGGTGCCGTTTTTACCGACCAGGCAGATTTTATCGCCCGCATAGATGCTGAACGTTAAATCTTCGAATATCTGCTTTGGCCCATATCGAATGGCCGCTTCTTGGACACTAAGGATTAAATCGGAACTCATTTATTTCTGGCAGCTATATTTGGTTTGAAGCGCCATACCGATCATCAAGGCCGCCGATTTTCCCCGCGCTTTGGGATTGACCTTTAGATAATCCTGCATGGCGATCAACATGGCCTCGTCCGGCATATAGGTCAATTCCTGCAATTTTCCGTCTTTACCAGGCTCGCACAAATACGGGCCTTCCGCCCCCGACAGGGAATGGCGGATCAATTTAATTTCATTGGCGGCGCTAGTGTAAAATTTACACGGACTATCGGGATCCATATTATTGCTGCATCGCTCCACAATCGAATCGAATGGAATATATCCGCCCACATCGGCGCAAGGCACCCGGGCTTTTTCATTACGCATCAGATACGACATTAATCCGATGGCTGCGCCGACTTCCTCGCGCTTTTCCGCCTTGATATTAGCTGGATTCGCCAACCAATCGACAATCGGTTTTTGATCCTTGACCGTGAAAATTTTCTTGGAACACTCCCGGTTTAAATAGACCTCACCGGCCTGCAGATCATCGAAAAATCCTTGCATATAATGCGCGCAATTATCGCGGTCCTTGACACTGTCGAATTGACAGATTTTGATCAATTGATCGAGGGTTAAATCAGTCGCGTGCGCAGGCGCCGCGAAAACCAGAGAAAATCCGAGTATCAATAAAGACAATATGCGGGTTTGAGACATAGTTATTCCTTTTCAATTCTTGAAAACTATGCCGCAGACCATCATCTGTCAATCCCTGGATAGGTTAGGCCGCGCGTTGTTTGCGAACATTGCGTTTTTGCCGTTGACGATCGCGCCAATCGGTACGCGGACGGTCGTTGCCGCCATGCTCGTTCCTATCGCCATCGCGCTTGCGCTGGGGATTAGTATGCTGGCCTTTGCCCTTGCGGTGGCCGCGATCATCGTCCCGTTTTTTGAATGGGCGAAACTCGCCGGAACCGCCATGCTCATTGCGTTTTTTGAACGGACGATTTTCGGATTGTTGGCCACGATCATCATCCCGCTTTTTAAATGGGCGGAAGGATTTTGGGCTACGGTCATCATCGCGTTTCTTGAATGGGCGATTTTCCAATTGCTGGCCACGGTCGTCGTCACGCTTTTTAAACGGACGAAACGCCTTTGGTTTGCGATCATCATCGCGTTTTTTGAAAGAACGGAATTCGTTAGAACCCTTGTTTTCATCACGCTTCTTGAATGGGCGAAACTCTTTGGAACCGCTATCTTCATCCCGTCTTTTGAAAGAACGATGTTCTTGCGATTGTCCACGGTCGTCGTCGCGTTTTTTGAACGGGCGGCGATTTTGATCGTCACGGTTTTTGCCTTGGAAACGGCGCGGTTTATCTTCGCGGTTTGCATTAAAGGATCGCTGTTTGCGCCCCCCATGCTGGCTGGTTTCTTTATTGTCGTTGGTGGTGCCGTGCATCAATTTATGGATGGCTTTCCATTTTCCGCCATCGCCTGGGGTGATGAAATTGACCGCTGCGCCTTCGGCGCCGGCGCGCGCGGTGCGGCCGATACGGTGAATATAATCTTCCGGCGCTTGTGGCAGATCGTAATTGATCACGTGTTCGATATGCGGGATATCCAAACCGCGCGCGGCAACATCGGTTGCAACCAGAACGCGGAATTCGGAATCGCGGAACGATTGAATCACGCGGTTGCGGCGGCGTTGTTGCAAATCGCCGTGAATCGCATCGGCTTTTTGGCCGGAATGATTCAATTTTTTGGCCAGTTTTTCGGTGCCATATTTGGTTTTTACGAAAATAATCACCGAACCTTGGCGTGCTTCCAATTGCTCCACCAATTTTGGATATTTTTCTTCATCGCTGGTGTGAATCAATTCTTGCTGAATATTCGCGGCTGGCGTTCTGGTCGATCCAACGGCAATCCGTTCTGGATTGCGCAGATATCGTGCCGATAATTTGGTGATATTGTCCGGCATGGTCGCCGAGAACATAAATGTCTGGCGATCTTCTGGAATATTTTTGATAATCTTTTCGATCTGAACGCCGAAACCCATATCCAGCATACGATCGGTTTCATCCAAAACCAAGAACCGCACATTGTTCAATTTCAACGTGCCGCGCGCCAAATGGTCGTTAATACGGCCTGGCGTGCCCACGATAATGCGTGGACGGGCTTGCAATTGCCGGAATTGGCGCGGCATCGCCTCGCCGCCGATCAAAAGGGCGGTTTTAATATCTTGCGTTGGAATCATTTGCGTCAACGAATCGACAACCTGAGCCGCGAGTTCGCGGGTCGGTGTCATAATCAAAGCCGCTGCATCCGGGCGTTGCATCAATTGTTCGATCAATGGAATGCCGAACGCGGCTGTTTTGCCAGTACCGGTTTGGGCCGAGCCCAAAATATCGCGGCCAGACAAAGCGAGGGGCAAAGTTTGCGCCTGAATTGGGGTTGGAATGGTGTATTGCAAACGTGCAAGCGCTTGCAACAGCTTTGGCGAAAGGCCAAAGCCATTAAAATCCTGAGTCATTGTTTCCCTTTACTGGATAATACCCTTATGGGTTTATCCGTTGTGCGGGGTTCAATGCCCGCAATCAATAAAAAGGCGCGAAACGCAAACCGCTTCGCGCCTTCTCTGATTCTTATTGTCTAAGAAGCCTTATTAGGCGGCGTCAGCCACTTTCAAATCGGCTGCTGCGGTTTTGCCGCGCTCAGTCGCCAATTCAAAGCTTACTTTTTGGCCTTCGCGCAAACCGCGCAAACCGGCGCGTTCAACTGCGCTGATGTGAACGAATACGTCGGCTCCGCCGTTATCTGGTTGGATGAATCCGAAACCTTTGGTGGCGTTGAACCATTTTACTGTACCTGTAGGCATATTTAGTCTTCCTTTTATCAAGTTAACGTTGCCATAGCATCCCTATGATGCCAAAGCTGAGAATAGCTGCAATGGCCTCGAATGAACGAGGGCGAAAACAGAGAACTCTTTGACAACGTGAAAAGAAAAACGTCTCGTAGAAATCATATCCTAGGACAGTTTTATTGGCCTTTGGGGCCGCATCGATTCATGAAAATCGACGGTATCTACTACACATCAAGCTAAGAGTTGTTCTAAACTCAATTGCGTTATACGGCACTTTTCCACAAAAAGCAATATTATTATTCCAGGGCAAAAATTAACCATTTCCCCTAACTGTCATCCTGAGCCGAAGGCGAAGGATCCCATCCTACAAAGACGCTCTGCCTGATCGAGATCTTTCGCCTTCGGCTCAAGATGACAAAAAGACAGGCATAAATACCTGGAATATGGGCGAATATGGCTTTATATATCGCCAATGCCTGCCCAACATCTATTCCTAAGCCCCCGTTTCTGGCCCCTATTCAGCGTGCAGTTTATTGGCGCGTTTTGCGACAATATATTCCGCAATGCCTTATTAATGTATGTCACTTTTGTTTTGGCGGACCGCGTTGGCATGAACAGCGCGTTGATGGTTTCAATGGCAGGCGGGATTTTTATTCTGCCCTATTTTCTTTTCTCCGCCACCGCTGGGCAGCTGGCGGATAAATACGAAAAACCGTTTTTAACCCGGCGCATTAAATTTATTGAAATATTTCTGGCCCTGGCCGCGGGCATATCTTTGCTGTCGAACAATATCTATATCATGTTCACGACGCTATTTTTCATGGGCGTGCAATCTGCTTTTTTCGGACCGATTAAATACAGTTTACTTCCGGAATTATTGCGCGAGGATGAATTGGTGGCGGGCAATGGATATGTTGAGGCCGGAACATTCATCGCGATTCTGCTCGGATCGATTTGCGGGGGATTGTTGGTGGTAACGCCCAATGGCCCCGTATATGTCACCATTGTTTTAACCGCCCTATCCGGGCTGGCCTTTATCCTAAGCCGTAAAATTCAATCGACCGGCATTTCGAACGCCGCAATCAAAATCGATTTCAATATGCTGCATTCCACCTTGCCGCTGATTCGTGACGCTTATGCCAACACGCCGGTGTGGCGTTGTATTATGGGAATTTCCTGGCTGTGGTTTGTGGGATCCATATATCTGACCATGTTCCCAAGTTATGTGAAAGACGTTTTGCACGACGAACAAACCCTGGCGGTATCATTCATGGCTATATTCTCCATCGGCATCGGTATCGGTGCGATGTTGTGCCATAAATTACTGCGAGGCCATATCAGCCCGCAATATGTGCCCGTCGCCGCCATCGGCATGACCATATTCGGAATGTTGATTTATTGGTTCAGCGATCCAGGATCGCTTGTGCCAATCACTTTATCCTTACTGGGGCTTTCGATCTGCGGCGGATTATTCAGCGTGCCATTATACGCCATCCTGCAAGCGCGCAGCGATTCCGCATACCGCGCGCGGATCGTCGCGGCGAATAATATTGTCAACGCAGTGTGCATGGTGGGCGCATCTATATATATGGGGCTGTTGCTGGACCAAGGCCATTCCATTCCTCATATCTTTTTGATCACCGCATTTTTGGGAATTATCGTCGCTGCCTATACCGGCCAGTTGGTGCGGGAATCGAAACATCGATATATCCGCCCCCCTCTTTAATTTCAAAAATTCCGCACTATATATAAAGACATCTCCAAATCGTTACAGAAAGGATTGCAAATGCTCGCTATTCGTAAAGCCGAAGAACGTGGCCCTACCAACTTAGGTTGGCTTAAAAGCTGGCACAGTTTTTCATTCGGCCGTTATTACGATCCAAAATTCATGGGATTCGAATCGTTGCGCGTGATCAACGACGATCATGTCGCGCCCGATCGCGGGTTCGATGCGCATCCGCACGACAATATGGAAATCATCACCTATATTTTGGAAGGCCAGTTAGAGCATAAAGACAGTCTTGGCACGGGCTCTGTGATTAAACCTGGCGACGTGCAACGGATGAGCGCCGGAACCGGCATCACCCACAGCGAATTCAATCCTTCGCGCCGCGAATCGGTGCATTTGCTGCAAATCTGGATTTTGCCGAAAAAACGCGATGTGCCTCCATCGTACGACCAAAAATATTTCGCGCCGGAACAAAAGCGCGGAAAATTATTATTGGTCGCATCGGAAACCGGACGCGACGGATCGATCAGCATCAATCAAGATGCCGATATGTATGCCGGCCTGATTGATGGCGACGAAACCGTTACGCATCAATTGAAACCCGGCCGCAAGGCCTGGATCCAAGTCGCGCGCGGCAGCGTGCATGTGAACGGGAACTTGTTGTATCCCGGCGACGGCGTTGCGGTAAGCGAGGAAGAAATCAAATTGCACGACGGCGGCGATGCCGAAGTGTTGTTGTTCGATCTCGCGCCTTATGCGGCGAATGGGAATTAATTCTACTTGTCATCCCGAGCGCATGCGAGGGATCGCCAGACATAAGGCCTTATGTCTGTAGATCCCTCACCCCATTCGGGGATTCGGGATGACACCTAGTTACTCCGCCAACGCTTTTTTTCAAATCTATCGCGGCATCTTGTTGCGGCGCAGCACTTTGCATAAAAAACAGCCATCCTGCAGTCAGCAGAATGAGTAATAAGATTATGATCTTAAAGATTTTATTGTGCCGCAAAATACCATCCGTATTATAGTTGTATGCGCCCGCAATTATGCGGTTCTAATCCTATGGAAGTAATGAAAAGTGGCATTTTTCAGGTAATTTTTCCGTATGGTTCTTCTGGGCACTGCAACATATTTTGGGTTTGTGTTTTCAAAGCATTAGGGCTTATACTTCACCCATGTCATTCGATCGATATCAGCGGCAAATGATTTTGCCAGAACTCGGCACCGAAGGTCAGGCGCAATTACAGCGGTCTTCGGTACTGTGCATCGGCGCGGGCGGACTTGGATCGCCGGCATTGTTATATCTTGCCGCCGCTGGCGTCGGTAAAATCGGCGTTTGCGATTTCGACAAGGTCGAGCTGCATAATTTACAGCGGCAGATTTTATTCACCCAGCACGATCTCGGCACATCGAAAACCACCACCGCCATGGAAAAACTGGCGCGGTTAAACAAAGACATCATGATCGTCCCGCACGAAGAACAACTGACCGCGGAAAATGCCGAACGGCTGTTCAGCCAATATGACGTCATCATCGATGGCAGCGATAATTTCGATACAAAATTCCTATCCGCCGATGCCGCGTATAAATGCGGCAAACCGCTGATATACGCTTCGATCCTTGGATTCGAAGGCCAGATCGCGACATTCGATGCGCCAACAACCGCTTGTTACCGTTGTCTGTATCAATCCGCGCCGACAGAACATGTGCCCAATTGCGCCGAAGCCGGCGTGATTGGCGCGATCGCCGGAATTTTGGGCAGTATTCAGGCGCTGGAAGCGATCAAGCTGTGCCTGCGCCCGATGAACAACAAACTGGAAACACTGGCGGGGAAAATGTTGACCCTGGATGCGCGTAACTATGCGATCCGCACCGTCAATATTACCAAGGACACCGCCTGCCCGCTTTGCTCGAAACCGCAAGCGACGATTCAATTGAAAAAACTGCACAGCGCTGGCGCAAACTGTTCCACATGGAACAATTCGATTGTCATCGATGTGCGCGAAAAAGACGAATGGGATGCCGGACACATCGCCAATGCGATGCATCTGCCATTGTCAGAAATTCAAGCCGGAACCGCATGGACCAAGAAATTGGAACAAGATCAGGCCTATGTTTTATATTGCCAGCGCGGCCGGCGCAGCAAAACCGCCATGGAAATTTTCAAGAAAAACGGTTTTGAAAAAGTCAGCGACATTCCAGGCGGCTATCAGGAATTCATGCAAATCAAAATCGCCGCCTAAGGTATCAGGCCGCGCGCAACGGCGTTTCCGCAACGCCCAGATTGTCGCGTTCCACCAATTTCAAGGTCAGGCATTTCGCCGTCCCGCCGCCTTTTAAAAATTCGGACAGTGGCGTGATGATGGTATTGAATCCGGCTTGCGCCAGATCGCCGCGCAATTTTTCCGATGCGCCGTTGACGAACACATTTCCATCCAATTCCACCGCGTTACAGCAAAATTGCAAAGCGTCCGATTCGTCAACCGCGATGCGTTTTTCCGGTACGATATGATGATGAATTTTCGCCAAACTTTCCGCATCGAACGCGTATGGATAATACAGCATATATCCGCCCGGCAATGGACACAGGCAAGTATCGAGATGATA
The DNA here is from genome assembly GCA_964647725.1 of uncultured Alphaproteobacteria bacterium. Classification (GTDB taxonomy): domain Bacteria; phylum Pseudomonadota; class Alphaproteobacteria; order SHNJ01; family SHNJ01; genus SHNJ01. The sequence continues at coordinate 93,334 of CAZYJI010000002.1, forward strand.
GAATCGCGGATCGGATAAACGCAAAGAAACGGTGGCGCGTTGAAAAATCTGTTCCAGCAGCGGGTGCGATGACGTATCGGAACGGAATCCATACCCCGCCCAAATCACCGGCTGCGCCCGATCGAGCAATGCATCACCCGCACCTTCGAAATAAATTTGTTCGGGCAGCAGACTGACATTCAATCCATAATCGCGGAACCAATGTTCGAAAAATTTTTCCTCGCCGCGCCGCTCAACCGAACGGAACCGGCTGACGATGACTTTGTCTTCGAACACCATGCCAGCATTTGCGGTGTAGACCAAATCCGGCAAGCCCGGTTGCGGGGCGATCAAAACGATGTTGGCATAATTCGAAAGCGTATCGCACAAATGATTCCATTGCGATGCCGCAAGCGCCAGATCGACCCGGCCCAGCCCGCTTTGCATCCACGGATTAATCACGTAATCGACCGCAAAATGGTCCGGCCGGCACATTAAAATAGTTTGTTGTCCCATGGCATACTTAATACCCCTAACCCATTCAAATGTCAGCCTTAAATTTCCACATATCTGTTAGCGAAAAAGAAACGATTCTATGATAGGCTGAAAGACTGGGCAAGTACGCCCAGGGATTGTTTGCGGCACAGGAGGTGCAGCCTATGTTGGATCGGGGATCATCCAACCTTTCGCCTATTTTACAAGGGATTAACAAGCTGCTGCTATGCTTAGGTTTAGCCGCGCTGATTATTCTTTTGCGGCTTCCCCTGGCCCATGCCCAGGCGGAAAAATTGCCCAATCCGGTATTCGCCCAAGTATTCCAGGAAATTATTACCTATCACGTCAATCCGCCCAGCGCGAAACAGCTTTTTTATTACACGGTCAGTTTGATCCAAAAACAGGATCCATATATTCAAACACGCGAGCAAAATAATCTCGTGGTCTATTACAATCACAAACCCGTATTCGCGTTCCGCACCACCGCCGATGATGACGCGCGCGGTTGGGGCGCCATCGCGCAAGCATTCTTAGAACAAATTTATCCCTATTCCACTGCGCTGCAACGCGAGTCGTTGCAAACCCAGTCGCACACCATCATCAACACCTTGGTGCAAATATTGGATAAATATTCGCACGTCACGATTTACGGCCCCAAATCCACCGCGCAAAATTACGCCGATCAAAGCGACGATCCCGCCGCCAGCATCGGCGTTACGATCAGCACCGATGGCCGCACCGCCAGCGTAAAAAAAGTCGTCCCGCACAGCCCGGCGCAATTGCATTTGGCGGTTGGCGATACGATTCAATCCATCGATGGCAAATCGATTGAAGGGTTAAAGGCAACGCAAATCGTTGCGATGTTCCGCGGCGCGCCAGACAGCAAAGTATATGTGAAATTCACCCATTTGGGCCAAACCCAGCAAGCGGCGATTCCGCGCGCGGTGCTAAGCCCGGATAGTTTCGATTCCTATGTTAAAAACGACATTCTGTATCTGCATATCAAAAAATTCACAATTGGATCGGCACAAAAAATAGCATTTGCCTTGCAAGGCCATAAATCATTGCAAGGTATTGTGTTAGATCTACGGGGGAACCGGGGTGGCGTGCTTTCCGAAGCAACCGCAATTGCCGATCTTTTCCTATCGACAGGAAGTTTGATCGGCATGCGCGGGCGCCACCCCGATAGTATTGCGACATTCAACGCATCGGCGAATGCGGAAAAATTCGACCGGCCCATCGTGGTTTTAATTGATGGGCAAACCGCAT
>CAZYJI010000002.1:95086-139493 GCA_964647725.1 uncultured Alphaproteobacteria bacterium
GGCCGCCGCCTTGCAAAATAACAATCGCGCGGTTGTGATCGGCAACAGATCTTATGGCAAAGGTACGGTGCAACGCGCCACTTACATTCCGGGATTGGGCCAATTGGCGATTACATGGTCGGAATTATATAAACCCGGCATCAACGAAGCATCGTTGGATAAAGTCGGCGTTGTGCCGAATATTTGCCTGGCTGGAAATGATTTGACGCCCATGCCGTTGCAAACCACGCCAGAGCCGGGCAAATTCGTGATGTGGTTCCGGAGAGCACCGCAAGTGACCTGGGACAGCAAAAATTGTCCGAAATTACCGCGCCAGGGTAAGCCCGAAGATTTATCTTATGCGGCAGCGTTAATCATAACGCCGGATTTGTATTATAAGGCGCTTAATAATAAGCAAATCTAGAGCTATCTGCTAATTTTTTATAAACAAATCGAATCCGTCAATTTGCCCCAATTTTGATTTTCGTGTAATCGGCGTCAGTTCTTAAAAACAGACTCTCGACGCGGCGGCATAAGGATTTTCTGGCTTTGAATCCGTCTACTTGCCGCAACATGCCGAGATAGCTGTTCAAGCTCTGCGAAAGCTCCTGCAAGGCCGGAACATCCAGCGGTGAGCCTTCGCGTTCCCAAGCGCTGATTTTGCGCTTGCAGTTCGCCAGACTGGTTTGGCGCAGATAAGTGCGGCCTGGCTTAATAATGAATCCCGTGAAATCGATCCCCATATGAACGTGATTCAGATGCTTTTTGTTCGGATGCAGCCGCAGCGCCAAACGAGAGGCAAGAAATTCGTCTATTTTCCCGTACCAATCATTCAGCACATCCGCGCTCTCGTGAAACATCACCATATCGTCGACATAGCGTCCGTACCGTTGCGCCTTCAGCTTGTGCTTTGCGAATTGATCCAATTCATTTAAATAGATATTGGCAAAAAATTGGCTGGTCAGGTTTCCAATGGGCAATCCTTTGCCATCCGGCGCATGCAGCAGGCTTTTATGGCGCGGAACTTTGGCGAATAAAGACTGTAACGAGCGCATGACCGCGCCGGGTCTGGGATCATGCAGCGCAACCATCTCAATCAAATCAAGCAGCCATTTTTCCGGGATATAGGGCCGAATCAATTCGATCAATATCTTTCGGTCGATACTATTGAAGAAATTAGCGATATCTACCTTTAAAAAATAGGCGGGCTTCGTTCCATTTTTCGTGATCGAGCGCGCAAAGCTAGATACGCGGCGCAATCCGTCATGAGTACCTCGTTCGGGGATGCACGCATAGCTGTCGCGGATAAAGCGCTTATGGAATCGCTCAAAAATGGCTTTATAAATGACGTGATGTACGACACGGTCTCGAAAATCAGCTGCCCATACTTCTCGAATTTTAGGATGGGTAATAACAAAGGCGACGCTCCTCCCGATGCGATATTCGCCGCTTATAAGATCGTAATACAGCTGTACGAGGTTACGTTCCAGATTGGCCTCGAAGCGCAATTGATTAACCGAATTGCGCTTGGTTCTGCGGCAATCGAAATAGGCGTCGAACACGCTTTCAAGGGTCAATTCAGCTTCGACAGTCATGATCCTCCTATTAAAGGATCGGGAAAGGGGCTTCCAACTCCGCACGGAACGGACGAGGCCGCCAGCCCAGTCCTTATTGTTGTTGTTCCTGTTGCCGTCCTCGAAGTTCTGGTTGTTCGCATTGTATTGGTTGTACTCCGACGAAGACCAGTACCAGCGGGGAGAGAAACCGCAAGCGTATTGATGGCGATCTTATGGTCCAGATAAACGAATACTCATCCACCTGGCCTTTAGCCGATACTTTCGGCCTCTACTTTGGTATCGGTCCCTCTAGAAAAAACCGATACCGCCGCCATCCGAGCTGAAAATGATCGCCAGGCCAAGCCTTGGCTTAAACCCGTTCTGTCTTCCCCTTTCCCGAACTCGTAAGACTGTTTTCATTATCGAGAACGGCCTAATTCTTGTCGACTTTCGGCTTCGTTGAGCCGAGCCAGCCTTGCGCTTGGCGCGATAGGCCGTCTGTCATTTCCGAAAGCGCCGCGTAATGAGTGCGGGGCATAATTTTCATATCGTGCGACAAACGCATGATCAGCTGAACCGATTGAATTCTTTCCAATATCTCTTGAATATGCTGCTTTTTATCCGTGGCGCTGTTGGCTCTGTAAATCATTACCACCAACTCGATCAATTCGTCTTTTAGCTTTTGACCTATGGTGTATTTATATTCTCTTGGAAAATGCTTCGTCGCAATCATCACGCGTAATAGGACATCATACGTTTTTTTATAAATCGGCAGATGTTGATACTGCGCCATACCACTCCTGTTCGTAGTGGTTTCGTATTTTTTTAAAATCGCGCCTTCGGCGCGAAGTAAATAATTAAATAACTAAATAACTAAATGACTAACGCGCTTCGCGCGCTAAGCTCCGCACGGAACGGACGAGGCCGCCAGCCCAGTCCTTAGTGCAGTAGTACCTGAGGCCGCCCTCGAAGAACTGGAAGTCCGCAACGTAACGGTAGCACTCCGACGAAGACCAGTACCAGCGGGTAGAGAAACCGCCGATCTTGTCTTTGTTTTGATATAACACGTTCAGCTCGTCAGCCGTGGGCATGCGCCAACCGCCGTCGTCCTTGGATATATCTTTCAAAAGCTTGGCCGTCGCTTGCTGACTTCCTTTGTGGCCGAAGGCGACCAGCGTTTGGGTGAATTTTACGGCGTCATGCCAAGACATTTCCCCGCCCGAATCCTGCGGCATGGCGAACATGGCCGTGCCGGTAGAAGGCGACATGCCGCAATAAACGGTGCCGTCTTCCATTTTATCGCCGATATTCGGGATGCGAATTTGAACCGCGCCGTTGTTATTGGCGGGCGACGCAAAAGGCTTGCCGTCCGGGCCAACGATAGCGATTTGGCTTGGATCGTTGACTTGAACCGTAATGCCGCTGGCGCTGAAAGTCGCTTTAATGCCGTTGCTGGATACCGTATTGCCTTGAACCGTCAAAGCCAACGGCGATTGAATTTCGACCGATTTTGCTTGCGCTGCGCTGCCCATAATTACCCTCTTTTATAATCCTTTAAGAACCATATTAATTCTTTTTCGGTTACAATATATCTTAAACTATGGATACCGTCAAGCAGTATCCTATCAAAAAAATGGGCTTAATTCCACCACTTTAACGACTATTTTGTCGCTCAAAAGCGGTCTTTTTTACATCAAAAAACGGTGAATGGATCGCCTCGAATAAAGGGGATTCTGCGCTTTACCCAGGATGGCGGGGATGGGCGAAAACCGCTTGACTATCCCGCTAAATTCTATATATTGCCCGTTCCTCAAGTTAGAGGGGCAGTTAAAAAAATTAGGTATTATCATGGCTAAATCGAACATCACATTGATCAAATTGCTCAGCACCGCTGGCACGGGTTTTTATTACACAAAAAAGAAAAACCCGCGCACCAAACCGGAAAAATTCCGTTTTTGGAAGTATGATCCCATCGCCGGCGAACATGTGGAATTCGAAGAAGCGAAATTGAAATAACCGAATATAAATTCAAAAAAACCCCGCATCAAAGCGGGGTTTTTTAATATGTGCATTTTTCGCATACGCGAAAAATTCTGTGTTAGCCCAAAGCGGCCTTTTTATCCGTAATAACCTTATTCCTCCCCTCGCCTTTGGCGCGGTACAATGCTTCGTCGGCGCGTTTTAATAATTCGTCGCCGGAAATTTTTTCGCCGCCCGCTTCGATCGAAGAAAGCCCGATGCTGATGGTAACGTCAATCGAATCGGTATTATTGATCGGCAGTTTTTCCGATGCAATCGATTGGCGCAAACGTTCGGCGATGATTAGGCCGATTTTACCGTCGGTTTCCGGCATGACGATCACAAATTCTTCGCCGCCCAAACGCGCCACCAGATCCATCGACCGCACATTATACGACAGGCGTTTAGAAATTTCTTTCAGCACCACATCGCCCGACGCATGGCCGTAAGTATCGTTGATCTTTTTAAAATAATCGATATCGATGGCCAGCATACATAATGGCTTGTCGGTTTTATGCGCCTTATCGATCAATTGCTGCACATGGCTTTCGAAATAACGGCGGTTATAAAGGCCAGTTAATGTATCGGTCAGCGCCATGGTCAGGCTGGCTTCGAAATTGCTGCGCAATAATTGCTGATACCGGCTGCGGCGCACTTGGATGCGCGTGCGCGCCAACAATTCATCCTTGTCCGCCGGCGTGATAATGAAATCATTGACACCCAGATCCAGCGCCTGCGCCAGGCGTTGTTTATCGTCATGATCGGCGAGCAATAAAATCGGCGTGTGGCGGGTTTTTTCCTGCGCGCGCATTTTCGAACACAGGCGCAACGTCGCATCTTCGTTATTGCTGGTCGAAATCATAATCAAATCGAACCAACGTTGTTGCGCCAACACAAAACCTTCGTCTGGATTGATCGCGCCTAAAATTTCATGCTCGTCCTCTGCCAAGGCTTCGACCACGTTCGCCGCATCAATGGGATTATGTTCGATTAACAATAATAATCCCTTGCGCCCGTCATCTTCGACTTCGTGCGACTGGATCACGCCGAAATGTTTGGCGGTACGGTCGCGCGCGCGCCATTCTTCGATCATCATCCGCAAGCGCATCAATGATCGCACGCGGGCGAATAGCGATACGTCTTGCACCGGTTTGGTTAGAAAATCGTCGGCGCCGGCCTGCAATCCTTCGACCCGGTCTTTGGTATCCGACAACGCCGTGACCAGAACCACCGGAATTTGCCGGGTGTCGGGGTTGGCCTTTAACTGGCGGGTGACTTCGAATCCGTCCATGCCGGGCATCATCACGTCCAACAGGATAATATCCGGCGCTTCGGTTTTCGCGATTGTCAGCGCGGTTTCGCCGTCCTGCGCCGTCACGACCTCGTAAAATTCATTGATCAGCTTTGCCTCGAGCAGGCGGACATTGGCAGGCACATCATCGACAACTAAAATACGTCCGGGCATGGGAAACTCAGGAACTGATTACTTTATAAACTTGGAAATGGTTTCCATAAAATTGACTATCGAAATCGGTTTTGCAATATACGCCTCGCACCCGCCCTCGCGGATTTTTTCTTCGTCGCCCTTCATCGCGAACGCGGTCACCGCAATCACCGGGATATGTTTCAATTCATTATCCTGTTTCAGCCAGCGGGTGACATCTAGCCCCGATACTTCGGGCAATTGAATATCCATCAAAATCAAATCGGGTTTATGTTCACGGGCCATTTTCATGGCTTCGTACCCGTCGCGGGTTTGGATCACGCCAAACCCGTGTGCTTCCAGCAAATCGTTGAAGAGCTTCATATTAAGCTCGTTATCTTCGACGATCATGATTTTTTTGGCGGCTTTGGCGTTCATGGAAATTCAATTATGACATAGGCAAACAATTATATTCCATGAAAAGGATTAACAGACCGTAGATATTTAACTGCAACGTGCAGATTTCCGCCGTTTGATATAAAAATTTTCCTATCGACGATGACATTTCCGGTTATTCCCGGCAATAATTGCCGTTCCACCCCCTGAAAACACCATATAAATCATTGAAATATAATGATTTATAATGGCACGGTATGTGCATATCCTAAATCAAGACGGAAGTTTTAGGGGAGATGAACATGAGTCCAGCAGCCTTTATCCAGGAATTCGAAAAAACCTTTCCAAACCTGCCTTTGGATTTCAACAGTTTCGCGCGCAAATTAAGCCGTATCGAAATCGATATGGAAGGCGAAGCCAAAGACACCCAGGAAGCGATCTTGCGCACCGCATTGATTGCCGTACGCGCGGCAGAACGCGAAATCGCCAAACAAAAAGCCCGCATCAACAAATTAGAAAGCCTGAGCAGCACTTGCGAGGCAACCGGTTTATTAAACCGCCGTGGATTTTACAAAGAAGTCGCCCGCGCCCTTTCCGGCGCCCGCCGCCGCAACAAAAAAGGCGTGCTGGTCATTTGCGATTTGGATGGATTTAAATCAATTAATGATACATACGGCCACGCCGCTGGCGACGAAGTATTGGTACAAGTTTCAGAATTGCTGATGCAACATGTGCGCAAATCCGATGCCGTTGCCCGTTTGGGCGGCGATGAATTCGCGATTTTAATGGTCGATGCATCCGCGGAAAAAGCCGCCGAACGCGCCCGCCAATTAAGCCTGATTATCAACGGATATTTAGTACGCTGGCAAGGCGAGACGATTCCAGTGACCGCCAGTTTCGGCCTGACCACGTTAGACCCAACCGCCAACGCCAGTGATCTCTACAAAGCCGCCGATCTGGCCATGTATGAACACAAACGCAATAAAAGCAAGAAAAGCGCTTAGATTTAAGACTTTGTCATAGCAGCGTGCGTTAGGGTTACTGCTGCGCCAGCAGGAAGCATCGTCAAGGGCTTCCATTCCGTTCCATTGAAACGTTCGATCGATTTTACCGGCAATGGTTCCGCGCCGATATATTTAATGGCATGCCCCGACTCTGTCGCCAGTCTTTGCAACAACTCCACCTTCGCCGCCGCAAATTCCGGGCTTAACGCGCACAGCCGATCGGTGATGCCCTGCAATATATTGGCATCGCGAACCATCCCTTCAGACGATTCTTTGGGTGAATCATACCGGTAACAGCGCGTCGCGGTGCGGCCTGGATACGGACAAACCAGCACTCCCCCTTCAAAGACCCGTTTAACGAGGAAAGTTTGCTCCGCTCCTGTATCATCCATATACGGCAATTGGTCGCCCACAATCGAATACAACAATGACGCATGCTGTCCTATTAATTCCATGACATGCGGCGCATTGGCTTCGTAATCGATGTCCCATTTTTTCGAATCGAAGTCGCATTCCACGCAAACCATAACGGGCTCGCCGGGTTGTTCCATAAATTTGACGGCATGATGCCGGGCCAATTGCGGCGTATTAAAAACATAAAATCCGGATTTTTGCCCACCCTGTCCGCGGCCGGTCGGTTTGGCTCCGCCCGCAAAACTGTGCAAGGTCGCGGATATATCGGTGCTGCGCGTACCATGGTAAAAAGATAAACAAGGCAAAGTCATAAAAACCAGATTAAGGCGACCTGGTTAATTTGTTATTAACCAAGCCAGTATAACTATAGTTTCTGGGTATAATATAAGGATAATCTTACCGGTTTTAGCCGCTAATACTTTACCTTTGGCATAGCGAGGCTTAGTTTTAAACTATGCAACAGATCAAATTCTTTCGGGTCATTTTTACAAACGAAGAAACGCCGGAAAAACATAATCCGCCGGCAACCGCGCGGGAACTCGCCGTGCCGGGAACATTTTTATATTCGAAATTGGATCCGGAAACGGCAGGCGATACCGAAAAAGTACGCAGCGTATGGTTTGGCACCGATAGCGAAGGTTTCGCACGCCTGGTTGAAATTGCCATGGTCAGCGCCAATGAATTTCAGCGCATGATCAACCGCCTCGCCCATTATCTGGTTGAACATAATTATGCGCCGGATTTGGGCACCGGGTTCGAACTCGCCCAGGAAGAAGCCGATCACACCCGCAAACTCGCCGATCGCGAACTTGGCACGGTAATGGTCATCGACCGCCAGATGAATAAATGGGGTGTCAGCGAAGCGTTTAAGACTGTACCGCGGAAGTAAGCCTTAAAACGTTACCCCTTGACAGATGTATCTTATAAAGATACATTTTGCATATGCCAAAACTCTCAAAATTGGATCAAGCACGTCTACAGCTATTTTCGCTGATCCCGCATTGCGCGCCGGAATTTAGAACAGCTCCTTGGCAACAATCCGTGGAATCAAAGCCCAATCCTTCCGCCACTCCTTGGATTATGTCTACGCAATATCAAAATAGTTGCTATGCCTATGCGCTCAACGATCCGGAAATATACCGCGATCCCACACCAGGAACCCGGCAACCCGCCTGGCCTGTACCCGGTATTAATGAAGGTCGACGCTTCAATATGGATGGCGTTACCAATGTCGATCTTCTCGAATTCGCAATAACCGACACACTGATATACGCAGGAATGGAAATGCCGCCGCTTCTTCCTGGAACGTATGTCGTTGCCGCTTTTACTTGTTTTGATAAATTGATAGATCCAGCGGAAAGCACGCGCGGAATGCATTTTTGCCGGATGGATCGCAATGGAACATGGTCCGAAAAAAACGGTACCGCACCGCCCAATAATACGCTGGACGGCAAAGAATTAATTTTTAATTTACAATATTACGCCGCTGATCATCGGGCCTATGATCAAATGCGATTGGTCGGTTATTTTTATGTGCCCAATTCCGGCGTTGCCATTGGCCGCCGCAGCAAAGTATTTTGCAATCCTACATCTATCGAAGCGAATCGCAAAACGCCGAAAACATCGGCGGATTGCATCACCGCTTATATTCAAGCAAGCAAAGACCGCAACCGCGCTGCCTAAGCCGCCTCGCCCGCTTTTTTCGCTGGCGGGAGTTTCAATTGAATATGCAATTCGCGTAAACGCAATGGGTCGACTTCGGCTGGCGCGTTCATCAACAAATCTTCGGCGCGTTGGTTCATTGGGAACGCGACTACTTCGCGGATGTTTGGCGTGTCGGCCAGCAACATTACCATACGGTCAATGCCGGGGGCCGAGCCGCCGTGTGGCGGCGCGCCGTATTTGAATGCATTCAACAAACCGCTGAATTTTTCTTCGACAACTTCTTTGCCGTAACCGGCGATTTCAAATGCCTTATACATAACTTCGGGCAAATGATTGCGGATCGCGCCGGACGATAATTCGATACCGTTGCATACGATGTCATATTGGAATGCCTTGATGGTCAAAGGATCTTTGTTGACCAATGCATCCATCCCGCCTTGCGGCATGGAAAATGGATTGTGGCTGAAATCGACTTTTTTCAAATCTTCGTTCCATTCATACATTGGGAAATCCACGACCCAGCAGAAACGGAACGCGTTTTCTTCGATCAGCTTTAAATCCTCGCCGATTTTTTTGATCGCGCCCGCGACCATTTTGCATGCGGCATCTTTTTTATCGCAGACAAAGAATACGGCATCGTTATCGGCCGCTTTGGTGATTTCTTTTAATTTGGCCAAACGCGGTTCATCGATGAATTTCGCAATCGGACCTTTGGCTGTGCCTTCGGCCAGCGTGATATAACCCAATCCCGGCGCGCCTTGCTCCTTGGCCCAATCGTTCAGTTTGTCAAAGAAACTGCGCGGTTGCGCGGCAACGCCAGGCACACGAATTGCGCGCACGACGGCGCCCTTTTCAATCGCGCCAGCAAAGGCTTGGAACGCGCTGCCACGGAATACTTCGGTGATGTCTTCGGCCGTCAATGGATTGCGCAAATCCGGTTTATCGCAACCCCAATGCAACATCGCATCGTCGTATTTAATCATCGGAAATGGAATTGGCGTGATTTTGCGGTGACCGCCAAATTCTTCAAACACGCCGCGCAAGATTGGCGAGATGGTGTTAAAGATGTCTTCTTGGGTCACAAAGCTCATTTCAAAATCGAGCTGATAGAATTCACCTGGGCTGCGGTCCGCGCGCGCGTCTTCATCGCGAAAGCATGGCGCGATTTGGAAGTAACGGTCGAAACCAGCCACCATCAATAATTGTTTGAACATCTGCGGCGCTTGCGGCAAAGCATAAAATTTGCCTGGATGCACGCGGGATGGAACCAAATAATCGCGCGCGCCTTCTGGCGAAGATGCGGTCAAAATCGGAGTTTGGAATTCGGTAAATCCGGATTCGATCATGCGGCGGCGCAGCGATGAAATCACGCGGGAACGCAGCACGATGTTGTTGTGAATGGCTTCGCGGCGTAAATCCAGGAAGCGGTAACGCAGGCGCGTTTCTTCCGGGAACTCCATATCGCTGTTAACTTGCAATGGCAATACGTCTGAAACGGAGTTAATAACCAAATCTTCGATCACCAATTCCACTTCGCCGGTTGGCGATTTGGCGTTCACGGTGTCTGGTGTGCGGGCAACCAATTTACCGGTTACGGTGATCACGCTTTCGCTGCGCAGATCGGCGGCTTGTTTGAATAATTTGCTATCGCTGTTAATGACGCACTGGGTCATGCCGTAATGGTCGCGCAAATCGATGAACAGCAATTGTCCATGGTCGCGCATACGATGTACCCAGCCGGACAGGCGAACCTGCGCTCCGACATGCGATTTCCGCAATTCCCCGCAAGTATGTGTGCGATATTGATGCATTATTCATTCTCCGCTTTATATTTCTGTACCAAACCGCTATAGATACTATGTTTTTACGATGTTTCCAACCCCCTTTTGAGGAAGGGTAATAGCGTATAGGGTAGTAGGGTAATAGGAACTGGCTTTCTTATTACCCTACTACCCCATTACCCTATACCCTATTACCCTGATGATCATTACGACTACCGCCGATCTCTCCCGCCACTGCGTCGCCTGGGCCAAACAACCCTATATCACCGTCGATACCGAATTTATGCGGGAAAAAACATACTGGCCGATTTTGTGCCTGATCCAGGTGGGCGGAATGGATGGCGCGGTCGCGATCGACCCATTGGCCAAGGATCTGGATTTAACGCCATTTTTCGATGTAATGCGCAATGAATCTGTGATCAAGGTATTTCACGCCGCGCGGCAGGATATCGAAATTTTTGTCAAAATGATGGGATCCGTCCCCCACCCCGTGGTCGACACGCAAGTCGCCGCGATGGTCACCGGATTTGGCGAGCAAGCCAGTTACGAAAGTTTAGTGCAAAAATTATGCGGCCAGCAAATCGATAAATCGATGCGGTTCACCGATTGGTCGCACCGCCCATTATCCAAGGCGCATATTGAATACGCGATGGGTGATGTTACGCACTTGCGCGTGGTATATGAAAAAATTTACGACAAGGCAAAAAATTCCGGGCGTTTGGAATGGATGCTGGAAGAAATGAATGATCTAACGGATCTCGCCACTTATCAATTGGACCCTTATAAACAGTGGGAAAGAATCCGCGCCCGCGCGCAAAAACCAAAATTCATGGTTGTTTTGCGTGAATTGGCCGCTTGGCGCGAAATCGCGGCGCAAGCGCGCAACGTGCCGCGCGGGCGGATTTGCAAGGACGACGCGTTATTGGAAATCACCGCGCACCCGCCGCATGAAATTTCCGATTTTGAAAAATACCGCCACGCGCGCGGCATGATCGCCAACCGCGACAAGCCGGAAATTATCGATGCTTGCAAACGCGCCCTCGCCATTCCACAAAATGAATGGCCGCATGTGGAAACGCCGCGCCAATTGACGCAACAACAATCGGCGTTGGGCGAATTATTGCGCGTGTTGTTGCGGATTAAATCGGATGAACATGGCGTTGCCGGAAAATTGATCGCCACATCGGACGATATCGATCAAATCGTGCGGCATCAGGACGATCATTGCCACGCGCTGCGCGGTTGGCGCATGGAAGTATTCGGCAAGGACGCCATTTCCCTGCGCGAAGGTAAGCTGGCACTCAGCATCGATAAAAAAGGATTAAAACTGCTTAACGTGTAGAGCGACCTTTTTGCACGATCAACGACCGCAAATTCAAAGTATCTGCTAACGCCTTGAATCGTTTCGGCACTTCTTCGCCGCCGGCGACGGCCATTTTTTTCGGCACATGCAATTCCATTCGCCCGCGACGCACGCTGAAATCCAGCTGCGATAAAATGCCCGGCGCGCCGCCGCATAACGTATCGGCGAAACGCAATCCAGTACCCAATTGCATAGCCAGATTTAAATCCGCCGCGTTGCATAATTTTGCCACGTCATTGGGCAATCTGTCTTTTTTCCCCGCATAGCGACTGTAACAACAGGCGGCAATGAACACGCGATCGGCATGGGTAACGGCCAATAACGGCGCATGCAGCAGACGATGGAAAATTTGCTTGGCGCGTTCTTCGGGGTGGTCGGCCCAGCCAATATCGCTCATCCAGCAAGCGGCACGGAACAAACGTTGTTTATCCGCGGAAAGTTTGCCGGCAATCGGCCCTAAAAACTCAAACACCTCATCGCCGTTCAATTCAAAACGATTATTGCGCCGCGCCAGTCCTTCGCACGTCGCCAGCAATAAATCACGCTCGCGCATGAAACGGCGATCATGATCATAAGCAATGCCTTCGCGTAATCCATAGGTGGAAAAGCAGATCTCGCCAAAATTCGCCGCATCAAATAATTGCAATAAAACTGCGGCGGCATATGGAATGGCGGCAATGCGGTTTTTTGCAATGCCAATTTCCTCGGCGCGTTTTTTCCACCGGCTACTACTGCGACATTGCTTTAAAAACCGGACAAAATCGGCGCGCGGAACAGTATAATTATGCACCACATGCAATGGATAACCGCGCATGTCCATATGCAGACGTGCCATCGCCCGAAATACGCCGCCCACGGCATAAAATGTTTTTTTCTGCCCTGCTTTTTTCAACCATTTATGATTGGCAAAATCTGCAGCAATTTTTTTATCGAGCTTTTCCGGCTTTAAACCCAAATCCGCCAGATTTAAAGGGCCGTGCTGTAAACTGATGCGTTTTTTAATGCGGCCGGATGCAACCCCGACCAATTCCATCGATCCGCCGCCCATATCGCCGACGATTCCAGCAGCCTCTGGAAATGCAGAAACAACCCCCAGGGCGGATAATTTCGCTTCTTCCTTGCCGCTGATGATCCGAATATTAAGACCGGATTTTTTGCGCGCGTCCTTCACAAATTTTGCGCCGTTACGGGCGCTGCGAACCGCGGCGGTGGCAACAACGGTGATATTTTTCACCTTCATTTGCTTGGAAAGATTGGCAAACCGCTCCAGCAATAAATGTGCCTCTACAACGCCATCAGGATTCAGTATTCCGGTCTTGCCTAAATTTTTGCCAAGGCTGCAGCTGGCCTTTTCATTGAACAGCGGCATGGCCGACCGGCCGCGTTCATAAACGATCATCCGCACCGAATTCGATCCGATGTCGATCACCGCATATCGTGGGCGGTTCGGCATTATTTCTTGTGCCTTAGGCGCAGCACTTTTTTGCTGCCGCGTTTGACATTGCCGCCCTGGCCCGACAGGCTTGGGTGGGTTAGGAAATATTCATGCGCCGAAAATGGCGGCATGTCGTTTTTGATGCGGTGATAAGTTCCATCGGAATGCAGCATCCAGGATTGCTGGTTATCCTGCAAATTGGCCCATAAAACCTGATTCAAAACCTGTTCATGCACGGTGGTGTTATCCAGCGGCACCATGACCTCCACCCGGCCATTTAAATTGCGCGGCATCCAATCGGCGGAAGACAGATATACTTTTGCTTGGGGCGATGGCAATCCATTGCCATCGGCGAAACACATGATCCGCGCATGTTCGAGGAATCTTCCCACAATGCTGCGCACGCGGATGTTTTCCGACAATCCCGGAACGCCAGGACGCAGACAACAAATGCCGCGAATAATCAATTCGATTTGCACGCCGGCTTGCGAAGCACGATACAAGGCATCGATAATTTCCGGATCGACCAGCGAATTCATTTCCGCCCAGATTGCGCCCTTTTTCCCGGCTTTGGCGTGCGCGGCCTCCGCATCGATCCAGCCGAGCAATTTTTTGCGCAAGAACATCGGCGCGATCACCAGTTTTTCCATTTTTTCCGGCTGGGCATAACCGGTCATAAAATTGAACAACCGCGCCGTATCGTGGCACAATACCGGATCGCAGCTGAACAAAGATAAATCCGAATAAAATTTCGATGTGACGGGGTTATAATTGCCGGTGCCCAAATGCACATAGGACCGCAATTCCTCGCCTTCTTTCCGCACCACCAACGAAACCTTGGCATGGGTCTTCAGATCCAAAAATCCAAACACCACCTGCGCCCCGGCCCGTTCCAAATTTTTGGCCCAGCGTATATTGGCCTCTTCGTCAAACCGCGCCTTTAATTCCACCATCACGGTAACGGATTTTCCCGCCTCCGCCGCGTCGATTAGCGCGCGCATAATGGGTGAATCCTGGCTGGTACGGTATAAAGTCTGGCGGATCGAAATCACATCGGGATCGTTCGCCGCTTGTTGTAAGAAATGCACCACCGAATCGAAACTTTCATACGGGTGATGCACGATAAAATCTTTGGCGCGGATCGCGGCGAAACAATCGCCGCCGAAATTGACGATACGTTGCGGATAACGCGAAGTGAAGGACGGATATTTCAAATCGCTGCGTTCGATGCGGTATAATTCGTTCAGATCCATAAGGCCAATCAAGCCTTCGACATCGAGCGTATCTTCGTTTTCCGTGCCCAATTCGCGCACCAGGAAACTTTCCAAATCTTTCGGCATGCCGCGCGCGTAAATCAGGCGGATAACCTCGCCCCGGCTGCGTTTTTTCAGGAAGTTTTCGAAAATACTGACCAAATCCTCGGCCTGTTCCTCGATCTCGGTTTCCAAATCGCGCAGGATGCGGAAAATGCCGTGGCCCAATACCGTAAAGCCTGGAAACAATTTATCGAAAAACAAACTTATTACATCTTCGAGCAGCGCAAAACGATGGCCATCTTTTCCAGCCAGCTTGATGAAACGGTTGATTTGGCGCGGCAACAAAATGATCGCGCGCATGGTTTTGTCTTTTTTCTCTTGCTTTAAATGCAGGATAATCGCCTTGGATTTATTCGGCAAAAACGGAAATGGATGCGCGGGATCGATCGCGAGCGGTGTTAGGACCGGGAAAACATGACTCATAAAATAATCTTCCAGCCAGGTTTTTTGCGGGCCGGTCAGATTTTTTAATTGTGAGATGCTGATATTATTATCGTTCAAATCGCCTTGCAGATCGACCCAGGCTTTTGCGCCTCGACATTTAACGCGTGCACGGCTTCGTTGATCATCTGCAATTGCTGGCTGATGCTGAATCCATCGTCGCCCACCGCATCTTGACCACTACT
Source organism: uncultured Alphaproteobacteria bacterium (assembly GCA_964647725.1). Taxonomy (GTDB): domain Bacteria; phylum Pseudomonadota; class Alphaproteobacteria; order SHNJ01; family SHNJ01; genus SHNJ01. The sequence continues at coordinate 110,064 of CAZYJI010000002.1, forward strand.
TAGAATATCTTTTAAACTGGCGATGCGGACATTGGTAAATTCATCCAAATTATTGCCGACGATAGACAGGAATTTTACCCGTTCCAAAACCGGCGTTTTTTTATTTTGTGCTTCTTCCAGAACGCGGCGGTTGAATGCGACCGACGATAATTCGCGGCTCAAAAAACGGCGCGGGCTTTGCAAATCGATGGGTTCGGCAGCTGGTTTTGATTTATGTTCGGTCATATTTTATCCGGGACATCGTTTGCGGCGAAATGCCGGTCTAATTCTTTGATGATATCACGCGCCAATGATACCGTTACCCGGCGTTTCATTTCCAGGGAAAACTGATCCGCCATGTCCACAAAGGCCTGGATTGCGGCATAAGAACGGTTTAGCCGTACTACCGCATAGTCAATCACCCCCGGATCGACCAGCATTTGCCGGTCGGCGAATTGTTTGGTCATCAGCATCGCCAGCATTTCTTGATCCGGCGTAGCGATAGCAATTTGCGGCAAGGCGTTGAGGCGCGAGGATACATCCGGCAATTTCACATTCCATTGCGAAGCAGGCGCGCGAGCCAACAACAATAACGATCCATTATTATTTTTCGCGGAATTTAGTGTGTGAAATAATAATTGCGGATTGGAAAATTGATCCGCATCGTCGATCACCAAGGCTTTGAATTTTTGCGCCAGCGCGATAAAATCATTTTCAGAAAGGCTGGGATCTAAAAAAACCGCTTGCGATTTTTCCGCCCAGATATGCGCCAAATGCGTTTTGCCCGATCCCTTGGGCCCGTAAATCACGCTGGCATAAGATCCCCAATGCGGCCAGGATTCCACCCATTGCAAGGCGGTCTGATTGCTGGGATTGACGGCGAAATTATTCCGCCGCATCGATACGGCATGCGGCCATTCAAAACTGATTTGCCGCCCGGCCATGGTTACTTGCGCCCCTTATATATCGGACTGTCTTTATATTGCCCGATCACAAAGCGGAACAGCACGCCCAAGGTTGCCGCCACCGGCACCGCCAATAAAATCCCGACAAAACCAAACAGGCTCCCACCCGCCATCAAGGCAAAGATGATCCACACCGCATGCAATCCCACGCGGTCGCCAACCAGGCGCGGCGATAACACATAACCTTCTAAAATTTGACCAACGATAAACGTGCCCAAAACCAATCCCACCGAAAACCAATCCGGGAATTGTTTCACCGCAACCAGCATACTGATCAACAATCCAAGTCCCGATCCGAAATACGGCACGAACGACATCAATCCGGTGAACAAGCCGATGGTCAAGCCGAATTCAAGGCCGATGACGCTTAGGATCGTGGCGTAAAACGCGCCCAGGCAAAAACACACCATGCCCTGTCCGCGCACAAATCCGGACAAGCAATCATCGATCAATTCGATTTGTTGGCGGATAATGGTCGCCTCCCCGCGCGGCAACCAGCTGTCGACCTTAGCGACGATCACATCCCAATCGCGCAGCAAATAATAAGACACGATCGGTGTTACGATCACCACCGAAAACAGCGACAATAAAATCGAACCGCTTTCGATCACTTTGCCGAACGCGCTGTCCAGAATCGTCAGCGCGGTAGACACTTGTTTGCCAGCGAGATCCTTAAGGCTGGCAGGATCTTGGTTTACTTCGGTCAGCAAGGGTTCATAATAAGGCCGGATCAATTCGATAAGATTGGCCAAATATTGCGGAAAGGCCTGCACGATACTGCGCACTTGGCTTTGCAATACGGGAACCAGCAACGATATAATCGCCACAATGATAAAGGTAAAAATCGTCAGCGCGATCAGGGTGCAGGCGCTGCGCGTGAAAACCTTGCGCCAACCTTTACGTTTGCCCAGTTTTTCGAGGCGATCCACGGTTGGATCGAGCAAATAGGCAATCACAAACCCCAACACAAATGGCAACAAAATATCTTGTAAAATATACAACGCGCCCAGGGTCAGGATCGCAATCGAAGCCCAAAACCAAACCGCTAATTTCTTATCCGCTCTTAATACCATTTAATTCCCCATTTATAATGGCTGTAACAGCCAAATTTGCGCGCCCTGCGTCAGAGCAAAATTGTATCGCTGAAACAATGCGGCAAGGTCGCCGGTATTATCGCTGACGTCCAGCGATAATTGCGCGACATCCTTGGTCATCGCGCGCAAGTGAATCTTGCGCATTTCATCCATAGCTTGCAAGCGTTGCCATAAATTGACAAAATTGCCCAAATCCGGCACTTGCACCATCACATCGACAGTTTTGACATCGCCCAGATTCGCCGCCGCTTTTTCTTTCCAGTTTTCTTCGATCGCCGACAATAAATTTTGCGCCGCCATCCCGAACACATCCGCCAAATTGGTGTTCGGCGGCGCTTCATATTCCAATTTGACCGGCGCCGATTGAATGGTCGGCGAGATATTTTCCGCGATCATTTTGACCCGCGTCACGGTTCCAGCCGCGCTGTTATACACGTCCAACGACGCCTTGACCAATAACACTTGCGCAACGCCATGTTGCGCGGCGAGTTGCAATAAACGGTCCCGGTTCGGTTCCGGAACGATGTCGGATGTTTGTATTTGCACACTAGGCAATGGAACTTTGATCGGAACCAGGCCATAGGATTTCGTATCTTGAATTTTACGCCATACGGATAACCATAAACTGTCTTCTTGCAATAACAGCCATTGGTCGCCGCGATTATAAACCGGGATCACCAAAAACGGCGCACTAGCGGCGGTGGTATAAGACACATCCTGGTTTTCCAAAAATGCTTCGACCAAAGCGGATTTAAAAATCACCGTCACATCGGCGCTGTATTTGCTGGCCGTCGTGCGTTCGTTGCGCAATTCCACCGCCTGGACCCATTTTTGCACGGGCTGCGATGATAATTTCTTAATTTGCTCCGCATTCGATTGCGCGACCAGGCGTTTCAACAAAATTTGAAATGCGTCTTGGCGCGCCTGTTGTAATGCCTTGGATTTGGCGGTATTGGCATCGGCCGCTTCTACCTCGACATGAACGCCGGTCACGGTAAATACCGAATCCGCGCCTTGCGCCTGCGCGAACGGGGCTGTGCCCCACCAGCCGGCCAGCATTATAAAAACGAAACAAATAGCGATTTTCAGGTGTTTCATGCACAAATTAAAGTTGGAATTTATGGCGGTTTTAGGGTAGATTCAGCGTCCTGCAATGTAGGCCAAATTGGCCCCATTGCCTAGTCGATAATAAGGAATTTACCGTACATGATGCCGATGAAACGCACTTATAAACAATCCGGAGTCGATATTGACGCCGGCAATACTCTGGTAGAAGTGATTAAGCCTTTGGCGCGTGCAACAGCCCGCCCCGGCGCGGACGGAAGTTTGGGCGGATTTGGCGCCATTTTCGATTTGCGCGGCGCCGGATATCAGGACCCGTTGTTGATTTCCACAACCGATGGCGTCGGCACCAAATTAAAAGTTGCCATCGAATTCGGCAAACATAACACCGTCGGTATCGATCTGGTTGCCATGTGCGTCAACGATTTGATCGTGCAAGGCGCGGAACCGCTGATCTTTTTGGATTATTACGCCACCGGCCAGTTGGATGTGGCTACCGCCCGTGAAGTCATCGCCGGAATCGCCAATGGATGCCGTATGGCCGGATGCGCCCTGGTTGGCGGTGAAACCGCCGAAATGCCGGGCATGTACGCGCGCGAAGATTATGATCTTGCGGGATTCGCCATCGGCGCGGTCGAACGCAATATGTTATTGACCGGCAGCAATGTTAAAACCGGCGATGTGATTTTGGGTCTGGCATCCAGTGGGATTCATTCCAACGGTTTTTCGTTGGTGCGTAAAATTGTCGGCGATGTCGGTTTCGATTATCGCGGCAGCGCGCCATTTGCCAAAGACCAATTATTGGGCGAAGCGTTATTGACCCCAACCCGCATTTATGTGCAAAGCTGTTTGCCATTGGTGCGTCAGCAAAAATTAAAGGCCCTCGCGCATATCACCGGCGGCGGTTTGGTTGAAAATATTCCGCGCGTATTGCCGAACGCGGCCTGCGCCGAAATCGATTTGGCGGCGTGGCAATTGCCACCTGTGTTCCAATGGTTGATGAAGACCGGCGGCGTTCCGGTTGATGAAATGGTGCGCACGTTCAATTGCGGCATCGGCATGATCGCCGTGGTCGATGCGGACGAAGCCGATTTCGTAACGAAGGCATTGCAAAATTCCGGCGAAACCGTTTATCGTTTGGGCCAAATCGTTTCGCGCCCTGAAAGCGGACGCAGTGTGAATTTGCTAGGTCTTGAGGCCGCGTGGGTATGATCCGCGTCGCGGTCTTAATTTCCGGCCGTGGCAGCAATATGCACGCCCTGCTCCGCGCTTGCGCGGGTGAGATTCCGGATATTTTGATCGATCAAGCCGAAATCAAATTGGTTTTATCGAATATCCCAACCGCCCAAGGGCTCGACATCGCCAAACAATATAAAGTGAAAACTGGCGTTCTGCCCCATACCGGTTATAAAGAACGGCGCGATTACGATGCGAAAATCACCGAAATTTTACGCGCCAATCAAATTGATCTGGTTTGCCTGGCCGGATTTATGCGATTACTAAGCCCTGAATTCTGCGCCGAATGGCAAGGCAAGTTAATCAATATCCACCCGTCTTTATTGCCCGCGCACAAAGGCCTTGATACTCATAAACGCGCCCTGGCCGCGGGCGATGCGCATCACGGATGCACGGTACATTTCGTGACCGCCGAAATGGATGCCGGCCCCATTATATTGCAACAATCCGTGCCGATTTTACCGAGCGACGACGAACAAACCCTGGCATCCCGTGTATTAATGGCGGAGCATCAATGCTACCCCATGGCGCTGAAATTGCTGTCCGAAGGCAAATTACAGGTGACAGGCAATAAAGTTGTGGTAAATAGTTAAACAGAAATTACGGAGAACCCTCATGGCCAATCCCCAAGCAAAAAACAATAGCGCTTATTACGACAACAATAAAAAAACTTATGATACGTTTTTGCGCATGACCGTGATCAGCATTGTCTGCATCATTATCGTATTGGCCGGTATGGCGATATTTTTGGTTTAAAATACTACCACACTATCAATTAAGCTTTTTCATTTCCTTTATTACGGAATGCTCTTGTGATTAGGGCTGCCATAGGATTAAAGCCTTTCAGCCCTTTATCACGGCCGCCAAAACGAAAGGCCACATTGACTTTTTGAAAAGTGATAAAATCCGTTTGTTCTGGATCGAGATTTAATAATACCGCCCCTGTTTTTATTACGCGCTTTACCAACGCTTCGTGCCAGTCAATCTGCCGTTGCCACAAGGCTCTTTTCGTAGCATCTCCCGGCAAATTCTCTTTTCTCCACTTTGCGAGTTCATACTGAGCGCTGGCTACCCCATCCAATTCCGCAATAGCAATCCCTTCCGATAGGCCTTCACTGATTCTTTCCAGTACGCTGGGAGAAAAACGCAGCGTCGTTTTCTTTGGTGCAGCTTTACCAATCCAGGTTACGGGAAACTCTACTCCAGCCGAAAATGCCAACCCGCTGGATTGATCTTTGAACCCTGCTTTTTCACCCACATCGAATTCACATTTATCCCACATTTCTTTTAACCATCGATCAATTAATCGCTGCTCGGCATTGCCCCGCATCAAAATCGCTTTTTGATAACTGTGAAATGTATATTCTGTGGTTAACCCATATAAAAATTCATGCGTTCTTTTGGCCAATGCAACCCAAAAATGCACGGCGTCCTGATCTGGTGCCAAAGGTTGACTCATGGCTCCCCGGATTTCGGCGCTGGTTTTGCTAGTGTTTTCACCCGCAAGACAAACGTCTATATACCCAAGCGCGCTGGAGATTAGTGGTGGTAAGAATTTTTCAGGTAAATCAGTTGGATTTTCTTGCAAACAAAAATCTTCTATTCGCGCATGAAAATGCGCAATCGCACAGAAACCTATATTTGCCAACAATAGGTCGAAACTATTCCAAAAGGGGTAAATCGCGTCGCGTGGTAACTCGACTGTGAAATCAATTCCGAGCGCCTCAGCAATCGCCGGGGCCTGTCCAATACTAGATTTCATGGATTGCGGATAAGTGACATCACGCCCTTGCTTCTCTTGCGCATAGGTTGTGGCAAAACGTTCCACCATTTCCAGCGGCGGCAATCCTTGCAATTGTCCTTCTTCGATCATGGTGAGATCCTAATTTCATATTCTTAAAAAGTCAAACATATATCTTAATAGGATATATTATATTGGTTTGTCATTTGCTCCAAAAAACCAATTATCGGCCACCCACCAAGTCTGTTTGACAATTCCTAGCAATTGCTTTCTTATGGATTAGATTCTCTTTATCTTTTAATTCCTCGCTTAGGGAACGGCGCGGTTGCATTACGATCTCCCCCTTTTAACCACCATCGCCTTGGGATTCAGCGCAGCATTTATTTGCGGCTTGATCGCGGCGAAACTGCGCCTGTCGCCGATTGTCGGCTATTTATTGGCCGGGATTTTGATCGGCCCACACACACCGGGGTTTGTCGCCGATACCAGTATCGCCGAACAATTGTCGGAATTGGGAATCTTGCTGTTGATGTTCGGCGTGGGGTTGCATTTTTCGATCCGCGATTTGATGGAAGTACGCCGCATCGCTCTGCCCGGCGCGATTGCGCAAATCGCCGCCGCCACCATTTTGGGCGCGATCATGGCGCATTTCTGGGGTTGGAGCTGGCAAAGCGGATTGATGTTAGGCCTTGCGTTGTCGGTTGCCAGCACCGTCGTTTTGTTACGTGCGCTGGAACATCATAATTTACTGCAGACCGCGAACGGCAATATCGCTACCGGCTGGCTGATTGTCGAAGATATTTTCATGGTACTCGCCTTGGTATTGATTCCATCGCTAGCAGCCGTTGGCGATGTTGTGGGCGATGCTGGCACCATAGTTTGGAAAATGGCCATGGCGGTTGGGAAAATTGGCCTATTCATCGCCTTTATGATTTTGGTGGGACGGCGGGTTTTGCCATGGCTGCTGATGACGGTGGTGCGCACGCGGTCGCGGGAATTATTTACGCTTTGCGTTTTTGCGGTCGCGATGGGATTTGCATTTGGCGCGGCTAAATTATTCGGCGTGTCGTTTGCGCTGGGTGCATTTTTCGCAGGCATGATGATCCGCGAATCGGAATTGTCGCAAGAAGCCGCCGACAAGGCCTTGCCATTGCAAGACGCGTTCGCGGTTTTGTTTTTCGTATCGGTCGGGATGCTGTTCAATCCTGGGGTGCTGTTGGAATCGCCGTTAAAAATATTGGGCGTGCTGGCGATTATTCTGGTGGGTAAATCGATTGCCGCGAATGCGATCATATTGGCATTCCGCTATCCGTTGAAAACGGCGTTGATCGTTTCCACGGGTCTTGCGCAAATCGGCGAGTTTTCTTTTATCTTAGCGAGCATTGGCGTTGGGTATGGCATCTTCCCAGCAGAAGCGCGTGATTTAATCCTGGCTGGCGCATTGATTTCCATTTCCCTAAATCCGGCGATTTTTCATATCAACGAATTTTTATATGACTGGATTATGCGCACGCCGAAAATCGCGCGTCTATTTCCGAACGAAGACCCGCAATATTCCATCCCGCATCAATCGGGCCATTTTGCAATTCTTATCGGATGCGGCCGCGTTGGTTCGCATATTTTGCAAAGCATACGCGGATCGATCATCAATATAATTCCCGTCGAACAAAACCGGGAAAAAGCCGATGTGTTGCAACAGGCCGGATGGCATGTGGTGGTGGGTGATGGCACCCATTCGAAAACCCTGCGCCAGGCTGGTATCGACAAAGCATCTGCCGTTATTGTCGCCGTGCCGAACCCATTCGAAGCGCGCAAAATCGTCGAAGCCGCGCGTGCCTGCCGCCCCGATATCAAATTATTGGTCCGCGCCCGCAATGACGTGGAAATGGCCTATTTCAATGAACAAGGCGTCGATCTTGCGATCATGGGCGCGCGCGAAGTGGCCAGCCGCATGGTGCAGTTTTTATATTTTCTGCATGACAATGACGAAGACCGGATTTTAAATCCAACATAAAAAAACGCAGCCCTAAACGGCTGCGTTTCTTATTAATCTTGGAAATTATTAGCCAACAATTTCGTCATTCTTGAAGAAATGGCCGATTTCGATTTTCGCGTTATCCAAGGAATCGGAACCGTGTACCGAATTCGCTTCGATCGATTCGGCGAATTCCTTGCGGATCGTGCCGGGGTTGGCGTTGGCCGGGTTGGTTGCGCCCATGACTTCGCGGTATTTGGCAACCGCATTGTCGCCTTCTAATACTTGGACCACTACGGGGCCAGAGGTCATGAATTTGCACAAATCTTGGAAGAATGGGCGTTCTTTGTGGACGCCGTAAAATGCTTCGGCTTGCGCTTGGGTCATTTGGATGCGTTTTTGCGCGATAATGCGCAGGCCTGCATCTTCGATCTTGGCGTTAATTTTGCCAGTCAAGTTGCGGCGGGTTGCATCCGGTTTCAGAATAGAAAAAGTACGTTCGATAGCCATTGCCATTTTGTCCCTCAAATTAAATAATTGCTGCGGTGCTTATAAAGCGAAAAAGCCCCGAAATCAAGGGGTATTTGCGCTATTCTATAAATGCCTAGAATTACTCGTGATTATCGGCGATCCAATGGTTCAACAGGCGTACACCGTATGCCGTTGCGCCTTTGGGTGTGACGCCATGATCTTTTTTCGACCACGCCGTTCCAGCGATATCAAGATGCGCCCATTTGACGCCTTTTTGCACGAACCGGCCGAGGTAGTGGGCGGCCGTGGCGCTGCCTGCCTCGCGGCCATTGCCGATATGTTTCAAATCGGATTGGAATCCGTCCAGCTCCCGGTCATAGGCTTCGCACATCGGCATACGCCATAAACGCTCGCCAGTCGCCTCGCCCGCTGCCGTCAATTGTTTGGACAACGTATCGTCGTTGCTGAACAGCCCGGCGAATTCATGACCCAGCGCCACTAAAATCGCACCGGTCAAAGTCGCCAGATCCACCATTACGCTTGGTTTAAATTTCTGCTGTACATGCCACATGATATCGCACAACACCATCCGCCCTTCAGCATCGGTATTCAATACTTCGACGGTTTGGCCCGACATGGTGGTCACAATATCGCCCGGACGCTGCGCGTTTCCATCGGGCATATTTTCAACCAGCCCCACGATACCTATCACATTCACCTTGGCCTTGCGCCCGGCCAGCGCCATCATCGCGCCCGTCACCGCGCCCGCGCCAGCCATATCCCATTTCATTTCTTCCATCCCAGCAGCGGGCTTGATCGAAATACCGCCAGTATCGAACGTTACACCCTTGCCGACCAAGGCAATCGGCCCGGCTTTACCTTTGGATTTTGCGCCGTTGTACTGCATGATCGCAACGCGTGCCGGGCGTACACTGCCCTGCGCCACACCAAGCAAAGCGCCCATTTTCAAGGCTTTGATTTGCTTCTCATCCAACACTTCAACTTTGATGCCTAACTTGGTCAATTTCTTGATTTCTGCGGCAAAGCTTTCCGGATAGAGCACATTCGGCGGCTCGTTCACCAGATCGCGGGTGAAATTCACGCCATCAGCGATTTTCGATAATGTTTCGAATTGCGATTTCGCGCCAGCCGATTTGCCAGACATCACATTCAAATTTGTCAGGGCCGGTTTATCTTCTGGTTTGTCTTTGGTACGGTATTTATCAAACCGGTACGAACGAAGACGCGCGCCGATGGCGAAGTGCGCCGCCATTTTGCCGGCATCCATTTTCGCTTTTGCAAATCCATCAATTGCCACCGATACCGATTTATCGGTTCCTTTGGCCACATATCCAACCAGATTACCGCCCAAAGCCTCCGCCTGAAACGCGGTCAATTCCTCCGGCTTGCCAAGGCCCATCAAAATAATCTGGCTGACATCCATGCCGCCCGGGGCCAGGATGGTCAAAAATTGATGCCGTTTGCCGGTGAATTTGCTGGCATCCATCGCCCGTTTCACCAGACCCTTATGGTCCTTGTCGATTTTGGCGGCGGATGGGGATAAACCCTTGCCTTCATATACGCCAACGACATATGCGCCATGATCGGGGGTGCCTAAACCGGCAAAAGCAATTTTCATGAGAAATCCTTTGGAAATAATGGGTTTTATAGAATTTCTCTTAAGATAACGAAAAATTTTGGCGCAATCCAGGCCTGTGAACAAATATTTGTAAATACTGGAAAAACCGATGCAAAAAGGCTAGATTCGCCGGATGTTTCGAAACCTGTCCAGGCTCGATCGATATTTGATGCGTCAAATCGCGGTCGCGGCCAGCGTGATTACCCTGTCCCTAACCTTCATCGTCTGGATTACCCAGTCGTTGAAACTGGTTGATTTTATTGTCAACCGGGGGATTCCGGTATCAACTTTTATCTATCTCGCGCTGCTGACCTTGCCAGGGTTATTGCCGGTGATTTTGCCACTGACTGTTTTCGCCGCTGTTTTATTTATTTTCTACCGCTTGAATTCAGACAGCGAATTGGTGGTGATGCATTCCGGAGGACTAAGCGCCTGGCGGATCAGCCGTTCGCCATTGATTTTCGCGATGATTATCACTGTATTCACTTATGCGCTGACACTGTATCTAACGCCGCAATCCTATACCGCGTTTAAAAATTTGCAATTCAGATTGCGCAACGATTATTCCCTTACGCTACTCGAAGAAGGTGTGTTCACCCAAGTATCCAAGGGCATCACCGTATTCATCCGCGAACGCAAATCCGATGGATCGTTGCACGGCATCGTGGTGCATGATAACCGCAACAGCAATCAGCCGGTAACGGTGCTGGCCGAAAGCGGATTTTTAAGTCTGCAAAAAGGTGACCCGGTGATTTCGGTTACCAAAGGCAGCCGCCAAGTATTGAACAAAAAAAGCAACACCGTATCGATGCTGTATTTCGATTCCTATACGCTGAATTTGAATCAAATCATGAATACCGAAAGCGCGGATCGCGCCGCCGATGCCAAAGAAATGGGAATGGCTGATTTATTGTTCCCTGCCCCCGGCACGGAACCGCGAACCAAAATGCGGTATCAAGCCATCGCGCATCAACGCCTGACCAGCCCGCTTAGCATTCTGGTATTTTGCCTGATCGCATTGGCGGCATTCCGGCAATGCATGCCGCGCCGCCAAGGTTCGACATTGCGATTGGGCGCCACCATTGGCCTGGTCGTCGGATTGCAAGGATTGTTTTTGGTTTTATACAATATGCTGGGTTCTTATTCCGGCGGGATATTTTATTTATTGCTGGCGCTGAATTACTTGCTGCCGCTGGGCATTATTTTTTATTGTTTATATTTGCTGCAATTGTTGCCCCGTTTTGGCGCAACGGTTGCCGCGATCCAAGCGGCGGAGGCGTAAATTATGCGCGTACTCGACCGTTTACATTTATATTTGGCGCGCCAGTTTTTCAAAGGCTTTTTCACCGTCTATATGGGATTGGCGTTCGTGGTTTTATTGTTCGATTCGGTCGAATTGATGCGCCGCGCATCGGGACGGGAATTTGTGCCGTTCCGCACCATCCTGGAAATGGGACTATTGAAATTGCCGCAAATGATGGAAATGTTGTTGCCGTTCGTGTTTTTATTCGGCGCGATGTTCGCGTTCTGGCGATTAAACCGGTCGCATGAATTGGTTGTCATCCGCACCGGCGGCGTTTCGGTGTGGCAGTTTTTAAAACCCGCCCTGGCCGTGGCCGCATTGTGGGGCGTGATGCAAGTATCGTTGTTCAACCCGTTTTCGGCCGCGCTGTACGCCAAATATTCGCAGCTCGAGGCGAAATATTTCGAACGCGGTATTTATCAATCCTTCATTTCGACCGACGGTCTGTGGATCCGGCAAATCGAAACCGATTTTACCATGATCCTGCACGCGAATATCGTCGAACCGGATTTGTCGTTGCGCGAAATCAACGCATTCATTTTCGACCCCGGCTTTGTTTTCCAGCGCCGTATCGATGCTGATACCGCAATACTGAGCGAAGGCAGTTGGACATTCGATAGGGTAACAGTCACCGAACAAAACGGCGACCGCACATCGCGCCCCAAATTGCAAATCATCAGCAGTTTGACATTGGATAAAATCCAGGAAAGCTTTGCCCCGCCGGAAAGCCTGTCGGTTTGGAAACTGCCTGGATTTATTACCGTGCTGGAAAATTCCGGATTTTCGGCGATGCCGCATCGTTTGTATTTTCACAGCATGCTGACCACGCCATTCATGTTGATGGCGATGGTGTTGATCGCCGCGTGTTTCACTATATCGCCGGCACGTCACCAAAAAACCGTGCTGTTGATCGTGGGCGGCATTTTCTGTGGATTCGTATTTTATACTTTCTCCGATATCGTCCACGCGCTTGGCGGATCGGGACGTATTCCAGTGATCTTTGCCGCCTGGGCGCCGTTTTTTATCACCGCGTTCCTTGGTATCGCGACCTTGCTGCATAACGAGGATGGTTAGACGATGCGGTTATTGACAGCATTTTTCCTGGCCATCATTCTTTGCGTTCCAACAATTGCGTTGGCGCAAACCAGTCTTTTTGACTCCGGCCAATCCGCCAACAACCGCCAGGAAATCAAAAACAACCCGGTTTATGTCGAAGCCGACAGCGTGACATACGATCACGAATACGGATCGATCACCGCGCGCGGCGGCGTTATCATCGCGCAAGCGGGCCGCGAAGTTGTCGCCGATCAGATCAATTACAATGAAAAAGAAGATATCCTGACCGCCAGCGGCAATATCGCGTTGCGCGATAAAGGCGGCGATACGATTTACGCCGATTTCATCGAATTAAAAGACGATATGAAAAAAGGCATCATTCAAAACCTGCGTTTGCGGTTGAACGACAATAGCCGTCTTGCCGCGCGCCGGGCGGAGCGGAGCGAGGGCCGGTATAACAAAATGGATTACGCGGTATTCTCGCCTTGCTTGCCGTGCGCCAAGAATCCGAATCGTGCACCGACCTGGCAAGTGAAGGCGAAAAATGTCACCCACGATCAACAGGCGCAAGAAATTCAATATGAAGACGCAAAATTGGAATTATGGGGGACGCCCGTTTTTTACAGCCCCTATTTGTCTCATCCCGATCCCAATTTGAAACGCCGCAGCGGATTGTTAAGCCCGAATTTCAAAAATTCCGACGAACTTGGGTTCGTATACCGCCAGGCTTATTATTTCGATATAAATCCATCCACCGATTTGACGCTGGAACCCATCATCATGACCAAGGATGGATTTATTTTGTCGCATGAATACCGGCAAAGATTGCAAAAAGGCGTGATTAATTTCAAAGGATCCTTGGCCGAAGTGGACCGCCGCCGCAGCGATGGAGAATCGGATACAACCACGCGCGGCCATATCGATGCAGTATGGTCCGGCGATATCAGCGAACATTGGCGCAGCACACTCTCCATCGACCGAGCCAGCGATAAAACATATTTGCGCCGTTACCGTTTCAGCGGCGACGATGTGTTAATCAGCAAGGCCGAAGCCGAAGGATTTTTCGGCAAAAGTTATGCGCAAATGCGCGCAATGTCTTTCCAAGGATTGCGCAGTTTCGACAAATCCCGCACCACCCCCATCATTTTGCCGCAGTTACGGTATAATTATGCCAGCGGATACGACGGTTGGGGAGGATTGTGGCAAGTGAACACCGATTTGCTGAATTTACAACGCCAAGACGGCACCGACAGCCGCCGTTTAAGCATGGATGGATCCTGGCGCAAACCGATGCGCACCGATAATGGCCAATTGATCGATTTAACCTTGCGCACACAGGCATCCGGTTATGCGATCAACGATTATGACGATCCAACCACCGCATCCATCGACCCTGATAATGGCCTCGTCGGGCGCGCCGTGCCGCAGGCGGGTTTAAGCTGGCGTTATCCATTGGCCGGAAATTTCGATATCGATAACCGCCGTTTGACCAAATATATCGAACCGGTGGTTTTCATGGTGGCGTCACCAAATGTTGGCCGCGGTTCCAAAATTCCTAACGAAGACAGCCAGGCATTCGAATTCGACGAAAGCAATTTGTTTTCGTTCAAACGGTTCCCCGGTTATGACCGGATCGCGGGCGGACACCGTATCGATTACGGCGTGAATATGGGATTGTTCGACGATCAAAGCCGTGGCGGAAAATTCTTCATCGGCCAAAGCTGGCGCGCGCGCGAAGACGATACTTATGAATCCGGATCGGGATTGGAAAATCATTTTTCGGATGCGGTTGGAAAATTGGAAATCAATCCCAGCCAAAAATTGGATTTGATTTACCGGTTCCGCATCGATACCGAAAAACCCGCATTCCGGCGCAGCGAATTTTCCGCACAAACCCATACTGGCCCTTTGACATTGGGGCTGGATTATATCTTCCTCGACCGGTTGGTGGGCAACAGCGAATTTAACGACCGCGAACAGGTTGGCGCGCGCGCATCCTGGCAAATAACCGAAAACTGGAACCTGTCCGGCCGGATTCTAGGCGACGTCAATTCCAACCATTCCACCCGCGAATGGGCCAGCGGTATCACATACCACGATGAATGTATTTCGGTCGGGCTGGCGGTTGAACGCGAATTTATTACCGACAGCGAAAACAAACCGGGCACTTCGGTTTTATTGCGCGTCGATTTGAAACATCTTGGCGGCGAGATCCAGCAAGATTACTTTACCCAGCGGCGCGCCAGTGAATATACCGGCACGCTTTTACCGCAACAACCATAAGGTTTTTTCATGCGTAAATTATTGATTCCGCTTTTGATCTGTTTTCTGGCCCACGCCGCGCCGGTTGCCGCACAAACCATGGAAATCGCCGCGCTGGTAAATGACGAGGTAATTTCTCGCCTGGATGTGGAGCAACGCATATCGTTATTGTCTTTATCCAGCCCCGAAGTTTTAACCGCGGACGATAAACAAAAAATATACCCGCAAGTATTGCGCAATCTGATCGATGAACGTATCCAAGTCCAAGAAGCCAGACGTTTGAACATCACCGCCAGCGAAGCCGAGGTTTTAGGCGCAATCGCCCGTATTTCGGCACAAAACAATATCCCGCCGGCAGAATTCGAAGGATTCATCGCGCAAAAAGGCGGCAATTACGATTCATTCCTGGAACAAATCAAATCCACCATCATTTGGACCAAAGTCATTCGGCAGAAATTCTCAACCACCGCCATCGTGACCGAAGATGAAATTCAAGACGAGACTGCCAAGCGCATGCCCGCCGCGCCATCGCCGGAATATTTATTATCGGAAATATTTTTGCCATTCGACGATCCGGCCAGCGAAACTGAAGCGCAACAAAATTCCGACCGATTGGTGCAGGATATTTTAAAAGGCGCGCCATTTAATGATCTTGCCCGTCAATTTTCAAAAAGCGGCACGGCGGAAAATGGCGGCGATATGGGATGGATCAAGGCCAGCCAATTGCCGGAACCGGTGCAGCAAAAAATCGCTAAAATGCAACCCAACCAAATCACCCGCCCCCTGCGCACCAATGATGGATTTGTGATTCTGTTCCTGCGCGAAACCCGCACACCAGAAGCCGCATCGATCCCAGCACCCGACCGCCAGGCTATCGCCGATGCGTTACGCCAGAAAAAATTGGAAAGCGCGGCGCGTAAATATTTACGCGACTTGCGCGGTTTAGCATTGATCGATATTCGCAGCTAATGTCCGCACGCAAACCCATATTCGTAACCATGGGCGAACCTGGCGGGGTGGGTGCGGAAATCACGCTGCGCGCCTGGCAAGAATTGCGTGATGACCCAAACGCCTGTTTTATCGCGCATCACGACCCGGATTATTTGCAACAGACCGCGCAAACGGCGAATTTAAGCATACCGATTGCCGCCATCCGCAACGTGGCCGAGGCCGCGAAAATATTCAAAACCGCCCTGCCCGTTCTGCCGATTCAATTAAATACAAAACCAATTGCCGGAAAAACCGATACAGCCCATGTGGCCACGATTGCGCAATCCATAGAAATAGGCGTGCAATTATGCCGCGCCGGCGATGTGGTGGCGATGGTAACCAATCCGATTAATAAGGCGGTGATGATCCAAGGCGGCTTTCAATATCCCGGCCATACCGAATTCCTATCGCATCTGTGCGGTGGCGCGAAACCGGTGATGATGCTGGCCAACGATCAATTGCGCGTCGTGCCATTGACGGTGCACACGCCGATTCGCGATGTGGCGGCGAAAATCAACCGCGATTTGATTATTCAAATCGCGAAAATCGTTCATGGGGATTTGCAAAAACGATTGGGCATGAAAAATCCCATTATGGCTTTTGCCGGATTGAATCCGCATGCCGGCGAAGACGGCGAAATCGGCCGTGAAGAAATCGATATATTCACCCCCGCTCTGAATGAATTGCGCGGCATGGGAATGCAGGTTTTGGGACCATTATCGGCCGATACGATGTTTTTCCCCGAAGCGCGGCGGGAATATGATGTGGCGATTTGCGCCTATCACGATCAGGCATTAATTCCGGTCAAAACCGTGGATTTCTGGGGTAGTGTCAATATCACGCTGGGCCTGGATATTATCCGCACCTCGCCCGATCATGGCACCGCGCTCGATATTGCCGGGCGCGGCATGGCGCGCGGCGACAGCATGGTGGCGGCGATTCAAATGGCGGCGCGGATGGCGGGGCAGCATGGATAAATCCATCGATAATCTGCCGCCATTGCGCGATACGATCAATCTATTCGGCCTGCGCGCAGAGAAATCGCTGGGCCAGAATTTTTTGCTGGATTTGAATATCACCCGCAAAATCGCGCGCAACGCCGCGCCATTGGACAAAGGTACCATCATTGAAATCGGCCCAGGCCCGGGCGGTCTGACCCGCGCGCTGTTTTTAGAAGGTGCGAATCATGTAGTGGCGATTGAAAAAGATTACCGTTGTATCGAGGCATTGCAACAAATTGCCGCCCACACCAACGCGAAATTGGACATCCGCAACGAAGATGCGCTGAATATCAAAATCGCAGGCATCGCCCCCGGCCCAATCAAAATAATCGCCAATTTGCCGTATAATATCGCAACGCCGTTATTGCTGGGTTGGCTGCGCGAAATTTATGAAACGCCAGGCGTAATTACCGATATGATTTTAATGTTCCAGCGTGAGGTTGCCGACCGCATTATCGCCGTCCCGCGCACCAAAGATTATGGGCGTTTATCGGTTATCACGCAATGGCTGTGCAATGTCCGGCCATTATTCAATTTACCGCCGCAAGCATTCACCCCCGCGCCCAAAGTCGAATCGACGGTGGTGCAAATCACCCCGCGCCAAACGCCATTATTCCCCGCCAATATCGAACAATTGGAACGGCTGACCGCCGCGATGTTCGGCCAGCGCCGCAAAATGATGCGCGTGTCGTTAAAACAAATCTGGCCGGATGCGGAGGCAAAATTGATCGCCGCCGGATTGAACCCGACCGCGCGGGCAGAAGAATTGAATGTCGAGGAATTTGGTAAATTAATCCAGCAAATGCCGGAATAAGGTTACTGGCCTTGGCGCAGTTGTTTGACGAAATCGGATAATCCGCGTTGCCGGTCGCGGCGTAACCGTTCGGCATGCAGAATTTTCTCAACCGCCAGCACGCTGCTGTCCAGATCGTTATTCACGATAATATAATCATATTCGCGCCAATGGCTCATTTCATCGGCGGCCTTGTTCATGCGGAACGCAACCACTTCGGCCGAATCTTGCGCGCGGGCGATTAAACGCCGTTCCAGCTCGCCAGTCGAAGGCGGCAAAATAAATACGCTGACCAAATCGTCGCGCGCTTTTTCGGCCAATTGCTGCGTACCTTGCCAATCGATATCGAACAATACGTCTTTGCCTTGGGACAAAGCCAATTCCACCGGATCGCGCGGCGTGCCGTAATAATGATTGAACACTTTCGCATGTTCCAACAATTCTTGGCGGTTCAGGCGCAAATTGAATTCGGTCGTATCGAGAAAATAATAATCGACGCCTTCGGTTTCGCCGGGCCGTTTCGGGCGGGTGGTGACGGAAATCGATAAATTGATGTTAGGATCGCGTTGCAAAAGACGGCGCGAGATCGTGGTCTTCCCCGCCCCGCTGGGCGAGGACAAAACGAACATTAATCCTCGGCGCTGTATATCCATTTCGGTTTTATACTATGGATTGCGGCGCAAGATCAATTCTTAGTTGCTTATTCTATATTTTGAACTTGTTCGCGTAGCTGATCGATGGTGTTTTTAAGCTCGAGGCCAATCTGGGTCAGCTCGATATCCGCGGATTTAGAGCATAAAGTATTGGCTTCCCGGTTAAATTCCTGGCACAGGAAATCGAACTTCCGGCCCATCCCATCCCCGCTTAATAACTCTTTGGCGGCATTAATATGGGCCTTCAACCGGTCCAATTCTTCCCGCACATCGGCCTTTATGACCAGTAACGCCAATTCCTGGTTTACCCGTTGTTCGTCGATATTCACGCCCTTGGTCAGATTGGCCAATTGTTCCTTTAACCGCGCCTGCATGGCGGCGGCTTGGGGGACGAGTCTGGTTTCCGCGTGGGCGGTTAATTTCGCAATCGCATCTATTTGCCCGGCCATGATGGCCGATAACGCCTTGCCTTCGCTGGCCCGGGCTTGGTCCAATTGCTGGATCGCTGGCAGAATCAATGATTTCCACAATTCCGCCCCCGCATTTTCCGGGATATCGGCGGGCGGTTTCGATTGCACGATGCCGGGAATGGAAAGAACCTGTTCAAACCGCATCCCCACATTTTCAAAATTGTTTTTCATTTTTTGCTGCAATTCCATGAACCGGTGCAGCAAAGGTTCATTAATATCGACATTGTCCGATTTGCCCGAAAGCGCGGCAATATTCATATTCACGGTGCCCCGGCGGATGATTTTGGGCACTTCCTGGCGCAATAACGGTTCCAACAGATCATAGCCTTCGGGCAAGCGGAAGCGTAAATCCAAATTGCGGCCATTGACCGATTTAATTTCGCATTGCCAGGCGGCGCCTTGCCATTGTACCATGGTCCTTGCAAATCCGGTCATGCTCTTGATCGTCATTATTCACTCCCTATTCTTATCGGAATACTAGCGATGTTACAGCCAAAATCAATTTTAATCACCGGCGCCAGCAGCGGAATTGGCGCAGCGCTTGCCGAAGAATACGCCGCAACCGGCGTTACGTTATTTCTGGGCGGCCGCAACAAGGAACGGCTGGAAGAGATCGCCAAAAAATGCGAAGCCAAAGGCGCGCGCGTGCATATATCCCCGGTCGATGTGATGGACAAAATCAAAATGTCGTCCTGGATCGGTTGGGCACACGATACCGCGGCGCTAGATTTGGTGATCGCCAATGCGGGCGTATCGGCCGGCACCGGCGGTGATGGCGAATCGGAACAGCAAACCCGCAATATTTTTGCAATCAATGTCGAAGGCGTGATCAATACGATTTACCCGGCATTGGAATCCATTCGCCGCCGCCGATTGACCGAAGAAGAACAAAAAAATAAATTGGCGTTAAAAGGCCAGATCGCGATCATGAGTTCGTTGGCCGGAATGCGCGGTTTTCCCGGCGCGCCAGCATATTGCGCCAGCAAGGCGGCGGTAAAATCGCTGGGCGAATCCTGGCGCGGGATGTTGATGCGCGAAAAAATCGGCGTGACGGTGATTTGCCCCGGCTATGTCAAAACGCCGATGACGGACGTGAATAAATTTTTTATGCCGTTGATTATGCCCGCATCGCAAGCGGCGCAAATCATCAAAAAAGGCCTTGGCCAGAATCGGCCGCGCATCGCGTTTCCATTTTTTACGTATGCCATGACTTGGTTGTTGATGGTGTTGCCGCCGCGCCTGTTCGACCGGATGCTGGCCGGATTGCCGGAAAAATCCAGCCAATAAAAAAGGATGCCTCAGCATCCTTTTTATCTTTATTACTTTGTGCCTTTTTCAAGACCGAGCTTTGCTCTCATCTCTGGCGTAATCGGCGTAGGCGACGTAAAACATGCGCGTAAAGCGGCAGGCATTGGCCGAGAAGGCGGCAAACCGCCACCACCATTGTCAGCAATAGTTTCCGTACCGCGAGGCCATTGTGTGGTTCTTAAAGTTTTTTGAGACATGGAAAATGCTCCTAATAAACAAATCGATTGGCCGAAGTTTACAGCAGCCCAGCCATATGGTCAATAAATCCTTTATCTATTGATTCGCCGCCAGTTTTTGACGTTCCGTTCATGTTCCGCCAGGGTTTGCGAAAATACATGCCCGCCCTTGCCGTCGGCGACAAAATATAATTCCTTGGTTTCGATAGGGTGCAAAACTGCCTCGATGGATTTGCGGCCTGGATTACCGATTGGCCCTGGTGGTAAACCCGCCACCATATAGGTATTGTATGGATGCGCAGTTTTTAAATGATCGTAGGTCAAACCCTTGTCCAGATTTTTACCCATCTGAATCATCGCGTATGCCACAGTTGGGTCGGCTTGCAATGCCATGCCGATGCGCAGACGATTGATATACGCCGCCGCGACGCGCGGCCGTTCGGCGTCAATCGGCGTTTCAGCCTCCACAATAGATGCCAGCGTTACCGCATCATGCCAATCGCGCAATGGCAAATCGGCAGCGCGGCCGTCCCAAATTTGTTTTTGTAAATTCTGCATCGCGTTCAGCATTTGATCGATCAGGCTTTGCCGCGCATCGCCATACGAATAGGCGTAAGTTTCCGGCAATATATCGCCTTCGTTCGGTTTAAATTTAATATCGCCGGTTAAATCCTTTGCCTCGGCAATTTGTTTGATCACATCGGCGATCATCGTACCTTCGATCACGGTAAAGCGGCGCTGTACCGTTTTGCCCGAGGCGATTTTTTCCAAAACTATTCCAGCCGGATCATTGGCCGCAAATTCATATTCGCCCGGTTTCAATTTTTTTTCGCTGCCCTGAACCCACGCGCCGGCCATAAATATAAAACGATTGGCGATCACCGTTTCTTGTTCCAATTGCCGGGAAATCGCCGCAAGCCCCCGGCCCGGCGCGATAATAACGGTTTTGGGTTCCAGCAATGGCCCGGCACCTTGCCATTGGCCAATGCCCCAAAACCCGATACCGATAGCCGCACCAAAAACCAGCGCCCCCAAAACGGTGGCCAAAATTCCAATCGTCTTTTTATGATCCATAAGACAGATGTAGACTAATTTCCCGCCCGTCCAAACCGGAAATTGCAGACAAATCAAAGCCAATCGAGGATAGTTCGGCATCAAAACGATGTGGACAAAACCTTAGACAGAGGCGTAATCCAATTTATTTAAGGCATTATACTTTAAATCACTATTTTTTATGGCTATAATATCAATTGCCAATTGACGATGCTCTAAAACTGTTTTATGAAATGTGGATAAATACAGAACAAATAAGGATGCAGCATGGAACGTTTAAATTTTCGGGTCACGCAAGCGGTGAATGATAATGCCGCCAGAAAATACGCCGCAGAATTTGATACGGCGCTTATCACCGATTTAGGCAATACCGAAATGCAATCGATCTGTCGCAGTTTCTTGGATTTCTTCCAAGAAAAAGTTCTGCAGGTAAATAATTTCTATATCGTTCCCACCGAAAAAGGCACGTTAAGCAACGATTACGCCATTCTTGCCGGACAGCATCACACCGGAAAAAAATTGGTGGTTGGCAGCAATTTTACGCATAAATCCATTCACCAGGCGGTTGAGAAACAATCGTTGGAAATGGAATTAATCCCCTGCCATGCCGAACTGGGTTATGAAATGGATCGCGACGAGTTGATTCAACGATTAAATCAACTTAGCGATCGGATCGGTACTATTGTTGTTACTATTGGCGTTCCAGCGCATGGAAAATTGTATGACTTTCCAATTGATATAGTACAGCATTTTATTTTACAACAACGCGCCTTGGGCAATCCGATTTGGCTGCATGTCGATGCCGCTTTTGGGTACACTGAAATATTGCGCCGCAAGGATCAACAAATACGCCAATTAATGCAACATGCCGATTCCTGGACGGTAAACCCGCATAAATGGGTCGGCCCCATGGGACTAAGCCTGGTTGGATTCAAAGACGGCAAATTGCCAAAATTGAGCGATCAGAAATATTTTGCCGGCGCCTATACCATGTTCGGCAGCTCGCAAAGCGGTTATGCCATTGCGGCGGCGTGGCATCTGATGAAACGCCCGGGTTCTATTTATATGCTGGAAAAATTATCGAAAGAAGTTTTCAGCAATGCCCAAAAAATGGCGGAGACATTCACCAAACATGGGTTCAAACTGGTATGCCCGGTCGAAACGCGGGTTGTCGCCATTGATTTATATCACCCAGATATCGCCCATTTTGATACGCCATTAAGGCTGGGCGACTATTTAAAAGATTCATTCGGCCTGATTGGCGTCGACATGGATATTTGTGAAATTGACGGACATTATTCGTTGCGCTTTATGATGAATCCTGCCCCAAAGAAATTATTCTATAATCGCTTGCGGCAAATGGATTTGATTCTGGCTGCGTTGTTTGACAAAGAAAGCATCTTACAAGACAATCAGTTAAACAATATCGGAGAGCCGATGCGCATTAACCCAGATCACCAAACCCACAAAGCGGCTTAATTTAGGTATTATAGAAATTAGGTTCGGTAAGGACGCGCTTCACATCTGTTGGCAAGGTGCGTCCCATGCTCCATAAAAACTCGAATTGGCGATGAAAGCTGTCGGTCAGAGAAGCGTTGCGTATGCAAATGGTTTTCTTCGCATCCCAGATAATCAGCACGAATACTTCGCCATAAATCATATAAGGCACTTTGCCGATCAAACCTTCGGGAACCCAGCGATAGGCTTTGGGATCGGATAAAATATAGGTGTCATTTTCGCGGATAATGATGCGCTCAACCACTTTATTCTGGCGAATAAAGTCGTCATAACGCTTCACTTCTTCTTTGCCGTATTCAACGAATCGTCTTTCATCAATACCGCACATCAAGCTTTGCCCAGATGCTTTTAAATAAGGAAAAGCATAATCATTCATCAGTGTAATAAAACGCGAACCTTCGAACACATTCAGTTCAATGACTTCGCCGCGTTTACGCACCCCTTCCCCATCGGTGAATTCGATTCCAGAGTTTTCCAGGGTTTGCCGAATGGCATTAATGGTCTCCATTCGCGGCGAACCAATACCACGTTCCAGGTTATTGATTGCGGTCAAAGAAAGGCTGCAGGCCTCGGCCAGATCCGACTGTTTCCAATCTAATAGCGCGCGCGCAGCTTTGACTTGTTGAATGGTAATCATAAAAAAAATCCTTAATACAGCATTATACTTTAAATTGTCCTAAAACAAGGTAAAAAACATTATTTTCTCTGTAAGAAACGCTAAATTTCTATTGACAGTCGTTTCCTTTAAGTATATTTTACGTATCATAAATTAAACAACCGCGATAAGACAAAGAGCGAGTTGGACAGGGAGACAGGGAATGAACAATATTAATCCATTAATTGCACAAGATATTGATTTTTCGAAACTTTTGTTCGAATTAGAGCAGATTAACCTTCGTCTTCTGGTCGAGTTAAAACAGCAGCAAAAATTCAAATCTAAGAGCGAGAAAGACCCTCAAAAATAAATCCTTATTGACAACAATGCCCATCTATATATAAGTTACCGTAAAGGAAAATTAATGATTTATATTGGGCAGAAATTTACCCTGGAAGACCCTTCCGGCGAAGGAGCAACTAATCTGTGGATGATGGCGCCCCGAACCACACGGCGTGCACAGTTATTTGGTCTGGACTTTGCCGATGCCAGTTTGACAAATGCGAATGATCTGGAACTTCAGGAAATGAGCCATGAAGTATGCGATTTTTTCGCCTCTCAAGTTTTTGGGTTGAAAAACATGGATGCTGTGCCGCTGCAAAATGGCACATCCAGCAATTTACATGCGATCAATCTTGCCGGTCATTATAATCAACGAGAATTGGTGGTTTGCAGCGATCTTGCCCATAAATCAATTGCCCAAGCGGGTCACCTTACCAAACAAACGGTACGTCCTTTATACTGCAGCCCAGAAAATAATTTCCGGGTACCACGAGAAGATTTAATCAATTTTATTCATACTTATGGCGATCGAATCAGCTGTTTGGTTGTAACCATGGGCACGACGCAATTAGGAACGATGAATGATCTTCCGTTCGATGCGGAAATAGCCGGTCTGATTAAACGCAAAGGAATTTGGTTGCATGTCGATGCGGCGATGGGAATTCAAGCTCATCTTACCGGCAGTACCGATACCACACGATTATTATTGGCCAGTGCTGACTCCGTAATGACAGATCCGCATAAATTTGTTGGCGTAATGGACCTAAGCTTATTATTCGTACGAACACCCCATTTACAATCGATAGAATTGCCAGACCAGCATTATTTTCCCGGCAGCCTAACACGCTTTGGTACCACGCGTGGCGGTTTTCCAATTGCAGTGGCTTGGAAAACTATTCAAAACTGGGGCGGCCTTGAACGCATAAAAGCTATAGCGGAAACACGCCGACGCTGGACATTACGCCTAAGCCAGGGCATAGAAAAAGCCGGTTTCAGCCTGGTTACTCAGCCGGAAACAACCATTGTGACAGTTGATATGGGTAAACGCGATGGCCAAATAATCATGGATAGTCCCGATCTGCCAAGCGAAGTTGCCGCTCAACTCAGATCCTATCATTACCAACAAATTTTAAGGGAAATGTCTCGCGTAGACGTGGGCCCATTAACCCTGGAAACCGCGGATAGAATGATCCATGGCCTTCGAATCGTTATTACTCCGAAACGTCAAATTACATCTGCGGTGATAGATCGAACAGGAACTGCTTTTGCGCGAATGGGGCAGATTTCCAAAACTGCGAGCCAGTACGCCAGTCGACACGGCCGGGACCGGTAACTTAACTTACCCGTTTAAATACCAAACTGGCGTTTGTGCCGCCGAAACCAAAGGAATTAGACAGGGCAACATTCACCTTGCGCTGTTTAGCCTGATTTGGAACAAAATCTAAATCGCATCCATCGGATGGATTTTCCAGATTCAAGGTTGGTGGGCATACATTGTCGTTAATCGCCATCACGCTGAAAATCGCTTCGACCGATCCGGCCGCGCCCAGCAAATGGCCGATCGACGATTTGGTCGACGACATCGACAATTTATACGCGTGATCGCCAAACAGACGTTTCACCGCTTTGACTTCGATTTCATCGCCCAGCGGCGTGGATGTGCCGTGCGCATTGATATAATCAATATCGGATGGATTGATTTGCGCGCGTTTTAACGCCGCTTGCATCGCGCGGAAGGCGCCATTGCCGTCTTCTGGTGGCGCGGTGATATGATGCGCATCGCCGGACATGCCGTACCCGGCCACTTCGGCATAAATTTTCGCGCCGCGTTTTTTGGCATGTTCGTATTCTTCTAAAACCACAACGCCCGCACCCTCGCCCATCACGAAACCATCACGGTCTTTGTCCCATGGGCGCGATGCGCGGGTTGGCGTATCATTGAAATTGGTCGATAGAGCGCGCGCTTGGGAAAATCCGGCAATCGCCAAACGGCAAACCGTGGCTTCTGCCCCGCCGGCAACCATGACATCCGCATCGTCAAACGCAATCATGCGCGCGGCATCGCCGATCGCGTGCGCGCCGGTCGAACAAGCGGTAACCACCGCATGATTCGGACCTTTAAATCCGTATTTAATCGAAATTTGTCCAGAAGCCAGATTGATCAGCGCCGATGGAATGAAAAACGGACTGATTTTGCGGGGCCCACCGCTGGCTAGCAAATTGGCGCCCTCGGCAATTTCTACCAAACCGCCAATGCCGGATCCGACCAAAACACCGGTGCGTTCCAATTCATTTTCGGCCGTTGGTTTCCAGTTGGCGTCTTCGACCGCTTGTTGCGCAGCAGCCATGGCATAAACGATAAAATCGCCCATGCGGCGGCGGTCTTTGGCCAGCACATAATCGTCGGCATTGAAAAATCCATCCGTCCTTGCGCCAGGCGGCAATGTGCCGGCGATTTTAGCCGGCAGGTCCGTGACATCAAAGGCTTGAATTTGACGCAAACCGGACTCCCCCGCCAAAAGGCGCGGCCACACATGTTTAGCTTCGCAACCAAGCGGCGTTACTAAACCAAGTCCGGTGATAACAACTCTTCTCATGGAATGAAAGGGATAGCGGCCGCTCGCGCGGCCTCTGCTTCCCAATTAGGCGTGCTGCTGGATGTATTCGACGGCGTCTTTAACGGTCAGGATTTTTTCTGCCGCTTCGTCCGGAATCTCGCAACCAAACTCTTCTTCGAACGCCATTACCAATTCCACGGTATCGAGGCTGTCTGCCCCTAAATCATCGATAAAGCTGGCGTTGGTGGTGACTTTGCCGTCTTCCACGCCCAAATGCTCAACGATAATTTTCTTTACGCGTTCTTGTACATCAGACATTGTTTTACCTCTTATTGGGTTAATTCGAATCGTATCCAATACCGTTTTTTTGCCGTTTTGACAATTATTTTCGGCCTAACCCATGAAAAGTCAGGAAATAGTGTGTATAAGTAAGGGGTTAGGGCGCTATTACCGCGCCGCCGCCAAAAGGCCCTGACGCACATGCTGGACGATATCGTTTCCGGTTTTAAGGCGCGGAAGACTTTCGTTACCAATTTCTACACCAAAATACTCTTCACAATCGATCGCAACCTTCAATAAGCCGGACGTGCCGCATATTTGGCTGCCACGCAGATTGTTATCGGTTAGCTCTACATCCAAGCCTAATGCTGATGCTGGGTTTACCCTATTGCCTTGAATGACTGTATTAACAATCTGGGGTACTGCCTGATCGGAATTTAAAGCCATCGCAACCATAGTGGCTAATGTGCCTACCGATTCCAGGCGGGCAAAATCAACTGCCGATATTTCCACCCCAAATTGTCTTTGAATCCCTTGCGTAACAACGTCAAAAGCTCCCCGTCTATCCGGGAATAAAAAATTCGCCATAGGATTATTGGGCGAATAATTCGAGCTATAGGGTTGCGCCAACTGTGCAACAGCCGTCAATACTTGGGTAAAATTCAATTCGGTCATTTATTTCTTCTCCATCTCTACCTTAAATATTTTCTTTAAAAGCCGAGTGGTAATAGCATTTATATATGACAGAATGATGAAAGTTAGATTACACCATCGCCATGCCGCCATTCACATGCAATGTCTGGCCGGTGATATACCCAGCCGCATCGCTGGACAGGAATAAAGCGGTATCCGCGATATCGTTCGCGGTGCCCATTTTGCCCATCGGAATGCGGGTTAGGATTTTTTCTTTTTGTTCTGGTGTCAATACATCGGTCATTGGCGTTTCGATAAAACCAGGTGCGATCACGTTCACGGTGATATTACGGCTGGCGACTTCTTGCGCCAAAGCCTTGGAAAAACCAATCAAACCTGCTTTGGATGCGCAATAATTTGTTTGGCCTGGATTGCCGGTGGTGCCCACAACCGATCCAACCGAAATAATCCGGCCATAGCGGTTTTTCATCATCCCGCGCAAGGCGGCGCGAACCAATCTGAAAGTACCGGTTAAATTAATATCGATAACCTGTTGCCAATCCTCGTCTTTCATCCGCATCAGCAAAGTATCGCGCGTTACGCCAGCATTGGCAATTAAGATATCGATCTTGCCCAATTTGGTTTCGGTTTCAGTAATCAAACTGTCGATGGCCGCGCCATCGGATAAATTCACTGGGAATACATGCGCACGATCGCCTAATTCGGCCGCCAATTTTTGCAACACTTCGGCGCGCGTGCCGGTCAACATCACCGTTGCGCCAGCCGCATGCAATTTTTTTGCGACCGCGCCGCCAATGCCGCCGGTTGCGCCGGTAACCAATGCGGTTTTTCCAGATAAATTCATGATTACATTCCTTTTAAAAATGCTTCGATATCCGCCGGGCCTTCGATATTCACCAATTGAATTTCCGGATCGATGCGTTTGACCAAACCGGTTAACACTTTGCCCGATCCGATTTCAACGATCTGCGTTACGCCTTGCGATTTTAAAAACTGCACTGATTCGCGCCAGCGAACCATGTTGGTCATTTGCTCAACCAATAATTTGCGCAAATTATTTGGATCTTGTTCTGCCTTCGCCGTGACGTTCGCAATGAGTGGCAATGATGGCATGCCAAAACGTGTGTTCACCAATGCTTGTTGCATCGTATCGGCGGCGGGCGCCATTAATGGTGAATGCGATGGCACGGTGACGGGCAATAACAATCCGCGTTTTGCGCCATGTTCCTTGGCAATCGGCAATGCGCGTTCGACCGCGATTTTATGGCCGCTGATGACCACTTGTTCCGGCGAGTTATCGTTCGCCGCAACGCAAATTTCGCCCTTGCCATTGCTGGCCAATTTCGCGACTTCTTGCGCTTGTTCCAGATTCATGCCCAATAATGCGGCCATAGCGCCAACGCCATTCGGCACGGCTTTTTGCATTGCCTGCCCGCGCAGTTTCAATAATTTTGCCGATTCCGCCAATCCCAGCGTGCGGTTAGCGCACAGCGCCGAATATTCGCCAAGCGAATGGCCAGCAACGAATTTCGCCGCCGCCGTCAATTTAATATTGGCTTCTTTTTCCATGGCGGTGAACAACGCCATGCTGACCGCGAGCAACGCCGGTTGCGCATTTTCGGTTTGGGTCAATTCTTCGATTGGCCCTTCGAACATCAATTTCGATAGATTTTGTTTTAAGGCTTCGTCGACTTCGCCAAAAACCTCCCGCGCCTTGGCGGACGATTCAAATATGGCTTTGCCCATGCCGACGGCCTGAGAACCTTGGCCTGGAAATACGAATGCGCGTGTCATTACCCCTACCCTTTGTAATTTACTGCGCTGCATCAATAATATAGCGCCCCCGCCCCGTCCACTAAAAAATGTCATAAATATTAATATTTTAGGGTAAATCCAGGCTTGCCAGGATGGTCAAAATACCTTATAAACCACCCCTTACATAACTCCTTGCCGGCGGCATTTGACCGTCGGCTTGTTTGGTGGATGGATTGGGGATGGGCCCCGGCACAGACACTCTAACGATTAGCCAGAGGGAGAAATCGACATGGCTTTCTATGAAACCGTGTTCTTGGCACGGCCGGATATCGCGGCTGCGCAAGTAGAACAAATCGGCAATTTTTGCGCCGATATTATTACCAAAAATGGTGGCAAAGTTGTAAACCGCGAATATTGGGGTTTACGCAATCTTGCTTACCGCATGAACAAAAACCGCAAAGCGCATTACATTATGCTCAACATCGAAGCGCCGGGTCCGGCC
>CAZYJI010000002.1:139503-161808 GCA_964647725.1 uncultured Alphaproteobacteria bacterium
AATCTGCGCATTCACGAAGACGTTATGCGTTATCAAAGCATCAAAGTAGACGCGCTGGAATCCGGCCCGTCTGTTGTTATGCGTGCGAAAAATAACGAAGGCCGCGAAGATTTGGGCGATGATGAAGATCGCTTTGAATTCGGCGGCGGCGATAACAATTAAGCGGGGGAATTATTATGTCAGCTTTTGCATCTAGAGAAGGTAGACCATCTTCCCGCGGTCCACGCACCGGCGCTACCGCCGGCGCAGCCGCAGGCGTGCGTCGTCCATTTTTCAAACGCCGTAAAACTTGTCCATTTTCGGGCGCTAACGCACCGAAGATCGATTACAAGGATACGCGTTTATTGTCGCGCTTCATTTCCGAACGCGGCAAAATCGTGCCAAGCCGTATCAGCGCCGTAAGCCCGAAAGCCCAACGCAAGTTGGCCCGGGCGATCAAACGCGCTCGTTACTTGGGCTTGTTGCCATACGTCGAAGTATAACCAAACCAAATCGGCCAAGGTCATTCGAACATGGATAAACAAAACTGGACATATGCGATTGCAGGCGGCGTTTTCAGCGCCCTGTTGCTGTTCGTCGGATTTTACAATCCGTTACTGGCAGCGACTGTGTCTAACTTATGTCATATTCCGTTGTTCATGGTGGCTTTGGGATTGTCTCATACCGGGGCGATGCTGGGTACGTTGGCTGGCACTTTGCTGATGATGTTCATCGTGAAAATCGATGGCGCGTCTTCGGCAGGCGGCGCGATGCTGTTTTTATTTTTATGCGGCATCCCGTCGATTGTGATCGGTTATTTTACCCTATTGTCGCGCGATGTGATGGGCCGCACCGAATGGTATCCCATCGGACAGGTATTGGTGTGGTTAGTGGCGGCATCGTTCGCCATTTATACCACCTATTTCCTGGCCGCAAGCCAGCCGGGCAATGAATGGACCGTGCAGTTGCAAGATAAGATCGTTCAATATTTATCTTCGCAAATGCCGCCGGATCAACAAATGCCGCTCGAAGACCTGCAAGCTTTTGTATCGTCTATCCTGCAGTATTTGCCGGGCGTCGTTGTCAGCGTATTTTTGCTGACCGTCGTGGTGAATGCGATCATCGCGCAATGGCTGCTGGTCCGCATGGGCAAACATCAACGTCCGATGCCGTTAATGTCGGAACTGGATTTACCCGATTGGACACCGATGGTGGTGGCCGCATTAGGCGTAGTCGCGTTTTTGACCAACGGTATCTGGCAAGTTTGGTCGATCAATATGCTGGTCATTTGCTTGATCCCATTGGTGTTAGCCGGATTGTCGGTGATTCACACATTGGCGGCAAGATCGCCAGCGCGGCTTGTATGGTTGACGATTGTTTATGGTGTTGTTTTGTTCAGCCCCTTCATTGCGATGCTGCCTTTATTTTTATTGGCCGCCGTCGGATTGGCTGAACAATGGTTGGAATTACGGAAACGAGTAAATTAATTTTTAGAATCGGAGGAAACTATGCGTGTTATTTTATTAGAACGGGTCCAAAGCTTGGGCCAAATGGGTGAAGAAGTCACCGTAGCGCCAGGGTACGCGAGAAACTTTTTGTTGCCGCGTAAAAAAGCGTTGCGCGCGACAGAAAACAATCGCGAGCATTTCCAAAAGCAGCGCGCGCAATTGGAAGCGGAAAATTTGAAAAAGAAAAGCGAAGCCGAATCGGTCGCCAAGAAGATCGACGGTTTGTCGGTCGTTATCTTGCGCCAGGCTGGCGAAGCTGGCCAATTATACGGCTCGGTCACATCGCGTGACGTTGCCGCCGGCGTAACCGAATCGGGCTGCACGATCAATCGCGATCAAGTGGTCATTTCGCAAGCCATCAAAATCATCGGCATTTATCCGGTAACAGTAAGCCTGCACCCGGAAGTATCGGTCACCGTCACCGCCAACGTCGCCCGCAGCGATGAAGAAGCGAAAATCCAAGCGACCGCCGTGAAAAATGGCCGTCCATTGGGCGCGATGCCACCTGCAACCGCGGACGATGAAGAGAAAAAACCTCGCCGCATACGCGAAGCCAAACCGGCCGCTGAAAGCACCGAAGACGCTTCTGCCGAAGGCGAAGCCGCACCGGTTGAAGCCGCCCCAGAAGGCGAGAAAAAACCGAAAAAAGCTAAAAAAGCCAAATCTGAAGAAGCGGCTGCTTAGTCTTTTAGGCGTTAAGAAAAACACCCTTTCCTGTCATTTCCGCTTTGGGGCGATATGATCGGAAGGGGTTTTTTATAACTGCTTTTTTGCCCCTCGCCCGACTTATCCCCTACTCCCTACCATGGGGATAGTTTATAATCTTGGGCCTATGATCCAGGTCGCGTAAAATCATTTTTTAATAGCAAATAATTGCAGGGTTCTAATGGAATTGGTGAAGACATCCGCGCAAGCAGTGCGTTTTGGCAGCAAAAATTATCTGGCCGAGGAAGGCCCGGTCAATTACCGCACGCCGCCATTCAGTGTCGAGGCGGAACAAGGTTTGCTGGGCGCGATCCTGATCAACAATCAAGCTTATGAAAAAATTTCCGACTTTTTAGTTCCGCAGCATTTTTTCGATCCGCTGCACGCGCGGATTTTCGATGGGATTTGTAAAATCATCGAACGCGGACAAGTCGCCAACCCGGTGACATTGAAACCATTTTTTGAAACCGATCCAGATATGGGTCAATTGGGCGGCACGCAATATCTCGCCCGCCTGGCAGCATCGATCGGCAGCATCGTCAACGTATACGATTATGGCCGCCTGATTCACGATCTGCATATGCGCCGCCAATTGATCGGCATCGGCGAAGACATGGTGAACGAGGCGTACGATCCCAAGGTCGAAGCCACCGCGAGCGAGCAAGTTGAATCTTGCGAACAAAAACTGTTCGAATTGTCCAAAACCGGCAATGTCGAAGGCGGATTTCAACCTTTATCCCAGGCATTGACCAACGCGATCAACACCGCACAGGCCGCACATAAAAACGATGGCCGTATTTCCGGGGTTGCGACCGGTTTCGCCGATATCGACAAAAAAATGGGCGGATTGCACAATTCCGATTTGATTATTTTGGCTGGCCGCCCATCGATGGGTAAAACCGCGCTGGCAACCAACATCGCATTTAACGTGGCGCGCCGGTTTGGCCAGGAAAACCGCAATAACACCAAAGAAAAACCGAAAACCGTCGCGTTCTTCTCGCTCGAAATGTCGGCCGAACAATTGGCCAACCGTATTATTTCCGAGGAATCGGGAATTTCATCCGAATTGATCCGCCGCGGCGCAATCAACCGCGACGAATTTTCCCGCGTGGTCGATGCCGCCAACACCTTGTCGCAAATCCCATTCTGGATCGATGAAACTCCGGCGCTGTCCATTTCCGCGCTACGCACCCGCGCCCGCCGTTTGGCGCGGCAAAGTAATTTGGGCTTGATCGTAATCGATTATTTGCAATTGATGACTCTGCCTGGCGGATTTTCCAAGGGTGATAATCGCGTGCAGGAAGTGTCGGAAATTTCCCGCGGATTGAAGGCGATTGCCAAGGAATTGCATATTCCGGTCATCGCCTTGTCCCAGTTATCGCGCCAAGTGGAAAACCGCGACGATAAACGCCCGCAATTGGCCGATTTGCGCGAATCGGGCTCGATCGAACAAGACGCCGACGTGGTCATGTTCGTATACCGCGAAGCCTATTACGCCGAGCGGACCGAACCGCGCCATCCCAAAGCGGATGAAAGCCAGGATGAATTTTACGCCCGCGCCGAGAAATGGAACATGGGCTTTGAAAAAATTAAAAATCTGGCCGAAGTTATTATCGGCAAACAACGTCACGGTCCGATCGGTTCCACAACCTTGCATTTCCAACCATCCACTACAAAGTTTTCGAATTATGCCCCAGCCGACGGCGAAGATCATTCCGGTTTCTAACAGCAATCAGCTGTTTAACGCCGGCCCCGTTTTAACCGTGGATTTAGACGCGGTGCGCAGCAATTATCAATTGCTGCAAAAAACCGTAGCGCCAGCGATTTGCGCCAGCGTGGTCAAGGCCGATGCGTATGGTTTGGGCATGGATCGCGTGGCGGTGGCATTATCCGAAGTTGGATGCAAGGATTTCTTTGTCGCCTGGGCCGAAGAAGGATTGGATTTGCGCCCACATTTGCCGAATTCCAGAATTTTCGTTCTGCATGGCGCGATTCCCGGCACCGTCCCTGAAATATACAAACATAATTTGATTCCAGTTGTAAATCATCTGGGCCAATTGGCCGAATGCGCCAATCACGCCGCGCGGATGGAAAAAATGTTGCCGGTCGCGATTCATGTAGATTCCGGCCTTAATCGTTTGGGCATGCCAATAGAAGAAGTCGTCAAACTTTCCGGAAATCCGGATTTGCTGAGCGGATTGAAATTGGAATTGGTGATGAGCCATTTGGCCGTCCCGGCCCTGGCCAATCACCCGATGAACGCGCAGCAATTACAAGATTTCCGCAAGGCGTTATCGTTATTGCCAAAGGTTCCAGCCAGCATCGCCGCATCCAGCGGATCGTTCCTGGGCAAGGATTATCATTTCGACATGGTGCGGATTGGATCGTCCATTTACGGCATGAACCCGCAACCGAATAAACCGAATATTATGCGCGCCGTCGCACGCCTCGAATTCCCCGTGTTGCAATTACAAGAAATTGCGGCGGGCAAAACCATCGGTTATGGCTGCACCTATAAAACCGAACGCACCACGCGCATCATGACGCTGGGCGGCGGGTTTTCGGATGGGTATATGCGGTCTTTGTCAAACGCCGGTACAATCTGGATCGGCGATTACCGTTGTCCGGTGGTTGGCCGCGTGTCGATGGATTTAATCACCGTCGATGTCACCGATATCCCGACGCATTTGGTGCAACCGGGACAAATGGTGGCGATTTTGCACGATCAATATACGGTCAATCACCTGGCCGGCGAAGCCCGTACCCGCACCACAGAAATTCTATGCGGCCTTGGCCGTAAACCGAAAAGGAGATATGTATAATGATCATAAAAAATTCCATTCCTGCTCTAGCTATCGGCGCGGTTACCGCCATCGCCCCTTTATCAGATGCCGATATTATTCAATACACATGTAGTGTTAGTGATGTTGCTTACAACGGCATCCCATCAACCAGAGACTGGTCGATTCCTGCCATAGATCCTAATCAATACAGAATCAATGGAATGACTTATTGGGCAACCCACAACGGTACCGCCAACATTGATCTGAATGTTCCAAATCCCACTGTATTTTCGTTCGCGCATGGATATCAAATTTATGCGCTAGTCAATTCCGATCCAAACGTTTTAGTAAGCGCTCCTGGAGTTGCTTTTGTATTTAATCACTTTCCGCAGAGCGGTGATTTATCTTATGCAAGCGATATTTGGGGATCTACCACGCAAGGCCTGATTGATCCCAACGCTTTTTATGGCACAGGCATGACCAATATTGGATTTCAATTTGGTCCTTTGGTTCCAACATCCAATCCCGATTTTACCGTTTTATCGCAAAGCGCCAGGAACATCACCGCCTATTTTGAAATCACCTTCGATGTGGAACGGGTTCCTTCGCCTGGCGCGCCAGTATTGCTTGGATTGGCCGGCATATTGGCGAATACACGCCGGAGATAGATCAACATTTCCTGGTGAAATCGACCTAACCTTGCTATAAATTCTATCTATGCAAAAAATCCTAAATCCTCTGGCCTCTATCGGCCAAACTTTTATCACTTTTCTGGCCGCGACCGGCAGGCTGTCGATGTTCACCTGGTCGGGTTTGCGCGCGTGCTTTGCGCCGCCATTTTATCCGCGCTTGATTTTGCGTCAGGTGATCGATATCGGCTATTACTCCCTGCCCGTCGTTGGCATGACTTGTTTGTTTTCAGGCATGGTTTTAGCATTGCAATCTTATACCGGCTTTGCCCGTTTTTCTGCTGAAAGCGCTGTCGCAACAGTAGTCGTATTATCCATGACCCGCGAATTGGGGCCGGTGTTGGCGGGATTGATGGTCGCCGGGCGCATTGGCGCCGCTATGGCGGCCGAAATCGGCACGATGCGCGTGACCGAACAAATTGATGCGCTGACCACATTGTCCACCAACCCGATGCATTATCTGGTCGCGCCACGTTTGATCGCGGGCGTTACCATG
The DNA here is from genome assembly GCA_964647725.1 of uncultured Alphaproteobacteria bacterium. Lineage (GTDB taxonomy): Bacteria > Pseudomonadota > Alphaproteobacteria > SHNJ01 > SHNJ01 > SHNJ01. The sequence continues at coordinate 145,664 of CAZYJI010000002.1, forward strand.
TTGCCGTTGCTGGTTTTAGTCGGCGATATTATCGGCGTATTCGGCGGGTATATTATTGGCGTATACAAACTTGATTTTAATGCCGCAACCTATTTGAAAAACACATTCGATTATTTGGAATTCGAAGATGTGTTTTCCGGCCTGGTAAAGGCCGCGTGTTTCGGATTTATCATCACTTTGATGGGCTGTTACCAAGGGTATAATTCGCGCGGTGGCGCGCAGGGCGTTGGCGCGGCAACGACAAAGGCCGTCGTAACGGCATCGATCCTGATTTTGATTTTCAATTATCTAATCACCGAAATGTTCTTTGCGCGGTAACCCATGGCCCAACCCAAAATCCAAGTTCGCGGTTTATATAAATCCTTCGGCCCAAAAAAAGTTCTGCAAGGGCTGGACCTTGATATCAATCAAGGCGAGTCGGTCGTGGTCATCGGCGGATCGGGATCGGGCAAATCTATTTTATTGAAATGTATTTTGGGCATCGTCCGCCCGGATGCCGGCAGCATTAAAATCGACGGCGAAGAAGTAACCAAGCTTGGCCCACGCGAACGTCAGAAAATTATGCTTAAATTCGGCATGTTGTTTCAGGGCTCCGCCTTGTTCGACTCTTTGCCCGTATGGGAAAACGTCGCATTCGGTTTGATCCAGGGCCGCGGAATGGAACGAGAAGAAGCAAAAAAAATCGCGATTGAAAAACTAGCCCAAGTCGGTCTGCCCGCGCAAACCGGCGATTTATTTCCGGTGGAATTATCCGGCGGAATGCAAAAACGCGTCAGCCTAGCCCGCGCGATTGCCGCAAACCCGGAAATTATTTTCTTTGACGAGCCGACCACGGGCCTCGATCCGATCATGGCCGATGTGATCAACCAATTGATCAAGGATTCGGTCAAGAAACTGGGCGCGACCACCCTATCGATTACCCACGATATGGCCAGCGTGCGCAAAATAGCCGACCGTGTCGCGATGCTGTATAACGGCAAGATCATCTGGACCGGCCCTGTCAAGGAAATCGATTCCAGCATGAATGAATATGTCGATCAATTCATCCATGGCCGCGCCAAAGGGCCAATCGAAATGGCTGTTAAGGTCGCTTAAATTGTCGACAATTACCCTCCCCTTGAGGGAGGGTCAAAGTTGCGAGAAGCGCCAGGGTTGGTGTGGCGGCTGGCGCCATAATATCGAGCAACTTTGGGGTGGGGACCAATTCTCTCCCCCAAAGATTCTCTAATATTCACCGCCGCATCCCCACCCCAAATGCTTCGCTGCGCTTCAGCATTTGACCCTCCCTCAAGGGGAGGGTATAAAGTCAATATGGCCAAAGAAAAATCCAGTTTCGTTTGCCAATCCTGTGGCAGTGCTTTCCCCAAATGGATGGGCAAGTGCGAGGCGTGTGGTGGGTGGAATACGCTGACTGAAGAAGTCCAAGCGGCCAAAACCAGTCAATTTTCTCGCAAATTAAAATCATCGCGTAAATTGGAATTCTCGTCCCTTCAGGCCGAAGATAAAAATTACGCCCGCGCGCAAAGCGGCGTAAATGAATTCGACCGCGTCTGCGGCGGCGGTTTGGTACCAGGATCGGTGATTTTAATCGGCGGCGATCCGGGCATCGGCAAATCGACCTTGTTATTGCAAGTGGTCGCGAAATTATCCGGGCAAACATCCTGCGCCTATATTTCGGGCGAAGAATCGATGGAACAAATCCGCCTGCGCGCCCGGCGGTTACAAGTGGAATCGGCGCCGGTGGAATTGGCCAGCGCCACCAATGTGGGCGATATTATCGCTGCCATCGACCGCCCCGATGGGCCAAAGGTTGTCGTGGTCGATTCCGTGCAAACTTTATATCTGGAGGCGATTGAATCTTCGCCAGGAACGGTTTCCCAAGTTCGCGCCTCCGCCCATGAATTGATTCGCGTCGCCAAGGCGCGCGGATTTGTATTGTTTCTGGTCGGCCATGTGACCAAGGAAGGCACTATCGCCGGCCCGCGCGTGCTCGAGCATATGGTCGATACCGTATTATATTTCGAAGGCGAACGCGGACATCATTTCCGCATTTTACGCGCGGTAAAAAACCGTTTCGGCGCAGCAGACGAGATTGGTGTATTCAGCATGACGGAATTGGGATTACAAGAAGTCCCAAATCCATCCGCGTTATTTCTATCCGAACGGCGCGGCGATGTTTCCGGTTCTGCCGTATTCGCCGGGATGGAAGGCACACGGCCCGTATTGGTCGAAGTTCAAGCATTGGTTAATCCCACCAATTTCGGCACGCCCCGCCGCACTGTGATCGGGTGGGATGCTGGCCGCCTGTCGATGCTGGCGGCGGTATTGGAATCGCGTTGTGGAATTCCATTGTCGAATTACGATATTTATTTGAATATCGCGGGCGGTATTCGCATTACCGAACCCGCCGCCGATTTGGCGGTTGCGGCCGCATTAACATCTGCCCTGTCCGGCGTATCGATTGCCAGCGATACGGTGTTGTTCGGCGAAATTGGATTATCCGGCGAAGTGCGCAGCGTGTCGCAAATCGATCAACGCATCAAGGAAGCCGCGAAGCTGGGATTCAAGCATGCTTTCTTGCCAAAACCGATGCAAGGCCGCAATTATCAGAATATTTCCGGCATTAGCGCCACATCGACTGAAAATTTACACGAATTATTGCAAAAATTGGGACTGCGAGACGGATTATCATCCAAAAAGCCGACACCGCGCGCAATTGCTTAAATTCAATTTATAAACGGAGGTCACAATGGCAAAAAAAGTTCGTACAAAAAGTTTGCGCCGCTTCGTACCCATGATCCTGGACTTCTATGAAACAATACTAGACAGAGGAATCACATCCAAGCGCCGCATATCAGATTTTTATAAAGGCTGGGAGAAAAAAGAATCTCCAGATTTTGCTGCCCAAGGCCGCGTTTTGATTCAGGCCCTTTTAGATGCCATAGCCCAATCAAAAAAAACTCCGCCCATGAAATCACATCAAAAAAATGCATCCGTTTCACCTTCCGCTATCGCCAGGGTAAGAACGGCAAGAACAGGGAATGGACGCTAACATTTAAAATATTTCTTATGGCTTTATTTTCCTTGCCCATCTTCTTGGATCAACGGTAATTTATGGCATTATGTTTTCTAATTTCTCTCTTACATCTATCGACCTAATCGTTCTCGCCGTTATCGTCATTTCCGGATTTTTCGGGGCGTGGCGCGGCATTGTCAAAGAAACTTTATCCATTGCCGGATGGGCCGCCGCGCTGCTGGTTTTATTTTACGGCTTTACGCCGTTTCAGCCTATCACCCGCGATTTTGTTCACAATCCCGCCCTGGCCGATTTTATTACCGGCTCTATATTATTTGCGGGCACATTGATTATCGTATCGGTGTTCACCCATATGATGTCGAAATGGGTGCATAAAACCGCCTTTGGTTCGGCGGACCGGTCATTGGGATTTGTGTTCGGTTTAATTCGGGGCGGCTTGATTGTTTGCATGGCGTTTTTTCTGTATTCCGCCGCCGTGCCGGACGCCGAAGAATATCCGGATTCTTTGAAAAATGCTTACACGTTGCATTATATCCAAACCGCAACGGATTATATCGCCGATTTTGTGCAACAAAATCAAGTAGATGATGAGGATTCTTTACGCGACAAAGAAAAGCAGAAAGCAGATGAAAAGAATAAGGAAACCGAGTATAAGGATATTGAAAAAAACGGGCTGGAACCCCCGGCTCCATAAGAGGGTGAAACATGGTTGCATCATTAGTAGCGCGTTTTCCTTTTAATCCATCGGCTCGCGGCAGAAAATTGACCGGACCTGAATTGGACCGGCTAGAAACGCTTGTGCGCACAAGCCCAGGGAAAACCGTACACCAACTCATGCTGGATGAAATGCGGACGGTAGCTGGCCAGACAGATATAATTGATGGTCTGGAACAGAACCTTACAAACGCAACGACAGACAGCGACAAGGCAACAGCACGACTTGAGATTCGTGAAACATATGCTCGCTTACTGCCTCAGGGAAAACATGCCGGACCAAACGCTAGAATACTGGAACAAGCCCGGTCTATGGGAATAGTAAAATAATAATAAAATTACAACACAATATAATTGGGTAAAGGGACGTTGCGATGACATTGGATTTAAACAAATTCACCACCAATCCTTTTGACGATGACAAGTTCAAGGATGAATGCGGCCTGTTCGGCATTTTCGATCATGGCGACGCCGCCGCCCACACCGCGCTTGGCCTGCACGCCTTGCAACATCGCGGCCAGGAAGCCGTTGGCATCGTTTCCTTTGATGGCAAGAAATTTCATGCCACCCGCGCGCTCGGCCATGTCGCCGACAATTTTGGCAGCGAGTCGGCCATCGCCGAACTGCCCGGCAATAATTGCGTCGGCCATGTGCGTTATGCCACCACCGGCGATGTTATCATGCGCAACGTGCAGCCATTTTTCGCGGAACTGGATTTCGGCGGATTTGTGCTGGCCCATAATGGCAATTTGACCAATGCCCTTGAAATTAAAAAAGAATTGGTAAAACAAGGCGCGATTTTCCAATCCACCACCGACAGCGAAGTGATTATTCACTTAATCGCCCTATCGAAAAAAGAATCGGTGATCGACCGCATTATCGATGCCTGCCGCAAAATTACCGGCGCTTATTCGCTGGTGATGATGAACAAAGAAGCCGTGATCGGCATCCGCGATCCAAACGGCGTTCGCCCATTGGTATTGGGCAAATTGGGTAATTCGCATATTTTGTGTTCGGAAACCGTGGGACTGGATATTATTGGCGCGGAATTCATTCGCGACGTGAAACCGGGTGAAATGGTGATCATCACCAAATCCGGCGTGCGCTCGTTGATGCCATTGCCGCAAACCCAGCCGCGTTTTTGTATTTTCGAATATGTTTATTTCGCCCGCCCCGATTCCACCATCGATGGCCGCAATGTATATGCCGCACGCAAGGGAATCGGCGCAATCCTGGCGCAAGAATCGCCGATCGATGCCGACATGGTCATCCCGGTTCCCGATTCCGGCGTTCCGGCTGCCATCGGTTATGCCACTGAATCCGGCATTCCATTCGATATGGGCATTATCCGCAATCATTATGTTGGCCGTACATTCATTGAACCGACCGACAAAATCCGCCATTTGGGCGTTAAATTGAAACACAACGCCAACGTGCAACATATCAAGGGCAAACGCGTCATTCTGGTGGATGATTCCATCGTGCGCGGCACGACATCGAAAAAAATCGTCGATATGATTCGCGCCGCCGGCGCATCCGAAGTCCATTTACGCATCGCATCGCCGCCGACCATGAACCCATGTTTTTATGGCATCGCCACCCCGGACCGCAAGGATCTGATCGCCGCGCAATACCCGGTCGAAGAAATCCGTAAAATGATCAAGGCCGACAGTTTGGCGTTTATTTCCATCGATGGATTATATCGCGCGATGGGCGAAGCCAACCGCAACAATCAGATGCCGCAATTTTGCGATGCGTGTTTCAGCGGCGAGTATCCAATCGCCCTGACCGATTACGAACCGAAAAAATCCAAAGGCGCGGCGGATGATTCCAATCTGCCCCTATTGCGGGAAATGGCATAAGGCCGGTTAATGAAACTTCTGCAAGATAAAATTGCTTTGATCACCGGCGCATCGCGCGGGATTGGCCGCGCCGTTGCGGTGGAATTTGCCCGTCAGGGCACGCGGTTGATTTTAACTGGCCGCGATGTTCCGGCATTGGAAGAAACCGATGATTTGGTTCAGGCCGCAGGCGGCGAAGCAACCCTGGTCCCGCTCGATTTATCCAAAGTTGAAATGATCGATACGCTTGCGGCGGAATTAGCCAAAAAATTTGGGCGGCTCGATGTGTTTGTCGGCAATGCCGCGACGCTGGGTATTCTTGGCCCCCTGCACGATACCAAACCGCGCGATTTCACCAATGTGATGACGGTGAACGTACACGCCAATTGGCGCCTTTTACGCGCGATGCATGGCGGTTTATTATCATCTAAAGCCGGCCGGGTTATTTTTACAACCAGCGGCGTGACCGAATTCAACCCCGCCTATTGGGGCGCATATAATATCAGCAAATCAGCCCTGGAATCATTGGCCCAAACCTATGCCAACGAAGTTTCCAGCACCAATATTCGTGTTAATTTGGTCGATCCAGGCGCAGTGCGCACCCAAATGCGGGCTGAGGCGTTTCCGGGCGAAAACCCGATGACTTTGCCGCCACCCGAATCGATTGCGCCTTTATATGTGCAATTGGCCGTGGATTCTTGCACCAGCAATGGTAAAAAATACCATGCGCCCAAGGACAGTAAAGCCGCTTAAGGTTTCATCATAAAATATGCCCAAGAAAAAACCGCCAGATTTTGTCTGGCGGTTTTTTTATTTGATCTTGGAGTGTTTAAAACATGTCCCAGTAAACTTCTACGCGGCGGTTCCAGGCTTCTCCCGATGGCATCGATTCGGAATAGGCTTTTTCGGTATCGCCATGCGCGCTTACGATGATGCGGTCGCTTGGCACGCCCAGTTTTTGCAAACGTTTGGCGACGTTATCGGCGCGGTCCAGCGACAATTTATAATTGCGTTTTTTCTGTTGGTCCGGATCCATGTCCGCGGTGCGGGCGCTGGAATGGCCGACGACTTTTAAACCGCCGCCCTTGCCATGGAACCAATCGGTCAATTGTTTTAAGACTTTGGTTTCCTCGGCGCCCAAAGTGGCGTTATCGCCGCGGAAATATAATGTGGCGACCGGTTTGTTGGTATCGAAACTGCCGATTGGCGTTGGATATTGGCCGGTACCGGTTGGAACATTGGCGGAATTCGATGCCACTTGCGTGCGATATGGTGATCTTGCGCCCTGCCAATTGCCGAAACCGGAATAACCATAGGGATAATATGCCGCGCCGGTGCCGGATGTGTATGGCGCGGATTGCATCATACGATCAGTATAGGCTTGCATAGCGCCGCCATTATAGCTCCATGGGGTTCCGCCGGTAATTTCAACCGGTGGCACCATGCCGCCCATACCATTTTGGCCGGTCATATCGGACCAGGTGTAATAATTGCCTTGCGGCATTGGGGTGAAATTTGGCGCTACAAACGGTGCTGGCGCATTCATGGGCGCCAATTCCGCAAGATTGGTTACGGTAGGTTGCTGCGCAAATGGGGATGCAGCAATCGGTTGTTGCGCGAACGCATTGGATGGCGGCTGTAACGGCATGCCATACATCGCATTATTGCCATATGGATCATTGCCCCAAGATTGCGGGCCAAGATTGGTTGGCGCTGGGGTGCCTTCGGCAGGCATCATAATGCTTAGATCGCGCGGATTCAGAAATGGCGTCGCTGGCGTCATCGAGGCAGCGGAATTTGTGTTTACAGCAGTCGCTGGCGGAGCCCAGGCTTGCGCGGAAACAGAAGGTTCCACGACTGGCGCCGACCCATTGCGTTGATAGGCATCGCCGGTCGTTACATACACATTGCCATAAGAAATAATCGATGGCTGATTGGATGGCGCTTGTTGTATCGATGCGTTTGGCGCGGCCATAGGCGCATCGGCCCAAGCGAGTTCATTCGATGCTGGTGATTGGGATGTTTGTGCTTGGTATGGCGTGGATGGCGGAACCAAAGGTTCATCGAAATTATTGCCGCCTTGCATTACATAGACCGGAGTTTTCGGCCAATTTTGCGTGTCGGCAGTATTGTTCAAACTTGGCGGGTTGGAAGCTTGGGTAGCGCGCGCAGGTTCCATCGCCCGGGCTGGTTGCGCCGAACGGGCCGAACGATAGGTATCCGCGTTTTGCTGTGTTACCGGCGTTGCCATCAATTGGCTTGGCGCGGCATCTTCATGGGTTTGCGCCCATGCGGCGGATGGTGGCATTTCAACTGGCGCGGCGGCTTGTTGCGGCACTACCGGGAATTCTTGGAAATATTCGTTGGACGATTGCGCCCAATTTTGCTGCATTACTTGTTGCGCTTGCGCATGTTCGGCTTGCAATTTGCGTGTCCATTCGCTGCTGGATTGGTCTTGGACCGGTTGCATTGGAACGGACGATAAATTCGGATAGGTACTGTTCATCCCGGCCGGTTGCGTTGGCGCGCGTAACGGTTGTTCGGTCGGCGCACGGTAAGCTTGTTTTGGTACGGTATAGTAATCTTGGGTTGCTGCCGGGGCTGGAGCTTGCGCTTGTGGACGCGGCGCGGATTGGGCGGCGGCGCTGAAATCGGCTGGCGGCGTCAATGGCATTGCCGAGAAATCGCGTAAAGCCGAATTGGCCGGTGCTGGCGCAGCGCCCACCCAACCTTGCGCGCTGTTTACCCGGGGCAAAGTTGCAGGATCGGAAAATTTAGGACCGGCGAAACCAGGAATCGGAGCAACCGGCGATTCGGTGACTTTTACCGGGGCAAATGGCGCGGCAGGCGGAGCATACGAAGTAGCGGTTGGCGTATCGGTATCGTTGCGGAAAAAACTTTGTGTTTTGTTGTACCAAGCGGGACTGTTCGCCGGAGATGTCATCGGTTTGTTAGGTGCAGCAAAATTTTGCTGCGCTGCAGCATTTTGCGGCTTAATTTGGTATGCGGTATTGCTATTGTCAAAAGCCAAAGCCGAGTTAGTTTGCAGGTGCAAAAAAATCGCCGCTAAAAACGCAACCGTCGAAATACGCCATAGTGTCCGAGACATCGCTAAACCCTTTGATTATATTGCCTTTATTGAAATGACTACTTTACCTTGGGGTATTTATGCTATAAATAGCCTCCCCCAAAGGCGTAGTTATGCATCACTGCCCAGCGAATTGCAACTAACCTTTTATTCACTTCTTTGTTCTATCCTGAACATGTCTAAGTCCTTGTTTTGTCCATTGTTTCCCTGAGGTTATTATGTCTGAAAACGCCCAACAAAAAACATCCAAAAATTTCGATGCTAAAGAATGGTCTAAGATCATGACCAGCATCGCCGAACAATCGCAAAAGCTGGTTGGCGATTTCGTAAAACAACAAAGCCAAGGCGGCGGATCGATGAATGGCATGGGCATGGGCGATCCCGCCAATGTCGGCAAAGCGTTTTTCGAAATGACCCGCCGGATGCTGACCGATCCGACCAAATTGTGGAAAGCACAAATGGATTGGTGGCAGGATTATATGACCTTGGTGAACAACACTTCCCGCCGCTGGTTGGCCGGAACGCCGTCGGCACCGGTTATCGAAACCCCTTCTGGCGACCGCCGGTTCAAAGACGATGCCTGGCAGCAAAATGCGATTTTCGATTTTATCAAGCAGTCTTATTTGTTGACCGCGCGCACTATTCAAAACTCGATTAAAGAAGTCGAAGGACTGGACGAGCAAACCGCGCGCAAGGTCGATTTCTATACACGCCAGTTCGTCGATGCGATGGCGCCATCCAATTTCGTGATGACCAATCCCGAAGTATTGAAAGCCACCATCGATTCCAAGGGCGAGAATTTGGTGCGCGGATTAAAAAATATGTTAGAGGATTTGGAACGCGGCAAAGGTAATTTGCGCATCCGCATGACCGATGAAAAAGCGTTTCAGGTCGGCAAGGATATCGGCGTTACCCCAGGCAAAGTCGTGTTGCAGACCGATTTGATGCAGTTGATCCAATATTCGCCATCGACGGAAAAAGTGCACAAAACTCCGTTGCTAATCATTCCGCCATGGATCAATAAATTTTATATTCTCGATCTGCGCGCGAAAAATTCTTATGTCAAATGGCTGGTCGATCAAGGCCATACCGTGTTCATGATCTCCTGGGTCAATCCGGGCAAGGAACTCGCCGATAAAGGTTTCGATGCCTATATGGAAGAAGGCCCATTGGCCGCGCTGGATGCGATGGAAAAAGCCACCGGCGAAAAAGAATTCAACCTGATCGGATACTGCCTGGGCGGTACGTTACTATCGTCCCTGCTTGCCTATATGAAGGCAAACAAAGACGAGCGCGTGAAATCGGCGACCTATTTGGTGACCTTGGTCGATTTCACCGAAGCCGGCGAATTGTCCGTGTTCATCGACGAAGAACAATTGGCGGCGCTGGAAAAACGCATGAACAAGCGCGGGTTTTTGGAAGGCCACGAAATGGCCACCACCTTTAACTTGCTGCGCGCCAACGATTTGATTTGGTCGTTCGTAATCAACAATTACTTGCTTGGCAAGGAACCGTTCCCATTCGATTTATTATATTGGAATTCGGATTCGACCCGCATGCCCGCCGCGATGCACAGTTTTTATCTGCGCAATATGTATCAGAAAAACTTGCTGATTCAACCGGGCGGCGTCAGTTTAAAAGGCACCAAACTGGATTTGCGTAAAATCGATATTCCATCGTATTTGGTCGGCACCAAGGAAGACCATATTTGCCCGTGGAAATCAGTTTACTCCGCCACGCAAATGTACAAAGGCGATGTGGAATTCGTTCTGTCGGGTTCGGGCCATATTGCAGGCGTGGTCAATCATCCGGATGCCAACAAATACCAATACTGGACTAATTCGCGCATTGAAAAAAGCGCCGACGATTGGTTCGAAGATGCGAAGGAACATCCAGGTTCCTGGTGGCCGCATTGGCAGGAATGGATCAAGGAATATGCCGGCAACAAAATCGATGCCGACAAACGCATCCCTGGCAAAGGCAAATTAAAAGCCATCGAAGACGCGCCAGGAAGTTATGTTAAAACCAAAGTAGTTTAAAGCTTATCTTACGGAACAAAGCCAGGAAAAGAAATTTTCCTGGCTTTTCTTATGCTTAGACATCAATCAAAATCTAATAGATCAGTATCACAAAACCCTCTATAAAATCCTATAAGAAAACAAATATGGGGCTCATGGGTACGGATATTCGCCAGTTAGTCCGACTGATCGAACAAGTCGGCAAATTAAAAAAAGTTCCGCGCGCGGGGTGGTTGCGCGTTGGCGTCCGCAGGCCGCATCAATCGAAACATCCAGAATCAGTGGCGGATCACAGTTTCAATTTGGCGGTAATGGCAAAAATTCTGACGCCGTGCCTGCCGCATTTGAATGCGGACAGATGTATCCGGCTATGCCTGATTCACGATTTGGTTGAATCTATTACCGGTGATATCACCCCGCATGACGGCATTACTCCTGAAGAAAAAAGACGGCGAGAATCCAAGGCTGCGGAAAAATTAAGCCGGTCATGGCCGGACAATTCCTTTCAAAGTCTGTGGACAGAATATCAGCGACAAGAAACCCCCGAAGCTGCCTTTGTACATCAATTAGATGCTTTAGAAATGGTGTTTCAAGCACGGGAATATGCGCGCCAAAGCATATCGCCGAAAAAATTGCAGCAATTTTGGAACTCCGCCGCGGAGCGGATTACCATTCCATTGCTGAAAGAAACCTTAGAATATTTGCGCACCCATCCGCCACAAGGCACGCCGCGCCCCGCCCAACAACGCGCCCGTTAGATTAAGAGATTTTTACTTGATCGAATGCGGCGCGCAATAATCGCGCCCCCTGATCCAACGCCTGCTCCCACACCTCTGCGGCTTTGCCGTCCGCACCGTCGCTGATGAATTTCAAGCAGCCGAAGGGAATTCCCTCCGCCGCGCAAATTTTCGCGAGTGCATAGGCTTCCATATCCATCACCTGCCATGGATGATCGCCCGCATCGTCGACAAAGTGATCACCAGTCCCACAACAGGCTTCGGGATAATCCATGTAACGATTACCATAAACCAATGGCGATGGCGTTGTATCAAATGGCGCTTGATATGGCGCGAACCCCAGCGGCGTTACATCCATATCGCGCTCGATAAAGGATGTGCAATTGACAATACTGCCGGTTTTAAAAACCGGGCTGCCTGCGCTACCCAAATTTAAAATCAATCCCGGATTTGCGCCACTTTTCGCGCGCCAATCGTTCAACGCACGCATCAAGCCATAGGCCGCATTGATTTTGCCAACACCGGTATAACAAACTGGGAAATCCACAAATTGCCCGCGCGATTCGGATTCTAGTGCAAAAACGATCAGAATATTTTTCATTATAATTGTCTTTGAGCGGTTGCCAGCGATCTTCTTTTCGCATGAAAAGGACAAGTTATCGTCGGTCTTCTTTTTTGTGTACCGGCCCTGTAGGCGATGAAAGAAGGTAGCATAGTTTTTGCTGCATCAAACATACGCCCTATATTTGCTTTTTCATTGTCGCTAAAAGGACCGAATTTTATTAAATAACCCAATTCATATTGTTGGGTAAAATTTAAATCATCATTCAGGTTCCTGGATCTTTTAACTGCCCCTCTTACACATCTCATAATACGGCGCTTTATTTCATCGATAATTTTTCGGCGTATAATATTTGGATCAACGCCCAATTCTTCAAATGAACGGCCAGATTGATATGTCCAAATTAATATATTAATTAAATCAGATTTGTGCCCGCATCTATCTGTAGGGCCAAATAATCTTTTATAGGCATCCCCAATCGCTTTCGGAATATCTTGGTCCGGAATGGCCGACATCAAGGAAGCAGTCCGAGTCATATCATAAATATTCCGCTGCCAATTTCACATAATGCTGCGCCGACCAGGATAAATGCCTGCGTTCATCCGTCGTCAGATCGCGCACGAATTTTGCCGGGCGGCCGGCCCATAATTGTCCCGATAAAACTTTTTTCCCCGGCGTAACCAGTGCGCCGGCCGCGACAATCGCTTCATCGCCGACACTCGCGCCATCCATAATACAAGCCTGCATGCCGATCAACACGCGATTGCCGATGGTGCAGGCGTGCAATAACGCCTGATGACCAATCGTGCAATCATCGCCGACGATAGTTGGGATGTCGCCATTTTCGCGTGAGGCGCAATGAATCACCACGCCGTCCTGGATATTGGTGCGCGCGCCGATGCGAATGTGATTTACATCGCCGCGTAAGGTGCAGCCATACCAAACGCCGCTTTGATCGCCGATTTCGACATCGCCAATGACGGCGGCGGTTTCGGCGACAAAGACGTCTTTGCCGATTTTAGGAGCAATATTTTTATAAGAACGGATAGTCGCAGACATAATTTACACCGATAAAAAAAGAGGCAGCCGAAGCTGCCTCTTTGATAGCATAGAATCCGAAGACTCGAAAGATTAACGTTTCGAGAATTGGAAACGACGACGTGCCTTGGCACGGCCGTATTTTTTACGTTCAACCACGCGTGGATCGCGGGTCAAGAATCCGCCAGCCTTTAGCAAGCCGCGCAATTCCGGTTCAAAGAATGTCAATGCCTTGGACAAGCCATGACGCAAGGCGCCGGCCTGGCCGGACAAACCGCCGCCAGTGATGGTGCAATCGATATCGAATTGACCTTCGCGTTTGGTGGTTTGCAATGGCTGGTTGATCAACAAGCGCAACACCGGGCGCGCAAAATACGTCACATGGTCGCGGCCATTGACGGTGATTTTGCCCTTACCCGGTTTAATCCATACGCGGGCAATCGCATTTTTACGTTTGCCAGTAGCATAGGCGCGGCCTTGTTTATCCAATTTCTTTTCGTGCACTGGTGCCGATGCAGTCGCGGCGGCGGCCGGAGCCGATTTCGTTTTCAAGTTAGATAGGCTTTCTAAACCTTGTGCCATTATGCTGCACTCCTTTTATTCTTGCGATTTTTCGAGGCAACATCGACCATTTGAGGTTGTTGCGCACTGTGCGGATGTTCGGATCCGGCATAGACGAATAAATTTTCCATCATTTCGTTACGCAACGGGCCTTTACGCAGCATGTTCTTCACCGCGTCTTTGATGACGCGATCGGCATGCGCACCTTCTAAAATTTGTTTCGCGGTGCGTTCTTTTACGCCGCCCGGGAAACCGGTGTGCCAGCGGTATACTTTGCCTTCCAGCTTGTTGCCGGTCAGCGCCACTTTTTCCGCGTTGATGATCACATACTTATCGCCGGTCAAAACGTTCGGCGTATAGGTCGCCTTTAGTTTGCCGCGCAAGCCAGAGGCCACATAAGTGGCCAAACGGCCCAATACCAAATCCGTGGCATCAATCATGTACCACTTGGCTTGGGTCTTCATATCTGCTTCCTTAGCCGTGTAACTTTTCATGGTTTTATTCCTATTTAAAAATGAGGCACTGTTATAACCCATATGCCACCGATGTCAAATGAAAATGACATCACACACCCATATATAAATATATGAAATAGAATGATAAATTGAACTACATACAATTGTATGTATGTTTAGACTGGCTTTGTGTTATCCTCTATCCATTGCAGGAAGGGGCTATAGCCCTTTTTGATCTCGATTGCCACAAAGGCGGGGACATCATACGAATGCAGCGCACGAAAGGTTTTTTCGAGCTCCGTAAGCCGGTTTTCGGTGGTCTTGATAATCATGGCGATTTCTTCCGCCGTTTTCACCTTGCCTTGCCAGCGATACACCGATTCCATTTTTGGAAAAATATTCACGCAAGCGGCGAGATTTTTTTCCACAACCGCACGCGCAATGGCTTGCGCCTGATCGATATTCGCGGCTGTGGCATAAACCAGCATTTTTGTCATGTTTTTGCTCCCTTAAACCATATCGGCTTGCCAGGACCGCGGCAAACCGCCACAATAGAAACTTAATTGTATGAGTATAAGCCGGTGAATATTTACAATCTAGAAAAACTAAGCGTTTTGGTCGCGGATGACGATGAATTTTCCCGCTCGACCCTGTGTTCGGTTCTGCGCGGCATGAAAGTCGGCAAATTGGTCGTCGCCCGTGATGGCGGCGAAGCCATCAATCATCTGAAAATGGCCGGGTTCACCGCCACGAAACCCGGCGAAATTGGTATCGATATTATTCTTTGCGATTGGCTGATGAGCCCGGTTTCCGGCGCGATGTTAATCCGCTGGCTGCGCCGGTCCGAAGAATCGCCAGATCGTTTCATTCCAGTAATCGCCGTATCCGGCGCCGTTGACATCCATAACGTGCAAGAAGCGCGCGATTTGGGCGTTAATGAGTTTTTGACCAAGCCCTATTCCACCAAATCGGTTGCGGCGAAAATTATGTCGATCATCGACCAGCCGCGCCAATTTACCTATAACGGCGAATATTTCGGCCCCGACCGCCGCCGCCAGGACGCGCCATACAAAGGCGAAGACCGGCGCAAAGTTCGCATGGCGGACATGGAAATCATCCAAACCGGCAAGCGCCCGGAATCGTTAAATACCAAGGCGAAAATTTGGATGTTCGATTTGCCAAATAAATTAAAAGCGAAATTGGGTATCAAGGATGCTGATGCCGGCGCAATCGATCCTACCCTGCTCCGCGTTGCCGAACAGCAATTGCAGGATATGAGCGACGATTACAGCGATTGGGTACGCGGAAATTTAGCGCAATTGCAAATGAATTTCGAACAATTGCAAGCCAACACCAAAAACCCATGGAAATATATTCAGAACATTCATAACATCAGCCACGAATTGCGCGGCCAGGGGGAAACGTTTGGATATAATTTGATTACGCTTTTCTGTAAATCGCTGTGCGATTTCACCGAAGCCAAAAATGTCGAAATCGACGAGCGTTTGATGGAATTAATCAAGGCACATATTGACGGTATCCAAGTCGTTATCCGCAGCGGCGTAAAAGACGATGGTGGCACGGTGGGCGCCGAATTGCTGTCGACATTGGACGAAGCCAAGGAAAAATTCTATTCCAAGGCAAAGAAAAAAACCCCATTCATGACCCGCAAACTGAAATAGCCTGCTATTGACATACAACCTCTGTCCTTGTAAAGGATACACAACAGGGGTGCGGGTATGAAATTACCAAAAAGTAGATTTTTGCGTTGGAGTATTGTTATCGCTGCAAGCGGCGCGGTTTCGACGCTGGCCTTTGTAGGCATTCGCGTCCATACCGCGGAATATCGTAACGAAGTAGCCGAGGTTACCAAAGTATTTCAGCACGCTATTCAGAATTTAAAAGACCTCGAAAAAACTTCCCGCATAACCGGCGATACCGGAGTTGGTTATGAATTAACCAAAGCGGAATTTGGCAGCAGCAACTGGAACGGCAAAATGGGCGGCATTGTCGGCGCCTTATGCCGCCCAGCGAATAAAATTTATCATTGGCCAAAATTGACCCGCACCGAAATTAGCGATGCGCGGTATTATA
>CAZYJI010000002.1:161818-176284 GCA_964647725.1 uncultured Alphaproteobacteria bacterium
ATTGCCAGATCAAAGAAAACGCCCGCCGGAAATTCCCAAACCAAGCCGGAGCCAGTAAACAATGGGTGCCATTGATATTTACCCCTGGAATATTGACCGGTTTATTTTTGGCAAGTTTTTTACTGCCTAGAAAAATCCGTTCGTTTTAATCTACCGATACGGCGCGTCTTTGATTAGATTGGCGGCGATTTCGGCTTCCCAGCGGTCGCCATTGGCCAGCAGTTTTTCTTTGTTATAAAACAGCTCTTCGCGGGTTTCGGTGGCGAATTCGAAATTCGGGCCTTCGACAATCGCATCGACCGGGCAAGATTCCTGGCACATGCCGCAATAAATACATTTGGTCATGTCGATATCGTACCGTGTGGTGCGGCGAGATCCATCGTCGCGCGGTTCGGCTTCGATGGTGATCGCTTGCGCCGGGCAAATCGCCTCGCACAATTTACAGGCGATGCAGCGTTCTTCGCCATTGGCATAACGGCGTTGCGCATGCTCGCCGCGAAAACGTGGGCTTAATGGGCCTTTTTCGAAGGGGTAGTTGATCGTGTATTTCGGCTTGAACATATATTTAAAGGTCAAGGCGAGTCCCGAAATAATTTCAGTCAATAAGAAACTACGCGCGGTGCGGTTAAACATAACGATCTCCCTAACCCATCATTTTTAAATAGGCTGCGGTGACAACCACCCAGAACAGCGACAATGGCAAAAATACTTTCCAACCCAAACGCATCAATTGATCATACCGGTACCGCGGCATGGTGGCCCGTACCCATAGGAATAAAAACAGCACGAACGCGATTTTCAGCGCGAACCAAACCGCCCCTGGGACCCAGGTAAACGGTTCCAGTGGAATTGGGCAATCCCAACCGCCCAGGAACAATATCGCCGCCATTGCCGACATCAAAATCATTGCGGCATATTCGCCCAGATAAAATAACGCGAAACTCATCCCCGAATATTCGGTGAAATAACCGCCGACCAATTCCGATTCACCTTCGGGTAAATCGAATGGGGAGCGGTTGGTTTCGGCCAGGGCCGAGATGAAAAACACCACCGCCATCGGCAATAACGGCAATACATACCAATTTTGAATGCCGCCCGATTGCGCATTTATAATTTCGGTCAAATTCAACGACCCGGCGCACATTAATACGGTGACAATCACAAAACCGATGGAAACTTCGTACGATACCATTTGCGCCGCACTGCGCAGCGATCCAAGAAACGAATATTTGGAATTGCTGGCCCATCCGGCGATGATAATACCGTACACGCCAAGCGATGAAATGGCAAACAGATACAAAATACCGACATTAATATCGGCGATCACAATCCCGGCATTCACCGGAATCACCGCCCAGGCCATCAAGGACAGGGAAAATGTGATTACCGGGGCCAGCAAGAACAAAAACCGATTCGCGCCGGACGGAATGATCATTTCCTTCATCAGCAATTTCAAACCGTCGGCAAATGGTTGCATCAATCCAAATGGACCGACCACGTTTGGCCCCTTGCGCAATTGGATGGCGCCGATCACCTTGCGTTCCGCCAATGTCAAAAACGCCACCGCGACCAGCAACGGCACGACAAACATCAATATTTTTGCCGTGGTCCAAGCCGCAGGAATTACATAAGTTTGAATGAACGCGTCTGTTATCATGCCGCCACCTTGAATTCATAAAAATTGGAAATTTTCCGTCCACCGGATTTGATCAAAAATTCTTCGCGTTCGCCCATCGGTGTCGAATCGTCGGTATAAATTGCTACGCGCCCTTCATTCCGGGCAATTTGTTTAACCGATTCAATAATCTTTTTGCCATACCCTTGGCCACGTTTATCCGGCGCAACGGCCATTTCCTCGAGATACATCACATCGCCCGCCAGCATATTGCCGAAACGGGATAACGCCGCCAATCCCACAACTTCACTGGCGTCATAAATTAAATGCAATTTGTATATAATTTTTTGCGCGCGATCCAAACGCGTTACAAAAGTCGCATAATCCAGATCCGAATAGATTCCTTGCATCAGCGGAAAAGCAGTTTGCTTTTGCGCTTCGGTTTCAACAGGAATGAAATTCAGATCGGACATTTATGCCGCCACCTTTTTCTGTTGCACGAATTCTTCGGCGCACTTGGCCATGGTTACCGAATTGCGGGAAATCACATCGGTCATATAATAATTCGGCATTGGCAGAACGAATGGCGCATTGGTTATCGTGCCAGCCATGCCGAAATTGCCCCATGGAGCCTTAGTCACATCATGCATGCTGATAAATAACGAATGATCCTTGCCCAATTGCAGGCGCAATTCGTCCAGCGTGTTGAATGGCAGAGTTTTGCCAATATGTTCCGACAAAGCGCGGACGATTTTCCAATCTTCTTTCGCCTCGCCCGGTGGTAATAACGCCGCGAATGCCTGTTGCGGGCGGCCTTCGGTATTGACGTAAATTCCGTCTTTTTCGGTATAGGCCGCGCCGGGGAGAATCACATCCGCGCGGCTTGCGCCGACATCGCCATGATGGCCTTGATAAACCACAAAGGCCGATCCCAATTTTTTGGTATCGATTTCATCGGCGTTCAATAAATAGACAACTTCCAATTTATTCGATGACGCCGCATTGATCATGCCCGCAACGTCAAGCCCGCCTTTTTGTGGCACGAATCCGACATCCAGCGCGCCCACGCGGCCGCCAACCAAATGCAATACGTTAAATCCATTCCAATCACCTTGAATCATATTGCAGGATTCCGCCAATTTGCGGCATTCGGCCAAAATCGCCGCGCCGTCCACGCGTTGCAATGCGCCCATGCCGACGATGATCATCGGGCGCTTGGCGGATTTCAGTTTCTCGGCATAAGGATGGCGGCCCGATGCGATTTGTTCGATCACGCTGGCATCCTGGCTGAGATGTTCGAATTTCACCGTCAAATCGACGCGCGGACCGATCAAACTGACCGGCATGCCGGTTTGCAAATACCGTTTGCGGATGCGCGACATAACCAACGGCGCTTCCTTGCGCAAATCCGCGCCAACAACCAGACACGCATCGGCTTGCTCGATTCCGGCAATCGTCGTGTTGAAAATATATCCAGCACGCTGCGATGGATCGATCTTCGCGCCGTCTTGGCGGCAATCCATATTTGCAACGCCTAAGGACGATAATAATTTTTGTAAGGCATAGGTGGATTCCACATCCACCAAATCGCCGGAAATCGCGCCGATCTTATCCGGCGGAGTCGATTTCAATTTTTGTGCCACAATCCCAAGCGCTTCTTGCCAAGATGCCGGTTGCAACTTGCCTGCTTTGCGCACATAAGGGCGATCCAAACGTTGGCGTTTCAAACCGTCATAAGCAAAACGCGGTTTATCCGCCAGCCATTCTTCGTTAATCGATTCATTCAAGCGCGGCATAATACGCATTACTTCGGCCCCGCGTGTATCGACGCGAATGGCGGATCCGCAACCATCCAGCACATCGACCGATTCGGTTTTTTTCAATTCCCACGGACGCGCGGTAAAAGAATAAGGTTTATTCAGCAATGCGCCGACCGGACATAAATCGATAATATTGCCGGACATTTCGGATGTCAGCGCCTTTTCGACGTACGTGGTGACTTCCATCCCCTCGCCCCGGCCAATGCCGCCCAATTCCGGCACGCCCGCGACCTCATCAACGAACCGAATGCAACGCGTGCAATGAATACAACGCGTCATTTCGGTTGCGATCAGTGGGCCCATATATTTGTCTTTGACCGCGCGGCGCATTTCTTGCGTCCGGCCACGATCATATCCATAAGCCATCGCCTGATCTTGTAAATCGCATTCGCCGCCCTGATCGCATATCGGGCAATCGAGCGGATGGTTTAACAATAAAAATTCCATTACGCCTTGACGCGCCTTGATCACTTGCGGCGTCGAGGTTTTAATCACCATTCCATCGGCAACCGGCATCGCGCAAGATGCAATCGGCTTTGGCGCTTTTTCCATTTCCACCAGGCACATGCGGCAATTGCCGGCAATGGCGAGGCGTTCATGAAAACAGAAATGCGGAACTTCGACGCCAGCATCACGGCAAGCCTGGAACACCGTTCTTCCGACTGGGACTTCGAGTTCAATTCCATCGATGGTTAGTTTTGGCATTTTTCTACCCAATTAAATAAATTCAAAAACATTGGCGAGCACATACAACCCGCCGAACAATCCCACGCATACAAAAACGATCCGCAACGATTTCGGCGGTTCCTGGCCCGGATTCTTTTTCCGGTGCATTACCAACAGCAACGATACAACCAGTACCGCCAAGCCTATGATAATGTTTGCCGTATAATTCATATCAACTCAATTTCTTCCAATAATTAACTGTGATTGCGCCGCTATCGTCCTTGAGACACAGGAAAGATAGACTGACTGCCGATTGATCAGGCGCTTTCCAAGAATGAAAGCCGATTTTGGGATCGCCAGCATATTCAAAGGTTGCATATCGTTTTTTTAAACTTTCGAAAACATCGTGGGATTTGGAACCACAGCCTTTTTGAGATTCTAATATTTCTTGTTGTAATACAATAAGCTCAAGTTTGTCATCGGTTTTGGAAAAACGGAATTGCGTCGATTGATGACCTTCGGCCAATTCCAAACAATCGTTATGCATAAACAAATAAGTCCCGCATTTATCCAAAACAGTAATTTTAGGATTAACTGCAATAACTTCTTGCCTGCTCATCCCAAAATGATAAGGGCCATATCCTGTGATGCTTTCTTGAGCTTGCGCTTGGGCAAGGAAAGAGAAAACCGCAATGGCTGCCCATAAGATTTTTTTCATAACTACTCCGCCGCCATTGGCACAGTGCGTTCGCGAATCCGCCGTTCGACCTCCGGCCGGAAATGGCGCATTAAACCTTGGATTGGCCAGGCTGCCGCGTCGCCGAGCGCACAAATGGTGTGGCCTTCGACTTGTTTAGTAATATCCAGCAACATATCGATTTCGCGGATTTCGGCGTCGCCCTTTACCAGGCGTTCCATGATGCGCCACATCCAACCGGTGCCTTCGCGGCATGGGGTGCATTGGCCGCAGGATTCATGTTTGTAGAATTTTGATAAACGCGCGATCGCCTTTACCACGTCGGTCGATTTATCCATCACAATTACCGCCGCCGTGCCCAAACCGGATTGCACGCCGCGCAGCGAATCAAAATCCATCAACACCGTATCGCAAATCGATTTCGGCAGCATCGGCACCGACGATCCGCCCGGAATGATCGCCATTAAATTATCCCATCCGCCGCGCACGCCGCCCGCGTGTTTTTCGATCAATTCTTTTAATGGGATGCCCATTTCTTCTTCGACATTGCACGGCATGTTGACGTGGCCGGAAATACAAAACACCTTGGTGCCTTCGTTTTTCGGTTTACCCAATTTCGAAAACCATTCCCCGCCCCGGCGTAAAATTTCGCCTGCGACCGCGATAGTTTCCACATTATTGACCGTGGTTGGGCAACCATACAAACCGACACCCGCCGGAAATGGCGGTTTCAACCGTGGCTGGCCTTTTTTACCTTCCAAACTTTCCAATTGCGCGGTTTCTTCGCCGCAAATATACGCGCCCGCGCCGCGATGCATATAAAGGTCGAAATCGTAACCCGAACCGCAGGCGTTTTTACCGATCAAACCGGCTTCGTATGCTTCGTCAATGGCGACCTGTAAATGCTTGGCTTCGTTATAAAATTCGCCGCGAATATAGATGTAACAAGTCTTTACGCCCATCCCGACCGACGCGAGCAAACAACCTTCGATCAAACGGTGCGGATCGAACCGCAAAATATCGCGATCTTTGCATGTGCCTGGTTCGGATTCATCGGCATTGACGACCAAATAACTGGAGCGTCCATCGGGGGAATCTTTTGGCATGAACGACCACTTCATTCCGGTTGGAAAACCCGCGCCGCCACGACCGCGCAGGCCGGATTTTTTCACTTCTTCGACGATCCAATCGCGGCCCTTTAAAATCAAATCCTTGGTGCCCGACCAAACGCCACGGCGTTTCGCGCCAGCCAATTTCCAATCGTCTTGGCCGTATAGATTCGTAAAAATTCTGTCTTTGTCCGAAAGCATTTTATTTTTTGACCTCTGTCAAAGTTTTGGCGCCGCCGAGTGGCGCGGAATTTTGCCGTCCAATTTGCGTACCCACCACCGGTTTGCGCCCGGCCGATAAATCATCCAAAATTTTACCCATGCTGGAAGAATCCAGATCTTCGTAAAAATCGTCGTTGATCTGCACCATGGGCGCATTGACGCACGCGCCCAAACATTCAACCTCTACCAAAGTAAACTTACCATCCGTCGTGGTGCCGCCCATATCGATACCCAGTTTTTTCTTGCAAGCGCCGACAATTTCATCCGATCCGCGCAGCCAGCATGGCGTTGTGGTGCAAACCTGAACCAAGTTTTTACCTACCGGATTCAAATTATACATCGTATAAAAACTGGCGACTTCGTAGACGCGAATCAACGGCATGCCGAGATAATTCGCGACATAATCCATCGCCTCTTTCGGCAGCCAGCCGCCGGATTGACGTTGCGCGATATCAAGCAACGGCATCACAGCCGATTGCTGACGGCCTTTTGGATATTTGGCCACGTGATATTCGGCCAGTTTTTTATTGTCCGGCGTAAATTCAAATGGCGCCGATTTTTGCGCCAGAGCCGGAGAAGCACTGTTCATCGATCAATCTCCCCAAACACGATATCCATGGAACCGATAATCGCCACCACGTCCGCCAGCATGTGCCCGCGAGACATGAAATCCAGCGCTTGCAGGAATGCGAATCCCGGCGCGCGGATTTTGCAGCGATATGGCTTGTTGGTTCCATCGGAAATCAGATAAACGCCGAATTCGCCCTTTGGCGCTTCGACGACAGAATAAGTTTCACCGGCGGGAACGTGATACCCTTCGGTGTATAATTTGAAATGGTGGATCAACGCTTCCATGCTGCGTTTCATATCGCCGCGTGTTGGCGGGGCGATTTTATGATCATTGACCTTCACGGGGCCGCCAGGCATTTTATCCAAGCATTGTTTCATAATGCGCAACGACTGGCGCATTTCTTCGATCCGTACCAAATACCGCGCATAACAATCGCCGGTTTTGCCGGTTGGAATATCGAATACCATATCGGCATAAACATCATAAGGCTGACTTTTGCGTAAATCCCACGGTGTGTTCGATCCGCGCAGCATCGGGCCGGACAAGCCCCAATCCAGCGCTTCCCGCGCGGTAATAACGCCGATATCCACGGTGCGCTGTTTGAAAATTCGGTTATGGGTCAAAAGACCTTCGATATCGTCGATAATTTTTGGGAAATGATCGATGAATTTATACATATCCTCGATCAATCCGGCGGGCAGATCTTGATGCACGCCGCCTGGACGGAAATACGCCGCGTGCAAACGCGCGCCGGAAACGCGTTCATAAAACTCCATCAAAGTTTCGCGTTCTTCGAACGCCCACAATAACGGCGTCATCGCGCCGACGTCGATGGCGAATGTGGTGATATTCAAAAGATGGTTTAAAATCCGGCCGATTTCAGAATATAAAACGCGAATATATTGCGCGCGTTTTGGCGGCGTGATGCCCAGCAACTTTTCAACCGCCAGAGCAAAAGCATGTTCCTGATTCATCGGCGCGACGTAATCGAGGCGATCGAAATATGGCAGCGCCTGCATATAGGTTTTGTATTCAATTAATTTTTCAGTGCCACGATGAAGAAGGCCAATATGCGGATCGGCGCGCTCTATCACCTCGCCATCCATTTCCAGAACCAAACGCAACACGCCGTGCGCGGCCGGATGTTGCGGGCCGAAATTCATGGTGAAATTTTCACCGCTTGGCACTTCACCCGGATTGGTTTTGGTTTTTGTTTCGATATGAATGGTCATTAATTCATTCGCTCCATTCTTTTACGCATCGCCACATCTGCTTGATTTCCAAGGACTGCTAGAGATTCAACAGGCATAATCAGTATGCTTCTTTGGTCACAGATTCTAGCAACCGTTTCATCACCTTGAAAAATACCTTTTACAGAAGCGGATATTCCTGCCGCCAATTCCATGATTTGTGCCGGCTGCAATCCCAATGCACTGTCAATTTCCACTTGAACAAAACCGCGGCAACTGAATTCCGCAGCACGCGCACATTGAACATGCGCGAAAACCGTGCCCGCTTGCCCCTTACGTTCCATAATAGCAGTGGCGATTCTTGCCTCAGTTTCAATATGGATGGTCATTAGGCGGTCCTAACTGTTCTTGAAGCAATAAATTTTGCAACTGCTGCTGGAAAAGATGTTTGTCCCACTGAAGAACGCGGGCGGCACGACCCAGAAATGGCTTCCATATTACCGGTGGTGTCTTTCACTATAACTACGGCTAAACCGGTGTGGTTTAGAGCTTCCTGCGCGGCGACGCGAAAAGCCTCGATAGTTTCATCTCTGACAGAATTCATGGGAATAGAAAATATAAGACATGGTCTTTGATTGCGGAACCCCGTAGAGAAAGCGCAAAATTCGGGGATTCCAAATTGTTCCCTTAGCCCTTTCAATTGTGCTCCCATTCTTCGCGTTTGGTCGATAGTTAAAGCGGGCGCCGATTTAGACCTTGGCATAACAAGGCCAAATACTTGCGGGGGCGGAGATACAGGTTTCGGCTTAAACCATCTGGTAAAAAATTCAAACATCAGGAACCCACCTTTCTTTTGCCGTTGGTCGCGCCAATCGGCTGGTGCACGATTCCGGCTTTTTCATCGCCGGGCAATAATTTATCAAGCCCTTCCCAAGGCGAGAGATAATCGAAATTGCGGAAATCCTGATTCAATTTTACAGGTTCATACACCACGCGTTTTTGCTCAGTGTCATAACGCACTTCGACAAAACCGGTCAGCGGAAAATCCTTGCGCAGCGGATGGCCTTCGAATCCGTAATCGGTAAGCAAGCGGCGCAAATCTGGATTACCCGCGAATAAAATGCCGTATAAATCCCATGCTTCGCGTTCGAACCATCCGGCGGCGCTGTGAACGTTAACGATGGATGGAACGGGCGTCGTTTCATCGGTCTGTGCGCGCACGCGAATGCGCCAATTTTTAGTAACCGACAATAAATTATAAATCACTTCGAACCGGTCGGCGCGGCCAGGGAAATCGGCGCCACACAAATCGCACAACATATGGAACTGACATTTTGCATCATCGCGCAGGAACGTTAAAACATCGACAATCGATTCGCGTTTTACATCCAGCGTCAATTCGCCATACGCGAATTTTGCCGCAACGATATGATTGCTTAGTTTTTCGTTTAAATATGTTTGCAGTCCGCTTAGATCCATGGCGCACCTATGCTGCGATTAAACTGCGGCGGTTGATTTTTTTCTGCAATTGCAGAATGCCGTACAACAATGCCTCTGCCGTTGGTGGGCATCCGGGAACGTAAATATCCACGGGAACAATCCGGTCGCATCCACGCACCACCGAATAAGAATAATGGTAATATCCGCCGCCATTGGCGCAAGAACCCATCGAAATCACCCAGCGCGGTTCCGCCATTTGGTCGTAAACCTTGCGCAAGGCTGGCGCCATTTTATTGGTCAATGTACCGGCAACGATCATCACATCCGATTGGCGCGGCGATGGGCGAAACACAACACCAAACCGGTCCAAATCATAACGCGAGGCTGCGGTTTGCATCATTTCCACGGCGCAGCACGCCAAACCGAAGGTCATCGGCCATAACGATCCCGCGCGCGCCCAGCGCACCAATTTATCCAGTTGCGTAACGACAAAACCTTTGTCGTTATATTCCTGGCTGATAAATTGCGCTTCGGCCTGGTCGTGGCGCATATCGGATTGGGTCAATCCCCCACCGATGATCAATTCGCGATTGCCTATTCCCATTCCAAGGCCCCTTTTTTCCATTCGTAAATAAAGCCCACAGTCAAAACGCCCAAAAAGCCCATCATCGACCAAAATCCAAACCAGCCCAGTTCCTGGAACGTAATCGCCCACGGAAATAAGAACGCGACTTCGAGATCGAAGATGATGAATAGCAACGAGACGAGATAAAACCGCACATCGAATTTATGCCTTGCATTATCGAACGCCTCGAACCCGCATTCATAAACGGAAACTTTTTCCGAATCCGGCTTGTGCGGTGCAACAAAAAACGAGGCGATTAAAATAACGGCGGACAACCCAACGGCAATGCCGAGGAAAATCATAATCGGATAATAATCTACCAAATAGTCGGTCACGCAGGCGAACCCCTTGAAAAACCCTGTAGGAACAAATTAGAATGATTCTTATCTGGCGCAAATATGCGCCAAACCTGCTATTCGGGCAAGGAAAATTAAGAATCTAAGCCGGGGATTACCAAACCGGTGTGTATTGTTTTTTATGGATAAAAATCGTATAACAGCTAGGATTATATTTCCCTAAAGGATCTAATCCATGAAGCGCTTGCGATTCATTCTATCCATTGCGGTTGCCAGCCTTGCCGCCCGGACCGGATTTGCGCAAACAATTTTCCATCATCCAATTTCACCCACGGAGGTGGCTGGTTTCAAAGAAAAACTGCATCTGGATGAAGCTCAAGCGGAAAGCATGGATTTGCTTTACGAAAGCAATGCCGCAAATTTTAAAGTTGAGTCCGCAGCATTCCGCGAACTGAGAGCACGTTTTAACAAAGCGTTCGAAAAAGACATTCCCGATGAAGATCGGGACCCAGCCGATATTCAACTGCGCATAGATTTTGGTAATACCTTAGAAAAACTCCGTGTCACGCGCACGGAATTGGCGCGAACAACCATGCGCGATTTCGAACTTTTGCTGACGGAAAAGCAAAAAGAAGAATATTGGCCTGGCGTCCTGCGCGATCATCGCCGCCGCTTGCTGGGTCTTACCGATACCAGAGGGGCGGCTTGTTGGGGCAATATGAATTTGGTCAAACTGACGGAATCGTTGGAAATAGATCCGCAAGACCGCGCCGCTATAACACCAATTATGGAACAATACGCGCTGGATATGGACAAGATTCTGCAGAATTTTGAATCCGTGCTTTGGAAATATCCAACCCAACGCAGCGATGAATATAGAAAAGCATCTTTAAATGCAGGCCGCCAAGCCGATGCCCTGAATCGCAAATATTGTAGATTTATAGAAAACGCGTTACCGCCTGTTGCCCGGGGAAAATTGTTGGATGCGGCGTATAGCGAAGCCTATTTTCAAATATACGGCCTGGTCAATGAAGACGCGGCGTTGATGCCGCGCATTATGGAATTGCCGGATTTAACGGTCGAGCAAATCAAAGCCTTGACCGTATTAAACACGAAATGGAACAGCGATCTGCAGGATTTTTATCGCCGCAGCCGGGAAACCCAGGATCGCGCATCCCAAGTAACTCAAATAATGCCCGAAGACGAATATTTCGAACGACTGCAAGATCCATCCGATGCTGTTATCCGTCCTTTTGAAAACGGGATATCGGAAAGTTTCACCGCAATTGTTAAACCATACGGCGAAAATTTGCGTAAAATTCTTACCCCCGCGCAGCAAGAAATATTATGGCCACCGCCAAAGGTGGAATTAGATCCAAAGACGATTGAAACCGCCAAGCAACGGCAAAGATAAAATCCATAATAAAAAAGGACCCTAAAAAGGGTCCTTCTTTAATGGCGGGAGCGACGGGACTCGAACCCGCGACCTCCTGCGTGACAGGCAGGCGTTCTAACCAACTGAACTACACCCCCTCTTAAAGGGAAGCTAGGCATACTGATTTAACTCTTTGATGTCAAGGTGGAGTTTCCCCAGCATCCATAAAATCATTTGAGCCGACGATTTCACCCCATTTTCATTTTTTGGTTTGATATGCTCGTGACAGGCTGAAAACATACTATTGTAATAATATTACGATATCATAATGTATTTATTTAGGATATAATCCAATAAAAGCAATTGGAGGGGGTCCAATGGTAAGAAACGCCAATACTGATCACAGGGAACCCATATTCTCTGAAGAAATTAGGCTGCCTGGATTACGCGTCTTGCTCGTTTCCGATGAAGGTTATTTGAATGGCGCTAAATCTAATATCAGCCGGGAATATGGCTGTGAATGTCATGGTGCCGGTTCCATGATCGATGCGCTGTGGAAATTAGCCGATAATGAATATGATCTGGTTGCCATCGATTCTGGATTGATAAAAGACAGTATCAATTCCATCCCTAGATATCCTGAAATCTTACCTCGGATTAAACAAAGGCTGGGCATTGCGATTGACCCAAAAGATCCGGAATTGATCGGCGGAGTCAATACCATAAGCAATGGGTGCCGTCTTGGAGGTTTGTTGGTTAAGCACGGTGTTTTGACCAAATATAATTTAGTATTCCTAACAGGTGGACATCAAAATGATGTCGCCGCCCAATTAGGAAATGTCGGGTTAAATGGATGCGACGTTCTTTCCGCCGGTGGAGCGGATATTGCAATGACTCTACGGGAGTCATTGATTATGGCTTTTGCCTTCAAATCCGATGGATCATTAAAATCCACCCAAAGACCAGGCCTAACACCTGCAGTTCCAGGCAGAAAGGCTTTTCCTAGAAAAGGACATCTTTCGGCCCCGCCTATGCGAGCATCGCGTTCCCGCGCACCGCGCTAAGATTTTTTCCGGCGCTCGCCGGCCCAAAAATCTAATCTTTCTTTGATGGTTTTTTCGTACCCTAATCCCTTGGGATCGTAAAATTGTTCGCGTTGCATCGTATCGGGGAAATAATTTTGCCCGGAAAATCCGATATCGGTGTCATGGTCGTATTCATATCCTTTGCCATATCCGATATCCTGCATCAATTTGGTTGGCGCGTTCAAAATATGTTTGGGCGGCATGGCCGATCCGGTTTTACGCGCCGCGCGCCAGGCGGATTTCTGCGCCATATACGCCGCATTAGATTTTGGCGCGGTGGCCAAATAAATCGTTGCTTGTACAATGGCGAGTTCACCTTCGGGCGATCCAAGACGATCAAACGTTTCCCACGCCGCGATACATTGGGTTAAGGCGTTCGGATCGGCGATCCCGATATCTTCGGATGCAAAGCGTGTCATGCGGCGCAAGACATAATGCGGATCCTCGCCTGCGGTTAACATCCGCGCCAGCCAATATAACGCCGCATCCACATCCGATCCGCGCAGCGATTTGTGCAAGGCGCTAATTAAATTATAATGGCCTTCGCGGTCTTTATCATATAACGGCGCGCGTTTTTGCAAAAACTGCGTCAACGCGGATCTATCCATCGGTTGTTTTGGATTCTGGCTGAATAATTGTTCGGCCATATTTAAAATATACCGCCCGTCCCCATCCGCCATTTGCACCAACAACGCCCGCGCATCTTCATCCAACGGCAATTTCTTATTCAGGAATTTTTCCCCGCGTTGCAGCAGGATTTCCAAATCATCCGGCGTCAACGCGTTTAACACCAATACTTGACAGCGCGATAATAACGCCGCGTTCAATTCAAACGATGGATTTTCCGTGGTCGCGCCCAGCAATGTGATCGTGCCGTCTTCGACATAGGGTAGAAATGAATCTTGTTGGCTGCGGTTGAAACGGTGAATCTCGTCCACAAACAGCAAGGTGCCCATGCCGTCTTGTGCCCTGGCTCGCGCGGCCTCGAATACTTTTTTCAAATCCGCAACGCCGGAGAAAACGGCGGATAATTGTTCGAAATATAAATTGGCTTTTTCCGCGATCAACCGCGCCATGGTGGTTTTACCGCATCCCGGCGGACCCCAGAAAATAATCGACGGCAATTTTCCCCCGTTCAAAATTTTGGTCAGCGTGCCATCCGGCCCCAATATATGATTTTGGCCGACGATGTCATCAAGCCTTTGCGGGCGCAATTGATCGGCGAGCGGCGGTGTTTGCACCGATTTTGCAGAAAACAAGGTTTTGGATTGGGGTTTAGCCATGGCCCATAATATAAGCCGATTGGAACAAAAAGGGAATTGGCTTATCGGGCTCGTCTAGCTTGCGCCGCTCCTAAAATTTCTCCTATATCCAATGTAGTCCCGGATTCATCGACGGGATGCAAATTAAATCTGCATTGTTCAATCATCGCTGGAGTGACACCTTGCGCCAAAAACCGGCCCATACCGACAGGACCAATATCCTGAATTGCATCCAATGCCATCTGATTTCCAGGAACAGGTTCACCTCTATATAGCCACTCTCCATCAGAAGTTTGCCAACACGCATCAATGATATCCGGAAATGGCGTGCCGGTAATGAATGGCCTGCCATTGCTTTGTCTGCCTGCCCTTAACACTCGCTCCATTGTTATGGCGATTCCTTGGCGTTCGGCGGCATTCATGACAATCCTATTTTACAATGTAAAGTTAAGACAAAAGATGGTGGGCGCTGACGGGATCGAACCGCCGACCC
>CAZYJI010000003.1:0-45381 GCA_964647725.1 uncultured Alphaproteobacteria bacterium
ATGGCCCGAACGAATATCACAATAGCGGCCAGCGCAGTGTTGTCTCGCAAACATACGATAAAATTAAAAATGGTGAGCCGGCTACATTGTTCCGCTCGCACAATCCGAAATACCAGGATGGCGGCCAGTTGCGCGATTTCATTTATGTGCAAGATTGCGTCGATGTGATGTTATGGCTGTATGATAATGATCGCGTCAATGGCGTGTTCAATCTGGGCACCGGCAAGGCACGCAGTTTTCTGGATCTGGCCAATGCGGTTTATTCCGCCATGGGTAAACAGCCAAATATCAAATTTATCGACACGCCGGAACATATCCGTGAAAAATACCAATATTTCACCGAAGCGAAAATGGACCGGTTGCGCGCCGCCGGGTATGCAAAGCCTTTCACCACATTGGAAGATGGGGTCAAAATCTATGTCCAGGACTTTTTGTCGCAGGTAAACCCCTATGTCTAATAAAACCGTGGTTTTCTGCGGTTTTTATCACCCAATTTAGAATTGTTCTAAATTGAAACTAAGGCACTTAGGGTTGCGATTTGCCGCCAAAACCGTTAATAATTTCGTTGCTGAGAACACGGAATTATAAATGACCGCAACCGCCACATTAGAGTTTGATCCAGAAGCGCCAGAAGCGTTTGTATCCGACGAAGTCGTCGAGGCCACCGCCCGATTCACGGATGCCACTTTTGGCGGTATCGAAGAATTGACCAACTCGATTGGCAACCGTACCGCCATCGGCACTATTGATGCGCAGTATCAAAGCCAGGAACAAGGAGCCGCTATCGCTGGCCCGGCAGGCAAAGTAAACATGTCCGGCGACGGACGCGGCAAAGTTGGCAGTAACGATAATGAAGCAGAAAACGACGATTCAGATTTAACTGATCCTCAAAGACAGATGAAAATCTTGGCCGACTTAATGGCCGAGATGAGCAATACCGAATTCAGCATGGAAAGCGTGTTGGATATGTTGCTGCATGACCGAGATATTCCAGGAATGGAAAAACCGTCGGTTCTACGCATGCAGCAATTGATCCAGGTATTGCATTTCTATGCCTTGCAACAAGCATCGATGAATCCGCAAAATGCCCAATATTGGGTACGCAGCGAAATGATTCACCGTTTATATCAGCAATTGACCGCCGCCGCCAAAGGCCCTAATCCCGAAGCCGCGTTCAAGGCATTGATTAAAACTGAAACCGCCGCGATCACCGAATTGCGTCAACAAATGGTACAACAAGGTTTGGCCAAAGTTCCATTGTCGCAACTGACCGCCGTTGTCGTCGCGCGGCAATTATTGCCGCTGGAAAAAGTATTCGTGCAACAATTGACCAAATTGCAAGAAATGTTGCAACAAGCGGCGACAAACAACACCAGCATGAAATATGTGCAAGTGTTGCAAATCCAAATCGCGCAGTTGCAAGCGACTTTAAAAACATTCCAATCGCCGGCATTGAAACCATTGATGGATTATGCCCGTGCGATCAACGCACAAATCGCCGCGCAAACCGGCCAACAAAATCCAAATGCGGTAAACCGCAATGGCCAATCTGGTCAAGCGCCGCAAATCAATTTCGCCGCATTGCCGAAATTCGTTATGACCGCCGCAACCATGCAAGCTTTGGTCCAAACTTTGAAAACTTCGCAAGTCATGCTGGCCACGCAACAAGAATGGGCCAAGGGTCGCACTGGTATCCCCAACACGCCGGAAACTCGCGGATTGCCGCAAACCTTACCGCCAATATTGCGCGATTTCTGGCAACAACAAGCGGCCCAAAGAACCATTCAAGCTGCATTGCGCCCGGAACCGGCGCGCGAAGTGCGCGATCAAGTGCGCCAGGCTGTTCAAGACGCTGTACAAACACGCGCCAATGCTGCGGCCCCGACCGTTGCCTTACAAAACGCCTTGCAAAATGTATCCGAAGCCGGACGCATTGCCGATTTGAACGCACGAATGCAGCAATTGCGCTTGGTCACACAAACCGATCCCGCGAAATTGAATTCCGCCAACATCAATCGCCCGCAAACAAGTTTATTTACGCAGCCTGGCGTTACAATTTACAGCAACGCCGGCAAAGTTACCGAGGGGTCCGCGATCAAAACCGCTTCCAATACTAACGGACGGTTGGATGGTATGTTTGCGGCCAATTCTTCGAACAGAACGGCGGCGCCTACGACCGCCAATACTGGCAGTGCTGTTGGACGCGCCGAAACCGCAGTTCGCATGACACAATTTGTATCGCCGGTGCAGTCATCTTCGTCGGCATCCCCATTCGCGCAAACAATAGCCGCAAATGGTGGCAGTTCTATTTTACGCAGTGGATCGAGTGGCGTTACACCGCCACAATCCTCATCGCCGCGATCTTCGGCAACTCCGGCAGGACCGCAAAATCGTATTGTTGATCCAATTGCTTCCCCTATTTCGCGCAAGGAAGGCGATAAAATACCGTCATCGCCAACAACCGGCTCGCAAGCACGCCAAGCCGATCCAGCAAATCCAACCATTAAACCCGAAGATAAAACCACGAAACCAAGCGATCCATCTGTAAAACCGGAAGATAAAATCTCTAAGCCAGAAGGTAAAATCGTAAAGCTGGAAGACAAAATCTTAAATCCAGAAAGCAAAGCGGTCAGACCGGAAGATAGAATCTCAAACCCAGAAGATAAAACTGCAAAACCTGAAGATAGAAAGCTGGACGATAAAAAATCCGATCCTGTAAAACCCGAAGAATCCGCCCAAAGAAAAGCCATGGAAGCGGAAGTTGCAAGGCTTAAGTCCCAAGGCATAGAAGCAAAAATTACCAGTGCCGGCATCATTATAGAAGGCGAAAAAGGCCTCAAAAACTCGAAAGAAGTCCTGGAGCAAGAAAGACAGCAAGGCCGAAAAGATTTAGACTCCACAACTTGTCCCGTTGGCGGCAGAGCGAGCCTTAAAAATCCTAACAAGGATAAGGTTGTTACTTCGGAAGAACGTAACCCTTCTGTCACTACTGATTCACGCAGATCATCATCCGAAACACCAGCGAAGCCCGTTCAATCTGTTTACCGGGATGCGGCAATCACCCACGCCATCGCTGCGGCGCAAGAAGGAAAAACTACAAAATTAGATAACGGCAGTAAAATCAATATAGGAGCCGTTGTTAAAGGGATATGTGATGTTTGCACTGGTTGCGGCAGTTGCGGCAGTGTCGGGCCGGTCAAAGAAAGCTTTGTAGGCAAAACTTTGGATAAACTAGGAAAATTGCTGCACTTCGGTGGGCGAGAAACAGCGCCAGCAATGGCGCCAGCGGTTGTATTTGGTGGTGAAATGGCCGCCGCAAACGCTTCGTTACAAAGCGCGCAGGCCGCATTTGCAAAATCCCAGCAAGGATTGCTTGGACGGATTTTTAGCAAGCAAAAATAAAATCTATAGGAGGATAAAATGACTACAACTTTGCCAGCGGGGCAGTTTATTGGCGTTATGCCCGTCCGTTATGTCGGCGATTTATTAGAGCTGGGCCCAACAGCAACTGAACAACAAGTGGCGCCTATATATGCCTTGAGTCAACGTCAATGCCCGCATTGGCCAATAATTAGCTCCCTGCATGATACAGCACTCGCGGTTATAGGACGCAAACCAAAGCCAATTTATCAAGCCAGTTATGTGATCCGGCAAATGGGTGATCATGAGTTCCATACCCATTTATTCCGTCCCCTGGTTCAAAGACGCAGCCTAGTAAGATGGGCCCTAGATGGTTTTAGGCATCCGGCGAAAGATCCAAGCCGCCATTTAGCGGTGTTGGTACATAAAAATACCGGTGAAGGCCATTTGATTATGGGCAGTAAATTTGAAGGCGCATTGGTTGAACGGGCGGGAAATAATGAAGAAACCGGTTGCGTGAATATCTTCACTCGTTTTGTTCAGTCTACTGGGATACCGCAGGTCAATTTATTTGGCGCTGACTTTGATCCGGGAACAGGCCAGCCGTTAGAAGGCAGTATTCTTTCTCTTGCCCGGCTTGAGGTGGCGGATAAGGCTTTAGCCACCCTTAATAAAATACTGGATAATCCAAAGGGTGTAAGCCATTGCCAGGAAGTCGGCATTTTACAAGCTGTAGGCTTAGCTGCGCGCGCGGGCTATGGTTGTTCCGCTAATGCAGATCAATTATTAGGTCATGAAAGTAGAGATCAAACTGCTTGCGGTAGCGATCCTAAAATGCGCGTTAGCACGCCCCAACCTCTTACTATTGGCAGAACAGCGCCATCTCGTCCCACAACAAGCGCCCGCGGCTTTGCAATCAACCCGGTATGGGCATTGGGACAAATGTTCCGCGGCCCTGAAAAAGGAGCGCGGTCATGAGCAAGTTCGTAGGCCGCGAAGCACCGGATTTCACCGCGCAAGCCATTATGCCGGATGGGCAAGTAGTGAATGAATTTGAATTGCGTAAATATTTGAATGGCAATGCGGCGTTTTTATTTTTCTATGCGCAAGATTTTTTCTATCTTTGCCCGGTAGAAATTTTGGCGGTGCAAAATCGTTTGGCTGCATTCCGCGCGCGCAACATCATGCCAATCGGCATTTCGGTTGACTCACATTTGACCCATTCCAAATTGCGTGAATTGCCGATCCAATCGGGCGGCGTTGGCGCCATCGATTTCCCATTGATTGCCGATTTATCCAAAGTAATCAGCAAGGGATATGACATGCTGATCAACGATACGATATCTTTGCGCGGCAGTTTCTTGATCGACGATCAATTTGTGGTGCGTTACGCCGCCACATACGATTTGCCGGTTGGGCGCAATATCGATGAAATCTTGCGCGTGCATGACGCCATGGCACATTACCGCGCCACCGGCGAGCTTTGTCCGCCCGGCTGGTTGGCTGGCGAGCCGGCGATTCCGGCCAATTCCAATGGTATGATCGATTATATTCAGCGAAATAAGGCTGCGATTTAAGCTATTGAGTAAATGAAAATTAGCCAGTACTAATAAGCGGTAGTTCATCATATCTGCCGCTTATTACTTATGTACATCACCTTTCCGCAAATTGATCCTGTTGCCATCCGCCTTGGCCCTTTGGCCATTCACTGGTACGCGCTTGCCTATTTGGGCGGGATTTTGCTCGGTTGGTTTTATGCCGAAAAAATCAAGGCGCGGCATTTTCCGCAATTTCCCAAAGATTTGATTGGCGACGCCATCGCCTGGGCCACGATCGGTATTATCGCGGGCGGGCGGCTGGGATATGTGGTGTTTTACAAGCCGCTTTTTTACCTGGAACACCCGTTACAGATTTTTATGGTCTGGAATGGTGGCATGTCGTTCCATGGCGGATTTTTGGGTGTATTAATTGCGATGATTTTATTCGCGCACAAACGCGGCATTAATCATTGGCATTTATTGGATATCGGCGCATGCGTGACGCCGATTGGATTGTTCCTGGGCCGCATCGCCAATTTTATCAATGGCGAATTATATGGCCGCGCGACAATGGCCCCGTGGGCGGTGGTTTTTCCCAATTCCGACGGCCAACCGCGCCACCCTTCGCAATTATACGAAGCCATGACCGAAGGCGTGTTGATGTTCATTATGCTGTATTTCTTGCAACGTCACACCAATATGATGCGCAAACCGGCGCTCGCATCCGGCATATTTCTGATTTTATATGGCTGCTATCGTTTTCTGATGGAATATTTCCGCGAGCCGGACAATTTCCTCGGCCTGCTTAACTATGGCCTTAGCATGGGACAATTATTATCCGCGCCGATGGTTCTCTGCGGCCTGATTCTGTGTGTATATGCCGTTATTCCAAAAAACCAATCCGTGCGTTAAAAAAATCGTCCGCACCATCGAACAAAGCGGTCCAATGACGCTGGCCGCGTTCATGGAAGAGGCATTAACCGGCGAGCATGGATATTATAAACGCGCGGCCGACCCGCTGGGCAAGGACGGGGATTTCACCACATCGCCGGAAATCAGCCAGATGTTCGGCGAATTGATCGGCCTGTGGGCGGTAGATCAATATCATAAATTGAATTATCCGCTGGAATTCAATTTATGCGAAATCGGCCCCGGGCGCGGCACATTAATGGCGGATGCCTTGCGCGGCACCGCAAAGGTGAGCAAATCCCTGACCCAGGCGAAATTGCATTTATGCGAAACCAATCCATTGCTGCGCGAAAAACAAAAACAGGCGCTTGGAAATTATTCGCCGCGCTGGATCGAAGATTTAAAGGATTTGCCGCGACTGCCGACGATTTTCATCGCCAATGAATTTTTCGATGCCTTGCCCGTGGAGCAGGTTATTTATGACGGCGAACAATGGCATCCACGCAAAATCGCCTATGACAAAGAAAAAAAGAAATTATTTTTTCAATCCTCGGCAGATATTTTCGATACCACCCCAATTGCCGATATGCTCCCCGCCGACGATTTAATGCCGGGCGATATTTTCGAATACAGCCCGGAATCCTGGCGGTGGTTAAATCAGATCATTCATCACATACGCACCTATGGCGGCGCGGCGCTGGTAATCGATTATGGCCATTTGCAATCGGGATTCGGCGATACGTTTCAAGCGGTGTTGAAACATGAGCATGTCGATGCCCTGGCCCATCCCGGCGAAGCCGATTTAACTTGCCATGTCGATTTTGCCGCATTCCGCAAAATCATCAAAAAATCCAATCTGCATATTCACGATTATACTACCCAAGGCGAGTTTTTAAAACGCTGCGGCATCGAAGCGCGATTAAAACAATTAATGGCGTCTGCCACGCCTTCCCAGCAAGAATCCTTGCAATCTGGCATGCACCGGTTGACATTGCCATCGCAAATGGGCAGCCTATTTAAGGTATTGTCCTTTTCTTCGATTGCAGGCGCATGAACAAAGCCCCATTTTTAACCGATGAACATCTACGCCCATTTGCAACGCATCTGGCGCATGGCTTTTTCACCCGCAAGGGCGGCGTCAGTACCGGTATTTACCAATCCTTGAATTGCGGGCTTGGCACCAGCGACAAACCGGAATCGGTGACCGAAAACCGCGCGCGCGTCTTAAACGCTCTTGGCACCAACGCGGGAAAATTATTGACGCTATATCAAGTACACAGCAATCAATGTCTAACCGTCACCAATATCGGCAAAACGCCGGTGTGGGAAGATGCGAAAATGGATGCGATTGTTACCAACGTGCCGAATTTAACCATCGGCGTTCTGACCGCCGATTGCACCCCAATTTTATTTTACGATCCGCATGCCAAAATCGTCGGCGCGGCGCACGCCGGTTGGCGCGGGGCGATGAATGGAATTTTGGAATCGACTATTCATGCCATGGAAAATCTGGGCGGACGGCGCGGCGATATTATCGCCAGCGTTGGCCCCTGTATCGGCCAGGATTCTTATCAAGTCGGGGTGGAATATTATAAAAGTTTCCTGGATCACAGCGAATTAAACGAAATTTACTTCAAAAAAGACGAAAAACCGGATCATTACCGGTTCGATCTGGCCGGATATGTCCTTGGCCGGTTATTGAATCTGCGTTTGGGCCAGATCGGGCATGTACCGGGCGATACGTGCAAAGATGAAGCCGCTTTTTTCAGCCACCGCCGAGCCACGTTAAATAAGGAACCCGACTATGCGCGCCAGATATCGGCAATAGCGTTAAAACCTTGATTTTTAACATTCTACTTTACAGATTTTCCCCGTCCTGATAGATTGCCGCGCAATACTGCACTGCACACAGTTTGCATACAAAGGTAGGGTTTCTGCGGCATGAAAATCGTCACCGGTAATAGCAACCGCCCTCTCGCCGAATCGATCGGCGAGTACCTGAAAATCCCCCTGACCAATGCCAGCGTCAAGCGCTTTACCGACATGGAAGTGTTCGTTGAAATCCATGAAAACGTGCGCGGCGAAGATGTATTCGTCATTCAATCCACTTCTTATCCGGCAAACGACCACGTGATGGAATTGTTGGTCATGATCGACGCACTGCGCCGTTCATCAGCCAAACGTATTACCGCCGTGATCCCCTATTATGGCTATGCGCGCCAAGATCGTAAATCATCGCCGCGCACGCCGATTTCAGCGAAATTGATGGCCAATCTGATTACCACTGCCGGGGCGGACCGCGTATTGACGCTGGATCTGCATGCCTCGCAAATCCAAGGTTTCTTTGACATCCCGACCGACAATCTGATCGCCTTTCCGGTGTTCGTCAAAGACATAAAAACGCAATTCAAGGATGCCAACAATTTATTATTCGTATCGCCCGATGTTGGCGGCGTGGGCAGAACCCGCGCCCTGGCGCGCAAGGTTGATGCGGATTTAGCCATCATCGATAAACGCCGCGAACGCGCGGGTGTATCGGAAGTGATGAATATCATCGGGGACGTAAAAAATCGCGACTGCGTATTGGTTGACGATATCGTCGATTCGGCCGGAACATTATGCAGCGCCGCTGTCGCATTGATGGAAGCCGGGGCAAAATCGGTCCAAGCCTATGTTACCCACGGTGTGTTTTCCGGTGGCGCGGTCGCGCGGATTACATCGTCGCCAATTTCCCACATGATCACCACCAATTCGATTCAGGCGACCGAAGCCGTGCGGGTTGCAAATAATATCCGCCAAATCGATATTGCCGGCTTGCTGGGCGAAGCGATCAACCGCATCGCCGAAGAAAAATCGGTCAGCAGTCTGTTTGATTAATTTTAATCGTTATTATTAGCGGCCGCGGCGCGTCGAACGTGAATGATGCCGGGGTGGATGAGTGCTGCCAGGCCCACGATATTTCTGGGCTAAATTTTTTTCATCAATCGCTTGCCGCCCCGGAGCTTCTGAAGGCGGCATAGTCAATCCATATTTCTTTATTACTTGTTCCACACTAGTTGTTTCTGTGCCGGTATTTCCGGCAATATAATCCCCAACCAGCGTAGCAACAGCTCCTGCCAACGCCTGCCCGCTTGTTCTGACTTCATGAAAACATGCGTCCATGATTTGTCTTACCACAACCCGGGCTGTGGCTTCATCTGGACAACAAACCAGGCGAGCAGCCATCAACCTTGCCACAACTTCAGCATACGCACCCGTGGTCTGTTGTTGCGCCGCGCAACCCCCAGGCAATAAGGCTGGTTTTTTAGCCATGAGCCGCCGCATAGGGTTGGGCAACACGATAGAAACTGCCCGGGAACGGTTCGTATTGATCGACCAGCTTATTCACAACACCAGCATAATATAATTCATCTAGCGAAGCATCCAACATGGTTTGCAATTTATTTTCGCCCTTATTGAAAAACAGCACGTTCGGAAATACACGGATTGGCAGTTTCACATCAAGGCGTTTCAACAACCCCGGATTATGTTTATCAAAACCAGCGAATTCATGCGTCGCAGAAATAGTAAAATCCGCTTTGCCGTGGGCGACTTCGTTCAGCAGCATCGGTAAATCGGACAAGGCTGGCAGCGATTTCTTCTGTGCCTTTGGGAAATCGTGATCGGCGATTTCGCTTGCCATCGCGCCATCCAGCACCGCGATGCGCACGCCGGATTGATTTAAATCATCCAGATTGGCAAAGCGTTTCTCATCCTTGCGCACATACACGCCGAGCGCATTAAAAAACACCGGTTTGCCGCTATTCATTACCTTGCCGCGCGGGCCACTGCCCCACCAGCCCGACGCAATCGCATCGATGCGCTGGGTTTGCAGGCCGGGCACCAATACGTCACTAGCCCCTTCTTCCACCCATTCGATTTGCAGATTCAAATTGCGGCCGACTTCTTGCATTAAATCGTGAAAAATACCGGAAAATTTACCGGTATTTGGATCCTTAATAAAATGCGGTGCATAAGCAAGGTAGCCGCAACGCATTTTGCCGGTTTGCAGCACCCGCTCGAACGCTTGATCGGCTTTTTGCAAAACCGCCGGATTAGAGGAATTGCTTTTACCAGCCAATGCGCCAGCCGCCGCACCGATTCCAGCGGTGCCCAATAATTTTAAGAATTCGCGTTTTTGCATGGTTGATTCCTTTTATTGCAAATGGGCAAAATCGATCACTGGCATATAATAAGCATTCGGATACTTATTATAGCCGGATAAAATCCGGTTAATGGTGCCGTCCAAAATCAATTCTTCGAGCGCGGCGTTGACTGCATCGCGGAAGACGCTGTCTTCGGCCTTAAATAAATAACTGACCGGATAAATGCGCACCGGCTTATCCGCGTTCACAATGCGCAATTTGCCGGGATTGTTTTCATTATACGCACCAAACGTACAGGCATCGACGATAGTAAAATCCGCCTTGCCGGTTGCGACATTGACCAGCACTTGCGAAAAATCGGTCATGTTCGGCAGCGTTAAAATTTTTGTCTTTGGATAATCGGTTTGCGCGATGTGAACCGGATTATCGCCATCCAGCGCCACCATGGTCAACGCAGCATCGTTCCAATTGGTTTTGGCATGAAACCGCGCATCGCCTTCGCGCGCGACGATAAATACCGGCTGATAAAAAAACGGGCGGGAGAATAAACCATATTTGGCCACATTGGGATGCACCCAAAAACCGCTGCACAACATATCGATTTTATCGGCGTTCAAATCCGCCATTACGGACGCCCAACCGGTCGGCTGGCTCAGTTCGGCTTTTAATTCCAAACGATCAGCGACCGCGTTTATGATTTCATAATCGAATCCGCGCCACTGGCCGGTTTTCATATCCTGCACCAAGGCCGGTTCATATTGCACATAACCGCCGCGAATAATGCGCGATTGATTCACGCGAGCCAAGGTTGGCTTTGTATTTTTTGTTTCTGAATTACCGCTTGCGCCTGCGGTCAACGCTGCCACCGGCGCTGCGACTGCCGCCGTTCCCAAAGCCTTTAAAAATTCGCGTTTTTGCATGAAAACTCCCTGATTGAAAAACCGGAATGAGTATATCAGATTTATATCCAAAATCAATACATATATAGGGGTAAATTTCCATATAAGATACTGTTTTTGTGGGTAAATCGCTTGGTTTTCGGAAGGAAATCGCGTATAAACACCGTTCCTTAGGCCTTATATAAGGGGCTTATAGGACGCTCATGGACACCCCTGGAGGTCCGGGCGAACATTAACTCTGAGTATAGGTAGCATCATGACAAAAGTCTTGAAACTGGCCGCCGAAAATCGCGAGGGAGCTGGAAAAGGGGCCGCCCGCGCGACACGTCGAGCCGATAAGATTCCCGCCGTTATTTACGGCGACAAAAAAGACCCGCAAAATATCAGTTTGAAACCCTTGGAATTCAACAAGCTGTATCACGCCGGAAATTTCTTTACCAAATTGCTGGATTTGGATATTGCCGGAAAATCGATCCGGACTTTGCCACGCGATGTGCAAACCGATCCATTAAGCGACAAAGTGATTCACGCCGATTTCTTGCGCGTGTCGGATAAAACCCGCATCCGCGTTAGCGTACCCGTGCACGTGAAGAACGAAGCAAAATGCCCTGGTTTGAAACAAGGCGGCGTTTTGAACTTGGTTCAACACGAAATCGAAGTCACCTGTTTGGCCAGCGATATTCCAGAATATTTTGAAATCGATATCGAAGGCATGGAAATGAATACTTCGGTTCACATCAGCGCGATGAAATTGCCATCGACGGTACAGCCGGTCATTCGTGACCGTGACTTTACGGTTTTGGCGATTAATCCGCCGACAGTCGTTAAAGAAGAAACGCCTGTGGCCGCTGCTGCGACTGCCGAAGGCGCTGCTCCTGCCGAAGGCGCTGCCGCCGCTC
Source organism: uncultured Alphaproteobacteria bacterium (assembly GCA_964647725.1). Lineage (GTDB taxonomy): Bacteria > Pseudomonadota > Alphaproteobacteria > SHNJ01 > SHNJ01 > SHNJ01. The sequence goes on from CAZYJI010000003.1 coordinate 11,751, forward strand.
CTGGCGCCGCTGCTCCGGCTGCTGGTGCTGCTGCTCCGGCCGCTGCTGGCAAGGACGCCGCGAAACCGGCCGCTCCCGCTAAAAAATAAGGGTTGTAGGGTTTAGGGTTTACGGGTTAGGAAATTTTTCCTAACCTTTCTCCCTAAACCCTAAACCGTAACCCCTATCCCCTATGTTTTTAATCGTCGGCCTTGGCAATCCTGGCTCGGAATACGAGTATAACCGCCACAATATCGGATTTCTGGCGGCGGATGCAATTGTGCGCGCTCATGGGTTATCGGGGCCAAAGAAAAAATTCGATTCGCAATTATTCGAAGGATCGATTGCAGGGACACGGGTTTTATTGATCAAGCCACAAACCTATATGAATGTATCAGGCGTTGCGGTTCACCAAGCAGCGGAATTTTACAAAATCCCGCCATCGAATGTGATTGCGATCCACGACGAATTGGATCTGGAATTCGGCAAATTGCGGATCAAGGTTGGCGGCGGCAATGCCGGGCATAATGGATTGCGGTCCATCGATGCCAATTTCGATGTCGATTATAAACGCCTGCGGTTCGGGATTGGCCATCCGGGCCATAAAGATTTGGTCAGTTCCTATGTGCTGCATGATTTCAGCAAAGCGGAATGGCAAGAGGCTGAAAAAATTGCCGAGAAAATCGGCGAGCATTTTGGAATATTACTGTCTGGCGATGATGCCGGATTTTTAAATAAAGTAACGAATAGCAAATAGGAATTACGATAATGGGATTTAATTGCGGGATTGTTGGTCTTCCAAACGTTGGCAAATCGACCTTGTTTAATGCGCTGACCGCATCGGCGGCGGCCGCTGCGGCGAATTATCCGTTTTGCACGATTGAACCCAATGTGGGCCGTGTGGCGGTTCCCGATGACCGTTTGGATAAACTTGCGAAAATCGCGGCATCGGCCAAAATTATCCCTACATTTATCGAATTCGTCGACATCGCCGGCATCGTGCGCGGCGCATCCAAGGGCGAAGGATTAGGCAACCAATTTTTAGCCAACATCCGCGAAGTCGATGCGATTTTGCACGTGGTGCGTTGTTTTGATGGCGGCGATATCACCCATGTCGAAGGTTCGGTCGATCCGATCCGCGATATCGAAACCATCGATACGGAGTTGATGATCGCGGATATGGAATCGCTGGAAAAACGCTACGATAATTTGGCGAAAAAAGCCAAACAGGGCGATAAAGAATCCAAGGAATTATTGGAAATCGTCGATCCGATTCTGGCCGCGCTTCGCGATGGCAAACCGGCGCGCAGCGTCAATTTCACCAAGGAACAAAAACCATTGGTGAAACTGTTGCAATTAATGACATCCAAACCGGTTTTGTATGTTTGCAACGTCGAAGAAGGCGAAGCCGATAAAGGCAATGCCCTGTCCGAAAGAGTCGCAGCACGGGCCAAGGCAGAAAATGCGCAATCCGTTGTCATTTCCGCCAAAATCGAATCGGAAATTTCGGTAATGGGATCGGACGAAGAAAAGAAAGAATTTTTATCCAGCATGGGATTAACCGAACCTGGATTAAACCGCGTGATTCGCGCGGGTTATGCATTACTGGATTTAATCACCTATTTCACCATCGGCCCGAAAGAAGCGCGCGCCTGGACCATTGTCAAAGGCACCAAGGCGCCCGGCGCGGCTGGCGTAATTCATACCGATTTTGAAAAAGGATTTATTTGCGCGGAAACCATCGCGTATCCCGATTATATTTCCGGCAATGGCGAAACGGGTGCGAAAGACGCCGGGAAAATGCGATTGGAAGGCAAAGAATACGTTACGCAGGATGGCGACGTGGTGCATTTCCGGTTCAACGTTTAAACGGGATCTTTTTTCTTCGTTTTACGTTTTTTTTGGAAATTGCACGCGGCGCATCGCCTGGTTTCTCATCCGCGCCATACGGGCAAGCATTCTGCGGATAATTCAACGTATGCAACGTCACTGACAACATATGTTCCAGCAAATGGAATTTTTCTTCCCTGGCCTGCTGCACCAAATATTTCAGACATTCCTGCATGGAATAAACAAAGCGCTGCTTTCTGTTATTTTTAATATATCTGCCTTTGCCGTCCAGCAAGTGAATATGTATCACGCGGCCAACCTTGCGGCGGGAGCATAATGGCTGTCGGTCAATAAAGGCTTGGTGATTTTTGAACGCATCCGGACACGGGCCAAGGCCGCATCGCTGACTTCGAAAATTTCTGCCGCAGCCATGTCGGTACCGGTCGCATGCGGTTCACCCAATCTTTTCGGTTCCCACCCCGCACGGCGCAGCAACGGTTCGATACGGATGTCGGACACCGATACATAATGCCTTAATCCCAAACCGATCCCATATTCCAACATCGCCGCGACCAAAAGGCCGGTAATATTCGATGGCGCGGTATCTGGATCGGCGCAGAATCGCGTCGTTTCCCAAATATCATCGGCTTTAGGCGGCTCGCCTCCTGTAACTAGGTGAGGAAAAACATCCGCGAGCAAATTTGGTTTTGTGGTCGGCAATAAACGCGTACAAGCATTGACCGTATCGTTTTTATCGATATGCACGGCATCCGCGGTATCGAATTGATCGTGTTCCATGAAACTGAAATTATCCACCGGCCATGCCAAACGGCGCCGGAAAATCCGAAAGCGCAGATGGTGCATCGATGCCAGATACTTGAAGTTTTCTTCAGCATTTTCGATGGTTAAAACTTTAAACTGGGCGATCTCGTTCATGAGATCAGCTTGCCCATTTATTCGGTTTTCGTCTGCTGTAAGAAGTTACAGGGTGGATAAAATGGCGGCTTACTGCGGTTTGTATGGAAAATCCATACTGCGATATATCCCGGCCATACGATTATATTATATTCAGCATAATTGCCTTTACCACCGCATGATTGCGGTTGCATACGCCCAGCTTGGTTTTGGCATTTTCAATATGAAATATGACCGTGCGTTCGGAAATGCTCAGAATTTTGCTGATTTCCCAGCTGGTTTTTCCCTGCGCAGACCAACGCAGGCATTCTTTTTCCCGTTCGGTCAAATCGGCTAATGTGGCGTTATCGTTCGCCACCAAACTTTGCTTGCGCAATAAATCCTTGATCGCCTGGTGATAATACAACGACATAATATGAATCGTGTCCCAATCTTTTACCAACAGCTTGCTAAGTTCTTTATCGTTAGTATCCGCCACAAGACTGACTACCGAGAATGAGTTACACACGCCGTGAATCGGGATGCCAAGGCCGTTGGCGACACCGTAATCGTCCGCTTCGTTAAAAAATTGTTTTTGCCTTTTATTCAGATCCAATGTTTTTAAAACCTGGCTCCATTGAAATGGCGATTTTTCTTTGGGGCTTTGTGTTACGATCGGATCGATCAAATGATATTTGCTGGATAAATAATAATCGACCCATTCTTTGGGATACGATGCAACGATAACAGGCTTGGTTGGATCGTGGCCGATCGCTTTGGATAATTGATACGCATAGCGGTTGAAACCAAGCTGACGCATCATGTTGGTAAAAAGCCTGTCCAGATCCTCAACCGACGTTACCGATTGTAATTTCGTAATAAAATCGATAATTACTGGCTTCATTTATAACGGTCAACTCTAGGTTATTATTTTTCTATATTGCACCTAATTTACCTTATTGCCTTCATGCCATAGTATGAATAGTTTACTTTTTTAGTCATATATCCATAGACATTCCCGGATTCGTTACCGATTTGCGGACACGTATTAATTCTGCCTGGATTCCCTGGCTTTAAATATCTGGCGATTGCTATTTAACCGGCACGTGCGCGCTGCCCTTCCAACTCCCAGCGAATTCTTCTTCTCCAATCCTTGAGTTGTTTTGACAATGGCGCCTTTCGAGTTTTTGGGCCTAAATGATGGATAGCCTTGACATCAAAATGAAATGCTACTACTGCACGGGCCCGATTGATAATCACAAGTTTATTAGAATAATCAAACCCTTTTTGTCTTCTGGCCCATTCTGCGAACGTATTAAAAGCGGTTAATTGATGCAACTGGGTAAATCTAGGAGGACGCACATCTGAAAAAGTGACAATTCCAGGATGCCATTGCTGGGTGCCAAACAGGCAAAGAAAATCCGCAACATTTCCGGTGATGATTGGTGTGCGCCGTTTTAACGCCATCATAGCGATCGTTGCATCCGGTGTTGCTTGCGGAGCATCCCAACATTTAAACCCGACCCATTCCAATGATTGCTTGAACCGAACCGGCACATTGCAATCAATACAGAAATCAGGGCTGCGTTCAAGCGGATGCAATGTTCTTTTTCCCATACGCCTTATCTATTTTCTCCTTTAAGAAAACTATAATCGCACTACAGAGTAATATCAAATATAAAAAAAGGGCCCTAAACAGGGCCCTTTTAAATCAGAAAATGGGTCGAAATTAATCCTTCAATCCGCTCCATAATTTCTTTTTGCTTAAATAAAATAAACCGGCCATTACCAACAAGAATATCATTACGCGGATGCCAGTTGTTTTGCGTTCTTCCATTTCCGGTTCTGCGGCCCAGGCAAGGAACGTCGCCACATCACGCGACATTTGATCGACGCTGGCGGTGGTGCCATCACCATAAGTGACTTGGCCTTCGCTTAATGGCGCAGGCATGGCGATTTGATGGCCGGGGAAATATTTATTGTAACTCATACCAGCGGAAATCGTCATGCCTTCGGGCGGCGTTCCATAACCGGTTAGCAACGCGTGAATATAATCCGCACCGCCAACACGTGCTTTAACGATCAGCGATAAGTCCGCCGGGAAAGCGCCGTTATTGGCAAAACGCGCGGCTTGCTTATTGGCATAAGGCGCCACGAATTTGTCCGATGGACGGCCTGGACGATCAAACATATCGCCTTCGTCATTCGGGCCGTCTTTGACCGTAACGCCAGCGGCAATCGCCTTTAATTCCGCTTCGTTATAACCAAGCGCCGCCAAATTGCGGTACGACAATTGATGCATCGAATGGCACGCAGCGCAGACTTCCTTATAAACTTGGAATCCGCGTTGCGCCGATGCGCGATCAAACTTGCCGAACGGCCCATCGAACGACCATTGCATTTTTGGAATCGTAGGACCATCGGTCGATGCCGAGGCTGGCGATGCCGCACCCAGCGCCAAGACCGCGAACAAAACGATTGCCGATTTTTTCAATACCGATGCGGCAATAGATTGCGGCAACGGCAATGGTTTTTCGATCCGGCCCAGCAATGGCAGGATGATCAAGAAATGCGCGAAATAATATGCTGTTCCCACACGCGCGACCAACAACGGCAATCCTTCGGGTGGTTTTTGGCCAGCCCAGCCGAGCGCGATGCAATCAATCGCCAAAATCCAGAAAAACCATTTATACATCGGACGGAAACGCGCGCTGCGCACTTTGGATGTATCGAGCCATGGCAAAACAAATAATACGGCAATGGCGCCAAACATTGCGAGAACCCCGAGCAATTTATCCGGAATCGAACGTAAAATCGCATAGAACGGCAAGAAATACCATTCCGGCACGATATGCGCCGGCGTTACCATTGGATCGGCCGGAATATAATTGTCCGGATGGCCCAAATAGTTCGGTGCGAAAAATACAAAACCCAAATAGATGATCAAAAATACCGACAGGCCGAACATATCCTTAACCGTATAATACGGATGGAACGGCACGGTATCTTGCGGTGTTTTCACATCGATACCGAGCGGGTTGTTCGAACCCGTGACGTGCAACGCCCAAACGTGCAGGAACACTACCGCAACGATTACGAACGGCAATAAATAATGCAATGAAAAGAAACGGTTCAATGTCGGGTTATCGACCGAGAAACCACCCCACAATAAAGTCACAATGCTTTCGCCAACAACCGGTATTGCGGAAAATAAATTGGTGATAACGGTTGCTCCCCAAAACGACATCTGGCCCCATGGCAAAACATATCCCATGAATGCGGTTGCCATCATCAACAGCAAAATGACAACGCCCAGGATCCACAATAATTCGCGCGGATTTTTATAAGACCCGTAATACATGCCGCGGAAGATGTGAATATAGACAGCAATGAAAAAGAACGATGCGCCGTTAGCGTGCACATACCGCAACAACCAGCCGTGATTCACATCGCGCATGATACGTTCGACCGAATCGAACGCCATGGTGGTCGATGGCTGGTAATTCATCGCAAGGAAAATTCCGGTGACAATCATAACCACCAACATCACCATCGCGATCGCGCCGAAATTCCACCAGTAATTGAAATTGCGCGGGGTTGGGAATACGCCATATTCTTTGCTCATAAGGCTGAAAATCGGCAGACGGCTGTCGATCCACTTGACGACCGGATTGCTGAAATTGGCGGGATTGTTATTAGCCATGGTACAAAAATCTCCTGATTAAATCGTATTAGCCGATGCGAACTTTGCTGTCGGACAAAAATGCATATTTAGGAACTTCCAAATTCTTCGGCGCTGGACCTTTGCGGATGCGACCGGATGTATCATAGTGCGAGCCATGGCACGGGCAGAACCATCCGCCGAAATCGCCGCGGCTGTCGGTTACTTTTTGACCCAGCGGCACGCAACCTAAATGTGTACACACGCCCACAACAATCAACCATTCCGGTTTTTGCACGCGCACTTCGTCGGCTTGTGGATCTGGCAAATCGGCTTTGTCGTCGGTTTCCGCCGATTTTACTTCATCAGGCGTGCGGCGGCGGATAAATACTGGCTTGCCGCGCCACATTACGGTGATCGATTGGCCTTCTTTGATCGGGGCTAAATCCACTTCGGTGGTCGATACCGCCAAAACATCGGCGGATGGATTCATGTAATCGACAAAATTCCAAGTCGTCCCTACAACTCCCATACCGGCCACAGCGGCGGTGGTGAGATACAAAAATTCCCGGCGGGTTTTATTGTCATTATTGGCGGAATGGGCCATCGTTCGTCCTTAATATAAATTGATCTTGCTATAGAATTCTTATTTTATTTGCTGTATTTTTGGATTATATGGTTGAATAACCTATGGTTTTTAGCCGATTTAAAATGGAAAAGGCACAAAAAAATCAGGGCATTTATTAGGATTGTGTATGAATCGTGATCGCCCTGCCCAAAACTGCGGATCTTTGATGCGACTTGCCCTTTATCAACCTGATATTCCACAAAATACTGGCGCGATGATGCGCCTGTGTGCTTGTTTTGGTGTGGGGTTGGATATTATTGAGCCTTGCGGTTTTCCCTTTTCGGATTCAAAATTACGGCGCGCGGGTATGGATTATATGGATCTCGCGGCGGTTGCCCGGCACGCATCTTGGCAGGAATTTTTGGCGGCGAAAACTGGCCGTTTGGTTTTGGTCGAAACCGACGGCAAGGTTCCTTATCATAAATTTGCGTTCGCGCCATATGATGTTTTGATTTTAGGCCGGGAAAGCGCCGGCGTGCCGCGCGAAGTATATGATGCCGTCGATGAATCAGTTTATATTCCGCAAGCACAAGGAAGATCGCTGAATGTCGCGCTGGCCGCGTCGATCACATTATCCGAAGCGTTACGCCAAACCGGCCAATTGCCGCAAACGGGCCAAACATTGCTCGCGTCCCGCTGAAAAATCGCCTTCGATCCACCAGCCTTCGACTGCCGATAAATATTCGCCCAATTTTGGCCCTTGCGGAATGCCAAGTGCGATTAAATCCGCGCCGGTGATGGGCAAACGCCGTTCCTGCCATTCCAATGCAGCTTGCAGATTTCCGGCGAATTTATGTTCGTCCCATAATCCTTCGGCGGTCCATAAATACGCCAAATCCACCGCGCGGTCTTGGCCGGAAAAATAAATAATTTCCCGCCATTCGCGCGTCGAAGATGGTATTGGACGCACCGGAAAATTTTGCTGCAAAAATTGCAAACGGTCTTTTTGATCATTCGACAATTTGAACCGCATCGCTAAATCCGCTGGCTTTAAATGATTTTCTATCATCAATGCCGAAAGGCGCCGCACCGGATCGGCATGCAATTCTAAACCTGCCAGCGAATTTATAATCGTAAACTGCCTAGCCGTTATAATCTGCGGCAGCACATCATAATCCAGCATTAATTGCAAAACCTGAGCTATATTTCTGGTGGTCAATAATTTAAAAAATTCATCGCGTACCCGTTCACCGGATAGTTTTTGAATATTTGGCGCCGCCGCACGGCAAGCGGCCAGTTCCGCATTATCCAAATCCATTTTCCCGTAATGCGCATAAAAACGGAAGAACCGCAAAATGCGCAAATTATCCTCGGCAATCCGGTCGGCTGCGCGGCCCACAAACCGCACGCGGCCAGCCTTAGCGTCTTCAATGCCAGTGCCGAGCGGATCGAATAAATGCCCAGCACCATCGCAATAAATTGCATTCATGGTGAAATCGCGCCGCGCCGCATCCATCGCCCAATCGTCGGTAAAGGCCACGGTTGCGCGCCGCCCATCGGTTTCCACATCGCGGCGCAACGTGGTGATTTGATAGGCCTTGGATCCTGCAATGGCGCTGATTGTGCCGTGCTCGATTCCGGTTGGAACCGATTTGATGCGGGCGCGTTGCAGCAATTCGATTACTTTTTGCGGCGAATCCGGCGTTGCCAAATCGATATCCACCAATTTGCGATTTAAAATCGCATCGCGCACGCAACCGCCGACAAACCGCGCCACTTGGCCATCGGCCGTAAGCGCGCGCAAAACGGCATTGATGGAATCATTGTCCATTTCAGGCGGGAGATTGATAAAGTCCATGCGGCCGACCCTATCACGCCTATAAGATCGTCGCAACCATCGGCATTGCGAAAATAAGGATGCTATCTGTTAGCGAACCATACTAGGGATGCGCGATTTTACCGCCGATATACTCTCGCCTCCTGGCGCAGACTCAGCTGCTGTAGACTGTGTACGATATCCCAACGATGGATCACCAACCGCTTCATCTCTACCCATCCCATCAATCACGTTGACAATTTTTCTTGCAGCGCTTTCGGCAGTGTCAGATTTGGTAAAGTACGCGGAAAACCCAACCGCGAAACGTCGAAGATTTTCTGTAGGCCGCATACCTTGCTGAACAACCAAACCTTTGGATGACATGCCAAACCTGATTAATACATCATCGCAACATTCCGGCAGGCTGATATGATCGCAAATAAGCCGAACAGCCCCGGCAAAATTTGTGCAATTTCTTGACCTTAGGAAAGCGGTTAAATTTAATCGTTTGGTAGACGTTTCCAGCGGAGCCGGTTGAAAACTTATTGTTGGAACTATCACAGGCTGAGTTCTTAAAAAACTACTCGGCAATGGCAACGACTTAGGCAAATCTGGCGGGGGATGTATTGGATCTTCACCATTTATCGCGGATTCTGTGCCTGAATCCGCCTCGTGAAGAATTACCGTTGGCGTATTAAGTCTAGGTTTTTTTGGTTTATCTTTCTTGGGTTTATCCGCAGGGCCCGTATCCTCAACAACGGCGGGTTTTGCCTGATCCCTTATTTTTACCGAGCATTGATGGTGATCAGGATTCTCTATACGCTCCCACGGCAAATTTGGATCCTTATCAACAGCGTTAAGATTATAATACTGCGCTCCAGTTTGTGTTCTTTTCATTTTTTCTATAATTTTTAACCGCGAGGGGCGATCTGCGATTAACTGTTCGCAATTATTCGCCACAATTTCGGGGCAATAGGATTGGATTAACGGAAACACCGCGCTATCCATATTAATCTCTCCATGCTCCGCTATAATTTCCGCGATGGGACGACCACGTAGGATCCAATAAAAAGCGCACACTACATCAGCCCCTAAAGCCGGATTCGATTTTTTTACTATCGAGCGGCATCTGGTAAATAAAACTCTAAGGTCGCCTGAATTATAAAGTTGTTTGGCCATTTAAATATATCCACATCATATCCGATTAAACCACGACTTCATATCATTCCAATGTTGATTTTTTATGACAATTGCGGTGTTTACTGGCAGAATCGTTAGGCTTATAAGATACTGATATAAATTGCTTTTCCTCAAAGCCCGTCTCACCGCCTTGTCAAGGAGCCGTCCGTGCCCACCGATCTCCCCCCAACTCATCCATCACAAGACGTCAATCAAACGATTCGTGAGATTGAAAATTTAGGCAAAAAATTCCAACAAGCGCGCGACATGGTATCGCGAGTAATTTTCGGCCAAGGCGAGGTGATCGAGCAAAGTTTGATTACGCTTTTGGCGGGCGGTCATGGATTATTGATCGGCGTGCCAGGTTTGGCGAAAACCAAATTGGTCGAAACCATCGCGCAAGTTACAGGATTGTTAGACAAACGCATTCAATGTACGCCCGATTTGATGCCGGCCGATATTATCGGTTCCGAAGTTTTGGAAGAATCGCAAACCGGCGAACGTTTTTTCAGATTCATCAAAGGCCCGGTATTTTGCCAATTGCTGATGGCCGATGAAATCAACCGCGCCAGTCCGCGCACCCAATCCGCTTTATTACAGGCAATGCAAGAACGCCGCGTATCGGTTGCCGGGCAACATTACGATTTGCCGGCGCCATTCCATGTACTGGCCACGCAAAACCCATTGGAACAAGAAGGCACTTATCCATTGCCCGAAGCGCAATTGGACCGTTTCTTGCTGCAAATCGATGTCGGCTATCCGGACCGCGAGGCGGAACATAAAATGTTGCTGACCACCACCGGATCGGACGAAGCCAAACCGCAAACAGTGATTACGCCCGATCAATTATTGCAAGGCCAGCATATTTTACGCCGCATGCCGGTTGGCGAAAATTTTGTGAATGCGATTTTAACATTGGTCCGCGCCGGCCGCCCGAACGACAGCGAATTTGACGATGTGACGTCTTATGTCGCCTGGGGCCCCGGTCCGCGCGCCAGCCAGGCATTGATGATGGCTTGCCGCGCGCGGGCGATGTTGCAAGGCCGTTTGTCGCCATCGATCGACGATATTATCGCCCTCGCCCATCCGATTTTACGTCACCGTATGGCATTGAATTTCGCCGCGCGCGCCGAAGGCGTCACCATCGACAGTATTATCAATCGCTTGTTGGAACCTTTACGGTAATCCATGCCGGTCAACCCGATAAAGATTCAAAACCGCGCCGAAGCTTTGGCTTCGCGTTTGCCCCCCCTGTTGTTAGAGGCGGAAAAAATTGCCGCCACTGTCGCGCAAGGAATGCACGGTTTGCGCCGCGCCGGGCAAGGCGACAATTTCTGGCAATACCGCCCGTATTTGCCGGGCGACCCCGCCAGCATTATCGATTGGCGCCGTTCCGCGCGGGCCGAAGATTTATTCGTCCGGCAAAAAGAATGGGAAGCGCCGCAAACATTATGGCTGTGGGCCGATACATCAATGTCGATGGTGTACCGGTCGAAAAAGAAATTTCCATCCAAGGTCCGGCGCGGCGCGTTATTATTGCTGGCGATCAGTGCATTATTGGCCAGATCCGGCGAGCGATTTACGATTTTGGCCAGCGGTTTGCCACCAATGACCGGAAAACACGGTTTGTACCGCGCGACGGAATTCATGATCGATGAAAAACGCCGCACCGAAAATTTACCGCCTTATTATATCCTGCCGCGCCATTCGCAAGTGGTGTTCATAGGCGATTTCCTGTCCCCTATCCGCGATATTCGCAAATTGATCCAATCTTATGCCGCGATCAGCGTGAAGGGCCATATTTTACAAGTATTCGATCCGGCCGAAATCGATCTGCCATTCCGTGGCCGTGCTATTTTTGAAGGTCTAGAAGAAGACGATGGCTGGCTGGAGGTGAAACGCGCCGATGCCTTACGCGAATCCTATGCGCGCCGCGCTGAATCGCACCGCCAGGGTGTCGAATTAATTTGCAAGCAAGCCGGATGGAGTTACAGTTTCCACCGCACCGACCGCGCGCCTGAAAAAGCGTTGATGGAATTATATCTGACCCTGTCAGAGCGGCGGGTGGTGTAATGTTCTCGCTGGGCTTTATCGCGTTTTTATCGCCGTGGTATTTGCTGGCATTAATCATACTGCCGATTTTGTGGCAGATTGTACGATTCACGCCGCCCGCGCCAAAACATATCGAATTTCCGGCGATCCGGTTATTGAAATTTTTAAAACAACAAGAAGACACGCCGCGCCGCGCGCCTTGGTGGTTGTTATTATTGCGCATTATATTGATCGTGCTGGTGATTTTGGGCGCGGCGCATCCGGTATTGAATCCGGAACAACAATTAACCACGCGCAATTCCATTTTATTGGTGATCGATAATGGCTGGTCCGGCGCGCGCAATTGGAACGCCACCAACCAACAAGTACAGCAAATATTGGATGTGGCGACCCGCGAAAACAAACAAGTACAAATCATCACGACCGCGCCGAACCCGGACAGTAAATTCGCCTTTGCCACCGATTATCTGACCGCTGCCGAGGCACAACAAATCGTCAAAGGCCTACGCCCGTTGCCATGGGCGGCGCGATACGATTTGGCAATGCGCGATGTGGCGCAGAAAAAACTGGTGCCGAACCCCGATATATTCTGGTTCAGCGGCGGTTTGATGAGCGAGGGTTTTTATGAATTGCTTGGCAAACTGACATCCGTTGGCCGGGTGCATTTTATTCTGCGCGGCGATCAGCCGGTTTATATGTTATCCGCCGATCCACTAGCGGCTGGCGGAATTGATTTAATCGTCCGCCGCACCGTTCCATTCGAAGGCGCATTAATGCCGGGCGCAGCAATGATTCAAGCATTCGACGAAGATGGCCGCGCCATGGGCCAAAAAGAAGTGATCTTGGAAAAAGACAAAACCGTCGGTAAAGCGAAATTAGATTTGCCGCTGGATGTAAAAAATAAAATCTCGCGATTGGTTTTAACTGAACAAGCCAACGCCGCAACAACTTATTTAATCGATGAAATGGGCCGTCAACATCCGGTTGGCATTGTCACGACCCAGGCCATGGATGCCAGCAAGCCGTTGCTGGACGATTTATATTTTATCGAACGCGCGATTGCGCCGTTTGCGGATATTATTCATGGCGGCGTCGATGAAGTATTAAAGGCGAATGTCGCAGTCATTATCCTGACCGATACCAATAATCCAAACGAAGCAGAAGCGGCGCAATTGGAAGAATGGGTGAAAAAAGGCGGGATGATTATCCGTTTTGACGGTGATAATTTGCAAGCGGGCGCAAAATTATTGCCAGTGCAAGTGCATGACAAACCGCGCAATCTAAGCGGTAATTTATCCTGGTCCGAACCTTTATCCCTGGCGCAAATACCGGAAATCGGGCCGTTTACCGGTTTGTTCGTGCCGGGCGATATTAAGATCAACAAACAATTGCTAACCACGCCCACCCCGGATCTGGCCAATAAAACCTGGGCCGCATTACAAGACGGCACGCCGCTGGTCACCGGCGATAAATTGGGCGATGGGCAATTGGTATTGTTCCATGTCGCCGCGAACCATAATTGGTCGAATTTGATTTTATCCGGCCTGTTCGTTGAAATGTTGCAGCGTTTAATTTGGAACAGCCAGGGCATTATTGCCGTTGGCACCGATGGCGGATTGAATTTGCATCAAATGCTGGATGGGTTCGGCCAATTGCAAGCCCCGCCTTCTTATGTCAAAGCCGTACAGGCCGAAGATTTAATCACCCGCCGCGCGGGGCCTGCCTTGCCGCCAGGATATTACGGCACGGACACGGATAAAAAAGCCTTTAACCTCAGCGATCATACGGCGGCGATGGAACCGGTTACTGCGCTACCAAAAGAAGTTGTGCTAATGAGCGATTTGAAAAGCCGGGAAAAAGATATTCGCCCTTGGCTGTATCTGCTCGCGGCTTTGCTCGCGCTGGTGGACATGATTATCGGTTTGAATATTCGCGGGCTTCTTCCTGGATTGCAGCGGCCATGGGCGGCGGGCATTTTGATTGGCATATTGCTGTTATCCGGACCGGCCCTTGCCGATCCTGCGCATATGAGCATGACCAAACAACTGCATCTGGCTTATATCAAAACCTATGTACAGGAAATTGACCGCGTCAATCAGGCCGGGCTTGCGGGATTGACACATGTTCTGCGCCAGCGCACGTCGATTGAGGCGGCGGAACCGGTTGGCGTTGATCCGGACAAGGATGAATTGGCTTTTTATCCATTATTATATTGGGCGGTAACGCCGAACGCGCCGATCCTATCGCCCACAGCCACTTATCGGATCAATAATTATTTGCATAATGGCGGAATGATCGTAATCGATACGCGCGATGGCAATGGCGCATCGATTTCGCAAAACATCTTGGCGAATTATTTTCAAAATATCGACATACCGATTTTAAATACCATTGACCGCAATCACGTATTACTACGCAGTTTTTATTTATTAAAAGAATGGCCAGGACGATGGAACGATAAAACATTGTGGCTGACCGACAGTGAATCGAGTTATTTCGACGGCGTATCACCGGTGATCGTTGGAACGCAAGATTGGGCCGCCGCTTGGGCGATCGACAAAGTTGGCAAGCCGATGTTTCCGGTAGTTCCCGGCGGCGAGGCGCAGCGCGAAATGGCGCGTCGGTTTGGGGTGAATTTGGTGATGTACGCGTTGACCGGCAATTATAAATCCGATCAAGTGCACGTCCCCGCGATTTTGGAGCGGTTGGGCAATGAACCATAATCCCGAACTCTTCATCCGGTTTTTTCCGCTGATGCCGAATTGGCTGATGATCGCATTAATCACGGTTGCGGTTATATTATCGGTCTACGCCATCGTACGCGGCGCACGCGGATGGATTTGGCGGGTATCAGCCCTGGCGCTGTTTTTATTGATGTTGGCGAATCCAAGTTTGGTCGAAGAAATCCGCGAAATGAAGCCGGATACGGTTTTATTAGTAATCGATCAATCGACCAGTAATCAAATCAATAATCGCGACAAGGAATCCGAACAAATCCGCAAAGATATCGAAAACAACCTGGCGCAAGTGGAAAATATCAATTACCGCACCATCACCGTCGCCGACAACCAAGAGGACCAAGGCGGCACGATGTTGTTTTCCGCCATCGCCCGCGGGCTTAGCGATATTCCAAAAACCCATCTGGGCGCGGTCGTTCTGATTACCGACGGACAAATCCACGATGTGCCGGTTGGGCAAAGTGAATTGGCCGGCGTGCCGTTTCACGCACTGTTAACCGGCGCGCCGGGCGAGCATGACCGCCGTTTAAAAATCATCCGCAGCCCCGGATTCGGAATTGTCGGCCAGCCGCAAAAAATTACCTTGTTTGTCGAAGACGATTTGAACACTGAAAGTACGGTGATGTTATCGCTGCGCAGCGATGGGGATATTGTGCAGAATCAGGCGATCCCGGTCGGGCGCGATGTGGAAATCCCAGTGACCATCAGCCATGCGGGCGCGAATATTTTTGAACTTTCCATTCCAAAGGGCGTATCGGAATTATCCGATGAAAACAACCATGCGGTTGTCACGGTCAATGGCGTGCGCGACCGGTTGCGCGTATTGCTGATTTCCGGCGATCCGCATCCCGGCACACGCGTATGGCGCAATTTCTTGAAATCCGATCCATCGGTGGATCTGGTGCATTTCACCATTCTGCGCCCACCGGAAAAACAAGATTCGATTCCAACCGAAGAATTATCGTTGATCGCCTTTCCAACCAAGGAATTGTTCGAAGACAAATTATATGATTTCAATTTGATTATTTTCGACCGTTACCGCCGATTAAGCGTTTTGCCAAATGAATATATGCTGAACATCGTCGAGTTCGTCGAAAAGGGCGGCGCGGTATTGGATGCCGAAGGCCCATTGCCCGACGCGTCGCTAAGCCTGTTCGATACGCCGGTCGGCACGATTTTACCAACCGTAACGGGACAAAAAATTATCGATGCCGAATTTGTGCCAAACTTGACCGCCGATGGCGCGCGGCATCCGGTAACATCGGGCCTACCCGGCCTGTCGAAAGACAATAAAAACAGCAAATGGGGCCCGTGGTTGCGGCAAATGGACGCGCAAGTACGCCGCGGCACAGTAATCATGGATGGCGCGAATAATCGGCCATTATTGGTATTGGATCGCGTCGGCCAGGGCCGCGTAGCACAGCTATTTTCCGATCAAATCTGGCTGTGGGCGCGCGGTTACGCGGGCGGCGGACCGCATTCGGAATTGTTACGCCGCCTGTCGCACTGGCTGATGAAAGAACCGCAATTAGAAGAAAACGACCTCAGCGCCGAGGTGCAGGGTAGAACCATTTCCATCACCCAACGCAGCCTGGCGCAATCCGATAACACCATCATCCTGACCAAGCCAGGCAATGAAACCGAAACTGTTACTTTGACCGAAGAATCGCCAGGCCTTGCCCGCGCGAAAATCAACGTGACCAAAACCGGCGTGTACCGTATCGCCAATAATTCGCAATCGATCATGGTCGGCGTTGGCGGTTTGAACCCGCTGGAATATTCCGATTTGCGTTCATCAAAAGATAAACTAAATAGCTTTGTCGAATCGACCAGCGGTTCGATCCGTTGGATTTCCGAAGACGGCGTGCCCGATGTGCGCCATTTAGAAGGCAATCGCGCCTTGTTCGGCCACCGTTGGATTGGCGTGAAGAAAAACAATAATTATTCCATTACCGGAATCAAACAAACCGCAGTTATCCCGCCGATGGTTTATTTATTACTGGGCGCGATATTGCTGTTGATGGCTTGGCGTAAGGAAGGAAGATGATGCCACCCCTGCACCGCCGCGATTTTTGGATCGGCTGCGCACTTGCTGTTATTGCCGCGTTTTGTTTCGGTATCCAAGCGCCGTTAGCCAAGCTTATTTACGGATATGGTTTCGATGTATATTCGTTTATGGCGATTGGCCGCGTTGTGCAATGTTTCGGCGTTGCGCTTGTATTGCATTGGATGGGACATCGTTTGTGGAACGGGTGGCAATCTTATCGCCCGGCCGCGCTGGTAAGCATTATTTTCCTTTGTTTCAGCTGGCTGCATTACAGCGCCATTTCATATTTGGCGATTGCGCCGGTAACGATGTTGGTATTTTTATATCCGCTGGTTCTGGCGGCATTGCATGTATGGATCGATAAAACGCCGTTAACTCGGTTGTTCTTATTGTCTTTGATAACTGCCTTGTTCGGTTTGGCGTTGGTGATTCAACCCGATCAGATATTGCACAGCGATTTTAATTGGATGGGCGCGGCGATGGCGTCTGCCGCCGGGGTTCTGATTGCAACTTATTTATACCTCAGCGGAAAAATTGTCGCACAAGGCAATCCTTATGTATTTACTGTGCATCTTAGTTTCATTCCGGCCATTGCCTTTACTTTATTGTCGCTGATCCATGGCGTTGCTCTGCCCGCTACCTCCGATTATACTGCTTGGAAATGGATGGGACTCAGCCTTTGTTTTTCTTTGATCGGACAAATTGTATTTTTCGTGGCGATTAAAAAAATAACATCGCTGCGCGTCAGTTTAGTTTTAAAATTGGAACCGGTGATTGCGGTTCTGGGCGCTGTATGGTTATTAGGCGAGACTATCGAATTTATGCAATATTTAGGCGTATTTTTGGTGGTATCGGCCATTTTCGCCGTCAGCCAACCGGTCAGTAAAACCGAAACGCCCGCATAAATATCGCCATTTCAAATGGTTAAATACCGCAGTGCACACAGGCGTATAAAGAACGCATAAATTCAATTTTAAAGACCACAACCAAGCACAATGTATCATTGCACCGGGAAATTTACCGTTTGTTAACCAATAGGGTTTAGGATTTTAACCATCAAATCCAACCCCTGCCCAATTCAGAAGGCTTTATAAATGACGCAACACAAAGATGGTACACCCCCGTCACGCAATATCTTGGACTCTTTATCCTCAGCCCCACCGCAAAGTCCGATCGGTAACGATCACAGCGAGGCCGAATTATACGCATTTTTGGAAATGCGTTATGGCGCCGGTTATGCGCAAAATATCATAGACAATTTGCGAAGGTACAAACGTGTGGCCAACGACACCGCTCCCGCCGATACCGCTGCCAAACCAGTAAAATCCGGGAAATAAGCACCTATTCAACGCCTGATAGAAAATCTATAATCGTCGATATGAGTCCCCGTAGCTCAGCTGGCCCACCGTGAGTGCAAAGCGCGAGCGGATATATAAAACCTATCCAGCGGAGCAAAGAGGATTTATAATTTTAAAAGGTCCCCGTAGCTCAGCTGGATAGAGCAAGCGTTTCCTAAACGCTAGGTCGGATGTTCGAATCATCTCGGGGACGCCAATATTATGGAGATGTTATGACACTAGTTGCTTTTGAAACCGTTCCCATCAACGAACAACGGGAACCTATGGTTTCTTTGGCTGATTTTCCGTTTATTTGTGTTCCAGTTTATTACAAAAATGGCTGGACAGAAACAGCGGATATGTTTTTACGCGAGCAACTGGCGAGAAAATTACAGCACATCCAAGAACGCCAACTAACACCAAAAGGCCTGCGCTGGATTGTGTTTGATGCTTATCGCAACCGGCAAGTGCAAGGTAATATTTATCAATATTATTGGGATAAATTTAGTATCGAAAATAGAGAATGGGATATAGATCGATTACGCGCCCACACCGGCACTTATGTTAGTGTTCCGAATCGTCTTGAAAGAATCCCACCGCATGCCAGCGGTGGATCGGTCGATTTAGGATTATACGATTCGAACAAAAACATCATTGTATCAATGGGTCCGGATTTTGACGAATTTTCCCCTGCAGTGCGCACTGATTATTATGAAGAACCAGGACGGGATATAACAATTCGCGATACTCGCCGATTGATGAACGAAATACTGGCCGAACAAGATATTTCCAGCGATCATGATGAATATTTCCACAAAGATTTTGGCAATCAACTTTGGGCGGCCCGTTCCGGAAAACCAACCGCGTGTTATGGGGAAGTTATTTCTTGCCGTTTAGAAGCGGGCAGAGTTGTCACCGTTTACGGCATAGATGTGGAAAAACAAGGGCAGTTGGATGGCATTCGCGCGATTGAAAACGGGCTGTTATTAACACATCCTAGTAACCGTAAAATTGCCCCGTTGCCTGTTCCGTCCCAATTAGTTCTGCAAACTATGCGTGCCCGCGTATAAAATACGCATTACTTACCCCTTTTTTATACCCCCCAACCACTCCCCTACAGCGCTTTTATCAGGCTTTGGATAGGGTGCAGGTATTGCATACACCCTTGCATTAACCCTATTTTGGAGCGGAGTCTGAAGTTATGAAAATTCAAACCATGAACGATCTTTATTACGCGATGTTGAAAGACATTTATTTTGCCGAGAAAAAATTATTAAAGGCTTTGCCGAAAATGGCGAAAAACGCCACATCCCCAGCGTTGCGTTCCAGCATCCAGGGCCATTTAGAAGAAACCAACACCCATGTCGAACGTTTGGAAGAAGTCTTTGAATCCCTGGGCAGACCAGCCAAGGCAGAAAAATGCGAAGCCATCGAAGGTTTGGTTTCTGAGGCCGAAGATATGATGAGCGAATCGAAAGACAAACAAGTTTTAGATGCCGCCATCATCGCAGCCGCGCAAAAAGTGGAACATTATGAAATCGCCACTTATGGCACGCTGTGCGAATTCGCCAATGCGCTGGGTTATGATGAACAAGCCAGCATTCTGCGCGCAACGCTGGAAGAAGAAAAAGGCGCCAATAACAAATTGACCAAATTAGCATCCAGCAATATCAACTTGCGAGCCATAGCCGCATAACAAGACATCATAAATGGAGGTTATTATGAGTCCGACCAAAATAAGCGGTAATTATAATAAGAACCCGCCAATCTATCCGCCGCATCAACCGGAAACGGCGAAATCGGAGTCCGGCAAGGATAATGAAGTAAAAAGAGCGCCTGAAGTTGCATCAAATAGCAACACGCGTGACACCAATAAGACGGCTAATAAGTTGGTTGGCACTGGCGGTGCGGCGTTTTCCAATTCTGACACCGGCGCATTCGATTCCGAATATTTCGGCGCATCCCGTTCCCTGGGCCATGTTACATCGCCAGCCAGAATGATGGCATCGTATCATTCCGGTTTGACCAGTGACGCAAAACCGAAAGATACCTGGAATTGGGAGAGGGTTAAATCACGGATCAAACAAGTATGGGCCAATTTAACCGACGAAGAAGTCGATTATTACGCCATTAACCACGATCGTTTTTTTACTGCCGTACACAACCGGTATGGCATCAACAAGGAAGAAGCTGCCAGCCGTTTGGCGGATTGGGAAAAGAATAATCCGAATTATGCAGCATAATAAAAAACCCGGCTTTAAGCCGGGTTTTTTGTACATTCTTTTTCAATTACCAACGGAATGGGATCGCATAGGTCAATAACAACGATTCCGTGCCGGGATTTTCGTTACCGATGCTGGCGTTGGAAATATGGTTGAACGCCAGGCCCAAACGCGAACGGTCTTCGAAGGCATAATTGATTTCAAGGCCGGAGCGGAATTCAATCGCGCTGCCCAAATCCTTGCCCGATCCATTATGATACGCGCCAGCGGCGAAATTCGGATTCAGCACCCAGTTATTGCTTAGGAACCAGTCAAATCCAATGCCAGCAAATCCGTAAACCGCGCCGTCAGTGGTTGCCATCACGCCGAATAATGGCGAGGCCGTGTACCAATTCCAGGATTTGGCGCGATATTCCAAAACAAATTCGGCTGCCTTGCTGTCGTCGAATACATCATATTCGCCGGCGCTGAATGCGATTAGGTCCGGATTCAAATTGCGGCCCGGCAATGGCCCCGCCATCACAGATGCCGAAACGGCAGATAATATCAAAGCGATTAGAAAAAGACGGGCAAAACGCATGGGAACCTTTTGATTTTCAAGAATTTATATGGATCTTTGTATAGCATCCAAGGGGCTGTAGATGCAAGGGGCGGCGCGATATTAAGCCAATTTCGGGCGTAAAACGCCTTCAAAATGCCGCGTAGCCGCCAAAAGCGCGTCCTGAACCCCAGCTTCCCGGCGCGAATGGCCAGCGCCTTCGATGATTTGCAACTCGGCTTCGGGCCAGGCATTTTTCAAATCAAACGCTGAAATGGGCGGGCAGACCATATCATAGCGGCCCTGAATGATAATACCGGGAATGTGGCGGATTTTTTGAATGTTATTCAGAATAAAATTATCCGGCATGAACAGATTATTTTTAAAATAATGCGTTTCCATCCGCGCCAGACCGATCGCAACATTATCCACTTCAAAATTTTGTACTGTTTCTTTGCTTGGCAATAATGACGAACACGCACCTTCATATTTACTGAACGCACGCACGGCGGGAAGCATGATTGCCGGATCGGACGAATGAACGCGTTTGTGATAGGCGGATAATAAATCGTCACGCTCTACGCTTGGAATATTGGCGACCAATTCCTGCCAGGCTTCTTGGAAAAAATCGCCGCTGCCATGCAAGAACCATTTGATTTCCGGCGGGCGACCCAGAAATATCCCGCGTAAAATTAAACCCAGCACCGGCCCTGGATAACATTCGGCGTACATTAATGCCAGCGTGCTGCCCCACGATCCACCGAACACCAGCCATTGATCGATATCGAGCATTTTGCGCAAAGTTTCTATATCCGCAATTAAATGCGGCGTAGTGTTATCCTTGATTTCGCCCAGCGGCGTCGAACGGCCCGATCCGCGTTGATCGAAAATGACGATGCGGTAGAATTCCGGATTGAAAAATTGCCTGGTATCTTCCCCTGCCCCGGATCCTGGCCCGCCATGCAAATATAGAACTGGCACACCGTTCGGATTGCCCGATTGTTCCCAGTACATGACATGGGTCTTATCCAGTGCTAACATGCCCTGGTCAAAAGGTTTGATCGGCGGAAAAATATCCAATGCGATTCTCCAAAAAATTCCGGCAAAAAATTGGGGTGGCGTTATTCATTATAACGCTGAGCGTTTTTTATGCAAATTCTTATGCCGATACCATGAACGAAGAAGGACTGCTGGATCCACGATTGACCAATGGCGGCACGGCTACCCTGACCGCGATTCTGCCTGGTGGCATTTTACAATTGCAGGACGGACGCCAAGTAAAAATCGCCGGGATTGAAATCCCGCCCGGTTATGAATCAAAAACCGAAAAATATATGTACGAATTTTCCGGGCTAAATAAATCCCCTGCCGTTCCGGTGCGATTATATTACGACAAAACGCGCGAAGACCGGTATGGGCGGATCATCGCCTTTGTCTATTCGAACGATTGGGTGGGGTTCGCCGAAAGTATAGTGCAACAGGGCTATGCGCGGGCGCACAGCGCGCCGGATAACCGCGCAGTTGCGACAACATTAATTGGCCTTGATCGCGAGGCGCGCGGTTATGGCAATGAATTATGGGCACGGCCGGAATATGCGGTGCTGACACCCGAACAAATCCTGGATAAAAAATATTGGGATAGGTTTCAAATCGTCGAAGGCCGCGTGCGCGATGTGGCCGAGATAAAAAAAACTTTTTACCTGAATTTTGGCGATGACTGGAAAACCGATTTTACTGCCGTGATCCCGGTAAACGCGCGGTCGCTGTTCACCGCCGCGAAAATAAAGCCCAAAGATTTAAAAAATATTTTGGTGCGGGTACGCGGATTTACGCAATACAGAAATGGGCCAAGTATCGAACTGACCCATCCGGAATTGCTGGAAATATTGGAATCGGTGCCAACATCGAAACCAACGCCGCGCAAACGCAAATCCAAAAAATAATTATTCTTCGAATAAATCTTGGGGGGATGGAACGTTTTTGCGCAAATGGTCTTCCAGTTTTTGCATCGCGCGGGTTTCCAGCTGCCGCACTCGTTCCTTGCTGACGCCCATTTTCTCGCCCAGGACTTCCAATGTATCGCCCTCCTCCGCCAAGCGGCGGCGGGTGATAATAAAACGTTCGCGATCAGACAATGTGTTCAACGCCTCGTTCAACCAATGCGATCTGGTGATATGATCGTGCTTGGTGGTTACATATTGTTCCGGCGTCGGGCGGGTATCGGCCAGAAAATCCTGCGCGGTCGATTCGGAATCTTCGTTCAAATAATTCGACAGCGAATAATCGCCGCCATTCAACCGCTGTTCCATGTGGCGTACATCGTTCTGATTTACGCCAAGTTCCACCGCGATGCGGTTACGATCCGTGTCGTTCAATCCGCGCGATCCGGTACCGTCAATTTTGGCCCGTAGCCGGTTGAAATTGAAAAACAGCGATTTATGCGCCGCCGTCGTGCCAGTGCGGACGATCGACCAATTGCGCAAAATATAATCTTGGATTTGCGCGCGGATCCACCACGACGCATAGGTTGAAAAACGCACATTGCGCGCGATATCGAACCGCATCGCCGCCTGCATTAACCCGATATTGCCTTCTTGAATCATATCGCTGACCGGCAAGCCATAGATGCGGAATTTGTGCGCAATCGCGACCACAAGGCGCATATAGGCGCTGACCAATTTGTGCAAACTGGCCTGATCGCGTTTTTTCTGCCAGGCTTTGGCCAGTTTCAGCTCTTCTTCTTTGCTAAGCAAACTGATCCGCATCGATTGGCGGATGAATTGCATATCGGCATCTCTGGATTTATTTTGATAACTGCTACCCATAAGAACCCCCAACTTGTGGCCTTTAGTTTTACCTACCACCAGTGTTAAGCAGAATTGTGGTAAATTGTTGACTAGACTTGTCAACTAAAGACATAAGTACTGTATAAGTGGATAACAAGGGGGCCAGAAATATTTTCTTTTTCAAAGACTTAGGGGCCGGTTTGGCGACCGGCCCCTTGAAAAAGAGATTATCGTATCTAAATTTAGGCGGCTTTCAGAATGCCTTCGATTTTTTCAACCGCTTGCACTTCGTTGCTGCGGTCTACGGCAGCCACTTCGCGCGACAGGCGTTCCAAAGCATTTTGGTAAATTTGCCGTTCGGAATAAGACTGATCCGGCTGGGTCGAGCTGCGGTACAATTCACGAACCACTTCGGCGATTTGAATTGGATCGCCCGAATTGATTTTCGCTTCGTATTCGGCAGCGCGGCGCGACCACATAGTACGGCGGACGCGCGCTTTGATTTTCAGTTTTTCCAGCGCTACGCCCATTTCCTTGCGCGACGACAGACGGCGCAGGCCAACGTTACCAGCTTTGTTCACTGGAACTTTGATGGTCATTTTCGCGCCTTCGATTTCGATGACGAACAATTTTAATTTGTGTCCGGCGATTTCCTGAACCTCAACGCCCTTCACCAAACCAACGCCATGGGTCGGATATACGACGAAATCGTTTGCGGCAAAGGCAGGTTCCGCCATTTTCGCGGTCTGAGCCGGTTTCAATTTCGATTTGGCCATGATCGATTTAGAATCGATCATTTTAATGCCGGCCATTGGCGCGGTACCCGGTTTGGCCGTTTTCGGCGCATTC
Source organism: uncultured Alphaproteobacteria bacterium (assembly GCA_964647725.1). Taxonomy (GTDB): domain Bacteria; phylum Pseudomonadota; class Alphaproteobacteria; order SHNJ01; family SHNJ01; genus SHNJ01. The sequence goes on from CAZYJI010000003.1 coordinate 36,247, forward strand.
GCCGGCGCGGTATTCATATTGCTTGGTTTCTTGGTGATAAGTTTAGCGGTCGGCTTTTTCGCAGCGGTCGACGGCTTGGTAATTTTCTTAGCGGTAACTGGTTTTCTCTTCGCGGTAATTACTTTTTTCGCGGTTTTTGCTTTAGACATGATATAAAATTCCAACCTTTCCATGTTATCGGAAATATTATAATCAATATTATATTCCGAACGTGTAATGTATAGCAGAAAAATTGGTTAATTTCAACGTGAATCTGATCACAGAATCATGGGCCACCAAATAAGATTTGCCATGGATAGAGCATTAATATAATAAGACTTCGAATAATATTAATCAGAAAATTTAAAAAAATACAATGGAGTGGAATAATGATTACGAAAATGGATGAACCAACATCAAATCAAGAACCCATCAATCCCAATGACCCATTAGGTTTGCGGGAATTCAGCGATGGCGCATCGGTTTTATTACTAGAATGGTTTTGTGTTCCAGTAATTTTAGCCGCCCAAGTGATCGCCTATGTTCGGCAGTATAAGGCCGCAGCAGCCATGAAAGCTACTACACGTCACCGTTAATTTAATTATGGCTTGCCCGGATTTGGATCAAAATGCTGTATTTTATCCGGCTTGCCCTTCCATTCATCGGCATCCGCCGGCGCTTCGCCCTTTTTGGTAATATTCGGCCAGGTTTCGGAATATTCGCGGTTCAATTCCAACCATTTTTCGGCTTCGGGTTTGGTATCCGGGATAATCGCCTCGGCCGGACATTCCGGTTCGCACACACCGCAATCGATGCATTGATCCGGATGGATCACCAGCATATTTTCGCCGACATAAAAACAATCGACCGGGCATACTTCGATGCAGTCCATATATTTGCATTTAATGCAAGCTTCGGTGACGACGTAAGTCATTGTATCTCTTTAAAAAATCAAAATTGGTTTTTTACGGTAATTTGGTCTATGATTACCCGCAATAAAATAAGGAGTCAACCCATGCGTCTATGGCCTCGAAAATCTCTTTTTCAAAACCCACCTCGTATCAAAAGAGGGGCGTGGAAAAAATTGGTTAGCGATCAACCAGCCACTGAACAACCTGACGATAAACCACCAGAAACTTTGCTGAATAGAGTAGGTGGTCTGTGGGGTGCTGGTGCGATAGTGGCAGCCCTGGTTACTTCCGCTGCGGTCGTGCGTACAATGATAATTAACCACACGCAGGTAAAACAAGAGATTGCTGAAATTGAGCAACAAACTGATCGACTAATTAAGGCCTATGTCGCAACATCTCCGGAAGTAAAAGATCTAACAACAATTGTTGATTCGCGAAAAAACGATAAGACTGCCGCCATAACGCCAGAACAAGACCGAGCCGTAATGCAAATTACAGAGCGGCTGCATAGAATGCCATTGGCAAGTCCAGAAATATGGATTCAAACCCGTCTGAAAGTTTATGCAACTCTAGAACGGGACCCTGTTTTGTTGCAGGCTTATAGAAGTGCCCAAAACAGAATAATGATGCAATCTATGCCCGTGGAACGCGCCAGCGATGATGTGGCCTCTATGTCTATTGGTTCTTACCAATTGGTGGATTTAGGACGCAGCAGCCGTTAGTTTTTCAACACCGCAAGCGGCGATGCTGCATAGCCGTATAATATTCACAAATGGGTTAGTGTGAGCACAGAAAACTAGATTGACGAGCATTATCGAAAATTGCATAGTTTCGATTGAAAAACAAAGGGAGAGATTTCATGCAAGCTCGTACAGAGGCCTCATTTGGCACCCCAACATTCAATTTTGGAAATCATAAATTGCCTACCCCGATTCGGGATGGGATTATAGCGTTCTTAACTATTGGCGCTGGACTTGCGGCATTAATCACGCTTTCCACATTACTTAGCGATCAGCAGCCTATTGATCCGCCAAAAGCCAGAATTGTAGAACGCGGCAGCCGTTAGTTTTTCAACACCGCGAATGGCGATTTGGGATCCGCTTTACCGGATTTCTGTTTCTTTTTCTCGGCTTGTTTCCTGCGCCCTTGAACAATCACGCCGTGATCGATTTTTTTGGCAACGAATCCTTGCGCCTCGGCGATTTGCCATAATTGATGCGCGTTGATGGTCGCCAGCGATTTGATATCGCGAATTTTAACCGGCTTTTTCCGCCGCAAATGATCGGCCAGGACGTCACCGATGCGTTCATATTTATCGGCGCGAATATAAATTTGATTTACCTTGATAAATCCGGCCGCCATTGCATCGTCACCGGAAATTTTATCGTCAGTCTGCACCAGAATTTTTCCGGCCAAATTTGCAGCGCCGTGCATACGGCTATGGAACAGGCCCCATAATTGCGCGCGCAATATCGTTTGGCGCGGCGCGTTCAAATTTTTGCCGTGGATCGAATGATGGCCGATATCGAACCCGGCTTCTTCCAGCATATTTTTGGCGTCATTATGCATTTCACCAATACTGGCGCGGACCTTATTCATCGGCAAGCCGCCCAGATTTTCAACCAATTGGAATATCAACCCGCGCAACGCGCCTTCGGCTGGTAATTGTTTTACATTATAAAGATCGGTTAAATGTTCGCGCAAATATGCATTGACCCATTTTTCAATCGGCTCGCCCGCCTTGGCCCGCAACGCTGCATCCATTTCTTCATCGCCAATCACATGCACAGCGGGCGATAAAATATCTTTGCCTGCATTTAATTTTGCAACCGGCTTGCCGTGCCATAAAATTTCGTTGTTACGCGCTAATGTCAGTGCCGGTTTTTCTTCCGATACCAATTTATCGACTTGTTTCGGCAAATGCCCCAAAATCGCCTTGCGCGCGGCGATTTTGATTGGTTTGCTGACGGTTTGTAAAACATCTTGGTCCGGTTGGAACCGGAATCCAGCCAGGCGCCCCACAAATTGCCCTTCGACCAGAACATCGCCGGCGCTGTTGACATCGGCGGTGAATTCCGCGTTCTCATCCAATTTTTTCATCAATACCGCGATGCGTTTATCGACGAAACGTTGTGTCAATTCCATATGCAGCGCGTCGGATAGGCGATCTTCGATTTCGCGGCAATGTTCTTTCCATTCCGCTTGATTTTCTACCCAATCGCCGCGATTCGAAATATAATTCCAGGTGCGGATATGCGCCAGCCGCGTCATAATCGCATTCATATCGCCGTCATACCGGTCCAGATTCACCACTTGTTTTTCGATAAAGGCGTGCGGAATATGGCCGTGACCCGTGACAATATTCATATATACTTGCATCAAAAATCGCGCGTGAATTTCGGTCAGCAATTTGCGGTAATCAGGTACCTGGCACACTTCCCATAATAATTTTACTGCCTCGTACCCTTGCGCCAATTGCATAATGCCTTGGTCTTCGGCCATGCGTTCCAAAATTTCTTGATCTTCCAATCCCGTTGGACGTTTACAAAATTCACGCGGCGGCGGCATGTTCAGCGTATATTGCAATTCCTTTACCGACGAGAAATCCAATTTGCTGTTGCGCCAATAAACGATTTGCACCGGATCGAATTTATGGCCTTCGATTTTTTTGGCCAAATGATCAGGCAAGGAACCTTCATCGGCCGTTGTGCCAAACGTGCCATCGCGCATATATCTCCCGGCCCGGCCCGCGATCTGACCCATTTCCGATGCACGCAATTGCCGCACATTGCGACCATCGAATTTGCGGATGGTCGAAAACGCGACATGGTCGATATCCATGTTCAATCCCATGCCGATCGCATCGGTTGCGACGATATAATCGACCTCGCCCGCTTGATACATGCCCACCTGTGCATTACGGGCGCGGGGCGATAATGCGCCCATCACTACGGCTGTGCCACCACGTTGGCGGCGCATAAATTCGGCCAGCGCATACACATCGGCGGCGGAAAACGCCACCACCGCGCTGCGTTGCGGCAAGCGTACAATTTTTTTGTAACCTGCATAGGTCAATTGCGAGAATCGCGGACGGGATGTGATCTGAATGCTTGGAATCATTTTTTCCAGCAAATGCCTCACCGTATCCGACCCGATGAACATGGTTTCCGACAATCCGCGCGCGTTAAAAATCCGGTCGGTGAAAATGTGGCCGCGATCCGGATCGGCCGCCAATTGAATTTCATCCACCGCCAAGAATTCCACCATGCGCTCCATCGGCATAGCTTCGACCGTGCAGATAAAATACCGCGGATTTTCGGGGATGATTTGCTCTTCGCCGGTGATCAGCGCGACTTGCGCCGCGCCCTTGATCGCAGCCACCTTGTCGTAATTTTCCCGCGCCAACAAACGCAGCGGAAATCCAATCATGCCGGATGTGTGCGTCAACATTCGTTCGATGGTGACGAATGTCTTGCCGGTATTGGTGGGGCCAAGAATGGCGGAAATACGGTCTTTAGAATAAGTCATTATTCAAAATCCGGCGCTTGGCCGATAAAAGAAGCGTGACAGGCTAGCATATTCGGATTTTTAAATTTCTGGCCTGATTTACCATAAGGTAAGGCGTTTTTCCCCGGCGCAAAGACCTCGCCATCAAGGCCGCGCAGAATCGCGTGGGTTGCGGCCGAGTCCCATTCATAAGCGGCGGAAAACGCCGCGCAAATATCATACCCGCCCGCCGCCAATTCCAAAAATGGCCAAGCATTGGATGTACCGATCACCGTACCATTTATTTTTTTGGCGTAATTTTTAACATGATCGCGATCCTTGATCCGTTGTTCCACAACGATGCGTGGATTCGCGCCGGGCATGCACAAATTCTGCAATCTCTCATCGCCTTTGCCCCGATTGACAAACGCGCCGTGGCCGGGCCCGCCAAACGCCAAAACATTCAAAAACGGCGCATATAGAACGCCCAATGATGGCTTGCCATTTTCAATCAATCCGATCAACACGCCGAATTTGCCATTGCGTTCGACGAAATTGCGCGTGCCGTCCAATGGATCGACACACCAAAATGTTCCTGCCGATACATCGGGGATAACGCCAGCCTCGACCGATTCTTCGCCAACAAATGGAATGTTGGACGCGATTTTTACCAAACCCTCGCGAATGATTTTTTCCGCTGCTCGGTCTGCTGGCGTGACCATCGATCCATCACGCTTGATTTCCGGCGTGACGCCTTCGGCGTAAAAACGCATAATTTCCGCGCCAGCATTTTTTGCGATATCGATAACTTGGTTTAACATTTATCCTGCCTTACTGGTTATCAATAACACCACGCCGCCTACCAATAAGCAAGCGGCCATAATACGGGCGCGGCCGAACGGTTCTTTTAATATCACCGCGCCAATTAAACTCGCGAAAATAACGCTACTTTCCCGCAAAGACGATACCGATGCAGCGGGCGCTTGGGTCATACACCATAAAATTAGGGCGTAATTGATAGTCGCCAATGCCCCAGCAAAAGCGGATTTAGCTATACCGACTTTGAAAAATAAATGAATATGATTGCGGTAACGGTAAAAAACATACCAAGAAAATGGGAACTGGCACAAAAACATCAACCATAAACTGTACGATAACGTGTTCGCGTTCATTCGTGCGCCGATCGCATCAGCGGTGGAATAACTCGCAATCATGCAGCCGGTCATCAGTGCGAAAACAACCGCCTTGGTTTCGACATGCTCGCCATTCATCGGCGTAGTTTTCCGCGCGGTGAATACCAACGAGAAGATCGCAAAAGAAATTGCGGCAATTCCAACAATGGTGGTGGCCGACAAATGATCGTCCAATATTACCAATGAAATCAACGTCAGCAAAATTGGCGACAGGCCGCGTGCAATGGGATAAGATAAATTCAACGGACCATATTTATAGGCAAACATCAGCAGCGTGATATAAAGCCCGTGCGTAACCACCGAAAACGCCAGATATGGCCAAGATTCAGGAACGGGAAAATCGACAAACGGCAGAAATGGCACACAAACCAGGGCGGAAACGAAATTAAGTGTTGCCATACTTAACGCCCGGTGGTGGCTGCCCTGTACGATGGCATTCCAGCTGGCATGCATCAAGGCGGCGAGAAGAACGACAAAAGCTATGGAAAAATGCATAAAAAGGACCTGTTCAACCGTTTAAACTATCAGAAATCACTGGGAAAAAAAGTAATTTTTTGCAATAAAAGGTGAATTGGATAAGACCCGTGTTCGGGCTATATATCCGTTTACCAAAGGAATCATTATGGCTTTCGCTTGTTTAATCCTGGCGGCCGGAAAATCGACCCGGATGCAATCCACAACGCCCAAAGTACTGCACAAGATTGCTGGCCAACCGATGCTGCGCTATTGCATCGAAACCGCGGCGATGCTGAAACCCGATAAAATGGCGGTTATTATCGGCGATGGCATGGGAGAAATTACCGATTACGTCACCCCGATTCCAACCATTATCCAATCCCCCGCGCGCGGTACCGGCCATGCGGTGCAATGCGGCGCACCATTTTTGGTGGGCTATGACGGGCCGGTTTTGATTATTTATGGCGATACGCCGTTCCTCCACCCTGGCACTTTGCAAAAATTGATCGATCAAATCCGCGCCGGCGCTGCCGTCGCGGTGGCCGGATTTTATCCAGATGATCCCGCGCAATATGGCCGTTTGGTCACCGATCAAAAAGGCGGTTTGGAAGCGATCGTCGAATTCGCCGATTGCACCGATGCGCAAAAAACCATCGCATTCTGCAACGCTGGATTGATGGCGGTGGATGGAAAACAGCTGCCGACTTTATTGCGCGAATTGATGCCAAAAAATGCGCAAAAAGAATTTTATTTAACCGACCTGGTGCAATTGGCCCGCGCTAAAAAACAACATTGCGCCACTATCGAGGCGGAGCCGGAAGAAGTTGCGGGCATCAACACCCGCGCACAACTGGCCGCCGCCGAGGAAATCATGCAAAACCGCTTGCGTCATAAATTTATGACGGCCGGCGTTGGCATGATCGACCCATCATCGGTTTATTTCAGTTTCGACACGCAAATCGGCGCGGACGTCACCATTGAACCGAACGTATTTTTTGGGCCTAATGTGAAAATTGAAAATGGCGTTACCATTCAAGCGTTCAGCCATATCGAAGGCGCGTATATTAAAACCGGCGCCAGCGTCGGCCCGTTTGCTCGCTTGCGCCCCGGCACGGTTTTGAACCAAGACGTGCATATCGGCAATTTTGTTGAAATTAAAAACACGCGCTTGGATAAAGGCGTCAAGGCCGGACATTTATCGTATTTGGGCGATGCCGACATCGGCGCGGATACTAACATTGGCGCAGGCACGATTACTTGCAATTATGATGGTGTCAATAAGCACCAAACCAAAATCGGCGCAGATGTGTTTATTGGATCGAATACCGCGTTGGTTGCTCCGGTAACGGTGGGCGGCGGTGCGATCATCGGCGCGGGCAGCGTGATTACAGAAAATGTCGAGGCGGGCTCTTTGGCGATTGGCCGCGCGCCACAGGTAAATAAACCGGGATGGGCGAAACAGTTTCGCGATTTCCTGCTGGGCAAGAAAAACAAAAAATCGGCGTAAAGAAAAACACGCAAGGAATTATATTTATGTGCGGCATCATCGGCATTATCGGCAAACAGCAAGCGGCCCCTTTATTGGTCGATGCGTTAAAACGCCTGGAATATCGCGGATATGATTCTGCCGGGATTGCCACGTTGCAAAATGGCCAGATCGAACGCCGCCGCGCGGAAGGCAAATTGAATAACCTAGCGCAATTGGTCGAAACCAAGAAAATCGCCGGAATGACCGGCATCGGCCACACGCGCTGGGCCACGCACGGCGTTCCAAACGAGGCGAACGCACACCCGCACGCCACCGAACGCGTGGCGGTGGTGCATAACGGCATTATCGAAAATTTCGCTGAATTGCGCGCAGAATTGGAGCAATTGGGCCACAAATTCGCGTCCGACACCGATACCGAAGTTGTGGTGCATTTATTGGATCATCATTTGGGGCAAGGATTATCGCCACAAGAAGCGGTGGCTAAATCCCTCCCCCGTTTGCATGGCGCGTTTGCATTGGCGATGATTTTCGCGGGCCATGATGTGTTGATTGGCGCACGCAAGGGCAGCCCGTTGGTCGTCGGTTACGGCGATGGCGAAATGTATTTGGGATCGGATGCGCTGGCGGTTGCACCATTGACGGATCGCGTTTCGTATCTGGAAGAAGGCGATTGGGCGGTGTTGGAACGCGGCAACGCCAATATTTTCAGCAACGATAACAAACCGGTCAAACGCCAAGTGGTGCAATCGGCCGTATCGGGCGGCATGGTTGGCAAGGGCAATCACGCCCATTTCATGCATAAAGAAATTTACGAGCAGCCGGCGGTGATCGGCGATACTTTGCATGCATTATTGAATCCGCAAACCCGCGAATTGCATTTGCCGAAAATGCCGTTTTCTTGGAGAAACGTCGAACGTTTGCATTTGATCGCCTGCGGAACATCGTTCCATTCCGCGATGATCGCCAAATATTGGCTGGAAAAATATGCGCGTCTTGCGGTCGAAGTCGATATCGCATCTGAATTCCGGTATCGCGATCCGGTTTTGCATCCAAAATCCGTGGGATTATTCATATCGCAATCCGGTGAAACCGCCGATACGCTGGCGGCTATGCGGCATATCAAACAAAATAAATTGCCTGCATTAGCCATCGTCAATGTTCCAACCAGTTCTATGGGCCGCGAAGCCGATGTGGCGATTCCGACATTGGCTGGCCCGGAAATCGGCGTTGCATCGACTAAGGCTTTTACCACGCAATTGATGGTGCTGGCCGCATTGACCGTCACGGCATCGTTGGAACGCAGCACGATCACATTGGCGCAAAGCCATGCGATGATACAGGCATTGACCGAGGTGCCGTCGTTGATCGCAAAAACATTGGAATTGGATCAGCCGATTTTGGACATCGCCCGTAAAGTGTTCGAGGCGCGCGACGTATTGTATCTGGGCCGCGGCCCGTCATTCCCCATCGCCTTGGAAGGCGCGTTAAAATTAAAAGAAATTTCCTATATTCATGCCGAAGGTTACGCGGCGGGTGAAATGAAACACGGTCCGCTAGCGCTGATCGATGAGCGAATGCTCGTTCTGATGGTTTGCCCAAGCGACAAAAACTACGAGAAGAC
>CAZYJI010000003.1:45391-49837 GCA_964647725.1 uncultured Alphaproteobacteria bacterium
GAAACACGGGCCAATCGCCTTGATCGATCAATTAATGCCGATCGTGGCGATCGCGCCAAACGATCAATATTTCGATAAAACCGCATCCAATTTGCACGAGGCCTTGGCGCGCGGCGGCAAATTGATCGTTTGCACCGATAACCAAGGCGCACAAAAATTGAAAATGCCGTCAGCCACCGTCCTAACCCTGCCCGATGCCGACCCGCTGGTTCATCCGATTTTATATACGATTCCGGTACAATTGCTAGCTTATCACGCGGCGTGTTTAAAAGGCACGGATGTCGACCAGCCGCGCAATTTGGCAAAATCGGTTACGGTAGAGTAAATTAAACTTATCGTTGAATGCCGCGAATCTGACACGCGGCCTTGATGGTGTTATCCATCAAACAAGCAATCGTCATCGGGCCAACGCCGCCGGGGACTGGCGTAATAAATCCAGCCACATTTTTCACGGCGGCGAAATTCACATCGCCGACCAATTTACCCTTGCCGTCCGGCGTTACAATACGATTAATACCAACATCAATCACGCATGCACCCGGCTTGATAAAATTCGCATCCACGAATTCCGGCTTGCCAATCGCGGCGATTAAAATATCGGCTTGTTTGCATTCCGCCGGCAAATCGCGGGTTCTGGAATGAACCACGGTAACAGTACAATTCTCATGGCGCAGCAATTGCGCCATGGGCGCGCCGACGATGTTGGATCGGCCCATCACCACGGCTTTTTTGCCCGATAAATCGCCCAAATAATGCTTCAACAACATCAAACACCCAGACGGCGTGCAGGGAACAAACCCATCACGCTTGCCTTTGGCCAATTTTCCGGCATTCACATCATGAAATCCATCAACATCCTTGCGCGGATCTATGGCGCCCAAAATAACTTCTTCGGAAATATGTTTGGGCAACGGCAATTGCACCAGAATACCGTGAATACTTTTATCCGCGTTCAATTGCATGATAATTTGCAATAATTCATCCTGAGTAATGTCAGCGGACTTTGCAACATCTATGGAATGAAATCCAATAGCAGCAGCGGTTTTCTTCTTCGATCCGACATAAGATTGGCTGGCCGAATCCGTGCCGATCAAAATGGTGGCAAGTCCCGGAACTACATCGCGCTTATCGCGCAAAACGGCAACCTCTGCCGCGAGTTTGGTTTTTAAATTTCCGGCAAATGCCTTGCCGTCGATAATCTGCGCAACCATGGCTATTTCATTCCTTTTAACTGCGCTTGTCATACCAGAGTTCCAAGGTTTTTGAAAGTTTGTCGTGAGAACCGGCAATGAGAAATTTTTTATGTCGCGAAGTATCGCCGCGCAGCAAGGAAATGGCGGTTTTCGGCACTTTCCAGCTTTTGGATAATAAGGCAATGACCGCCTTATTCGCCTTGCCGTCTTCGGGCGGGACCGTTACGGCCAGTTTTAAAGAATGGGTTCCATCCGCGCCTGCGACCACATCGCCGATCCGCTCCATACGCGCGTTTGGGGTACAATGCACCGCAAGCTCGATCCCAGTGGATACGATTTTAAAACAGGGCGGCAGCATGAATTAATAAAATCCGAACCAATATTCACGAATCAGGTTTTGCGCGAACACGATCAGCAAAATCAAAACCACCGGCGAAATATCAATCCCGCCAATAGATGGCATAATCCGCCGGATTGGGCGCAAAGCAGGTTCGATAATGCGGTCTAAGAAATCCATTGCCATAGCCACGAATTTATTACGTGTGTTGATGACATTGAAAGCCACCAACCAACTGACGATCACTTGCGCGATGACCAAGTAAAGATAAATAGTGAGAATTTGAATTAAAAGAAAACCGATGGAGTACATATGAAAACCTTTTGATTGGTGGACCCGAGCAGGATCGAACTGCCGACCTCCTCGTTGCGAACGAGGCGCTCTCCCAGCTGAGCTACGGGCCCGAACCGGCAGATATGTTAGTTTACCGCGACCCTTCCAGAATGTGCAATACAGATTTTACTTTGTTTTTCGCCGTTTCATTAACAAGCCAAGCCCCAATACCAATACCAAAAATGGCGCCAGCCACAGGGCGGCGTTCTGCGCGCTCCATTTCGGTTTTAACAGCACGAATTCGCCATATCGCGCGGTCATATGATCTAAAACCTGCCCATCTGTATCGCCCGCGGTCAAGCGCGTGCGGACCAATTTGCGGATGTCGGCGGCAATCGGCGCATTCGATTCATCGACGGTTTCATTTTGACACACCACGCAACGCAATTGCCGCGAAATTTCCTGTGCGCGCGATTCGAGTACCGGATCGGACAATTTTTCATTCGGCATTACCGCCATCGCGGCAATGGGCCATAAAATCACAGCTAGGATTATCAATCGCTTCATTGTTCTTCCCGCGATAAATGGTCGGCAATGGCCATTATTTCTTGCAACTGGTTTTGCGTCAACTGACCGGCATAATGATACCGGATGCGCGATTTATTATCGACCACGAATGTTTCCGGCACACCCGTCAGGCCCCAATCAATGCTGGATTGCCCGGAATCGTCGCGCAGGACCAGATCATACGCATCAATCGCTTCGCGTAAAAACGCGGTCAAAGGTTCGGTTTTATCTTTGTATGCGATGCCCAATACCTGAAGACTGTTATCCTTGAACAATTCGGACAGTATAGGCGCTTCGGCGCGGCAAGGGGCGCACCAGCTGGCAAAAAAATTCACGACCGTAATATTATTTTGAAAAATGCTTTTGCTGGACCGGGAATTTTGTTGCATGTCCAGCAATAAAAAAACCGGTGCGGGTTTATCGATCAACACCGATGGCAATGCATTTGGATCGCGGCCGGATAAAAACGCCGCCATAAACGCCAATATTAACGCCGCAAAAATAAAAACCGGCACCCAATACAGGATTTTATTCATGTTGCGGCCCCAATGGTTTTTTTAAGGACTTGGCAACCTCTGGCGGCATGTAATTTTCATCATGCTTGGCCAAAACGCTTTGCGCGGTGAACACGCCATTATTTTGCATGGTACCAATCACCACCGCGCCCGAATTTTCCTTGAATAAATCCGGCAGAACGCCGCGATATTCCACCGCAACCGTATTTTCAAAATCGGTCAGGCGGAAATTCGCGCCGATGCCATCTGGAACTTTTTTAATCGAGCCAACATCCACCATACCGCCCAACCGCACGATTTGATTTGGCGCTAAAACTTTGGCCTTAATTTCGGTGGGGGAGTAAAAAAATTGCATATTGTCCCGGAACGCGTACAATATCAGCGCCGAGGCTGCGCCCAAAACGCACAGCAATGCGATAATATAAATAAGCCTTTTATGCTTTGGTTTCATCGGATTCCAATTGCGCCAATTTATTTTCAATGCACCGCGCGCGGTTATATAAATGAAATGCCCATCCACCCAGAATCACCGCAACCGCGCCATAAGACGCCCAGATATATTCGCCATATCCATTCATTGCAAAAAAATTATCCATGCGACACCTTGCGTTGATACGCCATCCATAAACGCCTTTTGCCCATTTCAATTTGCGCGGCGCGTAAAATCAAGGCAATCGCAAGACAAAAAAACGCAAATGCCATCATTAGTAATGGCCACAACATATCGAATGTAATGCTGGGCGATGCGATGCGCGACAGGCTGGAAATGCTGGATGTTTGATGCAATGTATTCCACCAATCGACCGAATATTTGATAATCGGCAAATTGATCGCGCCAATGATTGCCAGAATTGCGCCGAATTTACTGGCTTTTTGCACGTCATCGAATGATTGCAATAAAATCATATGGCCCATATATAGAAAAAATAAAATCAACACGGATGTCAATCGCGCGTCCCAAACCCACGCCGCGCCCCAGGCCGGTTTGCCCCACAACATGCCGGTGATCAGGGCGCAAGCGGTGAAACACGCGCCAACCGGCGATGCGCCGCGCGCGATAAAATCCGCAACCGGATGCCGCCAAATTAAAAAACCGGCGCTGCATAATGCCATGACGGCATACACCATCATCGCCATCCAGGCCGACGGCACATGCACATACATAATGCGCATCGCATCACCTTGCAAATAATCCGGTGGAGCCAACACCAACCCGCCATATAATCCAACGATCAACGCCGCAATCGCCATTACCGAGGCGATCGGCATAATAATACGGCTGATTCTGGCAAAGCGTGCCGGGTTGGCAAAAATATGAAGCTGTTTAACCATGTTAATCCAAATTCTTTATAATATAGACGGTGACGATTGGGCACACCATGGCCGAAACCATGAAAAATGCCAATAGCACAGATACTGCAGAAAACCAATTCTGCCCCTGTAATATCGCCGTTGTAGCAGCGATTGTAAAAATAAACAGCGGCACCGACAATGGCAATAGCAAGGTAAAAATCAATATTGGCGCAAGGCGCGCGCTTAGGGATAAGGCGCCGATCATCAT
>CAZYJI010000003.1:49847-54209 GCA_964647725.1 uncultured Alphaproteobacteria bacterium
ACCCAGAATCGACAGATTGGCCGCGAACAATAACAGGATCGGTGATGTTTTATAAAGATCGATAAACCCAAAATTCTGCGCATATAAAAATTTTAGAATTAACGGGGCTATTAAAATCATCGGCACGCCGGTCAACAAAATGAATGCGATAATTTTCGCCCATACCGATAAAATCAATTGCGGTGTTCGCAAGATTACAATATCGAACCATCCCGACTGCCAATCGCCACGCAACATCCGGTCCATCCCAGCGATCAACGCCAGCATAAAGGTCAGCAATATCATCGCCAGGCTTTGTGTAACATCGAACAACGCACCCACACCAGATCCCAGCGCGAATAAAAATGGCGGCAATAAAAAGAATGTCAGACCAGCCGCAAAATCGCCCGCTTGGCGCAATGATAATTGAATTTCCCGGTGCAATAGGCGTACAAAACTCATGACCGCGCCCCCAATTGCAATACATCACATTGCAAATCTGGCAATGGCTGGTGCGAGGCGAAAATAGTGATCAATCCTTTTTTCTGCCGCGCGGATAATAATGATGATAATTGTTTTACGGCGGATTCATCCAAATGCACCAACGGTTCGTCCAAAAGCCATAATGGTTTATTTTGTTGCATCCATAATCCAGCGAGTGCAATGCGTTTGCGCTGACCAGCCGATAAAAACCTGGCTGGTATTGCGGCCAAATCGCCAAGGCCAAAATAATTCAGCGCTGAAACCACATCACCGGTGCCGCCCAAAAATTCAGCGTTTTCGAGCACCGTCAATTCCCCGCGCACACCATCCGCATTTCCAAGCCAGGCAAGGCCACACATATAAGCGTCCATATCCGCCCGGATATCTGCTTTTTCCCAAGAAATTCTGCCATCATACGAAAGCAGTCCCGCCAAAGCGCGCAAAAGACTGGTTTTCCCTGTGCCATTCGCGCCTTGCAGCCATAAGATTTGGCCCGCATCGGCCGAAAACCCCAAATCGCCGAATAGCCGGGTAAAACCCCGCTGTACGCCCAAATTTTTAGCAACAATATGTGGCATATTGCTTTGAAATCCCGTAATAATTTGATTCGTTATAGCAAGAATACTTGATATTGGCACCCATTTCTTTACCCTTTTTTAAACGGTCCCCTGCTAAGCCAATATTTAGTATTATTCTAATTATCATTCGCAAGTCCTTATGGAGCATCTCATGCGCAATAGTTTCAAAGCCGAACAAGTTCTTAAAGTAGGCAAAAACAAATATAAATATTTCGATTTAAAAGTGGCCGCGCAAAATGGCTTGCCCGGAATCGATAAATTGCCTTTTTCGATGAAAGTGCTTTTGGAAAACTTGCTTCGCAACGAAGATGGCCGCAGCGTGACCCGCGACGATATTTTGGCCGTTGTGCAATGGATGAAGGATAAAAAATCCGACCGCGAAATCGCATTTTCCCCTGCTCGCGTTTTGATGCAAGATTTCACCGGTGTTCCAGCCGTTGTGGATTTGGCCGCGATGCGCGACGCGATTGTAACGATGAAGGGCGATGCCCGCCGCATTAATCCGCTAAAACAAGTGGATTTGGTTATCGATCACTCCGTCATGGTCGATTATTATGCCGGCAAAGATTCGTTCCAGAAAAACGTTAAATTGGAATTCGACCGCAATCATGAACGTTACGCGTTCTTACGTTGGGGACAAAATGCATTCGATAATTTCCGCGTTGTCCCGCCAGGAACCGGCATTTGCCATCAGGTGAATTTGGAATATCTGGCGCAAGTCGTTTGGGTGGATGATAAATCCGACATCCCACTCGCCTATCCGGACACGTTGGTCGGCACCGATTCGCACACCACCATGATTAACGGTTTGGCCGTTTTGGGTTGGGGCGTTGGTGGTATCGAAGCCGAAGCCGTGATGCTGGGCCAACCAGTGTCGATGTTAATTCCCGAAGTTGTCGGATTTAAATTAACCGGCAAATTGAAAGAAGGCACGACCGCAACCGATTTGGTATTAACCGTCACGCAAATGTTGCGCAAAAAAGGTGTGGTCAACAAATTCGTCGAATTTTACGGACCTGGCCTGGATAATTTATCGCTGGCCGATCGCGCGACGATTGCCAACATGGCGCCGGAATATGGCGCAACTTGCGGGATTTTTCCGATCGATGCCGAAACCATTAAATATCTGGAATTTTCCGGCCGTGATCCGGAACGTATTGCATTGGTCGAAGAATACGCCAAGGCGCAAGGCATGTGGCGCGATAAAAACGCCGCCGATCCGATTTTCACCGACACGCTGGAATTGGATGTCGGCACGGTGGAACCTTCGCTCGCTGGCCCAAAACGCCCGCAAGACCGGGTATTATTGTCCGGCGCAACGGCCAGTTTCAAAAAAGAATTGCCAACCATGTTCGCCCCGAACCGCACCGAACGCAAATCGGTTCCAGTAGCCGGTACAAATTATTCTATCGAAGACGGCCATGTGGTCATCACCGCGATCACCAGCTGCACCAACACATCCAATCCATCCGTGATGATTGCGGCCGGTTTGGTGGCGCGTAACGCGGTTGCTAAGGGACTTTCTACAAAACCTTGGGTAAAACCATCGCTCGCCCCTGGAAGCCAGGTTGTTACCGATTATTTGCTGGCGGCCAATTTGCAAGCGCCGCTCGATGCGCTCGGCTTTAACCTGGTCGGTTATGGCTGCACCACCTGTATCGGCAATTCCGGCCCGCTGGATGAACCGATTGGCAAAGCCGTCGAAGAAGGCGATATCGTCGCTGTGTCGGTATTGTCCGGTAACCGCAATTTTGAAGGCCGCATTAATCCACACGTTAAGGCGAATTATTTGGCATCGCCGCCACTCGTTGTCGCTTATGCATTGGCTGGATCGATGAATATCGATTTGACCAAAGATCCAATCGGCACTGGCAAGGATGGCAAACCGGTTTATTTGAAAGATATCTGGCCATCGAACGACGAAGTGCATGAAGCAATGCGCAAGGCGTTAACACCCGCCATGTTCCGCAGCCGTTATGCCAACGTGTTCGACGGTGGCCGTGAATGGCAGGATATTAAATCCGCAAGCGGGCTTACATATGGCTGGCAAGATAATTCCACCTATGTCAAAAACCCGCCTTATTTTGTCGGCATGGCAAAAGACGCCGGAAAATTTAGCGACATCAAAGGCGCGCGTTTACTTGCCTTGCTTGGCGACAGCGTGACGACCGATCACATTTCCCCCGCTGGCGATATTAAAAAAGACGGTCCGGCTGGAAAATATCTGGTTGGCAACGATGTTCCAGTGTCTGAATTTAATTCGTACGGCGCGCGGCGCGGCAATCACGAAGTGATGATGCGCGGCACGTTTGCCAATATTCGTCTGAAAAATGAAATGGCGCCAGGCACATCGGGCGGCGTAACCAAATATTACCCATCCGGCGAAGTGATGAGCATTTATGACGCGTCGATCAAATACCAAGACGCCGGAACGCCATTGGTGGTTATTGCGGGCAAAGAATATGGCACCGGATCCAGCCGCGATTGGGCCGCCAAAGGCACCAAATTATTGGGTGTTAAGGCGGTTGTCGCCGAAAGCTTCGAACGTATTCACCGCTCTAATCTGGTTGGCATGGGAGTATTACCATTGCAATTCAAAGACGGTATGACGCGCCAAACCTTGGGGCTTGATGGCAGTGAGACCATAGATGTTGTGGATGTCGCCGGCGGTATCAAACCGTTAATGGATGTGCGCTGCATCATTACGCGCGCAAACGGTAAGAAAGAAGATATCACGTTGCTGTGCCGCATCGATACGGTTGATGAAGTCGATTATTATCGTCACGGCGGAATTTTACCGTATGTCTTGCGCAATATGATGGGCGCAGCGTAAGTAGTACCGGTGTGCAGCGAGAAAAAATTAATTTATTTTTAATCTTTGACGACAAAAACTTTTTCGCTGCGCATTTCCGCTCTCCGCCGTCAAAAGGCACTGTGTCTTGCAACACACACTATGTGTCTAAAAACTTTGTCAAGTGAAATTTGGTCAAGAAAAATTTCCATCTCTATGTCATGATGAACATATGGATGCGGCAATTGTGCTTCATCCGCTTCTCAACTTAAGTAGGAGATTATCATGGCAGCTGCAAAACGGAAGACCGTTAAAAAGACTTCCAAGAAAGCCAAGAAAAAAACCGCCAAGAAAAAGAAAAGATAGTTTCTTTTCGCTTCTAGCGTAGAAATTCTTAAAGAAACTGCCCGGTTCGCGTCATGCAACCGGGCAGTTTTTTATTGATATTGTCATCCCGAGCGCATGCGAGGGATCTACAGATATAAGGCCTTATGTATGGCGATCTCTCACCCAAAGGGTTCGGGATGACAA
>CAZYJI010000003.1:54219-63124 GCA_964647725.1 uncultured Alphaproteobacteria bacterium
GACAAGCCCTCTAAGATTAGAGATTAAATTCTACCCCGCCATAAACGCGTTGCGCAATTTGGCTTGTTTATCGTGGATTTTGGCCAAATGGGCTTCTTTGATATGGCCGTACCCGCGGATATGTTCGGGGATATTGGCCCATTCGACCGCGGCCTTGTGATTGGCGGGCGATAATTTGCTTAGCATCATATCGATGGTCTGCTCGTAATCATCAGCCAAACGGCGCTCCATACGGCGTTCCGCCGTATAGCCGAAAACATCAAATGGTGTGCCGCGCAGGAACCTAAATTTAGCCAGAACACCAAAAGCGGGCAACATCCAGGATCCAAAGGTCATTTTTTGCAAATGGCCGGTTTTAGCGTCTTTTGGCGCAAGCAATGGCGGCGCCAGGTGGAATTTTAGCGTGTAATCGCCATCGAATTGCTGGCGCAATTGCGATAGGAACTGGCCATTGCTGTACAGCCGCGCAACTTCGTATTCGTCTTTGTACGCCATTAATTTGAACAAATATTTAGTTACCGCCCAGGATAAATCGTCCTTAGCGCCGACCCGTTCTTGTTCCGCGCGGCGCACGCGTTGTACTATGTCTTTGTATCGTTTGGCGTATTTGGCGTTTTGGTAATCCGTTAATATTTTGACACGGCGGTCGATCGCCTCATCCAGGCTTTCCGATTTTACATGATGTGGTGGAATATGTTTCGGCCGGACCAGTTTTTCAACCGATTCCCAGTCAATCGCTGCCTTGCGGCCCCAGGCAAAGGCTTGCTTGTTCATGTCAATCGATACCTGGTTCAATTCAATCGCGCGCAAAATAGATTCCAGATGCAATGGGATCCAGCCCGATTGAAATGCATAGCCCAGCATAAATAAATTGGTAGCAATCGAATCTCCAAGCAAGCCGGTCGCAACGCGCGTGGCGTCAAAAAATTTCACATGATCCTGGCCGAGGCGCGATTTAATCGATTCCGTCATTTGGAAAGACGGGAAATGCAGATCCGGGTTGCGGGTGAAGTTGCCGGTAACGGCTTCGTTCGAATTAACCAATGCCTTGGTTTTCCCGGTTTGCATTTTTTCAATCGTATCGTCATTGGCGGTAACCACCAAATCCGCGCCGATAATATAATCCGCCGCGCCCGTGCCAATCCGCACCGCGTACATATCTTGCGGTTTTGCGCCGATGCGCACATGGCTCCACACCGATCCGCCTTTTTGCGCCAAACCAGTCATATCCATGGTGGTGCAGCCTTTGCCTTCTAAATGCGCGGCCATACCCAATAATGCGCCGATGGTAACAACGCCAGTTCCGCCAATCCCATCCACCAGTAAGGATATAGGATGATCCAGCGCCGGGATTTTCGGCAATGGCAATTTGCCGGTACCCGATGGGTCATCGTTGGCCGATTTGTTTTTGCGCAATTTGCCACCCATCACGCTGACAAAACTTGGGCAGAAACCGTTAACGCAGGAATAATCCTTGTTGCAGGTGGACTGATCGATGGCGCGTTTGCGGCCAAATTCGGTTTCAACCGGAATAACGGACAGACAATTCGATTTTACCGAACAATCGCCGCAACCTTCGCAAACTTGATCGTTGATGAAAATACGGCGTGGCGGATCGTAAAACTCGCCGCGTTTGCGGCGACGGCGTTTTTCCGCCGCGCAAGTTTGATCGTAAATCAACGCGGTAACGCCCGGATGATCGCGCAAATCGCGTTGCACCTGATCGAGTTCTGAACGGTGATAAATTTTAACCCCATGCGCGAATCCAGCGCCCAGCGGGTAATGTTCCGGGTAATCGCTGACCACGACGACTTTTTGCACGCCTTCGGCTTCTAATTGCCGTGTGATTTGCGGCACGGACAATCCGCCTTCGACCGGCTGACCGCCAGTCATGGCAACCGCGTCGTTATACAGAATTTTATAGGTAATATTTACATTGGCGGCGATGGCCGCGCGGATCGCCATCAGGCCGGAATGGTAATAGGTTCCATCGCCCAGATTCGCAAACACATGGTTGGTGCTGCTGAATGGTGCTTGGCCGACCCACGTCACACCCTCGCCGCCCATTTGGGTCACGGTGGATGTGCGGCGGTCCATCCACAACGTCATAATATGGCATCCGATACCGGCGAGCGCCGTTGAACCTTCGGGCACGACGGTCGATGTGTTATGCGGACAGCCGGAGCAATAATACGGGATCCGATTGAAACTGATCGTGTGCGGGTTGCGCGATTCCAAAATATGGGTAATGGATTTCGCCTTGTTTTGAATCCGTTCATAATCGCCGAATTTCGCAATCCGCGCGGCAATCGCCACCGCAATTTCGCTGGATGATAATTCATCGATGCTGGGCAGCAATATCGCGCCGTTTTCATCCAACTTGCCGACAATGCGCGGCCGCATGCCGGGCTGGCCGTATAAAATATTTTTGAATTGATGTTCCATCACATCGCGTTTTTCCTCGGCGACGAAAATTTCTTCTAATCCTTGCGCGAATTCTAATGCCTTTGTCGGCTCTAACGGCCAAGGCATCGCGACTTTATACAAACGAATACCCAAATCCATCGCCGCTTTTTCATCGATGCCAAGTTCGAATAATGCCTGGCGCACATCCAAATACGATTTCCCGGTCGATACGATGCCAAGCCGCGCCTTTGGCGGATTCCAGATGATTTGATCGAGTTTATTGACCCGTACGAATTCTTTTGCCGCCGGGACTTTGTGGTAATGTAATAATTCTTCTAATCCCACTGGCGGCCAATTCGATCCGCGTTGGTTCAATCCACCTGGCGGCATTGGGAAATCTTTTGGAATAATCGTGCGGCCGCGATCCGGATGTATTTCGACTGATGCCGAAGAATCCGCCGTGTCCGATACAATTTTCAATCCAATCCAAAGACCGGTAAAGCGCGACATAGCCCAACCGATCATGCCGTAATCCAAAATTTCCTGAATGCCGGCTGGATTTAAAAACGGCGTCATAAAATCCATAAACGCAAATTCGCTTTGATGCGCCAGGGTGGACGATTTACAAGCGTGATCGTCGCCCGTCACCATCAGCACGCCGCCATTTTTCATCGTACCGGCCAAATTGGCATGCTTGATCGCATCGGAGGACCGGTCAATGCCGGGGCCCTTGCCGTACCACATGCCGAACACGCCGTCATATTTGGTGCCGCCGGTTAAATCGATTTGCTGCGTGCCCCACACCGCGGTAGCGGCCAGATCTTCGTTAATGCCAGGTTCAAAATGAATGTGATGTGTATCGAGATATTTTTGCGCCTTCCACAACGCCTGATCGACACCGCCCAGCGGCGAGCCGCGATAACCGGAAATAAATCCCGCTGTATTAATTCCCGCGCGCACATCACGCACGCGCTGCATCAATGGCAGACGCACCAACGCCTGAATGCCCGTCATAAACACCCGCCCCTTTTCGAGCGTGTATTTATCATCAAGCGTAACGGACAATAATTCCGGTTTGGTCAGCATGGAATCGTTCCAAATCCCTGTACTTTTTATAAATAATCCAATTGGTTATAATTGATTCTGCCTTATTTAGCATAAAAAAAGGGCAAAAATATATGGCTTATCCCGATCCATTCACAAAGGAATGAACAGGGGCGACTTTTAAAACAATATTTAACCATGGAAAATCGAAAGCACTTTGAGTATATATAAAATATTCTTAAAGGATAAATAAATGCTAGGAAGCATAAAGCCAAACATAGCCATCACCCATCAAATAGCGCGGCTGTGGAATGAAGATCCCGCCAAAATATATGCCTTAAATGTTTTGGCTTTGAACCACGCCTTTCTAAAAGATGGAAAAGGCCGTTTGGTTCTACGAATTTTTATTGGCGAAGAACATGTCCAAGATCATGTGGAAGTTTTGCAAGAAATGGGATTGGTCGGCAGCGATAGAATCGTTTTACCCCATGCGCAAAATGCGCTGCATCATTTTTTTGGTTTGCAAGCATTGATCGATGAACCCCGCACCAGCCCTAAACAATCATTATTATTAAGCCCATCTTCCGTATTAAAAGATCATCTACGGCGAGTGCGCGATGCATTGCCAGAAGCAAAAAAAATTCAACAAACGGCCATTACAATGGATTACTCACCTTTGTGGCCGCCGCAACCTTCGCCACCGGAGATGCACAACGAAAATGCTCATGGGCTTCCTTTTGGCGTTGATCCTTCGGTTGCACAGCAATTGGTGCAGGTTTTTTTCACAAACTCCCAATATATCTTGTTATTAATGAGAGCGGATCAAACCGAATATTATTTCCATGGATCGACAAAGGCGGTGGCAAAATTGGTAGACAAAATGCGCGCACCCGATGTTAGCCGCGGCGTGCAAGAATTGAAAAAGCGCGGTCTATTGAATCAGCAAAATAAAACTTCTCCGACCATAGCATTCATTTTATCGTGCGCTTTTGAAGTCAAAGCCGATTTACCTGCAAATCATGCTGATCGAAAACTTATGCCCGAAGGCACCCGTCATATGCAAAATGTAACGGAATTGGTTACAAAACCCTGGTTTGCACTATTGATTAAACAAAGAACAGATGGTGGCCAACCTCCACCGCCAATGATACAGGACCCCAGCCGGGGCCCACGTTAATATCCCTAAAAACCTTAGGGACTACAAATCATCAACATTCCCGAATTGGAAATAAAAAGATACTTTTACCTAGTAAAAATGTGATATTATTCCATTAAATTGGGGTTAAAATGTCATAATATTGCAATATTACTATGAGATCGTAATATCAAAGGTCCTCCAATACCTTTAGTAAAAAGACAGTGATGGCAAGTAATAAGGAGTAGCAACAATGTAAAAGTCTTGGAAACAGCGAATTTCAGACGAATGAACGAAGGGCCGGAATCCGCCGGCCCCCATAAATAGGAAGGTGCGCGATATAACAGGCCGTGACGAGCGATAGATTTTAAGATTTTGTAGTTTTACCTAAGTTGAGTTTTTTTAGTCTCTCTCTACCCTACCTTGCTGGATTATGTTTTCGAACCTGATCCAGCATATTTTTTGGCCTCACGGCCCCGCGCAATAAAAATAGCGATGAACAGGCAAGCGGTAAGCGCTTTAAAATCAGGTGCCTTATATACAACCGGAGCCGCTTGTTTCGGCGCCATAGTCGGCGCCATTCAAGGCGGGTATGGCGGCGCTTTTATTGCCACGTGCACCGATGTGACCTTTCATGATGGCGTTGCCACCGGTGCAAAATGGACTGCATTGGTTTGGGCGGCCGCAATTACCGCGATTGGCAGCTACATGACGCTGCAATCTTTAAAACAAACAATAAGATAATATCATACAATCTTGCCGTGCCACGCGGGCGATGATACATATATCGCATGCGCCCCATTAACCCCGCCCAAGATTTAATCGATCTCCGTCCAACCGATCATTTATGGCTGAAAACCGCTTATGCCGATCCGCAATTTCCGTATAATTATTTCGCGCAAGTTTATCACCCGAACGCTAAATTATGGGTGCAAAAGCAATTCGCCGATATTTTGTACAAGGCCGCCGAAATTTCCTGGAACCGGCTTGGATGGAAATTGGTGATTCTGGATGCGTTGCGCCCGACCGAGGCGCAAGGGCATATGTACGCGATTTGCGAGCGCGATTTTTCCCACGCCGCCGCACGTATGAATAAAATTCCATCGGATTTGGTTGCGCCATCCGGGCGCGGCGCACATCCGCGTGGTTGGGCGGTGGATTTGGCGCCTGTTACCGAAGATGGCAAGCTAATCGATTTTGGTGGGCATTTCGATCAATTCTGGCGGCCATTTTCCTTACGCGCACGGGAGTTTCAATCGCCCTTTTCAACCGATGCCGAGATTTTAAAACGCCGCGATGATTTGGAAAATTTAATGCAAGAAGTCGGCCGCGCGCATGGCCACCCGCTTAGTTGCAAAATCAGCGATGAATGGTGGGATTTCCGCCCCGTTCCCGATTACTATAACCAATTCGCGCCATTATCGAATAACGATTTGCCGGATTATATGCGCATGCTGCCAAGCGACGACGTCCCGCCGCGCAATTACAAAGACCCCGTTTTATTCGAAGCCGTATCGAAAGACGCCAGCGGAAAAGTTACATACGCGCCCATCGCCGAACGATTCGCGCAAAACCGTCCGCCTGCGGAGATATTATTACCATTCACGCCAAAGGCCGCCGTTTAACCATACAGCTTGGTAATATCGTTTGCATAATTTTGTTTGATTTTATGCCGGCGGATTTTCATCGATGGCGTCAACATGCCATTTTCAATGGTAAATCCATCCGAAACAATCGCAAACCGCCGCACGCGTTCGGTGATCGATAATTTTTTGCTGGCCCGTTCTACCGCCGCATCCAATGCGGCACGCATTTGATCTGGCGGCAACCGCCGGAAAAATTCTTTATCCGGCACGATCAATGCCACCACATAAGATTGCTTGTCGCCGAACACCGCACTTTGCGCGATTTCAGGTTCAACATTCAAAAACCCTTCAATGCGTTGCGGCGATAACGTATCTCCGCCCGATAGCACGATAATATCTTTTTTCCGGTCGGTGATTCTGATGCGTCCTTCCGCATCAATTTCGCCAATATCGCCTGTATGCACCCAGCCATCTTGCATCGCCGCCGCCGTCGCATCGGGATTATTCCAATATCCCTTCATCGTCAACTCGCCGCGCACCAGAATCTCGCCATCGGGTGCGATTTTAACCTCGGTCGCCGTCACGGGGCGGCCAACGGTGGCAATATCGTTATTTAACGGCGAATTGCACGATACAATCGGCGCGGTTTCGGTTTGGCCATAGCCTTGCAATATATTCAACCCAAGCGCGGTGAAAAATAATCCAATATCGTAATTCAGCGGCGCGCCGCCGGACACCATGGCTTTTAATCTGCCGCCGAATTTCGCCCGCGCCTTGCGCCGGACCAAAGCATCCAAAACCTTGTCGATGAATTTTTCAAATCCGCTGAAAGAATCCGGATTCAAATAACGCCGCTTGCCATACGCAACCGCCTTGTTAAACATCCAGGATTGCAATTTCCCGGCGCGTTTCATGCTGGCGGTGATTTTGCCATACAGCATTTCATACAAACGCGGCACCGCCGTCATGATGGTCGGGCGAACTTCGGTCAGATAGCTGGATAATTTATCCGCGCTTTCAACATAATAAATTTCCGCGCCGATAGATGTGGGGAAAATCATTCCGGCGCTATGTTCATACGCGTGTGACAACGGCAGAAAGGATAAAAATACTTCGCGTTGCAAGCCAAGCGTCAGCAATAAATCATACGCGCCGCGCGCATTATGCAGCAACGCGCCATGGCTTAGCATCACGCCTTTCGGATTGCCGCCAGTGCCGGACGTATAAATAATGCAGGCCGTATCTTGCCGCCCAATAGCGCGTAACAACGAATCGAAATCTATCGGATTTTTCGCGCCAATATCCAATGCCTCGGCCCATGTATGTCCGGGAAAACCTTTGCTTCCTGGATCATCCATCAACACAGCAATCAATTTATTATTGCCATATGGAACCTTCGCCGCGCCTGCAAAAATTTTCTCCGCCAGCGTTGCGTTCGATACAATCACTGCCTTCGCGCCAGAATTTTCCAGCAAATAGGCATGGTCTTCGGCGGTGTTGGTGGTATACCCAGGCACAGTGATCAAACCAGCGCTCATAATTGCGAAATCGGCGATCAACCATTCCGGGCGATTTTCTGAAACCAACAACACACGATCGCCCGGTCCCAATCCCAACGCGCGCAGAGCGGATGCCAATTTTTTTATCTGATCGACGGTTTGTGTCCATGTTGTGGCGTGCCAGCCGGTTTCGGTTTTACGCCACAGAAAATTGCGATTTTTGTATATTTCCGCACGATTAAACAACATATGCGGTAAATTTGGGCACGCTTGATAATCAAAAGCTTGGTTACGATTCATGGGAATTAAGCTTTCTTTAAGAATATCTGATATTATATGGATTATCTCTTGATGCCAATCAATTTGGAAGGTCCCATGGCAAAATCATCCGCAACTAAAACCAAAACCGCCGATCTTGGCAACTTGCCGGAATGGAATTTGAAAGATTTGTATAATGGGATCGACGATGCGGCCATCGAAGCCGACTTTAAACGCGCCGATGCCGAAGCGCGCGCGATCAAGACCGAATACGAAGGAAGGCTTGGCACATTAAGCGGCGCGGAACTGGCGAAGGTTATTGCCCGCTATGAAAAGAACGATGAAATTCTGGCGAAATTGATGTCGTATGCGCAATTGGTGTATGCCGGCAATCAAAGCGACCCGAAATTATCGCGTTTTTATCAAACTTGCCAGGAACGAATGACCGATATTTCGGCGCATACGTTATTTTTCACCCTGGAAATCAATCGCATCCCGGATGATGTGTTGGACCAGCAATTGACCGCGAAATCCTTGCAAAAATACGGCCCGTGGCTGCGCGATGTCCGCGTGTATAAGCCATATCAGTTATCGGACGATTTGGAAAAAATCCTGCACGAAAAACGCGTCACCGGTCGCAGCGCATGGAACCGCCTGTTCGACGAAACCCTGGCGGAATTGAAATTCCCGTATGACGGCAAGGATCTGACCGAGGCCGAGATTTTAAATTTAATGCAGAACAAAGACCGAGCCATTCGCGCTAACGCATCCAAAGTTTTCGCGAATGTTCTGGCGGCAAACATCCGCACCTTTGCATTCGTGACCAATACGCTGGCCAAGGACAAGGCGATCGAAGATGAATGGCGCAAATTCCCGCGCCCGATCAGCAGCCGCAATTTATCCAATTACGTCGAAGACGAAGTCGTCGATGCCTTTCCAGACGCCCTGCGAATCGGGCTGCGAAAAGCCCGCGAGGC
>CAZYJI010000003.1:63134-135121 GCA_964647725.1 uncultured Alphaproteobacteria bacterium
GCATGCCAAGATTCGTGAGGTCAAAGCCGCTTATCCGCAATTGTCGCACCGTTATTACAAATTGAAGGCGAAGTGGCTGGGCATGAAAAAAATGGCCTATTACGATCGCAAAGCGCCATTGCCGGACGCCGACGACAGCGTGATTCCATGGAATGACGCCAAAAACATCGTGTTGGAATCTTATGGCAGTTTCTCGCCGCAATTGGCTGGCATCGTCAAAGGATTTTTCGATAAAAACTGGATTGACGTTCCAACGCGCAAGGGCAAGGCCAGCGGCGCATTCGCGCATCCGACCGTGCCATCCGCGCACCCATATATTCTGCTGAATTACCAAGGCAAAAAGCGCGATGTAATGACTCTGGCTCATGAATTGGGCCACGGCGTGCATCAGGTGTTGGCCGGCCAGGCCCAAGGCCATCTGATGGCCGACACGCCGTTGACATTGGCCGAAACCGCATCGGTTTTTGGCGAAATGCTTACGTTCCGCAGCTTGCTGGATCATGAAACCGATCCGAAAAAACGCAAAATTATGCTGGCTGGCAAGGTCGAAGACATGCTCAATACCGTCGTCCGCCAAATCGCATTCTGCGAATTCGAACGTCAAGTACATGACGAACGCAAAAAAGGCGAGCTGTCGTCCGAACGCTTGGGTGAAATTTGGATGAACGTGCAAACCGAATCGCTGGGCTCTGCCTTCGATTTCGCGCCGGAATATAATGTTTTCTGGGCCTATATCCCGCATTTCATCCATACGCCATTTTATGTCTACGCTTATGCGTTCGGTGATTGTTTGGTGAATTCGCTGTACGCGGTGTATCAAAATTCCAACCGTGGCTTTGCCGAAAAATACCTGCAATTGCTCCAGGCTGGCGGAACCAAGCGGCACAAGGAATTATTGAGTCCGTTTGGCCTGAATGCCACCCGCCCGGATTTCTGGAATCAAGGGCTTGGCGTTATCAATGGCTTCATTGATGAGTTGGAGAAGATAGGATAACTATTTGTCATCCCGAATCCCCGCATGGGGTGAGGGATCTACAGACATAAGGCCTTACATCTGGCGATCCCTCGCATACGCTCGGGATGACAATAAGCGCTAGCCGGGCTATATAATCTCTATGCCCAAACCGAAAACCAAAAAACGCACCGAACGCAGCACGCCGATCACCCGCGCCAAACGATACGCGCGCGTTGGCGGCAAATTATCCGGCATCGCCGCCAAAGCTGCCACACAACGTTTGTTTGGCATGGAAATCGATCAATCCAAGGAAGCTTTGGCATTGAAAAATGCGCTTGGCGGCCTCAAAGGCCCACTCATGAAAATCGCGCAGATTCTGGGCACAATTCCTGGATCTGTACCCGAAGAATACGAATTCCAATTGCGCCAGTTGCAAACCCAGGCACCGTCGACGGGATGGCCATTCGTGCGCCGCCGGATGATGGCGGAACTCGGGCCCGATTGGCAGAAATTATTTAAATCGTTTGACCATGAAGCCTCGGCGGCAGCATCTTTAGGCCAAGTGCACAAAGCCGCTGGCAAAGATGGAACGATACTGGCTTGCAAATTACAATATCCGGATATGGAATCCGCCGTCGATGCCGATTTAAAACAACTCGCGTTGATTTTAAAAATTTACAAAAACATGCATGGCGGCGTTGATACCAAGGATGTGTATCAGGAAATTTCGGAACGGCTGTGTGAAGAATTGGATTATGAACTGGAATCCAAACACATGCTTTTATACGCGCATATGTTGCGCGATGAAAAAAACGTGCATATTCCAACGCCCATTCCCGATCTTTCGACCAAACGTCTTTTGACCATGAATTGGCTGGATGGAAAACCGATTCTGGATTTTAAAAAATCGGATTTGAAAATCCGCAACACGCTGGCATTGCACATGTTCCGCGCCTGGTATGTGCCGTTTTACAATTACGGCATTATTCACGGCGACCCGCATTTGGGCAATTACAGCGTGCGGCCGGATTTATCGATCAATTTGCTGGATTTCGGTTGCGTGCGCGTATTCAACCCCGATTTCGTCAAGGGCGTGATCGATTTATATTTTGCCCTGGCCGATGACAAACCGGAACTCGCTGTTGAAGCATACAAAGCCTGGGGATTCAAAAACCCATCCAAGCAATTGATCGATGTGTTGAATAAATGGGCCAATTTTTTATATGGACCCATCCTGCAAGACAAAGTTTTGAAAATGAGCGACACGCACAGCGGCGATGCAGGCCGCAAGGTCGCATCCGAGGTACATGCGGAGCTGCGCAAAATCGGCAGCGTCAAACCGCCGCGCGAATTCGTATTCATGGACCGCGCCGCCGTTGGGCTTGGATCCGTATTCATCCATTTAAATGCGGAAATCAACTGGTACAAATTATTCCATGAATTGATCGCAGGGTTCGACGCCAAAAAACTGGCCAAAATGCAGACCAAAGTCTTGCGGGACAACGGTTTGTAGGGCAAAAAACGCGACAGCGGCGCTGGAGTAACCATAATATAAAGAAAAAATACGTTTTTGGCGTAATTCCTTTACCCTATTTGGGGGGTACGGCATACTTTGGACACTTATTAAATATCCCGTTTTTGATCAAAGGATGAGTCTCATGAAAATTGCCGTCTTAAAAGAACGCCGCCCGGGTGAAACGCGGGTTGCCGCGATTCCGGAAACCGTGAAAAAATTTGTCGGCCTTGGCGCCAATGTCGTGGTCGAATCCGGCGCTGGCCAATTGTCGCATATCAGCGATGATGCCTATACCGCCGCCGGCGCAACCATTGCCGCCGATGCGAAATCTGCGGCCAACGGCGCGGATATTATTTTAAAAGTTCAGCGTCCAGAAGGCGAAGAGTTAGGCGCAATTAAATCGGGCGCGTTATTGGTGGCGATGTTATCGCCCTATGGCGCGAAAGAACAAATGAATGCCTATGCCAGCGCGAATATTTCTGCGTTCGCCATGGAATTTATGCCGCGCATTACCCGCGCGCAAACCATGGACGTATTATCGTCCCAATCGAATCTGGCCGGTTACCGCGCCGTTATCGAAGCGGCAGAACAATTCGGCAAGGCCTTGCCGATGATGATGACCGCCGCCGGTACCATCGCCCCTGCCCGCGCCTTGATCCTGGGTGCTGGCGTTGCGGGATTGCAAGCTATCGCCACCGCACGCCGTTTGGGCGCGATCGTATCGGCGTTTGATGTGCGTCCAGCCGTAAAAGAACAAGTGCAATCATTGGGCGCGACATTCGTCGAAGTTGACGATGACGCCGCGAAAAACGCGGAAACATCCGGCGGTTACGCGAAAGAAATGAGCGAGGATTACAAACGCAAACAATCGTTGAAAATCCACGAAACCTTGAAAAAAACTGATCTTGCGATTTCAACCGCGCTGATTCCGGGCAAACCGGCGCCAGTGTTGATTACCGAAGAAATGGTACGCGATATGAAACCGGGTTCGGTGATTGTCGATATGGCGGTCGAAGCCGGCGGCAATTGCCCATTATCCGAAGCAGGCAAAGTGGTCACGAAACACGGCGTTAAAATCATCGGCTATACCAATTTGCCGGGACGCATCGCAACCGACGCCAGCGCGCTGTATTCCCGCAATCTATTTAATTTCGTATCGACCTTGATCGACAAAGACACCAAATCGGTGAAACTGGATTTGAACGATGAAATCGTCAAGGGCACGTTGTTGACCCATAACGGTTCGGTCGTCCACCCAACTTTCGCCAGCGCCAAAGCCGCTTAGTTTAAAAGGAGTTTTCTATGTCTTCCCTATCCCAAGAAGTTCTATCCGCCGCCGATCAATTGACGCAAATGGCGCAAAAAGCCGCAGAATTAGGTCAAATGCTGCAAATGGCCGAAGCCGCGCAACACACCATGGTTTCGCCATTCCTGATCGGCGTTACCGTATTCGCGCTTGCCTGTTTCGTTGGATACTACGTCGTTTGGCGCGTTACGCCTGCCCTGCATTCGCCATTGATGGCGGTGACCAACGCGGTATCGTCGGTGATTATCGTCGGCGCAATTCTGGCCGCCGGGCTTGCGACAGATGGCATGGCAAGATCGCTGGGTTTATTGGCCGTCGCCTTGGCATCGGTCAATATTTTCGGCGGATTCATTGTCACACAACGCATGCTTGAAATGTTCAAGAAAAAAGTAAAGTAACCGGTTATTTGTAGGAGTTTATTATGAGCGCGAATTTATCTACCTTTCTTTTCCTAGTATCCGGCATTTGCTTTATCATGGCGTTGCGCGGACTTTCCCATCCTGAAACCGCGCAAAGCGGCAACCGGTACGGCATGATCGGCATGGCGATTGCCATCGGCACCAGTTTAATGGTGCCTGGTATGCGCGGATTCCTCGATATCGGAATCGCAATTGCCATCGGCGCGGTGATCGGCACGGTAACAGCGAAAAAAATCCAAATGACCGCCTTGCCGCAATTGGTTGCGGCGTTTCACTCCCTCGTCGGTTTGGCGGCCGTAGCGGTTGCTGGCGCGGCGGTATATGCCCCGGCCGCATTCGGCATTATGGAAGGCGATCATATTCATAAATCAAGCCTGATCGAAATCGGGCTTGGCGTTGCCATCGGCGCGATCACTTTTACCGGATCGATTATCGCGTTCGGCAAATTGCAAGGCATCGTTTCCGGCAAGCCACTCGTATTCCCGGGCCAGCATAAATTGAACGCGCTGATTGGAATCGGTATTGCCGGATTGATTTTATTGTTCTTCGCCAGCGGATCGCCAGCGATTTTCTGGGTTCTAGTTGCGGCCTCTTTCTTGATCGGCATCTTGTTGATTATGCCGATTGGCGGCGCGGACATGCCGGTTGTTGTTTCGATGCTTAATTCCTATTCGGGTTGGGCAGCGGCGGCAACGGGCTTTACGTTAAACAACCATTTGCTGATCATCACCGGCGCGTTGGTGGGATCGTCAGGCGCGATTCTGTCGTACATCATGTGCAAAGGCATGAACCGGTCGATCATCAACGTGATCCTGGGCGGTTTCGGCGGCGACAGTGCTGCGGCTGGTCCAGCGGGCGCATCGTCCGGCGACAAAGTCGTTAAATCCGGCAGCGCCGAAGATGCGGCGTTCATTATGAAAAACGCCGCCAGCGTCATCATCGTACCTGGATACGGTATGGCCGTTGCCCAGGCGCAGCATGCGTTACGCGAAATGGCCGATTTGTTAAAGGCCGAAGGCGTCAATGTCAAATATGCGATTCACCCGGTTGCGGGCCGCATGCCTGGCCATATGAACGTTCTTTTGGCCGAAGCCAGCGTGCCATATGATGAAGTGTTTGAATTGGATGATATCAACCGCGATTTCGCATCGGCCGATGTGGCGTTTATTATCGGCGCGAACGACGTTACCAATCCAGCAGCAAAAACCGATCCAAAATCGCCAATTTACGGCATGCCGATTCTGGATGTCGAAAAAGCCAAAACGGTTCTGTTCATTAAACGTTCGATGGCATCGGGTTATGCGGGTGTCGACAATGAATTGTTCTTCCGCCCCAATACCATGATGCTGTTTGGCGATGCCAAAAAAGTCACTGAGGAAGTTGTTAAATCGGTCGGCGGCAGCAGCCATTAGAATATGTCATCCTGAGCCGTAGGCGAAGGATCTCGATAATACAAAACACGACTCTTGAACGAGATCCTTCACTTCGTTGAGGATGACAAATAAGAAAAAACCCCGCCGAAATGGCGGGGTTTTTTATAGGGAGCGAAATTAATTCTGATTGCCGCCAATATTGCTGATAATGCGGTTCGGGAAAACCTGCATCGATTCCGCCACGGTCATTCCATAAAAGGCGCGCAGCATGCTGCGAATAATATCGTAGGCATATACGGTTGGGCGAAGCGAGTTATTGATCGAACGGTCATTCAAATTCAACTGGCCTGGCAATATATTGCCGCCGATGCCTTGCATCAATGTGCTGTTGCCGGACATTATGGTCATCAAACCGCCATCGCCATGTTGCGTGCCCTGGGATTCATCCAAGCCACGGCCAAATTCGCTGCCGGCGATTGTCAAATAATCACTGGCGCGGCCGGCATTGTTCATAATCGTGTGGAATGCCGCCATACCATCGGCAAAGGCTCGAACGAATTGGCCAATCACCGGACCCGGGTGCGTATCATGGCCATCTTGGCGCAACACAAATACGTTCGCAACGCCGGATATAGCCATATAAGCCGCTAATGCCATTCTTTCGCGAATGGCGTGACACATATCATTAATACGCGGCGCGCCGGTTAAGGTTTCATGTCCTGCCAGGGATGCGTTAAATTGTAACAACCGATCATAACCTTGTTGCAGCAACGGGCCAAGACCGGAATGCGTCGTATATAAATTGCGAACCGATTCGATCAATCCCGCATCGCCTGCGCTTCCTGGCGCCTGATAATTCAAAACATTACCAGTGCCATTGAGGAATGGCAAAACCCGGTTTGATTCGGCCATCGACATACCGCTGGCACCGGATAGAACCTGCAATAAACGATTCACCCATCCAGTCTGATCCGAACCGTTCAAAGGCGTACCGCCTTTCATCATGTCGTCGGCGGCGATGAAGTGCGAGCCGCCATGCAATTGCGAATCGCTAAATGCAACGTTATGGAAAAATCCGATTTTTCCGGTCATATATAAATTGCGCATCGCGCCCAAATGCGGGCTTAGACCATAATAGGAATGTCCGATATCCAGTACCGATTCGCTGTTAATGCCAGGCGCCATACGGCGCAATGTCGGACGGGAATTAATATATATTGGATCGTTAAATGGGCAAACATAATCCAGGGAGTCTGCACCGCCATTCAACATCACTATAACAGTGATTTTGTTTCCGGGAACCGAAGCATAGGATAATTCCGGCAAACCGAGAGTACTACCCAGGAAACCGGCGCATGCTCCGGCCTTTAATATACTACGGCGGCTGATCATGGATGTGTCGCTCATTCCGGCTCTCCCCTAACCTCTTAAAAATTCTTCGCTCATTAACAAAGCGGCGTGCTGGTTCGCGTTCCAGGTTAAAATCGATGCGCTGCGGCTTAATTGCAGGCGCAATGTGTTGACGGTGCGGTTATAAAAACTGCGTGCCGATTCTTGGCCTTGGATCAAGGCTCCAATTTCGGTTGCGATCATTATACGTTGCAGCATGCCGGAATCGGTTTTCCAATCCGCGTTGCTTTGCGAATAACCGCGCACATCCGGCGCATAGCCAAGCCGCATATTTAATTTCTGCAAATATTCGAATATCGCCGTTTGCAAGAGATTCCGTTGTGTATCATTTAATACGACCGGCGTGTTACCCGTGATGCGGGGAAATAAATTGGAACTGCGCAACGCGGCAATAACCCAACGTTGCGGATTTTTGAATTTATGGAATAGGTAGTTATTATTTAGCGCCAATAAATTGTCATATCCGACCAAAGCCCGTGCCACCGCGCCCAAATCGCCGCCGGTATTGTTCCAAACGCCCACCAAGTGATTTGTCAAGGTTGTCATTGTTCCCCAATCCAATTGATCGGAAACAAAATATTTGACGATTTTTTTAACGATATGGCGCGCGCAAGCGGGATGATTCGCGATCATCCGTATGACGCGTTGCTGTTGATCGGCGACATGCCATTGAATAAAATGTGCATCCAATGGATATTCCGCCAAAGTATAAGGCAAGAACGGCGTCAAATCATATCCACGGTTCAGATAATTAAAGCTGGTTGCAGATCTTGCATTGCCTGGATGCATATGGCTGGCGCGACTGATGCGGACCGTGCCGCGGGGATAAGATACGCCGCCATCCATAAAAGGCGTAAGCGCCGCTATGCGGCCGCTTATAATATAGGACAATTCTTGAATGGTTTGGGTGGTATACACCGGCATTCCTGCCGGATAATTGCTAGGATTATTGCCTACGGTGTGCAATTCCAAAATTTCACGGGCATAGTTTTGATTGGGATTAGGAGCGAAAGTTTCTCCATCCAAATGAAATATCATCGCGGCATTATTAAACGACGCATAGACTAAGTCATCGAATTTTCCGAACATGTTCGGAAAAATTACGTCTTTCATAAAGCCTGTGCCAAGCAAGCCTTTTTTCGCGCTGGGCATATTCAGGCGGTCCATTTGATGGATGGTGCCAAAATGATTGAACCAGAACATCGACCAGGCCAGGGCAAACGGTTGGCGGGTGGTGACCGCATCGCGCATGAATTTGCCCCATTCGTCGGTATAGGCATTCCAGAAAACAGCCCAACTGGTATTGTTAAAACCGCCCATTGGGTGGCGCGATTCATATACGTCCAATAATTGGCTGGTGTTGCGGTAATCGCTGCCAAAATCCCGCGGTTGTGTGGTTTGATTGCGCAACCAATTGACCGGCCCGCCAGCCTGATTAATATCGGCATCTTCGCCATAAGCAGGACCAAGGCCAAAACGATGCATCGCGGTTAAGGATGCCATTGGAATGGCGCGGGATTCGTAGCCCGTAGTACCTTGAGGATTGGGACTGGTATTTGGGTTCAATATGGTTGTCGCGCTTAGTTGATCACTGCTGCGTGTAGCGCGTATATTCGATCGTACCAACCTGCTCATGTTGTTCCGCATGGCATCTTGTGCGGGGCGGCTGATGAAATTCTGTGCTTCTGCGGCGCTAATCGTTTTTACAGGAGTAGCTTGGCCCAAAGCTTTGCTCAATTGCTGTTTTTCGGTGGCGGATAGAACCTGCGCTGTGGGAGATGTTATTTTGCTCAAAGAAGTTTTCACAACTTGCCGAGCTTGTTCCGGTGACAATTGATTTTGGCTCATGAATTACCCGCTCCCAGGCTTTTGTATACGTTTTGCCTATTAAATTAGCCTAACAGAAAAATATCTTTTTAGCAAACAAAATACATATAAAAACTCACGATAATGTTACTATTTATTAATTTTTCAGCCTTGATAAACCAAGGAAATATAAAATCCTGAGGTGAAAATATCTGTAAAATGTCAACTATATTAATACGTTGCCGTGTTAATGCAGTATGCTGGAATAATCTCGCCCAGCCCTGATATTTAAGCCCTTGTATTACGGCAGGTTATTGGTTAATTCGAGCCAGAATGGCAAGGTTAATACAAAACCCACCGCCTGAAGCCGTAATGTTGCCAAGCGTAATGTGGGATCATCGTTCACGCCGCCCGTATAAAGGGTAAAGCTTACCGGCGTGACGGCAAATAGGAACACCGCAACAATCAATGAACCTGATCCAACAACGCCAAACATAGGCGCCATTATGGCGGCAAGCGCCGGCAACAGGATGGCCTTCACCGCAGAAGCCGGCAAAGCCGATTTCCAAGGCAGAGGCAATTTCGGCCCGATCAAACTTGTACCGGCCAGAATAACGCCCAAAGGCAAGGCTGCCTTTGCAGTAGTCTTAAATGCATCTTCCAAAAGTTCGGGTAAATCAAATCCTTCGAACATCATCAGGAATCCGAACAAACAGCTAAGAACCGGCGGATTGACAATGGCTTTTTTAAAGGCCGCTTTGAAATCAACTCCCCTGCCCGCAAAACGTTCCAATCCAATATTCAAAATATTGAGAAGCGGAATCCATATTGCGGCTGCGATAACCGCACTTTCCATTCCATCAAACCCAAGCCCAAGCAACACGCCGGCACAGGCAATAAATATATTATGCTGCATCACGCTTTGAATACTGGCGGATATGGCTTCATTATTTGCGCCGCGCAATCGCGCAACAATACCCATTAAAACGCCTGCCGCGATGCTGGCGGCAATGATCAATTGAACCATACCCCATTGATGCTGATCGATACGGTTAATATCGGATAAAATAAAAATAATCAGGATTGGCAGTAAAATATTTTTTGCCAACTGCTCTGCGCGGAACCAAAGCTTTTCCTTGCGCACAAAAAATCGCAACAATGCGCCAAAGCCCATTAATAAAAATAACGGACCAACAATGATAATGATTTCAATAATATTGTTCATGCCGGAACTATAATCTGGCCGCGAATGAATGACAACAAGCCAAACAAAAACCCCGCACATTGGCGGGGTTTTCATTTAAATCTTGGACACAAAGATTAAAAACCTTCGGTCTGCAGTTTTTTGCGTTGTAATTTGCGCAAACGACGAACTGCTTCGGATTTTTCGCGGGCTTTGCGTTGCGACGGCTTTTCATAATGACGGCGCAGTTTCATTTCCCGGAAAACGCCTTCGCGTTGCAGTTTTTTCTTCAAAACCCGCATCGCTTGTTCGACGTTATTATCGCGTACGATAACTTCCACTCTAATCAACTCCATTCTAATGTTAAATTT
Source organism: uncultured Alphaproteobacteria bacterium (assembly GCA_964647725.1). Lineage (GTDB taxonomy): Bacteria > Pseudomonadota > Alphaproteobacteria > SHNJ01 > SHNJ01 > SHNJ01. Next base: position 73,474 of record CAZYJI010000003.1, read on the forward strand.
GGCGCGCCCGATATTGGACAGGCCAGAAATTAGGTGGACTTTGCTTTTAGCATATTTCATGCTAAATAAAAGCCGCAAAGCACATTCGCTAAACCCATTCTAAAGCATTGTATTATCACAAGGATTTATTAAAAATGGCTAAAAAATCCGCCCGAAAAACCCCGAAAAAATCCCTGAAACCGGCCAAAAAGCCTGTTAAATCGGCAAAACGCCCGGGGCAACAACCCAAACAAAGCGCCGCCAGACCCAAAATCGGCGATCAAAAACAGCAATTATTTTTGGCGACATTAAAACATGCGGGCAAACATGGATTCAGCCTGGCCGCAATTCATGCCGGCGAGGATGATATGAGAATGGATCGCAACAAGGCACATTTATTGTTCAGCAATCCGCAACGCGATTTGTTGAAATATTTTTTGGCGTGGAGCAATGAACAATTGGCGGATAAACTGCGCGACTTGCCGAAGAAACAATGGAAAGTGCGCGAAAAAGTTTCTTATGGCGTGAGCAAGAAATTGGAATTGCTGACACCCTATCGTGACGCGGAAAAACAAGCTTTGTTGCTGACCGCGCGTCCCATGTATGCGGACTTATCGCTGAAAACTTTATACGATACTTGCGATATTATCTGGCGCGGTGCAGGTGATACATCGACCGATTGGAATTTTTATACCAAGCGCACGCTGCTGGCGGGCGTATATACGACGACATTATTATTCTGGTTGCGCGATGAATCGGAAGATTACGAAGACACCTGGCAATTTTTATCGCGCCGGATTGACAATGTGATGGCGATCAATAAAATCAAGGCCGCGTTCAAAAACCGCGAGACGTTCAAAGCCGGATTCGATTTCCTGAAAAAATTCGCAGCTTAGGCAACCCGGTGATGTTGCCGATTTTGCAGCCATAAATGCAAAGCCTGTTGTGACACCGCATTGGTAACCGGGTTCGATCCGCATTTACCGCTGCCGCCACCCAAAATAATCGTGGTCAAATCGGTGGTTTTCACATCGCACCCAATATCGGTCAACTGCTGTTTATATTTCGCACTCAATGCGTAAGCGGTCAAATCTACACCGGCTTTGCTCGCCAATTTTGCCAACTGCACCGCGGTTGGATCGTTGGGATTCACATCGTGCAATAAAACCTTATTGCCCAAAACAACGCCATTAGTACCCATGGCCGTGGCATCGTGATCCGAAATATTCAACCACAATGCTTCCGGCACAACCGATTTAATCCGCGCCAAACCTTCGTCGGTGATAACCGGCCGATGAATAACCAAATAGCCGGCTTCGGATCCGGGTTGCATGGTGGCGGTGTCCATATGAAAGCCCGATTGTTCGGATGGCGAGCTTGCCACACGCAACGGCACCGGAACCACGCGCACTTTTAAAACATCCTGCAGAAATTGCGCCGCGCCTTCATCCGAACGCGGACCGCATCCCATTAAATACGCCTGAATTTCTTGGGTTTTCGGATCGCGAATAACGACCGTATCGCCGCTGCCTTCCCAATGCAAATAGCCGGGCATTTCGACAATCGTTGCATTTAAACTTTCGGCCAATTTGCGAAAATGTTTTACTTCGCCGCCGCGATAATTCTTAAACCGGAAATTGGATAAAACCGCAATTAATTCGCCTTCTTCGGTGATGTGAAACATGCCTGGGTCGGCGGTATAAACTTGATCGGCCAAATGTGGATTGGGATCGACATATTCCAATTTTGCACCCAAGAATTGGTGCATTAAACGATGCGCGCCTTTTAATTGTGTTTGCGTCAGCTTGCTATAGGCTGCTGGATCGGCATGATATACGCGCGCGCCTTCGCTCATATGGCTGTTATTGGTTGCGTTGATCGCAAAAAACGGCGTGTGGCAGACCGCAAACATGGCGGCCGGAGATGCCCGTAAAGTTTGTGCGGGAAGCGCCGCTTGGTAGGCGATTGCGGTCATTATGCAGCCATGGTTTTTTGATTTGCCCAGGCAGCATAAGCGGCCAATGCTGCATCCAACGCAACCGGTTTTTTATCAGCATCGGTAATTTTAATTTTGACTTCAACTGGCGTTCTTCCACCTGTAACGGCTTCTCGATTATCTCTTATTATTTGTTGTTGATGAGAATCAACCACTGCGCCTGCAAATTCTAAAGTTGGCGCAATAACTTCAGGACCGATATTATTTCCATGCGGCCCAATCATCACAATAGTGAATGCGGTCGAGATCGAGAATGTTGCTACTACCCCAGATTTTTTCTTCATTATTATATATCCTTGTTTCTACGTTTTGTTCCAAGGCAATTTCTCATAATTATGCAAAAAGCGCAATCAACCACTGATATTTATGCATTTCTATTGACATATTATGCGTTTAGGGATATTTTATGCGAGTTTTATGCGTAAGGAGATTTCATGCCACAAACCAAACCGCAACCATCTTTGTCCGGCGCATTACTGCAAATCATTCAATCCGGCGAAGCGGGAACGCAGCAACATTTGATATCGATGCTTTCCAAACAAGGCCTGGCCGCCAATCAATCGTCGATTTCGCGGGCGCTTAGAAAAATTGGCGCGGTAAAAAGTTTGAACGCCAAGGGCGAAGCGGTGTATCGCATTCCCCACGCCGCCAGCCAGATTGGGCGCAGCCAAACCATCCGCGATTTGGTCACCCATATTACATCGAACGAACAATTGATTTTGGTGCACACCTGTACGGGGAGCGCGAATGTGGTGGCGCAATTGATCGACGAACAGGATTTGCCGGAATTGCTTGGTACACTTGCGGGCGATAATACATTGATGATCGTGCCGAAATCGATTCGCCAAAAATCGACACTGGAAAAGAAACTCGCGGATTTTTTTAATTTATCTTTATAAGCGCGATTATTTTTTCATAATGCGCGTGACATGGCCCATTTTGCGGCCTGGTTTCGCATCCGCCTTGCCATATAAATGCAATTTGGCGCATGGATCGTTTAAATAAGTCGCGAATTGATCGACCATATCGCCCAGTAAATTTTTCATTCTGGCGGGCGCAAGCATCGCCGCACTGCCAAGTGGCAAGTCACATGCGGCGCGAATCGATTGTTCGAACTGCGATGTCACCGCCGCATCAATGCTCCAATGGCCGGAATTATGCGGGCGTGGCGCGATTTCATTCATGTAAATCACGCCATCATTGCCGACAAACATTTCAACCGCCATCAAACCTTGCAATTTAATTTGCTGTGCCATTTTGCGCGCCATCAATGTCGCGCTTTTCACTAATTTCGGATATATCGGCGCGGGTACGATGGTTTCATCCAAAATATGATTCTTGTGCCGGTTTTCAACGACGGGATAAGTAACCACTTCGCCGCTGGGCGATCTGGCGACAATCACCGAAACTTCCAATTTGAAATCGACCATTTTCTCGAGGATTAATGGCACGCCACCAAGCGCCTTCCAGGCATCTTGCAAATCTGATTTCTTTTTAATTTTAAATTGGCCCTTGCCGTCATATCCCATACGGCGGGTTTTCAGAATTCCGGGAAGGCCGCTTTTATCCGCGGCTTTTTCTAGGCCGTCTGAACTATCGACCGCTTCGTATTTTGCAGTTGGAATTTTAAGGCCGCGCGCGAAATCTTTTTCGAGCAAACGGTCTTGCGCGATTTTCAATACATTCGCTCCGGGACGAACCGGAACTTTTTTCGATAAATATTCAACTGCCTCGACCGGAACATTTTCAAATTCTAACGTTACGACATCGACCGATTTTGCAAATGCATCCAACGCTTTTTTATCGTCATATTCGGCAATCGTGACCAGATTTGTCACCTGCCCCGCTGGCGGATCGGATTCCGGGCAAAAAATATGGGTGCGATATCCCATTTCGGACGCGGCAATCGCCATCATCCGGCCCAACTGGCCGCCGCCCAGAATACCGATGGTGGAACCTGGCGCAATCATCTATGCAACGCGCCTTTTGCTTAATTTAGGATGCGCGACTTTGCCTTTTGGATTATTCGGCACGCCGGCCGTTTGCAATTTACGGAACTGCGCCAATTTTTTTGCGAGTTTTTTATCCGACAATGCCAGAACACTTACTGCAATCAATGCCGCATTTTTCGCGCCAGCCTTGCCGATGGCCAATGTGCCAACCGGAACGCCGGCGGGCATTTGCACGATCGATAATAAACTGTCATGTCCTTTTAAACTTTGTGTTTCGACCGGAACGCCAAATACCGGCAATGCGGTCAACGATGCCGCCATGCCCGGCAAATGCGCCGCGCCGCCAGCGCCAGCGATCAATACCTGCAATCCGCGCGTATCAGCGGTGGTGGCATAATCAAACAAACGTTGCGGTGTTCTGTGCGCCGAAACGACTTGGGCTTCGAATGGGACGCCGAATTCATCCAGCATTTCCGCCGCATGGCGCATCGTGTCCCAATCGCTGGGAGATCCCATAATAATACCCACGACAGGGCGTCCCGGAGTTTTGGAAAAAAAAACGTCTTTGCCCTGCATGGTTCGGGTCCTTTTTTTGGTTTTGGATTTTTTCATGAAACTAAGCGGTGATATCGGGAATGAGTTTGCTTTCCAGAGAAGCTATCTGGGTTTTGATTTCCAGTTTGCGTTTTTTCAAACGCGCCAATTGCAATTGATCGAAACTGCGCTCTGCCTGCATTTGCGAAATAACGCCATCCAAATCACGGTGTTCAACCCGCAATTGATCCAATTTTTCGCGCAAAACTTCGATATTATCCATTCGTGCAATACCATAGGGCCGCGTCGATGAGTTTTGGCTCGCCTCGACACTTGTTAAACTATTCTTATATAACAATTTTTTGCAAATTTCAATCATATTTTACAACTTTCCCTTGTAAAATATGCCGCTAAAATATTGCAATGCAACGATTTTTGCTTTAACTTTTACCCTTCCTATAACAACAAAATCATTAAGGTTTCGCAATATTATGAGCAAAATTAAACGGATCGGTGTTTTAACCAGCGGCGGCGATTGCAGCGGCCTGAACGCGGTTATCCGCGCAGTCGTACATCATGCGACATTACATTATGGCTGGGAAGTATATGGCATTAACGATGGCACCAAGGGTTTAATGGACCGGCCGATGCGGTATCAAAAACTGACCGTAAAAGACGTCGACAGCAACGTATTGCGCATGGGCGGCACATTTTTAGGCACGGTGAATTCCGGAGATCCATTCGCCTATCCGATGCCGGATGGCAGCAAAAAAGACCGCAGCGAAGAAGTCATCGCCGGTTACCGCGAACTGGGATTAGATGCATTGATCAGCATGGGCGGCGATGGATCGATGGCGATTTTGCGCCGCATGGCGCAACAAGGCGGCATTAATTTTGTCGGCGTGCCGAAAACCATCGATAACGATTTGGGCGCAACGGAAAACGCGATTGGTTACGACACCGCCGTTCAAGTGGCGACCGAGGCATTGGACCGTTTACAACCAACCGCCGCCAGTCATCACCGCGTGATGATTTTAGAGGTCATGGGACGCGATGCCGGCCATATTGCATTGACATCCGGTATTGCCGGCGGCGCGGATATTATTTTAATTCCGGAAATCCGCTGGAATATGGGTGCAGTTAAAAATAAAATTGAAACCCTGCGCAAAGGTGGCCGTAATTTCGCGCTGGTAGTTGTATCCGAAGCCGTCAAGACCGAGAAAAACGAACCCGTCATGCATAAATTCGCCGATGGCCAGGTGCGTTACGGCGGCATCGGGCAGTATTTGGGCACACGCATCGCGCAAGAAACCGGCGCCGAAACACGCGTGACGGTTTTAGGCCACGTACAGCGCGGCGGTCAGCCCAGTGCGCTGGATCGGATGCTGGCATCATCGTTCGGTGTGCATGCGGTGGATTTGGTAGCGCAAGGAAAATTCGATCGTATCGTGGTTTGGCAAAACCGTACCGTGCGCGATGTTCCAATTAGCGAAGCGATTGCATCATATCGCGCGGTTGAAACCGATGGCGCGCCAATCAAAACCGCGCGCGGTCTTGGAATTTGTTTAGGCGATCAATAACCAGCTATAAAGGTGATGTATGTCCGGAAAATTAGAATCTACGCATAAACGCGATTTCTTTAAAACATTGGGCATCGGCATGATCGCCGCGCCCGTGGCTGCTATCACTGCCGCATCAATGGACAGCAAGGAATCCGGCGGCGTCAAAACTAAAGAGTCTGCTTATCAGCGCTTATTCCGCACCCGCGTATTAAAAGCTGGATGGTTCGAAGAACCACCCTTTACCATCTACAACCCAAATACGCAGGAACGTACCGGCATCGTGATCCGCATCGTCGAACGCTTTGCCGCTGATTTCGATATCAAAGTGCAATGGGAAACGATTTCCAACTTTGCCATGATGGGCCAAGATCTGGCGACCGGGAAATACGATGCTATTTGCGCGAGCTTGATCAACATGCCGCGCGCTATGCTGATCGATTCCTGTGACCCATTTGTGTTTGTTCCAATGTACGCCTATGTGCGCGCCGACGATAATCGGTTCCATTCGCACGCACAATTTAATGATCCTTCTATTACTATATCAGGACAAGAAGGCACGGCCGCAACCGCTATTACCCAAAAGAGATTTCCTAAAGCCAAGCATCATATGCTTACCAATGCCGAACTTTCCGATATGCTGGTTAGCGTGGCCTCCAAAAAAGCGGACGTTGTTTATATCACGCCTTCTATATATGAAGAATTCAACAAAAATAACCCTGGCAAATTGAAGCCTATGAGTGGCGAGCCGCTGCAATTATTCACTTTTTCCTTCGGCGTAGCGCCAGAACAAGACGGTTTGAAAAGCCTATTCAATAACTCTTTGCATCGCATGATGGTATCGGGCGAGTTCGACGAAATTTTTGCAGAATTTGATCCAACTAAAACTTTATTACGTCCCGGCATTTCTTTTAATAAAGGCTAACAAAGCGGCGCATATGCGCGTATTGATCTTTTATGTGCATTCGCCTTACTGTATGCACAAGTTATTCGCCACTTATGCACATCTGCGATGCTGGACAGCGGCGCAGAAAACCGGCAGATGATTCAAAAACGATTAGAAAATTACCTAAAACTGTAATAATTTTTGTACCAAAGTTTGTTGAAAAATTAATATGCTTAGCCTATGATAAAGATTGAGCCGCCATAGCGGACATCTTAGCCTGTTTTATAAAAAATTATTATTTTACAATGATTTATTGATCGAATGATCGATCAATAACGTGCCGGCGGGAGAGAAAAGATGGATCCAACCACATCAACTACGGAGGCAATGACCTTGATCAATGACCGCATTATCACTCTGCGTGCTAAGCACGCTAATTTGGACGAAGCTATTCGTGTGGAGAGCGCACGCCCGATGCCGGATTTCTTCGTAATCTCCGAACTGAAAAAGAAAAAACTCACCGTAAAAGAAGAAATTAAACAACTGGAAAAGAAGATTTCCGACGCTGCTTAACCGCAACGTAATGCAACAGAACCAAACCCGGCCCATTGGCCGGGTTTTTTGTTGTGTTTTCAGTCCTTTATAAGCCGGTTTATTTATCTGCGCCGCTTAAAGTTTTCTTAAACTCCATATTTTATGCTGCAAGGGTTAAATCCGTTTTTCTTTGGCCATTTCAATCCTGGTGCCCCCGTATGTATTTCATCCGTTTCTTGGTTGCCCTGTTATTTTTATATGCGCCCACCGCGCAAGCAGATCCCGATTTGCCAGGCGGCGAAGGCACGGGCGATTGTAGCGTGATCACTGTTAATTTTCCGGATTACAAAGAAGTTTCCAAAATTACTTTCGAACTGCAAACGCCGCGCCCATGCGGACAATTTGTCGATGGCAGTTATTGGGTAGTCGCGCCAGTTACCATCAAACGCATGACGCCCGATTTTATTTCTGGCGATAACAACGATGCACGCAACGGATTTGCAGTTGATCCGAATCATTACCAAAATAATTTCGATGGCCGCGCCGCAGGTTTTGCGGCACCGGCGCAATCCTTGCCCATCAGCATTTCAAATATCGATAAACCAGTTTCGATTATCAAAGTATCCAGCCGCGCGATTTGCCGGCCATCTTGTTTAAATAGCGCCGCGATTTTAACCGTATTGCCGCGCGCGCCAGAACCATATTCATTCCGCCCGCCTTATGTGATGGGCGATAAACCAATTTATACCGTGGCGCAGTTGGATTTACCTGCATTGCCAAAATTAGACACGGTTGCCGCAACACCGGAAGCAACAGAATTGGCGGCAAATTTCAATGGCCCATGGATCGAGCTGGGATTGCCGCAAGTATCGGCCCAAGCCTTGCGCCCACGCGCGAATTTTAACGCTAAAACCGACAGCGTGCAGATCAGCAATGCGATTTCCAGCGCCGCATTATTTTCATTGCAAGATATCGCGATTGAAAAACGCCTGAAAGTCTTAGCGCCATTAATTCAATATGGCATCGATCAATACGCATTATTGCAAAATGGCCGGATGTGGTTTGCGCAAACTGACCGCAATTTGGGGCATAAATTGCCGATTCTGATCGCGGGCCGGATGCTCAAAAACGCAGGCATGTATCATATCGGTTTCACGCATTCCAGCATCGGCGCGGTACTGCCATATGGCAAAAACGCGCAAAATTATTTCCAAGAAGACGGTCATACATTTATCGGTAATGACGGTGTGGCCTTGTTCGGCGCAACTTATGGCCTGACCGGCGGCAATTTCGGCGGCAAGGGCGCGCTTGGATATGATCATTATTTACTGCATAATTGCGAAAAAGGCCCATCGGATATTCGCGATCCGGATGGATACCGTGATGGCGGCGCGATTAACGATCACATACAACAATTGCCCGATGCGAATGGCGAATATCGCTGTGCCGCGATGCCGGGGATAAAGGCCCAAATCGAATCCGGCCAAGGATTTGGCAATCGTATCATGGAAGACATTGCGCGGCCTTATGTTGCGACCGCCTCTGCCGCGCGTTTATGGGGCCTTGAAAAAATGTGGAACTGGCCGGCATTTTTCGAATTTACCGAACGCTGGCACGGCGCGCCGTGGAACAATATGGGCCGCAACGCCAATCCATACGCGGAAACCATGCGCGGATTGCATTATGCGAATAACGAAGATGGTTTTGTAAAATCGATCACACTGGCTGGAAATAAATCAGCCGCGCCGATCGTTTACAAGCCAATCCCAGACATTGACGATAATAAACCCCTACCCGGTCCAGACGGTTTAATGCGACAAATCTTGGATATTATGTATCACGGCGGCAGTATTCGCGAGCTGGCGGAATTTTTACCGGAATAGTTATTTTACATACCGCAACAAGTGATTGTTTTTCTTATTCAACACATCATCGTTGATCAATAGTGTCGGCGCATAGATTACCGGTGGTGGCGTTGCGCCTTGTTGTAAATCATGCGCGACTTCGACCGATTGTTTGCCGATCAAATACGGTAATTGCGCCACCGTCGCGCTAAGTTTACTTTCGAATACGGAATTGCGCGCTTCGCGACTGCCGCCGATACCGATAGTGACGATGTCTTTTCCTTGCGCCTTTGCCGCTTCGCTGGCGGCCAGCGCCAATTTATCTTCGGTTGCAAACACCGCAACGACGTTTGGATATTTCGCTATGGCATGACCGATAATATCCGATGTGCCGCGCGAACGTTCCGGCGCGGTCATTTGCATCACCCGCATTTTTGGTAATAATCCGCCCAATTTACTGCGGAATCCATGAATGCGTTGAATATCGGTGGCGCGCACCTTGGGCCGTTGCACGATCAATATATCGCCCGTCTCCGCTGGCATAACGGCCTTGGCCAGATATTCTGCGGCTTGCTCGCCGGCGACGACATCGTTCGATCCGATGCTGAAAGCCAATTTAACGCCTTTGCCTTCGGCTTCTTTGCGATCGAGATTATTATCGATATCGACGATTTGAATTTTCTGTTCACTCGCCGCACGCAAGCAAGGCAACAAAGTTGCCTCATCAATAGCGGCGATCATCAATACTTCCGGATTTTTTTCCACCGCCGCCAGGCAGGTTTGCAATTGCGCATCCGGCGTTGTTTCAGCGTCGCTGACATGCATTTGATAAGGAATGCCCATTTGTTCGGCCGCGTCTTTGAATCCTTGCGCCATGGTCATCCAGTATGGACTGGTAGATGATTTTAATAAAATCGCATACCCGCCCTGCTCCGCAGACGATGCGGCCGGCATCGTCCCGATTATCAATAGCATGGCGAGAATCGCACGTTTCATTAAAAAGAACTCCGTTAAATATCGAACTGCACCCCTTGGGCCAATGGCAAGGTCGTGCCGAAATTGACCGTATTGGTCGCGCGGCGCATATAATTGCGCCAAGAATCGCTGCCCGATTCGCGGCCGCCGCCGGTTTCTTTTTCACCGCCGAACGCGCCGCCAATTTCTGCGCCCGATGTACCGATATTGACATTGGCAATGCCGCAATCGCTGCCCAGGCTTGAGGTAAATAATTCCGCCTCGCGCATATCATTAGTGAAAATACAAGACGAAAGGCCCTGAGGAACATCATTCTGCATTTTTATGGCATTATTAAGGTCGGTGTATTTCATCACATATAGAATTGGTGCGAATACTTCTTCGCGCACCTGATCGGTTTGCGATGGCATTTCAATAATCGCCGGATTGACATAAAACGCTTCGGGATAAACGTTTTCAAATACGCGCTCGCCCCCGTGCAAAACCTTACCGCCCTGTTTTTTCGCTGCATTCAAGGCATGCTGCATATTATCAAAGGCAACTTTATCGATTAGTGGCCCGATCAATGTGCCGGTTTCCAGCGGATTGCCGACACGTACCGACGCATAGGCTTTTTTAACCGATTCCAAAACCTTGGCATAAATCGATTCATGCACGATCAAACGACGCAAAGTGGTACAACGCTGGCCAGCCGTGCCGACGGCGGCGAATAAAATCGCGCGCACCGCCAAATTCAAATCAGCCGTTGGCGCGACAATCATCGCGTTGTTTCCGCCCAATTCGAGCAGGCTGCGGCCCATACGTTCCGCCACCTTTGGCGCAACTTGTTTGCCCATGCGGGTGGAACCAGTCGCGCTGATCAATGGCACGCGCTTATCGTTGACCAATGCTTCGCCAACTTCGCGCAAGCCATAAATGGACAATGACAAATTATCCGGCGCTTTGTTGCCGTGCGCCGCATTGAATTTCGCAACCGCTTTGTCCCAAATATTTTGGCAAGCCAGCGCGGTGGTGCATGTTTTTTCAGACGGTTTCCAAACAACTGCATTGCCGCAAACAATCGCCAATGCAAAATTCCAGCACCAAACCGCAACCGGAAAATTGAATGCGCTGATCACGCCGATCACGCCCAGTGGGTGCCAGGTTTCCATCATGCGGTGATTGGGGCGTTCCGATGCAATCGTTAAACCGTATAATTGGCGCGACAGGCCCACCGCGAAATCGCAGATATCGATCATTTCTTGCACTTCGCCGAATCCTTCAGACAGAATTTTACCGGCCTCTATCGTTACCAATTGGCCTAATTCCTGTTTATGCGCGCGCAATTCTTCGCCGAAAATGCGGATCAATTCGCCGCGCACTGGCGCCGGCACGCTGCGCCAGGACAAATAAGCCTGATGCGCCTTGGTAATTTTTTCGGTAACCGATGCGGCTGAATCGCTTTGGAATTTGGAAATTTCCATCCCATCGATTGGCGAGCGCACGCTGATATCACCTTTGGCGATTTTGTTTTTGTCGATCGACAAAGCGGCGCAAATATCGGGCGATAATAAATTTACGGATGGCTGCATCGGTTTCGATGAATCTATTTTTTTGGCGGATGAGGTCATGGACATACCCCTTGGAAAAGAGTGAAGAATAATGCCGTAGTGTAATTCATTGGCGGAACCCGGCAAGCCGGATTCCGCCATTATAATTAGTTATTAACCGCTTCGGGTAAGGATTCCGAAGAAGGCGCGGTTTCCTGTTCCACAGAAACAGGCTGTTGCAACACAATCGAAGCAGCGGCAGTTGCCTGTTCGGTTTGTTGCGCGGCCAATTTCGCGGCGCGGTTGGCGGCTTTTTCCGCATTTTTAATACGGCGGCCGGCTTTGGCCACTGCTGCATCCAAATCTGGTTGCGAGCATAAGCCCAAACCAACAGGATGACGCGGTTTAATATTGGCGATATTCCAATGATTGCGATCGCGGATTTGTTTAATGGTTGGTTTGGTCGTTCCCATCAAACGGGCAATTTGCGCATCTAATAATTCCGGATGCGCCTTTACCAGCCAAGCAATACCATCGGGTTTATCTTGGCGTTTGGATACTGGCGTGTAACGCGGACCTTTGGACCGTTTTACCGGAACCGGCAGATCGTCTTTGATCATTTTCAATTTTACTTTGGCATCGGCTTCGGCTTCGGCGATATTTTCTGCCGTCAAGTGGCCGTTCAATACCGGATTCAATCCCGGCATGCCGAATGCAACATCGCCATCGGCGATTGCTTGGACTTCTAATTCATGCAAACCGCAAAATTCGGCGATTTGGTCAAAGGTCAGTTTGGTATTCTCAACCAGCCATACTGCGGTGGCTTTTGGCATTAAAGGAGCGGCCATTTTATTCCTCCGTTCGCATCCATCTAAATTGGTGCCCCCATAACATAAAGCGGGAGCGGCATCGCTTTGGTCCTCCCAAAGCCAATCCTGAGTTCTTATTAAGTTGTCAGGCTGTAGACAGAATATAATCTATTTATGGCAAAAATAAAAGGCTGGAATTATTTATTAAACTATTGAATTTCCAATATAATCTTGCCCACATGCTGGCCCGATTCCAGATATTTATGCGCCTCGGCCACCTTTTGGAATGGAAAAACCTTGTCGATGACCGGTTTTACCTTGGCAGCATCGAACCAGGGCCATAATTGCCGGTGCATTTGCTGGGCAATCCGCGCCTTGCGTTCCATCGGCAGAGGGCGCAATTTCGATCCTGTGATCGTAATACGTTTATTCATAATCGTGTCGATATTCAATTCCACTTTTGCCCCGCGCAAATACGCGATTTCGATCAAGCGTCCATCCATAGCCAGGCAATCGATGTTGCGCGCAAAATAATCGCCGCCAACCATATCCATAATTATTTCAACGCCTTCGTCGCCGGTTTCGCGTTTGCAGATTTCGATAAAATCTTCGTTCTTATAATCGATGCCATAATGCGCGCCGAGTTTTTTGCATGCCTCTACCTTGCGCGCGTCGCCGGCGCTGGCAAATACAATCGCGCCATGCGCGCGGGCAATTTGAATCGCAAATGTACCGACGCCAGATGTGCCGCCATGTAATAATACGCGCTCGCCGCGCTGCAACGCGCCGACTTCCATCAAATTGTACCAGACGGTAAAACAAGCCTCGGGAATTCCGGCCGCTTCGGACCAGGCGAATCGTTTGGGAATCGGCAGGGTCAAAGATTCCTTGACCACAGCGAAATTGGTATATCCGCCGCCATTCATCAGCGAACAAACATGCGCGCCAACCGCTGTTGTCGCCCGCGCCCCGCGCGCGATTACGGTTCCGGAAATTTCAAGGCCCAATACATCATGCGCGTCTTTTGGCAACGTGTACCGGCCAAGGCGTTGCAACACGTCCGGACGGCTGACCCCGGCGGCGGCGACCTTGATCAGCAGTTCATCATCTTCGAGTTCCGGAATCGGCCGGCGCACGAATTTCAAAACTTCCTGCCCGCCGGGTTTTTCAGCAATGACGCCAATATATTCTGTGGGAAGGGACATACGTAGACCGTAGGATGCAATAAATATGGATAGTAATTATGATAGAATATAGGATAAAATTCTGCCCACTGTCCACCATCTATGGCCAATCACATGGAAGAAGATCTCCCCCGCCCAACCGCAACGCCACCGAATTTGGAAAAAATGTCGGTTGCGGAATTGCAAAATTATATTGAATCGCTAAAGGCGGAAATCGCCCGCGCCGAAACCATGATCAAAAGCAAACAATCGGTTCGATCCGGCGCAGAGGCTTTGTTTAAAAAGTAAATTTGGAAATTACGCCGCTTTGTTTACTTGAGCGGCTTGGCGTTGGCGTAACCAGGTGCCCGTGCCGGAATAACGCACGACCAATTGGGTTGGCTTTTCATGATTTGGCGCCTCGGCACAAATCAATTCGATAAATAAATTTCCGTTATCCCAATTTGCCCCGGCAATTGTCGCCGCGGTCGACAGACGGAATTTATGCTCGCACGACATCGACGCATCGTCCTTGGCTACTGCCGCAATCGTCAAATCCATTTTATCCAGGGAAATGGTCAATTGATCGTCGGCGCAAGGCGGCATGATCACCGATATGGTGAATACCTCGTCCGATAATTGTTCGATGGCAAACGAAGGATAGGTCTGGTGATTGGTTACACCATACCCGGAATCCGCGAGTAGTTGGCGCGAACGCAACCACTGGGATAAAGGATGAGAGGCTTGGCTCATGGATCTAGAGTCCCCCTTCAATCCACAAGGCATTTGCCATATGGATAAAGATACTATGCACAATACACCCCCCTTGCACCAGCATCATATTTCGCACTCGCAACAAACAGGTTTGCATGCGCCGCCAAAAAGCAACAGCCCGCCGGATAAACCAGGCGGGCTGCATACAAAGATATTGTAATATCTACTCTTTTTTCGCGTCTGCAGCAGGAGCAGCCGGTTTTTTGGCGCCTGGCATGCCGGCAAAACGTTTGTTGAATTTGGCCAACTGACCGCCTTCGATCAACTTCTGCTGACCGCCGGTCCATGCCGGATGCGATTTCGAATCGACATCCAAACGCAGCGTATCGCCCGGTTTGCCATAGCTGGAACGGGTTTTATAGGTCGTGCCATCGGTCATGATGACGTTGATTTCATGATAGTTTGGATGAATGTCTGGTTTCATAGCTGCCTCTAATTAAAAAAGCCTGGCTGTTTTTTTGGTACCAGGCCGGTTCCGTATTAAAATTTTGCCTTTTATAAACAATTTCAGCCGCTTATGCAAGCGATAAACCGCGTATTGCCGCGCTCCCCCGGGCTTGCTATATATAAGGCTAAGTAACGGAAAAAACATGAAAAATTTTGCCACTGCCGCAGCCGAGACGCTGGAAAGCCTGATGCATCAGCTCGAGGAGCGGTTTGGGGACGATGCGGAATTGGACCTGGAAGACGGCGTTTTACGGGCCGAATTCGATAACGGGGTATATTTAATTAACCGCCACATGCCCTTGCAACAACTATGGCTGTCTTCGCCCAAATCCGGCGCGTGGCATTTTGCCCCCGCTTATTTCAACGACACCAAATCCGCCGATTGGTTGTCGACGCGCGGCGAAAAAATTTCGATCTATGATTTATTGAACAAAGAATTAAAACCCGCCGAGGCATTTTGTAAATGAACCCATCCCATTCCGTTATCGTATCGTCGCGCAATGTCGGCGTTTTAAAAAATCTTTTTCCATATTTGCAAAAAAACGCGCGATTGATCATTGCCGCGGGATTGGCCATTCTGATCGCTTCGGGTGCGGTGTTGGCATTCGGCCAGGGATTGCGCGGCATCGTCGATCACGGTTTGAACAGCGAAGATACCGGATCGTTGGACCGCGCCTTTGAAATTATGCTGGCGATTATCGCGGTTCTGGCCGCCGCCAGCATGGTGCGCATGTATACCGTATCTGCCGTGGGCGAGCGCGTGGTTGCGGATTTGCGCAAGGATTTATACGCGCATTTGCTGACCCTGCCGCCCAGTTTTTTTGAAATCACCAAAGTCGGCGAAATTTTATCGCGCCTGACCACCGATACGACGCAAATTCAAAGCGTGGTTTCGACATCATTCCCCATCGCTTTGCGCAATTCGGTGTTATTGATCGGCGCGGCGTTGATGCTGTTTTTGACCAGCACGAAACTGGCGGTGATTGTATCGTTTGTCGTTCCGATTGTGATCGGGCCATTGATTTTAATTGGCCGGCGGGTGCGAAAATTATCGCGCGCGGCGCAAGACCGCGTTGCCGATATATCATCTTATGGCGACGAGACGTTGAATTTAATTAAAACTGTGCAAGCATACACCCACGAATCGATCGACCTGAATCAATTTCAAATGCGCGCCGAAGCCGCATTGCAATCCGCGCTCGCCCGTATATCGGTGCGCGCGGTATTGTCGGCGTTAATCATTGGCCTGGTATTTTCCGCAATCGCCATCGTATTATGGATTGGCGGATATGACGTTATCAATGGTGATATGACCGGCGGCGAGTTGGCATCGTTTGTATTTTATTCGATCGTGATGGCGGGATCGGTCGCGGCCTTATCCGAAGTGGCCAGTGAATTGCAACGTGCGGCGGGATCGTTGGAACGTATTATCGAATTGCTGCACACGCCCTCATCCTTGAAAATTTCCGAAAGCCCCCTGCCCCTGCCAAAAACAGCCGGTAAATCCACGCCGATTCTGGAATTCAACGAAGTCGATTTCCATTATCCGTCGCGCCATCAACCGGCCTTGCAACAATTCAATTTGCGGGCAATGGACGGCGAATCGATCGGCATTGTGGGCGGCAGCGGCGCTGGAAAAACCACCCTATTCCAATTGGCGTTGCGGTTTTACGATCCACAAAAAGGCAGTGTGAAGTTTTGCGGTGTGGATGTGCGCGATGTAAATCCGCGCGATTTACGGGATCGTATCGCCTATGTCGGCCAAGACCCGGCGATTTTTTCGACCTCCTTACTGGAAAATATTAGATACGGCAAAACTGACGCCACCGAAGATCATGTGCGCGCCGTGTGCAAACTTGCCAAAGTGGACGAGTTTTTAAATCACTTGCCTGATGGGATTCACACTTATCTTGGCGAAAAAGGCGCGCGTTTGTCCGGCGGCCAAAAACAACGCATTGCGATTGCGCGCGCGATGCTGCGCAATCCGGATTTGTTATTGCTGGACGAAGCGACTTCGCAATTGGACAGCGAGAATGAAAAACTGGTCCAAGCCGCGCTCGAAAAATTGGCGCAAGGCCGCACCACCATCACCATCGCGCACCGTTTATCGACGCTGCGCAATGCCAGCCGGATTGTGGTTCTGGATGCCGGGCAAATCGTTGGCCAGGGGCGGCATGACGAATTGATTCAATCGAACCCAACCTATCAAAACCTCGCCCAATTGCAAATCGCGGCTTAAATATTAGCCCTACGAAACGGTATT
Source organism: uncultured Alphaproteobacteria bacterium (assembly GCA_964647725.1). Classification (GTDB taxonomy): domain Bacteria; phylum Pseudomonadota; class Alphaproteobacteria; order SHNJ01; family SHNJ01; genus SHNJ01. Next base: position 90,718 of record CAZYJI010000003.1, read on the forward strand.
TATTAAGGAAATAGCGCTTGACGCTGCGCTTATATTTTGCGAATTTGACGATCTATTAATTTAACAGCGAGAATAATAATGACTTTTGTGTTTACCCCTGCCGACCAAACAAAACGTATTAAGCCTTCCGCAACTTTAGCAGTTAACAATTTAGCCAGACAGATTGCGGAAGATCAAAAGAAATTGCCCGAAGAGAATCGTTTAGAAGTCATTGGATTTGCAGTTGGTGAACCGGACAAGCAAACACCGCCGCATGTCGGAGTGGCCATGGCGGAATTTGCCCATGCGGGGATCAACAGATACTCTAAACCGGATGCGGCGACCTTGGTTCCTCTGATCCGAAAGAAGTTTCAAGATGATAACGGCTTAACCTATACCGACAAACAAGTTACTAGCGGTGTTGGTGGTAAGGAATTGGTGTTTTGGGGTATTGGCACTTGTGTGAACCCGGGCGATGAAGTCGTTATACCTGCCCCATATTGGGTTTCCTATCCTGAAATCGTCAATTATTTCGGCGGCACAGCCAAATCAATTGTGCCAACACGTTCGGATCTAAAAATCACGCCGGAAGAATTACGCGCGGCGATCACGCCAAAAACCAAGTTATTTATTATTAATCAACCTTCTAATCCTGCTGGCGTTGTATATTCTAAACAGGAATTGCTAGCATTAGCAGAAGTTTTGCGGGAAGCGGTCAAAACCAATCCGAATCTGGTGATCATCACCGATGATATTTATGAAAAATTGGTATACGGAGCGGAGTTCTTTACATTGCCACAGTTGGCTCCAGATTTAGCCGAGCGCACCCTAGTAATTAACGGCATAAGCAAATCTCATGCTTTTACTGGGGGCAGATTTGGATTCTGCGGCGGCCCAGAGGCGTGGATTGGCGCGATTAATAAAATGATATCGCAGTCCAGCACGCATGGACCAACCATTATACATGCTGGCGCAGCGGCGGCATTATCGGGGTCTTACGAATTTTTGGTAGAATGGCGCGAAGATTATAAACGTCGGCGCGATTTTGTTCTAAACCGCTTGGAGGTAATGGGTATTCCGTGCGCAAAGCCAGATGGCGCTTTTTATGTATTTCCGAATATCTCCGGCGAATTAGGAAACGATCCATCCGTTCAAACAGACGAACAATTCGTTATGGCATTATTACGCAACCAACATGTTGCTTGCGTTCATGGAAGCGCGTTTGGCATGCCGGGATATATGCGTATTTCCTATGCGACATCGGATAGAAATTTAGAAGTTGGTTTAGACCGTATGGCACAATTCTTAAAAAGCCTGCGCCAACGCGCCGCGTAATTACTTTTTAATAACGATATCGACGCGGTCTTTGGCGCCGGATTCTGGCGTGCCCATCGGCTTGACGCCCAATTGCGATCCGGAAACGCCCATGCCGATTAACGTATCACGCACTTGTAAAATGCGGGTCAATGCGGTGCGGCGCGCCTCGGCCGGGTTGTTTTTTGGCGCGGTGGCATAACCGCGCAATTCCGCTGGGACATTCGATGCTTTTAATTTGCTGCCCACTTTTTTCACTTGGGCCATGCCGTTTGAATCCAAATCCGTTTCATCCTTATCGAATCCAACCGATCCGACCACCGTTCCGGCGACCGAATTTGGGCGCGTGACCGTAACATTGGCGCCGGCACCGCCGCGCGTGCGCGGATCAATATCGTTCCAACGGTACCCGCCATACATATTGCCGGCAATGTTAGTAACAAATTGGCCAGCAGCCGGAAAGAATCCACCAGCAGCAGCACGGAAAGAAGATTTTGGCGTGGCTTTGAATTTACCGGATTTACGCGCGGTTTCGCCGAATACGACTTCGTTCAAATTGCTTTTCGGTTTTTTGCGCGGTGGCGGAGATAATTCACCCGAACGCGCCGCATAATACGCGGCTTGATTCGCTTGTTTAGCGCCGGTGACCACAAATGGTTTATGCGATTGATATTCGGAATAATATTGCAAAGGCACGGTCGGTTCCGGTCCCAGATTTTGCATAATATATGGATTCACGACAACGGCATCGCGATACGGATATGCGGCCGCAGCCGATCCCGCGCAAACAGTGCCCGCGCAAATCAAAGCAAAAATCAATTTAGTTTTTTTGGACAAGAAATTCATCCCGGTTATTATAGCCATGTAAAATATAGAATTGGCAACAAACTGACAACCGATTTTTAAAATATCCGGTAAATATTAGGCTATTTTCGGTTTGGCCACCGATTCGATCTGGGCCAGGGTCTTAACACCCAACATTTCGGAAAAAGGCTTAATAATCTCGTTATTAGCGGCAATGATATCCTTAGTCATGGCGGTCGCAGGCTGACCATTATAATCCACAACATAACCGCCCGCTTCACGGACCAATAAAATGCCTGCCGCGATATCCCATGGCTTCATATTCCGTTCCCAATACGCATCGAAACGCCCAGCCGCCATATAGGCCAAATCCAGTGATGCCGTTCCCATGCGCCGCACGCCGGAAACTTGGGTCGATATGATTTCCAGTTCCTTATTGAATGTCGTGATATCGCCCTGGCCTTTGAATGGAATGCCGGTTGCGATCAAACACTGGCTGAAATCCTTGCGCGACGATACGCGTAAACGGCCCGAACGGTTGGTAAAAGCACCAGTGCCTTTTTCCGCCCAGTATGCTTCGTCATACAGCGGATGGTAAACAAACGCCGCAACAACCTCGCCCGCTTTTTCCAGCGCGACCGAAATCGCAAAATGCGGCACGGCGTGCAAAAAATTGGTGGTGCCATCCAGCGGATCGATGATCCAGCGATGCTCGCCATCGCCAACGACATCCGCGCCTTCTTCGGTCATAAAACCGAATGCGGGGCGGGCGCGTTGCAATTCTTCGCGCAAAATTTTATCGGCTTTGCGGTCGGCGGCGGAAACGAAATCGGCCGGGCCTTTTTTCGATACCTGTAAATGCTCGACTTCGTTAAAATCGCGCGTCAAGGATTTGCCCGCCTTGCGGCAAGCGGCTTCGACTACGGTTAACAGGGGCGATAATCTGGACATTAGTTTTTGGCGCGTTCGATAAAGCTGCCATCGTCGGTGCGCACGACAACCATTTCGCCGCTGGCCATATATTGCGGCACCATGATGCGCGCGCCGTTCGACAATTTCGCGGTTTTAAATCCGCCTGATGCAGTTTGGCCCTTTACAACCGGTTCCGCTTCGACGATTTCCATCACTACCGATTCCGGCAACGTTACGCCCAATGGCTTGCCTTCGTGCATGGCGATTTGCACTTGCATGCCGTCTTGCAGGAATTGTGCTGGCTCGCCGATCAAATCGCGGTCGACCACGATTTGTTCGTAATTTTCGTTATTCATGAAGGTCACTTGATCGCCTTCGGCGAACAGATATTGATGCGCGACTTCATCGATGCGTACGCGTTCAACCACTTCGGTCGAAGAAAAGCGGAAATCTTTTTTATTGCCTGAGGCAACGTCTTTGGCCTCGACTTGGACGAAAGCGCGCAGATTGCCTGGGGTTCTGTGTTCAACCTTGGTCACGGTCAAAAGTTTGGTTTCGACCTCGATGATATTGCCTGGTTTCAGGGCGTTGGCTTGGGTTTTCATTTACCTACCTCTAAATAATTTGCCCGGCTTCCATGAATTTGGGGGCCGGGCCATTCAATTCTGGGGCGGAAAGTAGCAGAATCGCGTAGATTCTGCAACTTGATTATATGCTTGAAATATAGAGTTTAAAGGCCTCTATGCCTGCTTTTGCGCCTTTATCATGTTCCCAAACCGCGGATACGACCGCGATGAAATCCGCGCCTGCGTCGATTAACGGTTTGCAATTATCCGGCGTAATCCCGCCGATGGCAACGCACGGCACGGTGGTCAATTCCACCCAATCGCGTAACAATTCAACCGTTGGACGATATCCCGAATCCTTGGTTTTGGTTGGATAGAACGCGCCAAAGGCGACGTATTCGGCGCCCGCATCCGCCGCTTTAAACGCCAGATCCTTGGAATCGTGACAAGTCACGCCGATCATTTTATTCGGACCCAGAATTTGCCTCGCTTCGGCATAAGGCATATCGCTTTGCCCCAAATGTACCCCGTCGCAATCGTACCGGTGCGCCAGATCGACATAATTATTGATGATCAGCGGAATGTCATGCGCATGGCATACTTCCAAAACCGGCTCGACGGTGCGTTCAATGGCGACCATTGGCATGTCTTGCAGGCGCAATTGGAATACCGAAATCAAACCAGTGGATAATGCCACATCCAATTCCGGCAAGAATTGGTCCAGAGAGATTTGCGGCGGAGAGATTAAATAAAGTTGGGTCATTAATGAATTATTGCTTGTAAACCGCGTAATATTTTTTCTGGATCGTATAGTTTGAATGCATTAAAAGCCATAATCGGCATAGCTGGATATTTACCGGCATCCGCAATCATTACAATATTAGGATAAGGATAGTATTGTGCTAGAATCCAGAACTTATCCGATTGTTCTTGTATATATACTACTCCCATTTTCATTCTTTCCTCGGCAGGGAATTTTTCAATCCAACTGCTAAAATATCTATCGGGCTTAATTCCAATTTGCGATAACAAAACTGCATTTCCTGCAAAAATATAATTCATCCATGCTGTCAACCTGTCCGCCTGCGCTTTATATTCAGAATTACGCAGCAAAAGCTTAAAGTCTTTATTGAATTGGTTAGAGCGGGCACATAATAACATTCCATCGCCTAAATTGTTAACCACCTTCAATTGAGGCGGTAAAGAAGTCATAGCCTGAGAGGAATATATAGGAAACAATTTTTCAGCCTGCTCCGCTACATCATATAACCGCTTTTGCAATTCTTTAATGTTATCATCCGGCGCATTTTTTCTAATCCACCCTTGTTGATAAACTGGAATCCGGTCGGAATTTATAAAACGCTCCCCATCCACAAAGGAAACTTTCATTATATTTGATACAATGCCAATTTGGAATACAATCGCCATATCATAAAGAGCGCTGTATAAAACAAAATTCTGCACTGTCGGATGGTTGATTCCTCCTACCGCAACTAATTGGGCGGTTGTAAGTATAGGCAACCAACACGGATCAAATTCTGCTATGTCCGCGATCACCTCCTTTTTAGTTTCTCCTTCCTGTAAAATACCAGACAAACCTTTTTGCGAGGATGCTTGATGCACATTACTCAAATACCTCAAATTGGATTGCAAGACTCCGGCTGATAACCGTGCATCAGCAACTGATATTCCAAATTTCTGTGTTAAATTGGATTGCAATTTGATCGTTTGCGCTTCGTCCAATTGTAAAATAGCTTGCGCTGTGACGACTTGGGCAAAAAACAATCCTAATAGAATTGTAAAAAGAAAAATACCCAATTTACTCATAATCAGCTCTTCAAAATCGCGATCATATCGTCGAATAATTTCATCGCTTCGGCTTTAGGGCGTTGAAACGCGTTGCGGCCCATGATCGAACCATTACCGCCGCCCGCCTTGATCGCGCGCATTTCATCGAGAATCGAAGCCGTATCTTTCGCCTCTCCGCCAGAAAACACAACAAGGCGCCGTCCGTTGAAACAAGCCTGGGTAATATGTTTTACGCGATCGGCCAATGTGCCAACCGGAATTTTCTGTTCGGTATAGGATTTTTTCGCAGCTTCTAGCCAGATTACATCCGATGGCAATTTTACCTTAATCATATGCGCGCCGGCCTGGCATGCCATGTGCGCGGCATAGGCGACAACGTCAATCGCGGTTTCCGCTTCTTTCGGCAAAACGCCGCCGCGCGGATAACACCACACCACGGTTGGCAAGCCATGCGATTTTGCTTCAGCAATGATATCGCGCAATTCTTCCATTTGCGCGTTATAAGATTCCGATCCGTTATACAGCGTAAATCCAACCGCCGTGCAACCCAAACGCACCGCATCCTTGACACTGCACAACACCGCTTGATCCGGATTGGTTTTATTCGACAACAACGAATTGCCGTGATTCATTTTTAAAATTAACGGAATTTTTCCGGCAAAAGTTTCAACGCCGCATTCCAGCGCGCCAAGCGGCGCCGCATACGCGTTCAAATCCGATTCGATGCCCAATTGATAAAAATAATGCGGATCGTAACAAACCGGATTCATCGCAAACGACCGTGCTGGCCCGTGTTCGAATCCCTGATCGACCGGCAAGATAATCATCTGGCCGGTGCCGCCTAAGCGACCTTGCATTAAAATACGGCCCAAATTTTCTTTGGTCGCGCCACTGTCCGATTCATAATTTTTCAAAATCTTTTTTACGGTTTCAGATGGAGCAACAGATTTCGGCGGATGTTGGTTTTTCAAAACAGCGGTCATGGTACTACCTCTTTCAGGGCTGGTCTCGGCACTATTGGCGTATAGCGGATAATCTAGCCAATTCCGGTAATTTTGCCAAAGTTATTTATGCCGATTTTTTGAATTTTTGATATTCGGGATTGACCAAAAAACGGTCTTGGCCAGTTTTCAATAAATTTAATATGCTATCTGTCGCCATGGCGCTGACTTTTCTGATCGAAGGCGTGGTATTGAACGCGGTCGACGCATTGGTCGTATAACAGGAATAATATGGCATATTGTTCCAGCCGGAAAATTCATGGTCCGAAGCCACAAAAATTTCGCCCTTTTCAACGCGAGATTTCAACGCGGCCGCATCGATCAATGCATTGGTGGAGATATTCACTAAAATGCTGCCTGGCTGCATTTTATGAATAATAGGTGCGGTTAATAAAGGGCTACCGGCCTTGGTATCAATGCAAACCGCAATCACATTGCAAGTCGCGGCCAAATCCAACAAAGGCAGGAATTTCGCGCCGGTTACCGCCTCCGCTTCGGGCCGAGACGTGCGGTTATAATAAAAAATTCCGGCCGGAGAAAAACCGCTTAGCATTTTTGCCAACGTCTGGCCGATATGGCCGAAACCAACGATGCCGATTTTGCTGTTGGCGAGGCTCGCGGCCGATCCGAACGAGGATTTTCCGCCAGCGCCGAATTTCAACAATTGACGCAATTGCATTAAAATCGTCGCCATCATGAATTCCGCAACCGCATAGGAAGGCCCACCCGGAGTGTTGCTAATTGCAATGCCTTTTTGCGTGGCAAGCTGATGGCCCGGAATAAAATCAGCATAACCCGCGCCGGTAAAAGAAATTGCCCGGAGTTTTTTTGTCGAAGCAATCACCTTGTCCGTTACCGATTCAATGCCGCCCAGAATGTACCCATCTGCATCTTGCAATGCGGCGATTAATTCATCTTCGGTGGCTTTAGGGTTATCCAAACGCGTAATCTCATATCCACCGGCGCGCAACCGCGCCTCGTCCTCCTGGTCGATAAACAAAGAGTCGGTGATCAGGATTTTCGGCACATGTGCACCTTATATCATTTTTGCCATGACGGTTGCGGTATCGAGCATGCGGTTGGAAAAACCCCATTCATTATCGTACCACGACAATACGCGCGCAAGGCGTTTGTCGACGACTTGGGTTTGCGTGGCATCGAAATTGGATGAATGCGGATCGTGATTGAAATCGGATGATACTAATTCATCGGTTACATATCCAAGCACGCCTTTCAATCGGCCTTCAGCGGCTTTTTTCATTGCGGCGTTGATTTCTTCGGCCGTTACATCGCGCGGGCAAACGAATTTAAAATCGATCATCGACACGTTCGCGGTTGGCACGCGCACCGATGTGCCATCCAATTTACCTTTCAATTCCGGAATCACCAAACCCAATGCCTTGGCGGCGCCGGTCGATGATGGAATCATCGATAACGCAGCGGCGCGGGCGCGGCGCGGATCTTTGTGAATCGAATCGACCAATTTTTGATCGCCGGTATAGGCGTGCACGGTGGTCATAAATCCACGCTCAATTCCAATTTCTTTCAAAATAACGTCGGCAACCGGAGCCAGGCAATTGGTGGTGCAAGAACCGTTCGAAATAACAATATGATCCTTCGCCAATTTATCGTGATTGACGCCATAAACGATGGTCGCATCGACGCCATCGGCCGGGGCCGATACGATCACGCGTTTCGCGCCAGCGGTTAAATGATGCGCGGCTTCTTCGCGTTTGGTAAAACGGCCGGAACATTCGAACGCAATATCGATGCCCATATCTTTCCATGGCAATTTGGCCGGATCCGGTTGCGCAACGACAGCAATTTTTTGCCCTTGAATTTCAATCGAATTATCGGTTGTTTTCACATCGAATGGAAAACGGCCATGCACCGAATCATAACGCAGCAAATGCGCGTTCGATTTCACATCACCCAAATCGTTGATGGCGACAATCTGAATATCCTTGCGGCCCGATTCAAAAAGCGCGCGTAAAACCAATCGTCCAATCCTGCCGAAACCATTAATTGCTACTTTTGTCATTTTTACTCCAACTTACTTTCCTAATTTAGACTTTGCCAATTCAACTACTTTGTCCGGCGTGATGCCGAAATGTTTAAACAAATCACCCGCTGGCGCCGATGCGCCAAAGGAATTCATACCAACAAATCCGCCACCCGGACCGATAAAACCATCCCAGCCCTGACGCACGCCGGCCTCGATCGCGATTTTGACTTTGCTGTTGCCGATCACTTGCGATTGATACGCCGCATCTTGTTGTGCGAACAACGCGCAACATGGCACCGACACAATGCGCGTTGCAATACCTTGTGTATCCAATTTCGCCTTGGCATCCATCGCAACGCCAATTTCGGATCCAGTTGCAAACAACGTTACTGGCGCATTTGGTGCATCGACCAAAATATACGCGCCGCGCGCGGAGAAATTTTCGGTTGCATTATCGCGCACATGCGGCACTGCCTGACGGGTCAATGCAATCACGCTTGGGCCGTCCTGGCGGCTTAAGGCCAGTTCCCAGCATTCCGCAACCTCGACCGAATCGGCCGGACGGAAGAACCATAAATTCGGAATCGCGCGCAATGCGGCATAATGTTCGACCGGTTGATGCGTCGGTCCATCTTCGCCAAGCCCGATCGAATCATGCGTCATTACATAAATCACACGCTGATGCATGATCGCCGACAAACGAATCGCCGGGCGGCAATAATCCGTGAAAATCAAAAACGTGCCGCCATACGGAATAATCCCGCCATGCAGGCTCATCCCATTCATTGCCGCCGCCATACCATGTTCGCGCACACCGTAATGAATGTATGTTCCGGCATAAGTGGGCGCCGCAACAACGGTGTGCGTTTTGACCTTGGTATTATTGGATGGCGTTAAATCGGCCGAACCGCCGACCATTTCCGGCAATAAAGGCTGAACAACTTCTAACACTTTGCCGGACGATTGACGGGTCGCCAATTTTTCGCGCTTTGCAATCAAATCGGCTTTGAATTTCGCCAAGGCTTCGGAAACATTGACTGGAATTTTGCCCTCTAAACGGCGGGTAAATTCAATGCGTTTTTCGTGGGCACCCAAGCGTTTTTGCCAAGCATTATATTGTTCCGCGCCGCGCGCGCCGATGGTACGCCAGGCATGCAAAATATTTTGCGGAATTTCAAATTCCGGCGCATCCCAAATCAATTTCGCGCGCGTGCCGGAAATTTCTTCCGCGCCCAAGGGCGAGCCGTGCGAATCATGCGTGCCGGCTTTTTTCGGCGCGCCATAACCGATCACGGTACGACAAGCAATCATCGTCGGACGGTCGGATTTTTGCGCGCGTTGCAATGCGCCCGCGATTTCATCCGGCTTGTGGCCATCGACGCGTTCGGCGTTCCATCCAGCCGCCTTGAACCGCGCGACTTGATCGCCGGATTCCGATAAATGCAATTCGCCATCGATGCTGATGTTATTGTCATCAAACAGCACGATCAATTTACCCAATTTCATATGCCCGGCGAGCGAGATTGCCTCGTGGCTGATGCCTTCCATCAAATCGCCATCGCTGGCGATGTCCTAGGTGTAATGATTGACCAATTCATCGCCAAAACTGGCGTGCATAATTCTTTCGGCCAATGCAAATCCAACCGAATTGGCGATGCCTTGTCCCAATGGACCGGTGGTGGTTTCAATTCCGGCCGCATAACCATATTCCGGATGGCCAGCCGTTCTGCTGCCCAATTGACGGAATTTTTTGATTTCATCGATGGTCATATCTTCATAACCGGTCAGATATAACAACGAATACAACAACATCGATCCGTGACCGGCCGATAAAATAAACCGATCGCGATCCGGCCAGGCGGGATTTTTCGGATCGAATTTTAAAAATTGGCTGAATAAAACCGTGGCAACATCGGCCATACCCATCGGCATACCGGGATGACCGGATTTGGCGCGTTCGACCGCATCCATAGACAAAAATCGAATGGCGTTGGCCATTTGGTCATGGGGAATGTCAATTTTAGGGGAAATTTCGATTTTCGCGGCTAACGTCATATATCCTCGGTTTTGTATATATTATAAGCATCACAATTAGGTCCAAAATCATCCACCGTCAACTGTTAAGCGAAAACTTTAAAGGTTGACGAAACAGAAATTCTATCCATAATTCGAAACCGTAACAATATACCACAGGGATTCCACATGACTGCACCAACCCCAGATTCTTCCAAAAGCGCGAGCGACCGTTTACTGGGCGCCTTGACCCGTTTAGAACAAGCCATTGGCGATATCGAAAAAAAGCTGAACACCATTGCTTCGGCCAATGACGACAAATTGAAAAATCTGGAACAGCAATTGGGATCGGTGAAACAGCAATATTCGCAGTTGAACGAAGTAACCCAACAAGTTGCAACCAAGCTTGACGAAAATATGGAAAAACTGCGCAAACTGGCCGCCTAATATTCAAAGGACATTCTATGTCGCAAATATCCGTTCAAATCAATAATGTGCCCTATACCCTGGCTTGCGATGATGGCCAGGAATCCCAAGTGCGGGATTTGGCCAAATATGTCGACGCCAAAATTAGCGAATTGAAGAAATCCCTTGGCCATGTCGGCGAGGCGCGTTTATTGGTCCTAGCCGCGCTTAAACTGGCCGATGAACTGGCCGAAGCCTATTCCTATATCGATAAATTGGAGGGGCAAAAAGCGGAAACCCTGTCTTCAACGACCGCCCAGCTGGCCGCCAGCCAGATTGAGGGGCTGGTTAAGTCTATCGAATCTATCACCGCAAAACTAGCCGCGTAATAACAATTCGCAATTACCTATTATTCTGACCAATCTTTTGTGCGCGCATCGCGGCCGTTTGAACCGATGGTATCACTCCGGCTTCGATGGCAGCCCTATCTACGGGGGCAATCATTTCTGGCGCGTTTCTGGTATAATAATTTTGTAACGCTGGATAATATTCCCGACCAAACCTATTGAACCATTCCTCGTTAGTCACTGCCTTAATCAACGGTTGACTGAATTCAAAAGAAACTTCGCCATATCTTCCGTCAAAATCCAGCCTGGCTAATTGCAATTGGCCATCAATTCCTGGATAGGCACAATACGCCCAATAATCACGGCGATAATTATTCTCTTGTTGTTGGCATTTATTGCACCAAGAGCTAACAACCACCCTTTTGTAATACACTTCATAAAAAAATAATGGGCTGCCTAACATTTCTGCCATTTGTTTTTCTTGAGCGGCAACCGCAGCGGCAATTTCCCGTTTTTCCTGTTCTGCCTGAGCTTCTTCCTCAGCCGCTCTTTGTTTTTCCCATTCTGCGAACTTTTCACAGCCTGATAACAAGGACAGGCTACATACCGCAACTGCTGCAGCTATTGCAGCTACGGGTAAAAAAGAGGCTTTATGCTGAATTTCCATAGCAATCTCCCCATGATCGAATGCGCCACATAATATCAACCATTTCTTTATTGGCAAATTTATTTTATTGGGGTCTGGATTAAAGTTGCCTAAAAGATTGATATGATTTATATAATCTATTGGTAAGCGGCCTTTCGCGTTAGGGTGCATGCAACCCACCGGCCGATTAAAACTCTTCGGGAGCTGTCTCTGTCTGGGCCGTGGTTCAGGTATATGGTTCCCACCTGGTCTTTTGGGCCATGGCGGAGTTCATCGTCACCCAACGGTCACGGCGGCTTACCAACTTGGAATTTGAATGACCGATCTTGAATTAGCCAAAAAATCCTTACGCGAAGAAGTTTTGAAAAAGCGCAGTGCCGTGCACAGCATGTCGCGCGAACGCGCCGCGAACACGATTCGCGATTTATTTTTACAAGCCTTGCCGTTACGCCCCGGTTCTATTGTCGCCGGATATTGGCCGTTGCCGGGCGAAGTAGATTCCACCCCGCTTTTAAACGCGCTCGCGGAAAAGAAATTTGAAATTTGCCTGCCGGTTGTAACCGAACACGAATCGCCGCTGATTTTCCGCAAGTGGACGGTAGGGATGAATTTAGGCGAAGGGTACGCGGGTACGCGTATTCCACCAGCAGAATCGCCAATCTTAAACCCGGATATTTTGGTGGTGCCCTTGGTGGCGTTTGACCGCGCCGGATATCGTTTGGGTTATGGCGGCGGGTTTTACGACCGCACCTTAAACGCCATGCGCGCCCAGCGGCAGATTATGGCGGTTGGATTGGCCTATGCGGCACAACAAGTTCCCTTGGTCCCGCACGAAGGCACCGATGAAAAACTGGATTGGGTAGTAACCGAAGAACTGGCAATTAACTGTAATTAGGCCTGTATTCTTTAGATTGACAAAAATATCCTGAAAAAATATAGTCTCTACTATATAAAAATCAGGAGCCCGTATGTCAGCCGCCATTGCCGAAGAACCACCAAAAGCAACAACATCTCCCAAACCTGCCAAAACCCAAAAAATTCTATTCCCGGGTTTTTCGAACGTAAATACTCAACCTAAGACAGCGGTATTCCGCGCCATGCAAGCGCCGCATGGTTACGATTTATCTATTTATCCCATAGTCGATGAGCCCGCGAGCCTGGAAAATTGCGCCTTGATCGTTACCGACATGCCGCATCAGGTGTTCGTTTATAATGAACTCAGTGGAGGCAGAATCCCGATCTTGTTTATCGGCGACAGACAAGCCCTGGAAAAATTGGGACCTCAATATTTAAAACTATCCCACATACATACTTTGAAACCGCACAAAGGCGAAGTTCAATTGGGCAATCCAGGCGAACTTTTTGCCCCTACTACATACAGCGAAAGCCTGGTCCAACGCATCAACGACAAAATCGCGCGGATCTTGCGCATTGACGCTGAACGCAAAAATCGCGCCGGCGAAAGAAGCAGCAAATAATAATTCGACAATAGACCGGTTTTATTTTATTTAAACGTTATGAAAATTCTTTTCCTTGGCGATGTGGTGGGCCGTTCGGGCCGTGATGCGGTGATCGGCAATTTGAGAAAATTGCGCGCCGAACACGCCATCGATTTCACCATTATCAATGTCGATAACGCCGCGCATGGATTCGGCGTAACGCCCGCCATTGCCGAAGATTTTTTTGCCGTCGGCGCGGATTGTTTGACGCTGGGCAATCATGGATTCGATCAAAAAGAAATTCTAACCGTACTGGACAAAGAATCCCGTTTGATTCGCGGCAATAATTATCCCAAAGGTACATTGGGGCGCGGGCAAAATATTTTCGCCCTGCCCGATGGCCGCAAAATCGCGGTAATACACACAATCGGCCGCCTGTTCATGGATGTTTTGGATTGCCCATTCCAACGCACCAACGATGATTTGCAAAATCTGCGGCTCGCCGGAAATGTGCAGGCGATTTTTGTCGATATTCATGCCGAAGCAAGTTCCGAAAAAATGGCGATGGGTCATTATCTTGATGGCCGCGTTAGCGCGGTTGTCGGCACGCACACCCATATCCCAACATCCGATTTAATGATTTTCCCAGGCGGCACCGCGTATCAAACCGATGCCGGCATGTGCGGCGATTACAATTCGGTGATCGGTTTTGTCAAAGACACGCCGATTCAACGTTATGTCCGTAAAATGCCGACGATCAAATTAGAACCCGCGCTTGGCCCCGGACAAGTGCGCGGTTGTGTTGTCGAAACAGACGATAAAACCGGATTGGCAAAATCCATAACTCCAGTTTGTGTCCGGTCATAAAATAACCTAATAAACAGCGGATAAGTTTCAGGCTCGGAATCCGACCGCTTGACGAATCTATTATACAGGCAGAGTATCTTTCTAAGCTATAACGCAGCTGAGAGGGCGAAATGAATCATAAAGGGCGAAATTTAGGCGCTTTCATTGCCGGTCTTGGTTTTTTGGGGCAAATTACTTCCGCCCCGGCGCGGGATATTCCTCATCATCACACCAACATAGGCAATATTGGTTTCTTTGAACCAAAGCAAGATAAACCCGAAGTGACGCCCTATGGCATTCGGCGCAATGTCAAAGAATTGGTTCCGATGCCGCTTGCCCCGAGGGAAGCGAGAAGAAATCAAATCGCCGGCGCGGTTGCTGATCATGAAATTTGGTTTGGCGAACAAGATGCCTTTAAGATAGAAGTGCTGCGGATTTATACGGATTGCGCCGGAAATTGGGTTGGGAATGATCCAGGACCGGTAGATCTTGAAATATCGGCATGGAAAACCGCTATGGTAAACGGCAAACTGGTGTGGCAGTTGGTGGTCGATCCCAAAACCGGGATACAAGACGATGCGGCTACCCTTAACGCGATTAGGGATTTAAAAACCAGAATTGATGAAGGCAGTAAAAACAATCTGAATGCTCCCACGCCCTTGCTGAGGGTATTGTATGGGGAAATAACCGTGGATTGGGTAATCCTTGGCCAAGGCGCAATACCGACTTTTGTTGTAGAAGCATTGGATTGGTCCACCACCAATGGCAAACCGTACTTAAAAGCATTCAGCGAATTCTTAGGCCAGACGATAAAATTGGGCAATCACTTACTGCCGCAATTGGGACAAGCGATCAACCTGCCGCCGTCCAGCATGGTCATTGCAGCAGCCAGAAACCGCGCCAGGCAATATACCTAAGCGCTGTCCAATTTTTCGAGGAATTTGGCGATATGTTCCAACACCAAACTGGAATCATGCGCCTTGCGTTTGGCGACGACAACTTCTAATCCTTCGATCAACAACTGGCCGATTTCGCCGCCAATACCTTTGATTTTCTTGCGAACCACAACATGCAACGAATCGATATGGAATTTGATCAGCATCATATCCATTTTTTCTGGCGCGCCCATACCTTCGGTCAGCTTGCACAACGAATCGGCGATACGGCTGATTAGCGGATATCCATACGATCCGCCACCGCTTTTGATTTCATGGGCTTGGGCAAATAATTTGGCGACATTTTCCTTGCTGCGATCCGGAAAATGTTGTAGCGCCTGAAATGTAACGCTTAGTTCACGCAGATCCTTTGGCGCTATTCCTTCGATATAAGATACGGCCAAATTTTTAATCACCTCGGTGGCGCGGATAAAAATTCCAGCCTCGAAACCTGTTGCGCCTTCACCGACTTTTTTCTTAAGCTTATTCACCGGATGCAAAAATTCGACCAGCGTTTCGGCTTTGTCCATTTGCGGCGGCGGCCCGGCATCGACGGTAAAATCCTGTACCATGACTTCGGGACGTTTTTTACGCATCGCGCCAGAACCAGTATCGGATGTTGTTAGCGCGGAAGATGGCGTGGATTTTACGGATGACGCCGGAGAATTCTGTGAATAATCCTGCACCATCACGTCGGGGCGTTTTTTACGCATCGAATTTTGCGCCGGTCCCGCAGCAGTAGGATTTGATGGAACGGCAGGAGATTGACCGGCCGAAGATTTATCCGCTGGCGGCTGATCCTTGGTGGCGTCGATCACATCTGGTTTTTTGCCGCGCCGGCGAAAAATCATCGCATCACCCTAAAAATCGTCGGACAGGCCAAGGCCTGGATCCGACAATCCCAAATCGCCACCCAAATTGGACCGGCGACGTTCGACACCGTCATAAAAAGTTTGTTCTTCTTTTTTGCGGCGCCGGTCTGGCCCGAAATAAGTTTTGGTGCGCACGAACGGACGCGGATTTTCAATGACCGATTGAATACGCGCGGCAAGTTCCTTGGCCGAAATCGGCTTTGCCAGAATTTCATTGATGCCGATATCGCGCGCAGCGGTGACCCGGAATTGTTCGGTATAGCCGGTAACGGCGATGATTGGAATAAAAGGATCGGGGCTGTCTTTGCCTTTGCGCACGCGGTCGATGAAATCCATGCCACTGACCGGCTCCATCACCAAATCGCATAAAATTAAATCGTAACCGCCGGCGGCAAGTTTTATGAACGCTTCGCGGCCATCACTGGCTTCTTGGATTGCGCCCACGCCGAATACGTTTAAAAGCGAGCGGATCAAATTGCGCATATGTTTGCTGTCGTCAACGATCAGCACGTTTAGCTTGTCTAATTTGTAAGTTTGTTCAGTCATTAAAAACAACCAGATACTAAAAAGTGCCGCCATTAGAAGAGCAAAATACGGATAAAAAGCGGTTAACCGCCCCTTATACCCACAAGATATAGGCGTTTACAGTATAGATCTGCCATAGTAAGTGGGCTATAAAATAAGGGAATTTGCACGCAATTGGACGCCGGATAAAGGCCGGTTGTCGACATATTTACAACGTCTTAGCAAGGTTTTGGATCGCACATGGCAGGCCATAGTCAGTTTAAGAATATTATGCACCGTAAGGGCGCGCAGGATAAAAAGCGCGGCAAAATATTCACCAAATTAATCCGCGAGATCACAACCGCCGCCCGCGCTGGCGCGCCGGATCCAAATACCAATCCCCGTCTTCGCGCCGCCGTCACCATGGCGCGCAACGCCAATATGCCCAAAGACACGATCGAGCGCGCGATCAAACGCGGCAGCGGCGCGGACGGCGCGGATAATTTCGAAGAAATCCGGTACGAAGGATATGGCCCAGCCGGTATTGCCATTATCGTCGAAGGATTGACCGACAACCGCACCCGCACCGCTGGCGAAGTTCGCGCCGCGTTTGCCAAGCATGGTGGAAATCTGGGCGAAACCGGCAGTGTCAGTTTCATGTTCGAACATATCGGCGCGATTTTATATCCCGTCAAAACCGGCAGCGCCGATAAAATGCTGGAGGCCGCGATTGACGCTGGCGCAGGAGATGTCGAATCCACCGAAGACGGGCATTTCATTTCTTGCGCGCCCGGCGATTTAAATCATGTGCGCGATGCCTTAGAAAAACAATTTGGCGAGGCCGAAAGCGTAAAATTATCCTGGAAACCGACCAATCTGGTTCCGGTTCCCGAAGAAGCCGCGAAAGATTTATTGAAACTGGTCGAAGTATTAGAAGACAATGACGACGTGCAGAATGTGTACGGCAATTTCGACATCGACGCGGCGGTAATGGAAAAACTGGCCAATGCCGGATAAACCGCAACGCATTTTGGGCATCGATCCCGGACTTGTCCATACGGGCTGGGGGATTGTCGATTGCCAAGGCAATCAATTGCGTGGCATCGCCAGCGGCACGATTTCGGCCAGCACGAAACTGGAAACCGCCCAGCGCCTGCAATATATTTTTGAACAATTATCCGCCATAATCACCGAATATAAACCCATGGCGGCAGCGGTCGAAGAAAGTTTTGTCGCGCAAAATTCCGCAAGCGCCCTGAAATTGGGCATGGCGCGCGGGATTGCCTTGCTGGCGCCAGCGGCGGCTGGCGTGCCAGTATGCGAATACAGCGCCAAGCTGGTCAAAAAGGCGATTGTCGGAACCGGCAATGCCGATAAAAATCAAATGTTTTTAATGGTCCAGCGTTTGTTAAAGGGCCTGATAATTGAATCCGAACATGCAGCCGACGCGCTGGCGATTGCCATTTGTCACGGCCACCACGCCCAAACGCAACAAAAATTTCATATAAAATCCGCATAAAAACACGGTGGATGACCCAAAATAAGCGGTTGAATTCGCCGCCGATCCGGGCTATGCAATCCTTATCTTATTGATCCATTTTTACGAGGAATTCCCCATGAACTTTTCCCAAATTTTGAAAGAGCGCATTGCGCCTTTGAATCTGCTCAATCACCCATTTTACCAAACCTGGAACATGGGCGAATTGTCCAACGAAACATTGCAACATTATGCCGGACAATATTTCCATCATGTGTCTGCATTCCCCCGTTACATCAGCGCGACTCATTCGATCTGCGAAGATATTTCCAAGCGTAAATTATTGCTGGAAAACTTGGTCGACGAAGAAAACCGCGGCACCGATCATCCGGAATTATGGATGCAATTCGCCGAAGCTTTGGGCGCATCCCGCGAAGACGTGAAAAAAGCGGTCTTGGCTGGCGAAACCAAGCAATTGATCGAAACATTTTTCTCGTTCTGCCGTAACACCTATGCCGAAGGTTTGGCATCGTTGTACGCGTACGAACATCAGATCCCGGAAATCGCCACCGTGAAAATCGACGGTTTGAAAAAATTCTATGGCGTTGAATCGGACCAAGGATTGAAATTCTTTACCGTTCACCAAGAAGCCGACGTGTTTCACCGTGAAGCATGCGAAAAATTGCTGGATCAATTGAGCCCGGCCGAACAAGAACAGGCATTAAACGCCGCTGAAACCACCGCGAAAGCGTTGTGGAACTTCTTGTCGGGCGTTCAATCGACCTACGAATGCGCCTCTGGCTGCAAACATTAATAGACTTAACAGTCTGTTATCTGGAAAAGGGCGGGTTTATCCCGCCCTTTTTGTTTTTATCCCAGACCCCCGTTCCCTTGTTTGACTTTATCATTTCGGCAATAGTATAGTTCTTGATATGTTCGCAAAATTAAAAGGCATCCTGGATTCAACCGATACCGATACGATCATCATCGATGTCGGCGGTGTTGGGTATTTAGCCAGCGCATCACGCAAAACCATCGATCAATTGCCGGCAATCGGCCGGCCGGTCAGCGTGATTATCGACACGCATGTGCGTGAAGACAAAATTCAATTATTCGCGTTTCTAAGCGAACAAGAACGCGACATGTTCCGTTTATTGCAAACATTGCAAGGCATCGGCGGCAAGGCCGCGTTATCCATTCTATCTGCACTGACTCCACAACAATTAATCGCCGCAATTGCATCCGGCGACAAGGCCGCCGTTGGCGAGGCCGATGGCATTGGCCCGAAACTGGCGTTGCGTGTGGTGACCGAATTAAAAGACAAAGTCGGCAAAATGGCGCTATCGTTTGTACCAGGCAAAACTGATGGACAAAGCGGCAATGCCGCAACCAATAATAATTCCTTGCCGCTAATTCATGCCGAAGATGCGATTTCGGCGCTGGTAAATCTTGGTTATACCCGCATGGATGCGTTCCGCGCGGTTGCGAATTTGGCTAAAACTTTGGATGCGGATACGCCGGTGCAGAAAATTATTCCCGCCGCGCTCAAGGAATTGGCCGCATGAAAATCCTCCTTCGCCAAGGCTTCGGAGGACAGGCCGCTCACGTTTGTATTTTCAGTAAGAATGAAATATTGAAATGAAAACTTCTACTGTCCTTTCTGCCGAACCGATTGAAACCGACGATGGGCGCGTTGAAAAATCTTTACGCCCCAACATGCTGGCCGAATTTATCGGCCAGGACGATGTTTGCGACAATTTAAAAATCTTTATTTCCGGCGCGAATGCGCGGACCGAGGCGCTGGATCACGTTTTACTGCACGGCCCGCCAGGGCTTGGCAAAACCACGCTCGCGCAAATTATTGCCAAGGAAATGGGCGTCGGTTTCCGCGCCACATCCGGCCCGATTATTACCAAGGCCGGCGATCTGGCCGCGATCTTGACCAATTTACAACCGCGCGATGTTTTGTTTATCGATGAAATTCACCGCCTAAATCCGGCGGTCGAAGAAGTTTTATATCCCGCGATGGAAGATTTCCAATTGGATTTAATGATCGGCGAAGGTCCATCCGCGCGCAGTGTGCGCATCGATTTACCGCCATTTACACTGGTTGCCGCAACCACGCGCACCGGCTTGATGACAACCCCCTTGCGCGAACGGTTTGGCATTCCACTGCGTTTGAATTTTTATGAATCTAGCCATCTGCAGGATATTATTTTACGTTCCTCCAAATTATTACAAATGAATTTGACCGGCGATGGATCAATGGAAATCGCCAAGCGGTCGCGCGGCACGCCACGCGTCGCGGGACGCTTGCTTCGCCGGGTGCGCGATTTCGCCGATCATATCAAGGCCAAATCCATCGACGCCAAAATTGCCGATGAAGCATTGAAACGCCTGGATGTCGACGGCAAGGGTTTGGACAGCATGGACCGGAAATTCCTGTCTTGCATTGCCGAGGTTTATCGCGGCGGCCCGGTCGGGATCGAAACCCTCGCCGCTTATCTTGCGGAACAGCGCGATACGCTGGAAGATGTGATTGAACCTTATTTGATTCAACAAGGCTTATTACAACGCACCTCGCGGGGACGAGTCTTGACCGATCAGGGTTTTACCTATGTCGGCCTAACCCCGCCCCCACGTCCAACCGAGCAATTGGGCCTGACGGAATAGTCATTTTAAAAACCGCCAAATCCGTCTATAACCCTTTGTTATGTCTAATCCCACAGTTCATTTATCCGGCCATTTCAACGGTTTTACCCATCATCTGCCCCAGCGCGTCTATTACGCCGAAACCGATGCTGGCGGCGTGATGTATCACGCGTCATACCTGAACCTGGCCGAACGGGCGCGGATGGAATTTTTACGTTTGCTTGGCCATAGTGTGATTGAAATTTCAGAAAAAAACGGCCTTATTTTTGCCTTAAGACATTGCGAAATTGATTTTTTAGCGCCCGCTTTTTTGGACGATCTGCTTCTAATTGAAAGCACGATTGTCGAGATGGGTGGCGCGAGCCTGAAATTCCGCCAAGTTATCAACAGAAACGCGGAAAGCGGGCTGATACGGCTTGCGGAGTTGAATGTAACCTTGGTTGCGATCACCAAAGATGCTAAAGCAACCCGGATTCCAGATTCCTTGCGGAAGGATTTGGAAAAAATGGTAGAGGAGAAATAAATGACCGCCAATATCGTCGATGCCGTGAATTTGGGTGGCAATGCGGCCGCCATGGATCTTTCGATCCTGGGTTTGTTTTTGCAGGCCGATTGGATTGTGAAAAGCGTAATGTTGGTTTTGCTGTTCGCTTCGCTGTGGAGCTGGGCGATCATTTTCGACAAAGTTTTGCGGCTGAAAAAATTATTTCGCCTTGCCGATAAATTCGAAGACACATTTTGGTCCGGCCGTTCACTCGAAGAATTGCATGACAAAGTCGGCAATCGACCAACCGATCCGATGGCGGCAATTTTCGCCGCCGCGATGGGCGAATGGAAACGCGTAGCCGGCAATGTTCGTGGTGCGGTGACGCATTTGGCGCAAACCGGCAGCGTGCAAACCCGCATCGACCGCGTGATGCAAGTAACCTTGGGCCGCGAATTGGAACGGGTACAGCGGCAAATGACTTTCCTGGCGTCGATTGGATCTACCGCGCCGTTTATCGGCTTGTTCGGCACGGTGTGGGGCATTATGAACAGCTTCGCATCCATTGCCGCATCGAAAAATACATCCCTGGCCGTCGTTGCGCCCGGCATTGCCGAGGCGTTGTTTGCAACCGCGCTTGGATTGGTGGCTGCGATTCCGGCCGTTGTCGCGTACAATAAAATTTCATCCGACATTGAACGTTATGCCAACAAACTCGAAGGCTTTGCCGGCGAATTCAGCGCCATTCTTTCCCGCCGTTTAGACGAAAAGGCGGCATAAATGGCGATGGGCGGCGTCAAAAGATCTTATCGTTCCAGGCGGCATTTCACGCCGATGGCGGAAATCAACGTAACGCCGCTGGTGGATGTCATGCTGGTATTGCTGGTGATCTTTATGATCACCGCGCCATTATTGACCGTGGGCGTGCCGGTCGATTTGCCACAAAGCGATGCGCCCGCGATTAACGAACAAACCGAACCATTGGTCGTCAGCATCGACAGTTCGGGCAAAATTTATTTGCAAGAAACGCCATTGACGCAACGCGAATTGATTCCGCGATTAAAAGCCATTTCCAAGAAAAAAGCCGAACAACGCATTTATGTGCGCGGCGATAAAAAAATCGCCTATGGCAAAGTAATGGAAGTGATGGGATTGATCAGCGCCGCCGGATTCGACAAAGTCGCGTTAGTCGCCGAAATGCCAGATACCGGGGCAAAGAAATAGATGTCCGCCGCAGCGCACGCCTATAATGGGGAATGGTTGCGAATTCCGCAAAGCGAAGGTTTGCAAACAGGATTTATATTTTCGGCCATTCTGCATGTCGCGGTTATTGTTTTCTCCCTGGTCGCTCTGCCGAACCTGACTGACAGTCTGCCGCCTTTGCCCGCGCCGACGATTGTCGATATCGTGCCGATTGCCGATATCACCAATTTACCGCCAATGCCAAAACCGGTTGCGCAAAAGAAAATCGAAACCAAAAATCTGGAACCCGCCCCAAAACCCGAAGCGGTTCCGGCGCCGCCGCAGCCGAAAACCGAGCTGGATAAAATGACGCCGAAACCGGATCCGAAATTGAAACCGGACAAACCGCTGGAAAAATTAAAAAAAGACGAGAAAAAAGCGCAGCCAGATCCCAACGATTTCGAATCAGTCCTTGAAACGGTAGAAAAATTCAAATCGAAACCAAGCGCGGCAACCGAAAATCCAACGCCGCCCACCCCGCCAGCGGAAACGAAATCCAGCGCCGAAGGCCAGCCATTTATTCCATCGCTTCCGATCAGCATCAGCGATATGGACGCGTTGCGCCGCCAGATCGAAGCGTGCTGGAATCTGCCGGCTGGCGCCAAAAATCCCGAAGATTTGGTGGTATTGGTTTGGGTATCGTTAAATCCCGATGGCACATTGATCCAGGCCAAAGTTGTGGATGATAAAGGCCGCGCCGCTTATGATCCATATTACCGCGCCGCCGCCGAATCCGCCTTGCGCGCATTGTTAAATCCGCGCTGCACGCCGTTAAAACTGCCGCCTGAAAAATATCAGCAGTGGAAGACCATGACGATCAATTTCGATCCACGGCAAATGCTGGGATTATAAGGCAGTTATCCCATATTGCTTTTTTATAAAGATCCCGTACATTCTTTTTACCTTCTTCTTACCACAATTATCCGGCATATATTTTCCATGAAAAAATTCCTTACCTTTATTTTTGCCTTTACCGTTTTATTGCACGCCGCTGCGGCTCGCGCCGAATTAAAAGTGGACATTACCCGCGGCGTTGCCGATCCTATTCCAATTGCGATTACCGATTTTTACGCCAAAAATCCGGCGCAAAACCAAGCCGGCAAAGAAGTCGCCGATGTTATTCGCAACAATTTGAAACGTTCGGGATTGTTCGAACCGATCGACCAAGCCGCCTATATCCAATCCCCTGCCGCTTTGCAATTGCAACCGCGTTTCGCCGACTGGCGCGCCATCAACGCGCAGGCATTGGTCAGCGGAACGGTGGAATTGCA
Source organism: uncultured Alphaproteobacteria bacterium (assembly GCA_964647725.1). GTDB lineage: Bacteria > Pseudomonadota > Alphaproteobacteria > SHNJ01 > SHNJ01 > SHNJ01. The sequence continues at coordinate 114,241 of CAZYJI010000003.1, forward strand.
ATCTGACGGCAGATTGCGCGTGGAATTCCGTTTGTGGGACGTATTCGCCGAACAACAAATGGTAGGATTGGCTTATTTCACGCCGCCAAACAACTGGCGCCGCATATCGCACATCGTATCGGATGCGATTTATAAACGCATTACCGGCGAAGAAGGATATTTCGACACCCGCATCGTTTATGTTTCCGAAAGTGGCATTGCCAACAAACGGATCAAGCGCCTCGCGATCATGGATCAAGACGGCGCGAATCACCGGTTCCTAACCGATGGCCGCAGCCTGGTTTTAACACCGCGTTTTTCGCCATCGACCCAGGAAATCACCTATTTGGCATTTTACCGCAACCGTCCGCGCGTCTATTTGTTGAATATCGACACGGGCCGCGAAGAAGTTTTGGGTGATTTTCCGGGCATGACATTCGCCCCACGTTTTTCAACCGACGGTCGTAAAGTATTGATGTCTTTATCCGACGATGGCAACACCGACATTCATTCCATGGATTTGAACACGCGCCAAACGCGCCGTTTGACTGACCATCCATCGATCGATACATCGCCATCTTACTCACCAGATGGCAAGCAAGTGGTATTCAATTCCGATCGCGGCGGATCGCAACAGCTTTACACCATGAATGCCGATGGCAGCGATGTGAAACGCATCAGCTTTGGCCGCGGTAAATATGCAACGCCAGTTTGGTCGCCACGCGGCGATTTGATCGCCTTTACCAAGTTTCTGGAAGGCAGTTTCTATATCGGCGTCATGCGCGCCGATGGATCTGGGGAAAGATTGTTATCCGAAAGCTATTTGGAAGAAGGCCCTACATGGGCTCCAAATGGCCGGGTTTTAATGTTCTATCGCCAAGGCCGCATGGATTCCAATGGCAGCACCCAGGCCAAACTCTATTCGGTTGATTTGACCGGCAAAAATCTACAACTTATCCCAACCCCTATGGATGCATCGGATCCTGCATGGTCCCCCTTGATTCCATAGGCTAAAAACTCTATAACTAACCACATACCGACCACATAAAAGCCACGGTTCTGGCCGATACATGCGAACCAAAGTTTTGTTTTATAACCACAAAGGGGCACTCCTATGCGTTTACGTCTTCTTACCATCATAGCTGCGATGTTGCTGGTTACCGCCTGCACATCAACCACTGACTCCTCCGGATCCGTTTCCGGCGACGGTCAAGGCACCGGCGGCAAAGCCGGCATCAACCGCGCTGATGTTACACCTGGCACCCAAGACGATTTGGTATTGAATGTCGGCGATCGCGTATTCTTTGAATATGATCGTTATGATTTGAATTCCGAATCCAAATCCACCTTGGAGCGTCAAGCAACCTGGCTGAAAAAATTTGGCAATTTGAAAATTACCATCGAAGGCCATGCCGACGAACGCGGTACCCGCGAATACAACTTGGCGTTGGGTGAACGCCGTGCGATCGCGGTAAAAGACTATTTGGTCAGTCTGGGCATCCCAGCCGGCCGTTTGGAAACGATTTCGTTTGGCAAAGAACGTCCAGCCGTTTTGGGCTCGGATGAATCTTCCTGGACTCAAAATCGCCGCTCGGTGACAACGCTGAAAGGCGCTTCGCCGACTTCCTAATTCCTTAGGGAAATCCGATGAAAACAGCCGCTTTATGCGGCTGTTTTTTTGCCTTTTTTCAGGCCCAATTCTACGTTATCCTACGCTTCCTCCCAACCATAGGTTTTATCATGCGCTGGATTTTTATCGTTATTTGTTTTTTGTTGCTGGCTCCTGCATTTTCCTGGGCCGACGATTTACAAGTTGTGGTTGACCGAATCGACCGGATGGAACGCGACATGCAAAATATGCAAATGGAAGTATTTCGCGGCGATGGGTCCGCCCCCGAAGGCGCGCGCAAGGGCGGCAATCTGGATTCTTCCGCCCTCAGCCGTTTAGACAGCCGTTTGAGCACGCTCGAAAAAAGCATGCGCGATTTAACCGGCAAGGTGGAAGAATTAAATCATGGCATGGCCAACCAACAAAAATTCCAAGACAAAGCCTTGACCGATATGGAACTTCGCCTGCAAGGTCTGGAACAAAAACTTCAAGCGCTAAATGCCCCGGCGCAAAATCCGGGCGAGCTGGCGATCAATAACGCGCCTGCCGACCTAACTCAGCCGATTGTCCCGCCCACACAACCAGCCGCGAACAGCGATCCCAAAGTATTATACGATCAATCAATCGCGCAATTGCAAAAGGCCGATTATGTGGGCGCCGAAACTGCATTCCGCGATTTTATCAAACAAAATCCGGATCATGCGCTTACCGGCAATGCGCAATATTGGCTGGGTGAAAGTTTTTATGTGCGTGGCGATTTTAAATCCGCCGCGGTCGAGTTTTTAAAAGCCTATAAACAATATCCCAAAGGCACCAAGGCGCCGGATAGTTTATTGAAACTGGGATTATCGTTAGCGAATTTGGAAAATAAAAAAGAAGCCTGCGCCAGTTTTGGAAAACTGTCCAAGGAATTCCCCAATGCCAGCGACAGCATAAAGGCGCGCGCCGATGGCGAGGCCAAGAAATTGAAATGCAGCGGCGCGAAACAGGGATAATGTGACTGAGGCGTCTCCCCTTCTGCATCAAGAATTTTCGAATCTGTTCGATACGCTGGGCCCATTTGCGGCAAAGCCGGTAATTGCCGTTGCTGTTTCTGGTGGGGCCGACAGTATGGCGCTTTGTTTGCTAGCCAATGAATGGGCAGCGCAAAAAGGCGGCAAAATCATTGCGATCACCGTTGATCATGGCTTGCGCCCAGAATCTGCGGCCGAAGCCAGCCAAGTGCATAACTGGTTAAATGCGCGCGGGATTGAACATCATATTCTACGCTGGGAAAAAGAAAAAAATCCTACCGGCAATATTCAAGAACTCGCCCGCGAGGCGCGGTTTCAATTATTGACCGATTTCTGCACGCAAAAACAAATTATCGATTTATGTCTGGGCCACCACCAAGGCGATGTGGCTGAAAATTTTCTGATTCGCCTTTCGCGCGGCAGCGGTGTTTATGGTTTGGCGGCGATGACGCCAATTTCCAATCGCGATGGGATTCGTATTTTACGTCCCCTGTTGGATATTCCAAAACCCCGTTTGATTGCGACATTAAAAACGCTTGGCCAAGCCTGGATCGAAGATCCCAGCAACGACAATGATGATTTTCTGCGCGTGCAATTCCGCAAACATCAGGCCTTATTCGACTCCCTGGGCCTAACCGCGCATCGTTTGGTGGAAACCGCGAAAAATATGCTGCGCGCCAAAGATGCCATCGTCGCGCAAGTCGCGGATGCCACGGCATTATGCGTTGTGATTGACGATTTGGGGTACGCAAAAGTTGATCGTCAGAAGCTTGCTCAATTTCCAATGGAAATCGGTCTGCGGCTGCTCGCGGATACTTTGACCCACATTGGCGGCAAAGACATAACTCCACGATTGGATAGTCTTGAAAATTTGTACCGGGAATTAATCGCACCAGGCCATAAAGCAACCAAAACTTTATCCGGCTGCATTATTGAAATGGATTCCACCATTTTCATTTATCGCGAATTTGGATTGATTGATGATAAAATTCCCATCATCCCCGGACAAAAATCGGTTTTATGGGATGGAAGATTTCGCATCGATTGGTCATTGAAGACGGCGCCAGGTAATCTATATATTGGTCCAGTTACCGAAAAAGGCTGGGCCAATGCCGTACAAACCTGCCCCGATTTGCGCGCAGCGCCGATTCACCATATGGCGCGGCTCGGCCTTCCTGCTTTGTGGGAACAAAAAAACAGCAACGAGGACTTGTCTTTGGACGAAATTCTGGCCATCCCGCATCTAAATTATTGGAAAAACGCCGAAATTAGCGGCCTAAAACCGCATTTGCGGCTATATTTCCATCCCCAACACAAGATTGCCGCGTAACGCGGGTTTCATATGACTGCGGGGGAAAAAATTGCTATGGTTGCAGTCTATTATTGTTCGATGAAAGGATCTGTCTCGTGAATCAGTTCGGTCGTAATATCGCCTTTTGGATTATTATCGGTTTGTTGGTTTTGGCGTTAGTCAATATTTTCCAAGGCTCCACGCTCCACCCGCAATCGTCCAGTATTCCGTTTTCCGAATTTCTGAAAAAAGTGCAGAATAACGAAGTCGCCGAAGTGATGATTCGCGGCCAAAATATTAGCGGCCGCACCGTGACCAATTCCAATATCACAACCTATTCGCCATATGATCCAAATTTGATCGAAAAACTGGAAAAGGCTGGTGTTGTTATCAACGCTGCCCCGCCGGAAGAAGGCGCGACCGGATTTTGGGCGATCTTTATTTCCTGGTTCCCGATGTTGTTGTGCATCGGCGTGTGGATTTTCTTTATGCGCCAAATGCAGGGCGGCGCGGGCAAGGCCATGGGTTTCGGAAAAAGTCGTGCCAAATTATTGAATGAAAAATCCGGCCGCGTGACATTCGAAGACGTTGCCGGCATCGACGAAGCCAAAGGCGAATTAGAAGAAGTCGTCGATTTCCTGAAAGATCCGCAAAAATTTCAGCGCCTGGGCGGCAAAATTCCAAAAGGCGTTTTATTGGTCGGCCCTCCCGGCACTGGTAAAACCTTATTGGCCCGCGCCATTGCTGGCGAAGCCAATGTGCCGTTTTTCACCATTTCCGGTTCCGATTTTGTGGAAATGTTCGTCGGCGTCGGCGCATCCCGCGTGCGCGATATGTTCGAACAGGGCAAGAAAAATGCCCCATGCATTATTTTCATCGATGAAATCGACGCGGTCGGCCGTCATCGTGGTTTTGGCCATGGCGGTGGCAACGATGAACGCGAACAGACATTGAACCAATTGCTGGTGGAAATGGATGGTTTCGAATCGAATGAAGGCGTGATTATTATCGCCGCCACCAACCGTCCGGATGTTTTGGATCCGGCATTACTGCGTCCAGGCCGTTTTGACCGGCAAATCACCGTGCCAAATCCAGACATCAATGGCCGCGAGAAAATTTTAAAAGTCCACATGCGCAAAATCCCGTTGGCGCAAGACGTCGATCCAAAAACCTTGGCTCGCGGTACGCCTGGATTTTCTGGTGCTGACTTATCAAATCTTGTCAACGAAGCGGCCCTGATGGCCGCGCGCAAGGGCAAACGCGCCGTCGGTATGGGCGAATTCGAAGCAGCCAAAGACAAAGTTATGATGGGATCCGAACGCCGTTCCATGGCGATGAGCGATGAGGAGAAAAAACTCACCGCCTATCACGAGGCCGGACACGCGATCCTCGCGCTACACAGCCCCGATTCCGATCCGATTCACAAGGCCACGATTATCCCGCGCGGCCGCGCGTTGGGTATGGTAATGCGCTTGCCGGAAAATGACCGGTACTCGGTTTCCCGCGCCAAATTAAAGGCCGATTTATGCGTTGCCATGGGTGGCCGCATCGCCGAAGGATTGATTTTCGGCGAAGAAAAAGTCACCACCGGCGCATCATCCGATATCCGCATGGTCACCGATATGGCGCGCCGCATGATCACCGAATGGGGTATGAGCGATAAATTAGGTTTCCTCGCCTATGCCGATTCCGACAACGAAGTTTATTTGGGCCACAGCATGGGCCGCGCCCGCGCCGTATCCGAAGACACATCGAAAATGGTCGACGCCGAAATCAAAATATTGGTCGATGAAACTTATGCTAAGGCGGAAAAAATCCTGAAAGACAATATGGATCAACTGCATGGCCTCGCTAATGCATTGCTAGAATATGAGACACTGTCTGGCGATGAAATCCGCGCGGTATTGCGCGGTGAAAAATTGGAAAAAGACCGCTTATTGCATTCCGATCGCGCCGCAGGGAAACGCAAATCCAGCATCCCAGGCGCCGGTACCAGCACGCCAGATGCGCCAGCCGCAGAATAAAGGCTTGGGTTTAGGAAATTAATCATATGACATTTCCCAAACCCGCCCTGATGGGTATTGTCAACGTCACCCCCGACAGTTTTTATGACGGCGGGCAATTCACAAACTCTACCACTGCCATTCAACATGCCAAAAAATTGATCGCCGATGGCGCCGATATCATCGATATTGGCGGCGAATCGACCCGCCCTGGCGCCGCGCCGGTCAGCATCGATGAAGAAATAAAACGGGTTATCCCGCTTATCCAGGAACTGCACGATTGCGGTAAAATCATTTCCATCGACACGCGCCATGCCGCCGTAATGCAAGTCGCGTGCCAGGCGGGCGCCACGATGATCAACGACATCACTGCCCTGACCCATGATCCCGCGTCTATGGATGTGGCCAAAAATTCTGGCGCGGAGATTGTGTTAATGCATATGCAGGGCACGCCGCAAACCATGCAAATCAATCCGCAATATACCGATGTGGTCGAAGAAATTTACGCCTATCTGGCGGAGCGAATGAATGCCTGCGTTCAATCCGGCATCGCCCAGGATAAAATTATCCTCGATCCCGGCATTGGGTTTGGCAAAAAACTAAGCCATAATTTAGAGTTACTGAAAAATATAAACCGGTTCCAGGATTTGGGATGCCGCATTTTAATTGGCGTGTCGCGCAAATCTTTTATCGGGAAATTGGGCGGCGACATTCCCCCATCCGATCGCCTGCCCGGCTCGCTCGCTGCCGCGATTCATGCCTCACAAAACGGCGCGCATATTTTACGGGTGCATGATGTGGCGGAAACCAAGCAGGCTTTGACTATTGCGGGCGCGCTTATCTAGCGGCCTTCTCTTTTGCGCCTGGCGGCGATCAACAAAGAATTGACCATAAACCCGTTGCCTGTGGCCATCAGTCCGGTTCCAGCCGCCATACATGAATTGTACTGTATAATTTGCCCATGCGTTTTTTGCGTTTCGATATTATTTATCGGCAGGCCTTGTGCCGCCTGCCGGTAGGCTTGAACGGCGTTATAGGTATAATTAGGAGCATAAATAACTCCCAAATTACATGCGGCAAAAATCATATAAAAAGCGGGATTGCTGCAGGCCCTATCCATAAATCTCACCGCTCTGTTTTTGGCTTCGGAACGGTTTGGATCCAAGGGACGCGCAAGACCCCATGCAACATTGATCAAAGACCCAAGAGCAAATATGCAGGCACCAATAATCGCTATTGGGGTTTGCGCGGCAATCCCATAACAAGTATTAGCCAAACCCCAATAAATATGCGGTGCCTTAAAAAATCTTTTAACGATAGATTCACGTTTAACAACAGACTCAGTCATGCTCTCGTACCCTGTTTTATTTAGTAATTGTGCGGGCAGTATAATCCTTTAAGGATACTAATTCAAGCCCCAAAAACCGTATTATTTCGCAATAATTCGTCAATAATACCCCCTATACATCGATTGACCGCATCCCATAAAAACCATAAGTTCTTGCCATGACCCAAAGACAATATTTCGGCACGGACGGCATTCGCGGCAAGGCGAATGAGGGGTCCATGACCCCTGAAATCGCAACGCGCGTCGCCATGGCGGCCGCGCATGTTTTATCGCATCAAAATGGCTCGCCCACGCGGCGCGGCCATAAACGCGTTTTGATTGGCAAGGATACACGCTTGTCGGGTTATTTGATTGAACCCGCCCTGACCGCTGGATTTATTTCTGCTGGCATGGACGTGTTGTTGGTTGGCCCGATGCCAACGCCAGCCATCGCCCATTTAACCCATGCGATGCGGTGCGATTTGGGCGTGATGATTTCCGCATCTCACAATCCATTTCAAGATAACGGTATTAAATTATTCGGGCCCGATGGATATAAATTAAGCGATGCCAAGGAATTGGAAATCGAAGCCGCGATGAATTTACCGCCCGAACAATTGCGCGCCAAATCCGAGGATCTGGGCCGCGCGCAACGGTTGGATGACGCGTTGGGCCGTTATATCGAATTTGCCAAGGCGACATTTCCAAACGATCTGCGCCTGGATGGATTGCGCATCGTGGTCGATTGCGCCAATGGCGCCGCGTACAAGGCCGCGCCGACCGTATTATGGGAATTAGGCGCCGAGGTAATTACCATTGGCACTAAACCCGATGGTTTGAATATCAACAAAGATTGCGGCGCTGTTCACCCCAAAGCGATGCAAGAACAAGTGGTCACGCACAAAGCCGATATCGGCATTGCGTTGGATGGCGATGCGGACCGGTTGATCGTGGCAGATGAATTGGGCAATGTGGTCGATGGCGATCAAATTCTGGCGATGATCGCCGAATCCTGGGCCAAGAACGGGCGCATCAAACAAAAAAGCATTGTGGCAACCGTTATGTCCAACATGGGATTGGAACATTTTTTACAAGGATTGAATTTATCCCTGGTGCGCACTAAGGTTGGCGATCGTTATGTGGTCGAAGAAATGCGCAACAAAAATCTGAATATCGGCGGCGAACAATCGGGGCATATCGTATTGTCGGATTATGCCACCACTGGCGATGGCCTGATCGCGGCATTACAAGTACTGGCGGTATTGGTGCAATCGAAACAAAAAGCATCGCAAATTTGCCAGCGTTTTAAACCCTATCCGCAATTGCTGAAAAACGTATCAACGGCCAATTCCAATGTGCTGGATCATAAAGACGTAAAAATCGCCATTCAAACTGGCGAGCAAACATTGGGTAGTAAAGGCCGTTTATTGATCCGCAAATCCGGCACTGAACCATTGTTGCGCGTGATGGCAGAAGGTGAAAATCAAGCTATGTTGGATAAAGTCGTCGACGATATCATCGCCGCCATTAAAAAAGCGAGTTAATCCATGCAAGGCCGCGTCCTTATCATCGCCGGATCCGACAGCAGCGGTGGCGCCGGGATTCAAGCCGATATTAAAACCGTAACCGCCCTTGGCGGATATGCGATGACCGCCATCACTGCCCTGACCGCGCAAAATACGTTGGGTGTTACCGGTATTCATCCCGTTCCAGCCGATTTTCTACGTGCACAGATTGATGCATGCATCAACGATATTGGCGTCGATGCGATTAAAACCGGCATGTTGGCAACCGAAGAAAATGTTGCGGTAATTAATGATGCAATCGAAGATTATCCGGAATACGTACCATTGATATTGGATCCCGTTATGCTGTCGAAAAGCAAGGCGCTTTTAATCGACCCGGCCGCCATTAAACGCATGCAAAAGGATTTGTTTCCTCGCACCGCGGTTTTAACCCCTAATATTCCTGAAGCCGAATTACTAACCGGCATGACCATTAAAACGCTGGAAGATATGAAAGAAGCGGCGTTCCGCCTACTAGACCAGGGCCCCATTACCGTTTTCATCAAAGGCGGGCATTTGGAAAGTACCGGCAGTGAAGTTGTTAATTTGGACGTTATTGACCGGGAACATATTATAGAATACCGCACCCCGCGCATCGACAGCCGGCATACCCATGGCACAGGTTGTACATTAGCATCAGCAATCGCAACTGGATTTGCACAAGATCTGTCGCCAACTGAATCATTACAGCGTGCACAGGATTATGTATTAGAAGCCATTAAAACCGCGCCAGGATTTGGTCAAGGCAATGGGCCGTTGAATCACGCCTGGACGGTTCCGGAAGAAATTAAAAATCCAGGCAAGAAATCAGCGGCTTAATTCGCGCGCTGCGCAGTTATATTCAAATGCACTTTAATGGCATTGCCGATCATTTTATCATCGGCCCATTGTCCTTCGCCAACTTTAAAATCGCTGCGATTGATCGTGAAATCGGCCTGCATGACCGCTTTGATGGATTTGGTGGATTCATTCACCATCCATTCGGTAAAATGAAAATCGAATCCGAACGGTTTGGCAACGCCTTTGATCGTCAATATGCCATCGGCACGATAAGATTGCTCGCCGGTTTTGGTAATTTTCTGGGATGTAAAAACCGCCTCCGGATAGGATGGACTATTAAACCAAGGCTCCATCTGCACCGTCGCATCGCGTTCTTCGTAATTGGTTTGGATCGACGCGATCGGAATTCTTACCGCAATCATGCTGGCGTTTAGATACTCTGGATAGAAAATGATATTGGGATAAAACTGGGCAAAAGATCCTTCGATCGGCTCGCCATTGTAACTAGCGGTAAAGCCAATTTTACTTTTGGTTTTATCCACTTCCCATTTTTGCCCAACCGGCGCAACGCCGCACAGCATGACCATAGCGACCAGAGTGAATAATAAACGCAATAGTTTTTTCATTAGAACCACATCCGGCGCAATACATTATCTTTGCGAATAAAATGATGATACAACGCCGCGCCGGCATGCGCGCAGGCGAGTAAAATTACCGTCAGCGCGAAATACCAATGAAAGTCTTTGACTTGTTGCACCATGGTTTTATCGGGCGCGGTCAAATGCGGCAAAGTGAATAATCCAAAAACCGATACAGGGAACCCGGCAAAAGAAGACATCGCCCAACCGCTTAGCGGGATTAAAAACGCCAACGCATACAGGGCATAATGCACCGTGGTCGCGGTACCGGTTTCCAATTTACTCAATCCCGCTTCGTTTTCCGGCACCGGATTCGACAAGCGCCAGATCAAACGAACAATCACCAACCCAAGCACCAGAATGCCAAATGATTTATGTAGCCCGTAAATCTTCAATTTGTCCGGCGACATTTCCAAATCCGCCATATACACGCCCATCCCAAACAGCCCGATGATCAAAACGGCCATCAGCCAGTGTAAAACCTTGCTGGGCAAGCCATACGATGTTGCAGAATTGCGCATTTGGACACTCCTTCACGAAAAAGACAGAGGATTTTTATATGCATTGCACTATAGATCAAAAGCCCCATGGTACTTGAATAATTAGCGTATCTTCCGCCATTTTCCAAGGGGCGGTTCATCAAAGCTTCATAAATATTTCACTGACTTTTAAAATAACTTTTGTTAACTGAAACAAAGATATAACACAAATTCGATCAGGGAGTCCCCAATGTCCAAATTACATTATTTACCGCAAAATAACGATCCACCCAATCACTATGGCCTGCACCCCGCCATTGTTAATTGTTCCCACCATTCTTTACGAGAAATATCCAGGCCAATAAATCTTAACAACCGATCCGAAGCCGAGCAAGTTTGGCAAAAGATGGAAGCTATTATGGAAGATCTGCGCAACGTGCATGATTTCCGCAATTCGCTTGGGCTTTCCGCCTCTCAAATTGGCATTCCCTTGCGCATGTGCATAATCTGGACGCCGCAACGCGGATATATTCATATGGCCAACCCCGAAATTTTGGAGGCCAGCGCGCAAGTGGCCAGCGAATATGAAGGCTGTTTAAGTTTCTTTGACGTACGCGGTCGTGTTTCCCGTCCCTATGGAATTTTAGCGCGGTATTTGCAACGCGACTTCACCATCAAGGAACAGGCATTTACATCTTGGTCAGCACGAATCATTCAGCATGAAATCGATCATATGAATGGGATTTTATATACCGATCGCATGCAAGCCGGTGAAAAACCGATCGCGTATGAAGATTATTTGATCCTGAAAATGGCGGGATAGAACTTAGCAATATTGCCGGATCAATTGCCGGTGATATTGCAAGGAACCGGGCGGCATTAATTCTGGCGCGGGCTCTATGATTGCCTTCTCACCGGCTCTGTTGATCATTACTATTTTACCATTTTTATATATGGCCGCCATGCTTGGCGAGGCTGGATCGGCCTTTGCTTCCTCGGATTCTGGTAACTGCCAATAATACATTGTATGCGATTCCTGGCCATCCTTATACACCGTAACCATAAAATTAGGCAGTGTTGTGGCCGCCATAAATTCATCCGGGTTTTTAGAAAAAGGTTCCAGCGCCTGCCGCAAACTTACAGAATTATTTTCTTTAGTATATACGGCTTCCGCATATTCTTCTGGCCGAAGATGAAAAATTGCTTTTAACGCCCGGCCTTTTCCGCCCTCGCCTGATTCCAAAACCTGCTGATGCGTAATTTCGATTTCAATCAACCCCAAATCCGGACGGGAACGCACTTGAATACTGCCTTGTTCATCCGGGAAAATTTCCGCAGGGTATTTAAGGCGCGATTCTTCCCAAGTGTGAATTTCTTCGGCAAAGGCTTGCGGGTTATCGATGCAATTTCCAGTCAAGCCTGACATGATAGGGCCTTCTACGATGATGGGCGAAGACACGGGTTGTAATGGCGCGGTATGTCCCGGTAATGTTGTGGACGTAGATTCAGGAATAATAATGGGGTTAGAAGACGGCGGCGTATAAGAACGTGTGTGATGCCAAACTGCAAACAGGCCGATGGCGGCGGGAACGCTTAGAAAGCTTATTGCGGCAACAACACGAGGGCGGCGCATAATGAACTTTCGCTATATGATAGAATTTGGTGGCGGAGAGTGGGATTGAACCACCGACCAACGGCTTATGAGTCCGCTGCTCTACCACTGAGCTACCCCGCCACATCGGATATTATTTAACGGCCAAATCGGATTTCGTCAAGCTTTTGCTTGAGCCGAAGAACCTGGTTTTGGCGAATTTTGCGCTATTTTGCAATCACTTATGCCATTATCGCGCCGGATCCATCCGCCACCCAGCATATGGGAACCACGATAAAATACACATGCCTGACCCGGCGCGATGCCAAGGCGTGGTTCGTCCAATACCACTTCGACCATGTTATTCTCGCGCGGATATAATGTCGCGCCTTGCAATGGTTGCATAGACCGCATTTTGACCAAAACTTTTTCGCCATCCGCCATCGGCGTTGTGCCCAGCCAGTTGATTTCAGCGACCATAAACTGGTCCCTGCCCAACGCTTCGCGCGGACCGACCACAACTTGCTTGGCTTCTGGATTTAAGCGAATCACATATAACGCATCGCCGTCACTGTCTTTGCGACCACCAATACCGATGCCTTTGCGCTGGCCGACCGTGTAATGCAAAATTCCTTCGTGACGACCCAGCACATTGCCCGACAGATCGACGATATCGCCGGGATCGGCCGCATCGGGACGCAGTTTCATCACGACACTGGCGTAATCGCCGTTCGGGACGAAGCAAATATCCTGGCTGTCTGGTTTATCGGCGACTGCCAATCCCATGCGCCCGGCCATGGCGCGGGTTTCGTCCTTGGATAGATCGCCAAGCGGAAAGCGCAAGAAATCCAATTGATCTTGCAAGGTCGTATATAAAAAATAACTTTGATCGCGATTCATATCCGCGCCTGCATGCATTTCCGCGCCATTCGTACCCATCACGCGGCGCACATAATGCCCGGTTGCCAAACAATCCGCGCCCAATTCCCGCGCGGCCTTGACTAAATCGCGAAATTTCACGGTTTGATTGCATTTAATGCATGGTACCGGCGTTTCACCGCGCAAATAACTGTCGGCGAAATCGTCGATCACGTCTTGTTTGAAACGGGATTCATAATCGAGCACATAATGCGCGATGCCCAATTTATCCGCGACCATCTTGGCATCATAAATATCCTGGCCGGCGCAGCACGCACCCTTTTTCCCAACCGCCAGACCGTAATCGTATAATTGCAAGGTAATACCGATGACTTTGTACCCTTGCTCATGCAATAACCCAGCCACAACAGACGAATCCACGCCGCCCGACATCGCCACAACGACCAGCGTATCTTTTGGTTCTTTGTTAATGCCAAGCGAGTTCATATTACTTTCACGTTAATCGCGTTCATCCAGCCATGTCATTTGAATGGCTTCTAAAATCTTTTCATTCGATTTATTCGGATCATCCGCAAAATCCGGCAATTCGCGCACCCATTTGTGCAAATCGGTAAAACGGATTTGCATAATATCGACATCCGGATATTTTTCTTCCAGAGCAAAGACAATATCGCGCGTATCGGTCCAGCGGAGCGGTTTAGCCATTTTAGCTGGCCTTTTTATCTACCTGCATATTGCGCGTCGCGGCGTGCAATGTGACGGTCAGACCATCTAACTCATCTTTCATGATGATTTGGCACCCAAGGCGGGAAGTATGCGTTAAGCCGAACGCCAAATCCAACATATCTTCTTCCTCTTCGGTCGCGGGTTCCAAACGTTCATAATCTTGCTGCGCAACAACACAATGGCAGGTCGAGCAAGCGAGCGAACCTTCGCACGCACCTTCCAAATCCACACCGTTGCGGTGCGCGATTTCAAGGACGGATAATCCGTTCGGCGCCTCGACTTCTTTGCGCGTTCCCGATTGATCGATAAAAATCATTTTTGGCATTATTTTTTCTCCATCTTTCTTACTTAAGTTCCTAATTTCACATCGCCGATTTTCCGCCCCTCTAAATTCTGCGCGATAGCGCGGTCGAGCCGCAATTGCGCGAAGGGTAAAAATTCATGTTCCAAAGCCTCTGCCGCGGCGGCGATTTTCTCGCGGCTGCCACCCAGCAATAAATCCGCCAATGTTTTAGCAGATTCCGTCAATTTTGCATACTCCGCAGCGGAGAGCATATTTCCATCCAATTTTAACGCTTCCTGGATGGTGGAAATCAATCTTTCCGCTTCGATCCGCGCCTCTGCCAATAGGCGTTTTTGCATGTCTTCTGCCCCATGGATCATCGAATCGCGTAGCATTTGCGCCATTTCATCTTCGGTGATGCCATAGGTCGGTTTAACCTCGATCCGCTGGGAAATACTAGTGGTTTTTTCAGACGCGCTGACGGTCAAAAGCCCGTCGGCATCGACGGTAAAGGTAACCAAAATTCGGGCAACACCCGCGGTCATCGGCGGAATACCTTGTAATTCAAATTTGGCCAGCGACCGGCAATCGGATGCGGCTTCTCGTTCACCTTGCAAAACATGAATCGCCATCGCACCCTGGCCGTCTTGGTACGTTGTAAATTCTTGCGCCTTGGCGCATGGAATGGCCGTATTGCGATCAATAACTTTCGAAACCAATCCGCCATAAGTTTCAACGCCCAGCGATAATGGCAAAACATCCAGCAATAAATGATCGCTGCCTGCCGTTAAGGCTTCGGCCTGAATCGCCGCGCCTGCCGCCACCACCGTATCGGGATCTAAATTGGATAACGGCGCCTTGCCGAAAAATTCCTGCAATTTCTGACGTACTAATGGCACGCGCGTCGATCCGCCGACCAGAACAATATCTTTAATATCGGTTTTTTCGAATTGCGCGTCGAGCAATACGCGCGCGAATATATTCAATGTGCGGGCGATCAATTTTTCCGCAAGTTTTTCAAATTCCGCGCGGGACAATTGTAAATTCTCGCCAGTCCAAGAATCTTTTGCGGTTAAAGATTCTTTCGCTTGCCGTGCCAACATCAATATATTTTGCAAATTGTCGCCGGTCAGTTTGATTTGATTCTGCGCGGCCCAAAATTCTACAATCGCCTTGTCGAAATCATCGCCGCCCAGCGCGGTATCGCCGCCGGTTGCAATCACGCGGAATACGCCGCGTTCCAATTTCAAAATCGATACATCGAACGTGCCGCCACCCAAATCGTAAATTGCATACACACCTTCGGACGCGTTTTCCAATCCATACGCAACCGCCGCCGCGGTCGGTTCATTCAAAAGACGCAAAACCTCAATCCCCGCAAGCCGCGCGGCATCGCGCGTTGCGGTGCGGGCGGCATCGTCGAAATAAGCGGGCACGGTGATAACCGCGCGGTCGACTTTTTTATTCAATGCTTGTTCTGCTTGGGCCTTAGCCAATTTTAGAATTTCTGCCGAAATCTGAATCGGGGTTAGTGTGTGCCCCGCTATATTCAGCCGAATAATACCGGTTTGGGCGCGGTCGATGGGATAGGCTTCGATTCCCTGCACCGCCGCAATTTGATTGGCGCTTTTGCCCATCAGGCGTTTGATCGAGCGGATTGCGGATGCTGATTTCGCCGCCGCAACGCCAACGCCGGAAACGCCGTCTTTATCATATGCAACTACCGATGGAATCAATGCCTCGCCCGCCGCATTATGGATAATTTCCACCGCGCCGCCGTGCGAAAAACCGACGACCGTATTGGTCGTGCCTAAATCGATGCCAATCGCTACACCTTGCTCATTAGCATGCGGCGCAGGGGTTTGGCCGGGTTCATGGATTTGCAGCAAATGAATCATGCCGCACCTTCCAATAAATTGGATTGTTTTTGCCGGATTTCGACCAGCATTTTTTGCAAATATTGTTGACGCAATATCATCGATTTGACGGCATCAAAATTATTTTTCTGCAACTCGCCGGATAATATTTTATAATTCGCTTCGATTTCCGCACTTAATGTTTTAACCAGTTTCTGCAAATCGACCGCATTGGTAATATCGGCCAGTTCTTCACGCCGCTGCATCATTTCCATCAACAAATCTTGATCGAAAATGGTTTGTTCTTTTTGAAGATCGAATTCCACACCCGACAGGCGCAGCAAATATCCCGCCCGCTGCAACGGATTTTTCAAGGTTTGATAGGCGGTATTCACATCCACCGCGCGGCCTTGGGCGGATAGTTTTTCCTGACCGGATTTTGATGCAAATTTATCGGGGTGTAATTGGCGTTGCAGTTCAATGTAACGCGACTCCAGTTGCGCCATATCGATATCGAACTGGCGCGGCAGACTGAATAAGGCAAAGAAATCGCTGTTTTCTGTCATGACACACCCCGCCTATTTAGACGTGGAAAGATTCGCCGCAACCGCAACGGCCTTTTTCATTGGGGTTGGTGAATTTGAAACCGGATTGCAATTTATCTTCGACATAATCCATCACGGTGCCGAGCAAAAACAAGGTCGCTTTCGGATCGATCAAAACCGTCACACCTTTATCCTCCACAACCTCATCCATCGGATCGCGCGCATCGGCATATTCCAGAGTATAGGTCATGCCCGAACAGCCGCGCGCCTTCACGCCAATGCGAATACCGGCCGATGGCTTGCCGCGCGCATCCAATAATTTGCGCACGCGTTCGGCGGCCGCATCGGTGATTTGCAGCGCCGGCATTTTCGGCCGCGCAGCGCGGGTTTTCACGGCCGCTTGCGGTGCGGCAGGAAGTTCCTTGGCTTCGGTCGTGCAATCGGTCATTTACGCGGCGTCCTGTTTATCGTTTTTCGCTTTGTAATCGTTGATTGCGGCCTTAATTGCGTCTTCGGCCAGAATCGAACAGTGAATTTTCACTGGCGGCAAGGCCAAATGCTGCGCAATTTCGGTATTTTTGATTTGCGCGGCATCATCGATGCTTTTGCCTTTGATCCATTCGGTCGCCAGCGAAGACGATGCAATCGCCGAACCGCAGCCGAATGTTTTGAATTTTGCGTCTTCGATGATCCCCGCATCATTTACTCTGATTTGCAGTTTCATCACGTCACCGCAAGCCGGCGCGCCGACCAAACCAGTGCCGACATTTTTATCGTTCTTATCCAAGGAACCGATATTCCGTGGATTTTCGTAATGTTCGATCAATTTTTCGCTATATGCCATGTTGATTCTCCTTTAGAAAATTAATGTTCCGCCCATTGGATAGATTTCAAATCAATGCCCTCTTGCACCATTTCCCATAACGGGCTCATGGCGCGCAGTTTTTTAACGGCGGTTGTAATATCATGTATCGCTGTATCAATATCTTTTTCCGTAGTGAATCGGCCAAAACCTAAACGCAACGATGTGTGCGCCAATTCTTCCTCAACACCCAATGCCCGCAATACATAAGATGGTTCTAATGACGCCGATGTACAGGCCGAACCAGACGATACCGACAGATTTTTAATACCCATCATCAACGATTCGCCTTCAACGAAGGCAAAAGAAATATTCAAATTGCCCGCAATGCGCTGTTCCATATCGCCATTGATATAAATTTCATCCAACTCTTTCCGAATACCGGCCAAGAAACGATCTTGCAGTTTTTTCAAACGCGCGGATTCCGTAGCCATTTCATTTTGCGCAATCTCGCACGCGGTGCCCAGACCAACGCATAATGGGGTTGGCAAGGTGCCGGAACGCATGCCGCGTTCCTGGCCGCCGCCGGAAATCAATGCCATCAAGCGCACACGCGGTTTGCGGCGCACGAATAACGCGCCAATACCCTTTGGCCCATAAATCTTATGGCCCGAAATCGACAGCAAATCGATATTCATCGCCTCGACGTCAATCGGCATTTTACCGGTTGCTTGCGCGGCATCGGTATGGAAAAATACACCACGCTCGCGGCAGATTTTACCAATCGCGGCCAGATCCTGAATAACGCCGATTTCGTTATTAACCGCCATGATGGAAACCAACACGGTTTTATCGATGATGGCGGATTTCAATTCATTCAAATCGATCAAGCCATTTTGTTTGACCGGTAAATACGTAACCGTGAAACCTTCTTGTTCCAAATGGCGGCAAGAATCCAGAACACATTTATGTTCGGTTACACAGGTAATAATGTGATTTTTTTTGTCTTTGTAAAATTGCGCAACGCCCTTGATCGCCAAATTGTTCGATTCGGTCGCGCCGGATGTGAACACGATTTCCTTGGCATCCGCATTGATCAACGATGCGATTTGTTCGCGCGCGGTTTCAACCGCATCTTCCGCTTCCCAGCCGAATAAATGGTTACGGCTATGCGGGTTGCCGAATTTTTCGGTGAAATACGGCATCATCGCGTCTAACACGCGTGGATCCATCGGCGTAGTTGCCTGATAATCCAAGTATACTGGTTTCTGCGATGGCGCGGCCATTGTGCGGTTTTGCGCGCGCTCCAGATTGATTTCTTTTTTTACTGCCATTCCCATAACTAAGTTCCTATCCTGCTGCTTTTAAATTGGATTTAGAATAATTCTGATCTAACGATAAATAATTAACCAAAAATTCTTCGATATCGCTCGCGCCGCTGTTCCATCCAGCCGATACGCGCAAAGCGCAATCGGCGGCATCCGCGCCATATCCCATCGCCTGCAATACATGCGACGGTTTAATTTTACCCGATGAACAAGCCGATCCGGCGCTAACCGCAACACCGGCCATATCGAGACGCATTAATTGCATATCGCTTTTCATCGCGGGCCAAATCAAACAAGTCGTGTTCGGCAAACGCTGAACATCCGATGCGATTACCTTCATCGCGCTGTTTCTGGCAATCGCGGTTTCCAATTGCTGTTGCAACCGGCGCATCGCCAGAATTTCGGCGGGCATTTTTTGTTTCAATTCCTGAATCATCGCGCCGAAACCGGCAATCGCGATCACATTCTCCGTGCCCGAACGGCGCGACCGTTCCTGACCGCCGCCACGAATCAACGCAGTCAACGGTACCGCATCGGTAAATACCAACGCGCCAATACCTTGCGGGCCGCCGGATTTATGCGCGGCGATAGTCATTAAATCGACGCTCAATTGCGTAAAATCGATCGGCATTTTACCAATCGCCTGCACCGCATCGGTATGAACCAAAGCGCCGTATTTTTTGGCGATCTCCACAATTTGTTTTACCGGCTGTATCACGCCGGTTTCATTATTCGCCAGCATCACCGACACCAGCGCCGGTTCCGCATTCGCCGCCAGCATTTGCTCCAGTGAATCCAAACGCACCACACCATTATGATCGACCGGAATAATTTCCGCGTTTTTATTCACCAGGCGCACCGAATCATGTTCGATCGCGGACACCAAAATCTGTTTGCGACCAGTGCATTGAATGGCGGTATTATTAGCCTCGGTCCCGCCGCTGGTGAAAATAATTTGATTTGCAATCGCGCCGATGAATCCGGCAATTTCCAGCCGCGCCGATTCCACTTTTTGCCGCGCTTTGCGGCCGGATGCGTGAATCGACGACGCATTGCCGCAGGTCAGCATCGATGCCGCCATGGCCTGCGCCACCGCGGGACGCAGCGGAGCAGTTGCATTGTAATCAAGGTAAATCGTATCACGCATTGGCTAATTTTTCTTCCTCAAGCTTGATGAATTTTACGTTGCTTTTTTCCGCACATGCATCAGCGGTGGATAATTTTCCATCGACCACATCGGCCAATGTCACCGACGATAAATAATCGTGAATTACATCGCCCAATTCCTGCCATAAATGATGGGTCAGGCACTGGCTTTTATCGCTGCGACATCCTTCGCTTGGATCGTTATTGCAATTGGTAGTGCGGATTGGTTCGTCCGCTGCATCGACAATATCGGAAATCAAAATTTCCGCAGGCGATTTGGCCAGACAAAATCCGCCGCCCGGACCGCGCATGCTTTTTACCAAACCGCGCTTGCCCAACTTTGAAAATAACTGCTCCAGGTACGACAAAGATATTTCCTGCCGCGCCGCGATGGAAGCCAAGCTTACCGGCTTGTCGCCCGCGCTATTGCCCGAACATTGACGGCTAATATCGACCAATGCGGTGACCGCATATCGTCCTTTGGTGCCTAATCGCATGACTTAACCCCTATTTACGGTTTTTCTTGCCTTTTCCGGCATGTTTCGTTATATTCCGCAGCCTTGTAAGGCTTTAAAAGCAATAGCCTTTGTATTGTTTATAGTATAAGCCATATATAATAATGTTGAGTAAAATAGTCAACTATAATCCCGTAAGGATTTTATGGCCTTTAGCCTAAACCATCATATTGAAATCCCTATGTTTTTTGAGGTGTTTGATGCCTGAAGTCATCTTTAACGGCCCATCCGGCCGTATTGAAGGCCGCTACCAACATGGTCCGAGCAAAACTTGCCCGATCGCCGTGATGCTCCACCCCCATCCGCTGCATGGCGGAACGATGAATAACAAGGTGGTTTATGCCTTGTATCAAACATTTTTAAAACGCGGCTTTTCCACCCTGCGGTTCAATTATCGCGGTGTCGGGCGCAGCCAAGGCAATTTCGACCGTGGCGAAGGCGAATTGGCCGATGCGGCAGCAGCCCTCGATTGGTTGCAAACTTATAACCCGAATGCCGAAAGTGTTTGGATCGCCGGATTTTCGTT
>CAZYJI010000003.1:135131-172521 GCA_964647725.1 uncultured Alphaproteobacteria bacterium
TCCCGCCGGCGCGCGCGCTCGCCTGGGTGTTTCGCAAGGCCTTCCGCAGCGTCGGATGGCTGGAACCCCAACGCCGAGCAGTGCTGGGTGGGCGGTTACTCGTTCGGCGCCTGGATCGGCATGCAATTATTGATGCGCCGCCCGGAAATCGCCGGATTTATTTCCGTCGCCCCGCCGGCTGGATTGTTCGATTTTGGTTTCTTGGCCCCTTGCCCATCGTCGGGTCTGATGATTTCTGGCGGCGAAGATGAAATCATTCCCGAAGGCGCGGTCAATACATTGGTCAAAAAATTATCGGCGCAAAAAGGCATCACCATCACGCACCACGAAGTTAAAGGCGCGAACCACTATTTCACCGAACATTTGGATGAATTGTGCGGTACGGTCGATAAATACCTGGTCGATTCGATGCAACCGGCAAAACCGGTTCGCGTACGCACCCGCCGCGCTTAATCGTTTTTGATTATTTTTCCGCCGGTCAATGGCTGTGTCACACCAGTCGTGCCGGGGAAACTGATCGGCAGGCCGCATACCGACCGCGCGGCCAGATAAGCAAAGGCTTGCGCCTCTATTAAATCGCCATTCCATCCCAATTCATCGGCATTGATAACGCCCGGCAATGCGGCGCGCAATGAATCCATCAGGAATTTATTTTTTCGGCCACCGCCGCACACGATCCATTGCAATGGCGCGGATGGAAAGAAATTTTGCGCGGCGGCAATCGATTGCACCGTACATGCCGCCAATGTTGCCGCACCATCGGCCAGATTTAAATCCCGCACCAACGATAGATTAAAATGATCGCGGTCGAGTGATTTTGGCGGCATTTTCGTGAAATAAGCATTCGCCAGAAATTCCGCCAGAATATCGACATTGATTTTCCCGCGCCGCGCGGTTGTACCATTTTCATCAAATGTTTGATTGGTATGTTGCCGCATCCAATCATCGATCATCGCATTGCCTGGTCCCGTATCGAATGCCAGCAATTCGCCATTCGCGCCGATATAGGTCACATTCGCAACCCCGCCAATATTCAAAACCGTCAATGGTTTCGGCAAATCGCGGCACAAGGCCTGATGAAATACCGGCACCAGCGGCGCGCCTTGCCCGCCTGCCGCGACATCATTGGTGCGGAAATCATAAATCGCTTTGATCCCGGTTTCCCGCGCCAATTTTCCAGCATCGCCAATCTGTAATGTTTTTGCTTCTTTATTTTGGCGCGAGCCGCCACTCCACCCCTCGCGCCTTGGCTCATGCAAAATCGTATGGCCGTGAAATCCTAAATAATCGATATCGGCGGGTTGTTTGCCCAATGCCGCCAATAATTCCCGCACCGCCTGAATATGAAAATCGGTCAATTCGGTTTCAACCGCATTCACATCGCCCTTACCGCCCAAAACCGATTTAAGGCGTGTTTGAAATGCGGGAGGATAGGCCAGATAATGCCCGGCCCCCAAAACCAGGCGGTTTTCGCCGTCGGTCTGGATAAAAGCCGCGTCCACACCATCCATCGATGTGCCGGACATAAGGCCTATAATATTATAAAGCTGGCTGGATTCTGTCATGATTATCGGATAGTATAATTTTCTTTATTCCAACTGGCAAAACAAAGCATGTCGCACAAATCCGATTTTTTACAAACCCTCCAATCCCGTGGCTTTATTCACCAATGCACCGATGCCGCCGCCCTGGACGCGGCCGCGCAAAAAGGCCCCATCACTGCCTATATCGGATTCGATTGCACGGCGGATTCATTGCATGTCGGAAGCCTGCTTCCCATCATGATGTTGCGTCATTTGCAAAAAACCGGACACAAGCCAATTGTTCTGATGGGCGGCGGTACCACGCGCGTTGGCGATCCATCCGGCAAGGACGAGGCGCGCCAATTGCTGACCGATGAAGTCATCGCGCAAAACATGGCTGGAATCAAAAAAGTATTCGCCAAATATTTGAATTTCGGCAATGGCCCAACCGATGCGATCATGGTCAATAACGCCGATTGGCTGGACAAATTGGAATATATCGCATTTTTGCGCGATTATGGCCGGCATTTTTCGGTCAACCGCATGTTGACCATGGATTCGGTGAAATTGCGATTGGATCGCGATCAACCATTATCGTTCCTGGAATTCAATTATATGATTTTGCAATCATACGATTTCCTGGAATTATTCCGCCGCAATAATTGCGTGTTGCAAATGGGCGGATCGGATCAGTGGGGCAATATTATCGGCGGCGTCGATTTGGTGCACAAGGCCGCGCAAAAACAGGCCTTTGGATTAACATCGCCGTTATTGACGACATCCAGTGGCGCGAAAATGGGCAAAACCGCATCCGGCGCGATCTGGTTGAATGCGGAACGCCTGTCGCCCTACGATTTCTGGCAATATTGGCGCAATACCGAAGATGCCGATGTCGGCAAATTCCTGCGCCTGTTTACCGAATTGCCGATTGATGAAATCGCGCGTCTGGAAAAGGCGCAAGGCGGGGAATTAAACGAAGTCAAAAAGATTCTGGCGACCGAGGCCACCAAATTATGCCACGGCGCGGATGCAGCATCACATGCGGCCGAAACCGCCCGCAAAGTATTCGAAGAAGGCGGTATTGGCGGCGATGTGCCCAGCATTACATTAAGCAAATCGGATATGGAAAGTGGCGTCGCATTGCCGCAGTTGCTGGTATCGATCGGATTTGCCGAAAGCAATTCCGAAGCGCGCCGTTTGATTAAATCCGGCAGTGTTAAAATCGCCGATACGGTTTACAGCAATGACCAGGAAAAATTATCCGGCGCCGCATTCAAGGGCGCCGGTGAAATCAAATTGTCGGTGGGCAAGAAAAAACACGCGATGTTAAAGATTGGGTGATTACCGTTGTGGTAAGGGCCTATTCTCCAATAGCAATTTCGCTTTCGCAGCCACCACGGCAACCCGAATATTATTTAGGTGGGTCCGCAGCGGGCTATAGTTATTTTCTGCCAAGTTGGCGCGATTATCGATTGCTTTTACCGCATCTTGAATCGAGCTGGATTTGCTTTTCTTTAGTGAGGCGACCATCTCATTCAAAGATTCTTCCGGTACATTTTGCCAATCCAGGACGGTCAAAAACTTTAACATCGCTTCAGAGTCCATACGCGTAACAGCGCGATCGATGAAGGCAGAAAATTTATCATTCCACTTTAGTGCCTTGGATTCTTTCCAAGCCAAGTTTATAACCGGCACGAAATCGCTTGTATCAAGCACATAAGCATAATGGACAAACCAGTCCGGGAAAAGTTTTACCGTAGGATAAAAGCCAAGCAACTGGTTCAGATCCATTGTTTCCGGCTTATTTTGTGCGTCTAAAACCGGTTTTCCTTCTTTATCCAGTTTTGGCACTGCCTGCCGTACATCCGCACCAACAGTGGTCAGAATCATTACTCGTTCCCAGGCAAGAAAACCTTTCTCCTTAGATTCTGCATCTTCTTTATGTCGCAAAGCTTGCAGTATTTCCATTTGCGCCCATAGCGCATTGTCCAAAATTGTTCTGTCTGCGACTGGAATTGTTTCACGCAAGAAAACGCAGTTGGTAATTGCAACCTGTGCGGGCGGCAACTCTTTCCCTTTTGAGGCGCTTTCATACATTCTGGCATGCGTCAGTAACCACTCGCTAAAATCGCCTCTCTGATCTTTTGGAACCTTATCGAACTGTACGATACCGCCATTGACCACAAAATTTCTTGGAATAGCCGCATTTACCCTGGCTGGAATCCAGCGCAAGTCAAACGCACCTTGTTCCGGGTTATCCTGCTTGAAAAGTGGGGTTAAAGTTGTAGAATTTTCATCTTTGACCAACTCACCTGCTGGGGGACGAACAACTGGCTGAGGTTGTTTTAATTTATCCAATTGGGGGGGATTGACCGGATTTAACCGAATATCCCCATGAACAGCAGGCGCGAAAAACGCGGCGGCGGTAATGCCCCACGCCAAAACATTATTATTTCTCATTATATTCCCTCCAATAAATTTTTTGTTTCTGTATCAATGATTTTTGTGCCGGTCAATCGATATAAAATGACCGGTTTTTGGAATATAATTTCTGAAATTATGATTAATTATCAAATACTTCGCGCAAAATTCCAGGTGTCAAAGCCGACAATGGATTCACGCTAACGCGTGGTGCGCTGGTTGGGCCTTTGATACTATAGGTGAAGGCGAACAAGGGTTGTTCGCCGCCGGCGGTTAAAATCGTGCCCACCAACGGAATTCCGGAAATCATTTTATTGATATCGTTGGCCGGAATCAAAACGCCATCCAGATCAAACAAGCCGCGATTCAAATCGATATTGCCGTCCGCCTTAAGACCGATCGATGATCCGCTGACCCGCGCTTTTTTTACATTCACCACATCTTTTTGCAATTTGAAATCAGTCGCCATTTTTTCAAAACCGATTCCCTGCCCCGACAGATTTTGCAAAATCCCCGGCAAAGACGACAGGTTCAACAGTTTTGCCAATACCGGCGCATCCTTGACCGAGAAATTGGTGATCAATATCCGGCCATTTAAAATTGGTTCTTTTTTCTTATCGTCATAAGCGCCTTCAACGCTTATTTTCCCGCCATGCATAGTATCGTACAGATCGGCGGCGCGCAGAAAAGATCCGGCATCGTCCGATTTGATAGTCAAGCGCCGGCCGGCCGGATCAGGCAGAATCACGATTTCAACCGGCACCGCCGCTTCTTTTTCATTTTGCGTCGTGGCATTAAACCGCATCGATTCAAATTCGCCATTACGTACCACTTTGCGCGATTTTACATTGGTAAAGTCCTGCAATCCGCCCAAGGACAAATTCGCAAGGTTCATATCGATCGTATATACAGTACCATCCGATTCTTCATCACGGGCATGGTAAATATGGGTCATATCGAACCGGCTACCCCATAAATTGACCGCATAAGATTTTTCTTTTTCCCGTTTCAAAATGACTTGCGCATTATTGCCCGGCGTTTGCAATTGTTTTACTTCCAGGCGCGACAATATATTCCCGGTGTTGAATTCGGCGGCGCCTTCGATCTTGACGTCTTTTGCCGCAAGGTTAAATGTAGGAATCTGCCGCAATTCATTGTTGGTCAGAACCATATCCAATTTGCCGGTCGCAGGAATACCCGGTTCTTTCCACCAATTGGCTTGTGGAATGGCGATCGCAGTTTTTTGCAAATTGGCTTTTAACGTCAACCGGCTATCTTGTTTATTCATCACTGCGTAATCGAGATCGATGTCGGCAACGCCCGATATTGGCAACGGTTTCGGCAAATCCAGAATATCGATGCCGATATCCGGCAAAGCGGATGATACCAAATACTGGCTGCGGTATTTTTTCGGCTTATCACGAAAATCTTCTTTCCACATCAAACCCATCGGCAAGCCCGCCAGATACGCATCGCCGCTGATTTCCATATCGCTTTGCGTGATGGCGATTTTCATATCGCCGCGCGACAATGGAAATCCCCAAAATGCGTTGTCATAATAAACTTTTTTCAAATTGCCATTCACGGCAATGACCAATTGTTCTAATTGCAGATCTTTCAGCAACGGGAATTTGAAACCAAGGTCGGCGGTGAAATCGCCGCGAATCGCATCGGCCTTGATATCGCGCTTGCTGGGCAATTTTAACGGTTCGTGATCGACGATTTTCACCGCCGTGGTTAAATCGCCCGATGCGGCCATTTTAATATCGATATCCTGATCCACCTGCGACAGGCCGCGAATCGTTACATCGCCTACGCCCAAATTAATTTTTTGTACCGTACCGCCATTGGTTTTGACCCAAAAATTATCCGCATCGAACGTGGCAACGCCATCGACGCCCATTGCCTTTGGAAGCGGATTGAAATAATCGACTGTCGCGCCGGAAAAACGAATTTCGCCTTTTACCTCATCGACCACAAGCTTGGCGGGATCGTCCTTCATCGCGTGGCCCTTGAATTCGGCCTTAGCGACGCTGACATGGCCTTCTTGAACATTGGGCACTACCCAATCGCGTGCGTCCTTGGCCACGGTTTGCGGCCAGTACATATCCAAATCTTTTAAATTCAAATTGTCGATTCGCGATTTAATATGCATTTGATATTGGTCGCCGGATTTAATCACATCGCCCGAAACATTGGCCTTCATATCGCCGAAATTGAAATCGGCTTTGTTGATATGCAAATTGCCTTTTTCGTCATACCGCGCGTCTAAATCGATGCTTTGCACCGGCACGGCTTTGGCAAAAAATTCCGATTTGTCGATTTGGCCTTTGCTGCCCTTGGCCTTGAATGAAATGGATTTGACTATGCCGGAATGGGTGGCGGCTACATTTAATTCGCCGCTGATCGGCGTTTTCAGAAATCCAAAATCCTGCATTTCCGGCAGCAATGCGGCGATGTTGGCGAAATCGATATTGTCAAACTGCCCGATGACGGAAATATCCTCGCTGTCTTTAGGCCAGGCAATTTCGGTTTTAAACTGACTGACGCGTTCGTTCATTTCCAATTGCAATTCGGCGTTGCCAAAAATGCCTTTGCGTCCGCGCACCAGTTTTAAATTTACTTTGGGCGCCCATAACGACACTTCATTTTTTTGATCATCGAACAATATTTCACCGTTGCGGATTTCCACGCGACGCAGCGCCGATAAGGCGGTATGGCTGGTTTTTCCGGTCAGCGAATCCAGAATTTCTTGCGCAAAAACATTCGGCCCACCATCGGCGGGTTTGGTAGGAGTTATGTTTGAGTTCATATTGCGCATATCCGACAGGCCAATATGCCCGTCCGGATAACGAATCACTGTCAAGGATGGTTGAATCAAAACGATCCGCGAGGGTGCTATTTTTCCTACCAATAATCGCGGCAAGCTGATACCGATCGCTAGATCGGGCAATGTCGCCATTGGTTGATTATTGGCATCGAACGCTTGCAACGATTGGATGCGCAGCACCACCGATTGATGATCGCCGTCCCATTCCATTTGCGTGTGTTCGATACGAAGGCTGACCCCGGCGTCCTTGTCTACCAAGCCCGAGACGATATAAGGATTCATAAAATCCAGGCCGATTGGCCCCATCATCAACCGCAAGCCCAAGGCCACGGTCAAAAGCGCGGCTCCGGCCAAAATGACGCCAACTGCTTCGATCAATAATTTGCTGCTACGCTTTATCATGTATAAAAACTATCATTGCACTACAACCGAATTAGTTTATATCATCATTATATAGATCCCAATCAAATTTGCGGAAGGACAGCAAAATGACGCTAAAAATCGGCGATAAAGCCCCCAATTTCAACGTTAAGGCCACAGGCGCGAAGAAAATCAGTCTATCTTCACTTTCTGGCAAAAAAACGGTCCTGTATTTTTATCCCAAGGACGACACATCCGGATGTACGGCCGAGGCTTGCGATTTCCGCGACTCTATCGGCGCGTTCCGCAAATTGAATGCGGTGGTACTGGGTATATCCAAGGACAGCATACCGAGCCATGATAAATTCCGCGCCAAATATAATTTGCCATTCGATTTATTGTCCGACGAAGACGGAACCATGTGCAGCGATTACGGAACTTGGATCGAGAAATCCATGTATGGCCGCAAATATATGGGTATCGAACGCGCAACGTTTTTGATTGATGAAAAAGGAATCATTCGCGGTATCTGGCGCAAAGTTTCCGTACCGGGGCACATCGACGAAGTGCGCGCGATGTTGGATGGAAAGAATGTGGCGGCGAATAATAATGTGAAACCGGTTACGAAAACCAAAAGCAAAACTAAATCCAAAACCCCTGTTAAATCCGCCAAAAAACCGATTGCAAAAAAGACGGCGAAAAAAACCAAACCAGCGACCAAAAGCCGGGTCAAATCAAAAGCCAAGAAAATCAAAACCAACCGCAAGCGCGCATAAGAAAATTATATGAATTTTCAATGACTAAGCGGCTTTTGCGCCGCTTTTTTATTGACGAATCAGAACTGCCACTATATCCTTAAAGAAAAATATCGGAGGATACATGGCTACCGCCACAATCAATACTTCTCAACCTGCAACCGCGCCAAAAACATTTTTGGCCACACTAGATCAAGATGCGCGAATTACCGCGGGATTAAAAGATAATCTTATCGTACGACGTGACGCCACAATGGCTTGGTTGGAAAAAATTGGTCAGAACATAGATCATCCTGAATTTACGAAAGGCGCTCTTGCTCCGCTTAGAGTAGTCATAGTTTTACATACATATAATTTCGTTTCTTATGCTCTCGAACAAATGGGCAAGGCAGACATTAAGAAGAATGCTAAGAATTTAGCGATCATAGCGCGTGCTTGTCATTTTGCAGCTAAATATGTTCCAGATGGCGCCCGTAAACCTGACCAGAAAGTATGCTTTGCCGAAGAAATCGGTGGTGTGGTACAAACCTTGGATCAGAGAAATGATCTGAGAAATTTTCCATCGAATGCTTTGCTGGATATGGCGGCCACATTACGCCATGTGTGCACCAAACTACCGGATAGCGATTTAAGCGATATTGCGGCGCTTTCCACCTGGAAGAATATTATTGGCATTCTGTGCGATCGCACGCAAACATTGCAAATCAATCCATGGGATTACGCGCCTAATCGTACACTTTTGGAAATCCGCGCCATGAAAACCTATGTTCGCGGAATCCCAGACGAAGAGGCGGGCCGCGTGGATGAATTATCAAGTTTAAGCCAGAATCGCCGCACAGAACTTATTTCTGTACAGTCCTTGGAAAGAAGAGTAATCGATGCGCCTGGACTGATTGGCGGCACTTTCAATACCGTTGCGATGCTATTTGGCAAAGGCCGCGTTCAATCCCGCAACTAAACCCGTTTTGCCAAAAACGCCTCCAGAAACGGATCGATATTGCCGTCCAGCACGCTCTGCGCGTTGCCGATTTCATGATCGGTGCGTAAATCTTTGACCATTTGATAAGGCTGTAAAACATAGGACCGGATCTGATGGCCCCAACCAATATCGGTTTTTGCTTCGTGCTGCGCTTGCGCCGCCGCTTCGCGTTTTTGCAGTTCCTGTTCGTACAAACGCGCTTTTAACATTTGCAACGCCATGGCGCGGTTGCGGTGTTGCGACCGATCGGATTGGCATTTGACCACGATACCGGTCGGTGTGTGCGTCATGCGCACCGCACTGGATGTTTTGTTGACATGCTGACCGCCCGCGCCGGATGCGCGCATCACATCCACTTGGATGTCTTTTTCCTGCACATCAATATTAATATTATCGTCGATTACCGGATACACCCACACGCTGGCAAACGAAGTATGCCGCCGCGCGTTGGAATCGAACGGCGAAATGCGCACCAAGCGGTGTACGCCCGATTCGCCTTTCATCCAACCATACGCATTCGGCCCAGAAATTTGCAAGGTGGCGGATTTAATCCCCGCTTCCTCGCCGGGCGATTCGTCCAGAATTTCGACCTTATATCCGTGCTGTTCCGCCCATCTGGAATACATGCGCATCAACATAAATGCCCAATCACAAGCCTCGGTCCCGCCAGCACCGGAGTTAATTTCTAAATACGTATCGTTGCCATCCGCCTCGCCCGACAACAGGGTTTCCAGGCGTTTTTTCAAAACATCTTTGGATAATTTGACGATGGCTTGTTCGGCTTCACCGATAACCGAAGCATCGTTTTCACTTTGCCCCAATTTGATCAATTCAATGTTATCGTTTAGCGCGTTTTCAATGCCGCGCACCGCATCCACCTTTGATGCCAATGCGGTGCGTTCACGCATGACTTTTTGCGCCGCCGCCGCATCGCCCCATAAATTTGGATCTTCCGCGCGCTGATTTAATTCCGCGAGTTTTGCGAGCGCTTTATCCCAGTCAAAGCGACCTCCGCATCAACTGCAAAGATTCGTTTATCGAGGTGACGATATGTTGAATTTCAGTTCGCATTTAAACTCCTGGAATATTAATATACACCGTCCAATTGGAACGGAAAACTAAATCCGCCCTCGCCATCAGAAATGGATGGGCCGCTGCCGCCATCGACAACTGCGCCATTATTGCCTTCCCAATTCATATCGGACCGAAACGCCTCGAGAATAACGCCATCATCGCCTTCGGTGGCGGGCTCGCCATCTTTCATATCGACCGGCATGAAACGTACACCTTCGGGAACTGGAAATGGCTTGGCCGGATATTTTTTCAAGGCTTGCTGCATAAAATCCATGAAAATCGGCGCGGAAACGGAGGCACCAGTTTCCTTGTTGCCCAACGATTTCGGTTGATCGAATCCAGTATAAACGCCAACCACTAAATCCGACGAAAATGCCATGAACCAAGCGTCTTTAAAATCGTTGGTGGTGCCGGTTTTACCGGCGAGTGGCACGCCCAGCGCCTTTACCCGCGCCGCGGTGCCGCGATCGATCACGCCCTGCATCATATAAGTCAATTGATAATTGGCGATAGGGTCAATAATTTGCTCACGCACTTCGATCAATTTCGGCGGTTTTTGATTCATCCATTGAATGCCCTTGCAAATATCGCAAGACCGCGCATCGGCCTTGAATATCAACTTGCCGCGCCGGTCCTGAACCCGGTCGATCATATATGGAGTAATCTTACGCCCGCCATCGGCCACGGTCGCGTACGCCGCAGTCAATTTCATCAACGTCGTTTCCCATGCGCCAAGGGCAATTGCAAATTGCGGCGGCAATTTATCGGCAACACCGAAACTTTCGATCAGATCGGTTACTTTTTCCATGCCAACCGCTTGCGCCAGGCGGATCGTCATCAAGTTGCGCGATTGTTCCAATCCATACCTCATCGTCGCCGGACCCGCGTAATCTTCTGTATAATTTTCCGGCTGCCATAATGGCATGCCGGGGCCTTGTTCGATCGTAATCGGTGCATCCAAAACCAAAGTTGCCGGCGTCATGCCGTTTAACAAAGCCGCTAAATATATGAATGGTTTGATTGCAGAGCCGGTTTGCCGCATGGCTTGCGTGGCGCGGTTGAACTGACCGGATTTTTTATCTTCGAAACTGAATCCGCCCACCATAGCGAGCACGCGGCCGGAATGCGCATCCAATACCACCATGCCACCATTGACGGCCGGGAATTGTTGCAACGTATAGGTTTTGTCTTTGGCCTTTGGCGCTTTTGGATCGCTTTGTTCGGCGACCGCGATAATATCTCCCACCTTCAATCCGGCGGCATTTTTTGATTTCCCGGTCCAGGATAAATCCGCCGCTGATACCGAACCCACATCTCCGCCGCGCACACCGACGCGCAGTCCATTCGCATTGGCTTGGGTGATAACGGCCAATTGCCAATTATTCATCCCCAGAGGCACTTGCATTTTGGCTAATTTTTGCTGCCAGCCATCGAGGTTTTCCAGCCGCCCGAATGTTTTTCCACGCCAGCCATGACGGCGATCATAAGCGACGATACCGTCATTAAAAGCTTTTTCCGCGTAACGTTGCAATTCCGGATCCAGCGTTGTGAAAATCGCCAAACCACCTTTGTATAATTCTTCTTCACCATATTGCGCGTATAAATCGCGGCGCACATCTTCGCAGAAATAATCGGCGCGCACCGATTCGATTCCGCCGCGCTTTTTGGTACGCAACGCGGATTCCTTGGCTTTTTTCGTTTCTTCGCGGCTAATGAAACCTTCTTCCTGCATGCGGTCCAATACCCAATCGCGGCGGCCTTTGGCCTGGGCGTAATCGCGGTCGGGCTGATAATTGCTGGGCGCTTTGGGCAAGGCGGCCAAAAATGCCGCTTCTTCGATGGTCAGTTGGTTTAAAGGCTTATCGAAATAACTGATTGACGCCGCGCCTACGCCATAAGCATTATTGCCAAGAAAAATTTGATTCAGGTAAAGCTCCAGAATCTTGTCTTTGGTAAACGCTTTTTCGACGCGAAACGCCAGAATCGCCTCGCGGATTTTTCGGGTATAGGATAATTCGTTGGTTAACAAAAAGTTTTTGACCACTTGCTGGGTAATGGTCGACGCGCCGACAAGACGTTTATCCGATCCTACATTAATGACGTTCTGCGCAATCGCACGCACAACCCCCATCACATCGACGCCCGGATGATTGTAGAAATTCTTATCTTCCGCCGCCAAAAACGCCTTGACGACCAAAGGCGGGATTTCATCGACCGGCACGAACACGCGTTTTTCCGCCGCATACTCGCATAGCAATTGTCCATCGCCAGCATATAAACGGCTGACCACTGGCGGATCATAATTGGCCAGCGAGGAATAATCCGGCAGGCCTTGGCCATATCTATACAGTACGAACAGCAAAAACAACCCGCCGACAAGCCCGCCCAGAAACGCCAGTGACAGCAAGGTCATTAAAATTTTGCCGAGTTTTTTCATTCTTTCACCAATATATTACAATGCGCTTTGTGGAATTTTGTTAAAGTATGTTTCGATGGATTCCGCAATTGCGCGCGCCAATTTACCGCGGTATTTCGGATCTTTCAATGACTGCTCGTCCCTAGCATTGCTTAAAAAACCCATTTCGATCAACACCGATGGAACATCCGGCGCCTTTAATACGACGAACCCGGCCGAACGCAGAGGATAATCGATTATATTGACGTTATTTTGCAATTCACCTACCAGCGTCCGGCCGAAGTAAATCGAATGATTCATGGTTTCTTGCTGCGCCAAATTGATCAGGATCGACGATATCGCCGAATCTTCGTCTTTTAAATCGACGCCGGCGATAATATCCGCCTTGTTTTCCTGTTCCGCTAATCGGGCCGATTCGGCGTCGGATGCTTTTTCAGACAAAGTATATACCGATGCGCCGCTGACGGTTTTATCCGTATGATGATCGGCATGCAGGGAAATAAATAAATCCGCTTTTGATTTACGCGCGACTTTGACGCGGTCATATAATTTAATGAATTCATCGTTATCGCGGGTCAGGATAACTTTGTACTGGCCGGTCGATTCCAGAATCTTTTTAAGTTCCTTAGCCACCGCCAGAGTCACCGTTTTTTCATAAGTCTTTTTAATGCCTATTGCCCCAGGATCGACGCCGCCATGCCCCGCATCCAGAACCACGGTATATTTTTGCGCCGGTTTTTCCGGTTTTGCGGCAATTGGCGGCTTGGTGGGCAAAGTTTCCGGTTTCGGTTTAATTGGTTCGGCCGGTTTTGCGGCAACCGCCACCGGCGCCTGATAAGTGCCGATTTTCTGCGCCCGGAAAGAAGCCGGATCGACCGGGACCATATCGATCATCAGGCGGTATAATTTGCTGTTTTTTACGGTAATGGGCGCCAAAATTCCGGCTTGCTTGATTTGCACCGGACCTTGCAAATCCAACACCACACGGAAACTGTTATTTTCAAAACTGCCATAGCGGAAATTTTGAATAACGCCGCGCGACATCGCGCCCGATCCCGGCAAAATCTGCCAACGCAACGCCGGCAAGGTGATGGCGATGCGATACGGTTTTTCCATGGTGACGATTTCGTATGGCGAATCCTGATTCAAATCCAGAACGAATCTGGTCACGCCGGAATTTTGCCCTAGGCGAACGCCGCTGACCGCAAGATTTTTGACCGCTGGTTCCGGATCCGCGATGGCAAGCGGGGTCACCGCCAATCCGGTCAGCAGCAACAAAAACGCCAGCAAAAAAATTATCTGCCGATAAGTAGGCCTAGAAAATCGGATCATGGGTTGTATATAATAGAAAATCGCCCATTTTTATGTCGAAATCGTGGCGCCCTGCAAGACATGCACAGATCTTTTTGCCGGCCATTTAGGGGGTTTTCCCGGCCCAAAAATAGAGATTGCTAATCGGCACCCGCCCCGCTACTATGGCCCCAGAATTACAGCATTGGATTTATGGAAGAAATCCGGCTTTAATACCAAGATTAGGCCTGTTTAATCATTATTTAACCCGGCCGTTACAAGATGGAGTAAGATATTAAAGTATAGAACGTCTATACCTATATATAAGTATAATAATTTATGAGTCAGAATTTACCATACTTCCACAATTTTATAAGCCAGTTTCCTCTGCGCAATCCGGCCTTTAGGGCGATTGCTGCCTTTTTCACTGGCTTTCAACCACAACCAATTACAATAAACCAGAATCCATGGCGCGCCCGCCGCATTGCGGCGCGTGGCATCGCCATGACGGAGATTTTTTACAATGACAAAAAGAATGTTAATCGATGCATCGCACCCGGAGGAAACTCGGGTTGCGATTTTGGATGGAAACCGCCTAGAAGCGTTTGATTTTGAAAGCGCCACTAAAAAGCAATTAAAAGGCAACATCTACCTCGCCCGTGTCACGCGGGTTGAACCCTCGCTTCAAGCCTGTTTCGTTGAATATGGCGGCAACCGTCAAGGTTTCTTGGCGTTTTCCGAGATTCATCCGGATTATTACCAAATCCCGATCGCCGACCGCGAAGCATTGCTGCGCGAAGACGAAGAAGCGGAAGCCGAAGCAGAAGCGGATGCCGAACCAATACCACAAGAAGGCGCGAGCACGGAAACCGCATCAGCCGAAGAAACAACTAGCGAAGAAGTAGCATCTGCAGCCGAAGAAAGCATCGGTGATGCTGGCGAAACGGTTCCAACCGAAGGTGAAACACCTTCGGAAACTGTCGAAGCCACATCAAGCGAGCAACCGGCCGTGGAAACAGGCGGGCGCAGCCCGGAAGTTGAAACCGTTGGCGGCGACGAAGCCGAAGAAGCGCGCCAATTCCGCAAAATGAAATTCTACCGCCGCTATAAAATTCAGGAAGTGATCAAACGCCGCCAAATTTTATTGGTGCAAGTGGTTAAGGAAGAGCGCGGCATGAAAGGCGCGGCGCTGACATCCTATATATCCCTTCCCGGCCGGTATTGCGTATTGATGCCGAATTCCGCCCGGTCCGGCGTTTCGCGCAAAATCAGCAATTACCAAGACCGCAAACGGATGAAAAGCCTGATCACCAGTTTGAATGTGCCGGATGGCATGGCGGTGATTCTGCGCACCGCCGGCGC
Organism: uncultured Alphaproteobacteria bacterium; assembly: GCA_964647725.1. Classification (GTDB taxonomy): domain Bacteria; phylum Pseudomonadota; class Alphaproteobacteria; order SHNJ01; family SHNJ01; genus SHNJ01. The sequence goes on from CAZYJI010000003.1 coordinate 150,142, forward strand.
GGACCGCCCAAAAACCGACATTAAGCGCGATTGCGATTATTTGTTGAAATTATGGGATGAAATCCGCGAAACGACGTTGCAATCGACCGCGCCATCCATGATTTACGAAGAAGGCAATCTGGTAAAGCGCGCAATCCGCGATCTGTACGGCAAGGAAATCGAAGAAATTTATATCGAAGGCGATGAAGGATACAAAGCCGCGAAAAACCTGATGAAGGTTTTAACGCCGTCTCATGCCAAACGCGTACAGCAATTCAAAGACGAATCGACCAGCCTGTTCCAAAAATATCAGGTCGAAAGCCAGATCGATTCGGTGCATGATAACCGCGTCGATTTGCCAGCGGGCGGATATATCATCATCAACCAAACCGAGGCGTTGGTTGCGGTCGACGTTAACTCTGGCCGTTCGACGCGCGAGAGGAATATCGAAGAAACCGCGCTGCGCACCAATTTAGAAGCCGCCGAGGAAATCGCGCGGCAAATGCGATTGCGCGATTTGTCGGGATTGATCGTAATCGATTTCATCGACATGGAAAATCACCGCAATAAAGTCGCGGTGGAACGCCAATTCAAGGAATTTGTACGCAAAGACCGCGCCCGGATGCAAATCGGCCGGATTTCGCATTTCGGATTGCTGGAATTAACGCGTCAGCGTTTACGCCCCAGCGTTCTCGAAGGAAGTTCCAGCAAATGTCCAACCTGTAACGGTTTGGGCGTGGTGCGTTCGGTGGAATCTTCGTCGCTGTCTATTTTACGCGCAATCGAAGACGACATGTCCCGCCGTAAAAGCCGGGAGATCAAAGTATTTATGGCATCCCATGCCGCGATTTACTTGCTCAATCACAAACGCGCGGTTTTGACCGAACTTGAAACAAAACATAACACGAAAATATTATTGCAATTCGACGATACGCTGGTTCCGCCAGCGCACCGGATCGACCGGATCAAAGCAGACCGCGATGACGAAGAAGGCGATAATCGCCCACATCGCCAACACGAACACCGGCACAGCCCCGTTGAAACGGAAGATACCGTCGAAGAAGACGTGAATGAAGATACCGCCGAAGATCAGGAAACCGAAAATACCGGCGACCATGAATCGGAAAACGGCGAAAACAACAACCGCCGCAACGATGGCAACCGTCATCGCCATCATCATCGCAACCGTGAAGGCGGCGAGCAACGCGATGGCGAACAACGGGGTCCCGGCGATAAAGGCGAACGTTTCGGACGCCGCCGCCGTGGCGGACGTGGCCGCGACCGGTACCGTAATCGCAACCGCAACCGTTTCAACCGCGATGAGAATGGCGGACAAAATAACGGTGGCGGAAACGAATCTTATAATGGCAACAATCAATCTTCGTTCGAGCGGACCGATATCGCCGCCGCCGAAGCCCGTCACGAAAGCCCGGATTTCGAGGATACGCCGCCACGCGACTTCGAAGCACCGCGCCATACCCATATGGACCGCGAACCGGCGCGCGAAACGGCCAGCGCCGAACTGCACCCAGAATCACGGGAAGAATCACGCGAGGAATCGCGCCAGGACGATAATGTGGCCATGGTCAGCGAATCGCCAAGCAACCCAAAACGCGGCTGGTGGCGCAAGGCCAACAGCTAATTGATATAATTACCCTCCTTTTACCGGGAGGGTAATTTCCTTTTTTCCGCCGCAAATTTACCCTATATAATTCCTAAGATAGTCCTACCGGGGGTTTTGTGAAACGCCGTTTTATAACTTTCCTATGCATCGCCGCCATGCTGATCGTGCAAACACCGGCGTTGGCGCAAAGTTCCGGCGAAAGCATGAATTTAATCCGCGACGCCGAAATCGAATCGGATTTGCGGCAAATGATTTTCCCGATTTTAAATCAAGCCGGGCTGGATCCGGCCAGTTTCCGCTTGTACATTATTCAAAATAAAGATTTGAACGCCTTTGTCGCGGGCGGACAAAATATTTTCTTGCACACCGGGCTTTTGATCCGCAGCGATAATTACGCGCAATTGATGGGCGTAATCGCCCACGAAGCGGGCCACATCGCCGGCGGCCATTTGGCGCGCAGCAAAGAAACGCTACAAGATATCGGCCGTGAAACCTTGTTGTTGCAGGCGCTGGCGGCGGCGGCCATGGCGTTGGGCCAGGGCCAGGCCGGAGCGGCGGTTCTAAGCGCCGGCGCGCAATTATTTCAGCGCCAGGCGCTTGCCTATACCAGAACCCAAGAACGATCCGCCGACCAGGCGGGATTGAAATTTTTAACTGGATTGGGTGTCAGCCCGCAAGGATTGTTAGATTTTTTCAAAATCCTGCAAAGCGAACAAAAAATCCTGATAGACAAGGCCAATCCTTATACCCAAACTCATCCGCTGACCAACGAGCGGATCGAGGCGATTGCGGCTTATTTAAACGACCGCCCGGATTTACGCACCAAGGGATTGGACGATAAAAATCTGGCCGAGGCGCATCGCCGCATCCGCGCCAAATTGATCGGATTCATGTTACCGCCGCAACAGGTTGAGAAATATTACCCTGTATCCGATCAATCTTTTGCCGCCAATTACGCGCGCGCGATCATGGATTACCGCCGCGGCGAATTGCAACAATCCCTGGCGACCATCGCATCCCTGATTCAACAGGAACCCAAAAATCCTTATTTATACGAACTGCGCGGCCAGGTTTACCGCGAATCCGCGAGCAGCGATTTTGGCAGCGATACTTATATTCCCGCTTATGAAAAATCGGTCGAACTTGCCCCCCAAGAACCATTATTGCGCTTGGGCCTGGTCCAAGCATTGCTGGACCGCTCATCGGACAAAGACGTGCAACTGGCATTGGCGCATTTACAGGAAGTATTGCGCCTGGAATCGCGGTATGGCCTGGCCTGGCAAATGGAATCGATTGCCCAGGGCAAGGCCGGGCATATTGGAAAATCGGCTTTGGCCTTATCGGAACTTGCCTTGTTGCGCGGGGATAAAAAACGCGCCAAGGACCAGGCCGAACGGGCAACAAAATTGTTAAAAGACGATCCAATAGCCCAACAGCGCGCCGAAGATATTAAAAATCAGATCCAAATCGAGGAAAAAGATAAGAAATAATAAGTTGTTTCCGCCCAGCAAAGCCGATACATTGCTGCTATCCTATAATCAGACCTTTCGTTAGGAGCCATTCATGAAATCGATTCGCCTATTAGCTATCGCAGCGATTGCAGTTCTCGCCGCCGGTTGCACCGATCACAGCCAAGATGCGTTAAACCAAACGCAATCCAACCAAGTCAAAGAAATTGTAAAACAAGCTTTGATGGAAAATCCAGCCATGGTTATGGATGCGTTAAAAGAACATCAACGCCGTGCACAACAAGAAGCCGCCGACAACACCAAAAAATCGATGCAAACCAACGCCGCGGAAATTTATAACAATCCGGCATCGCCAGTTATGGGCAACCCGAACGGCAATATCACCGTAGTAGAATTTTTCGATTATAATTGCGGGTATTGCAAAGCGGTATTCCATCCGATCCGCGACGCGGTTCTGCAAGACGGCAATATCCGGTTCGTATTCAAAGAATATCCGATTTTGGGCGAAAGCTCGGTTCTGGCCGCCAAGGCGGCATTGGCCGCTGGCAAGCAAGGCAAATATGTGGAATTCCACACTGCACTGATGGATAGCCGCGCACCAAAAGACGAAGCGACCATCACCGACATGGCAACCAAATTGGGATTGGATGCTAACCGGTTGAAAGCCGATATGAACAGCCCGGATATTCAGCAATTGATTCAATCTGATATCGCATTGGCACAAAAACTGGGCGTGAATGGCACACCGGCCTTTATCGTCGGTGATAAATTCTATCCTGGCGCACTGGATCCAGACGCGTTCAAAAAATTGGTTGAAGAATTCCGTACCGCCAAGGTGGCGCCTGCTGGCGATACGCCAACGCCCGCACCACAACCAAACTGATATCAAAGATAAACTTTGATATCATCCCGAGTGTGAGCTTTGGCGAACATATCGAGGGATCTCCCTATAGATTTATGAGATCATTCGCTTACAGCTCAGGATGACAAGAAAAAACAAAAGGCGGCCAACTGGCCGCCTTTTTTATTTACATGGCGTGAACGCGAGCCTTCCGGTGCAAGGCATACCGTGCCGCACTGGACAATCTGCGCGATGGAACTTGTTTCGATGACTTGCCAGGCACATGGCGAAATACTTTTTGTCCCTCTGGCAGTCGGCTTAAATTTACTTGGGTAGCTAACTGCACCAAACTTGTCGCTGTGGCGATGGTTTCTACTTCACGGCCAGTAGAAGCACATACTTCAAATAATGCCGAAGGTTTTTTTGTAGGCAAAGTTGGAAGCTTGGCTGTATTTGGGGCATGAAACATCACTTGCTGATGCTCTGGCAAAGCGCCTAAATTAACTTTTCCGGCCAATTCTTGTTTGGTATCCGCAAATGCAATCGTCTCGACATCTCTTCCATGAAACTCCAACACTTCGTAATAACCTTTTGTTGTCATATTACTCTCCCTTGGTTGTGCCGATAGATTCACTATGCGCCCGCCCCATTCTCCGGTAAAGCATAATAGTCAAATATTATGCATAATATGAGATTAGGTTATTTTTGCGTCCAGGCCGTGCAATAACCAATCAACCATTGTTTTATAAATATATCGAAAACAAAATGAATGAATATTGTTGGTAAAATAAAAATGCATAATTATGCATATAGCCGCATAAGTGTATTATGCCCATTTATTTAGAATAATTTTCAGGAATTATTTTACCGCGTCGATTTGCTGATCCGGATGCGCGGCGGCGAAGGCGGGATGTTTTAAACACTCGTCGTTAATGCGGCGAATGTTGGGATAAGGTGTCAAATCCACTTCGAATCTTTTCGCCGCATAGGCTTGTGGCACTAAACAAATATCGGCCAGCGTCGGCGTATCGCCACAACAATATTTGCCCATGAATTTATTATTCGCCAATAAATATTCGATACCATCCAATCCGGCGGTGGTGAAATGCTGGATCCACGGCAATTTTTCGCCATCACCCACAAGCGCGGTCACATAATTCACCGCCGGCATATTCACCAACGGATGCACATCGCACGCAACAATCAGGGATAATTGCCAAACATAGGCGCGCGCCGCGGGATCAATCGGCAATAAAGCCGGTGTTGGCCGCGTTTGTTCCAGATAATCGATAATCGCCAGCGACTGGCCGATCACATGACCATTGTCGATAATGGTCGGCACGCCGCCCATCGGGTTCAATTTCAAAAATTCGGGATTGGTTTGCTCGCCCTTTAAAATATTGACCGGGATATAATCGTATTTCACGCCTTTTAAATTCAAGGCGATGCGGGCGCGGTACGATGTCGAAGACCGCCAATAGCTGTACAATTTCATGGCTTATTCCTTTTACGCGGCGCGGCGTAACCGTTCGTATTTGACCACTTGCTGTTCGATCGGGCCAAAAATGGAATGCCCATCGTTGTTCAACATTTCAATCTTAACCCGGTCGCCGAATTTCAAAAATGGCGTCGTGGCGGTACCAGTTTGCAATTTTTCCAGCATGCGTTTTTCCATGATACAGGCATGGCCATGCGAACGATCTTGATTGCTAATCGTGCCGGATCCGATAATCGTACCAGCGCCCAGATGCCGCGTTTTCGCGGCATGTGCGATTAATTGCCCGAAATCGAATGTCATATCGGTGCCAGCGCCAGGATCACCGAATAATTGCCCGTTAATCATCGATCGCAAGGCCAAATGCACTTTGCCACCATCCCACGCATCGCCCAATTCATCTGGCGTTATCGCGGCGGGTGAAAACGCGCTGGACGGTTTGCCGTGGAAAAATCCAAAGCCTTTTTCCAATTCCGCCGGAATCAAATTGCGCAACGATACATCGTTGACCAGCATAATCAGTTTAATATGATCGCGCGCTTCTTCCGCATCAACGCCCATCGGCACATCGTCGGTAACCACGGCGACTTCGGCCTCGAAATCGCAACCATATGCTTCATCGGCCAATTCAATCGCATCAGCTGGACCCAAAAACATGTCGGAGCCGCCTTGATACATTAATGGATCGGTGTAAAAACTCGCCGGTACTTCGGCGCCGCGTGATTTGCGTACCAATTCCACATGCGGCAGATATGCCGATCCATCCGCCCATTGATAAGCGCGTGGCAATGGCGCATGCAATTGCTTGATATCCAGCGCGAACGCATCGTTCAATTTGCCTTGATTCAATAAACGGTATACCGAACGCAACTCCACTTCGACATCGGCCCAATTATCCAGCGCCGATTGCATGGTGGGCGCGATTTGCGGCACCTTGACCGCGCGGTCGCCAAATTGATCGAGCACCACAAGCGTTCCATCGCGTCCGCCGGATTTTAAAGAGGCTAGTTTCATATTGATTTCCAGTTTAATTTATTAGTTCATACGATAAGGATAGTTCGCAGGCAATAACAATGACGGATTCGATATATGCTTGGCGAGTGTTTTTTGCAGAAAATCTTCATTTTGCAACTCGAACAACAACACATTAATCATATTCATGAATTTTTGTTCGTTCGGCGGTAACATAATCGTATTGGGTAGAACACGAATAGGATGCGTGGGCGAGGCGTTTTTCAGACTACCAGGATTATTTTTTAAAAATAGTTCTGCGGAGATCAGTTCACCAAAAACTGCATCTGCCTTGCCCGAAACCACATCCTGCCATTGCTGGTAAAAATCCGCTCCCAACGCAATTGGAAGATGTTGTGCTTTGGGAAACGAGGCTTGCGCAATGGCATTTGTAACATCGCCATCAACCACCGCTATTTTATATTGTGGGTCATTTAGGGTGTTAAGATTCGTATCAAAACGGTTGTCATTGGAGCGAACCCAAGTGGTAATAACGCTGTAATAAAGAGGGATGCTGAACATAGATGTCTTTGAACGCAGAGCGTTTGGCCAAATCGGGCTGCAAAATAAATCATAACGGTGCGTGGCGTAACCTTCAGGAATGTTGCCATAACTAACTTCTTCAACCCATTGAATATCGAGATCCCAACGACGTCCCATTTCCTCGATTAAATCATAAAACACGCCACTCAATTGTCCGCTGTTTGGATCTTTGGTCGTGAACGGTGGGTAGCTGGCATAACTACAACGAATCGTTTTTGTGCGCATTACGCGATCATAAATAGATTCTCTTTGCTGCTGAACGCCAGGCAATAATTTTTGCGCCGGGTAAATGGAAATTATTAACAAACTGACGGCAGCTGCGATAATGGCGGACCATATAATATTTTTCATATTACTCCCCGTGCAAATTATTTTGTATCCACCACTGCTTTATTACTGGCAGCGACAATGTGGACAAATAATAGCCGATTACCGGCACCAAAGCCGCAATTAGAAAATTATCCGAGCCGATCAAATACAAAAACAGCGCCGCGCAAATATAGGTAATTGCCATTATCAGAATTTTCCGGGCAAAGCTCGTTTCCCAGGCCTTATCCATTTGCACCCGCTGATTGCGCGTTTCGATAGCCGCAAGACGGTCCTCGAAATTGCTCGGCGGGGCGTCCGGTTCGGGTTTTAAAGAAGCAAGGGTCATTACATCACACCTTTTGCTTTAAACGGTTCGGCCGGTTCCAGCACATATTTGGCCGGATCGTCGAAATACTTGGAAAGCACAGTATGAATATAGCCTTCATTGGCCATTTCGAGAAGAGCCATATCCAACATATGTTTTAATTGCGCCTCACCCTTATTCACCGCAAATCCGACCGGCAGAAAACTGGCAGGCTTTGCGGTATTTAGCATTTTCAGCATGCCAGGATTATTTTTTTCGAATTGCCGGAAAGTATAAGGCTCAGCCAATACCACATCGGCTTTTCCGGCGATAATTTCCTGCAACATGGTCGGCCAATCCATGGTTTGCGGCACGCCAATACGTTGCGCCTTGGGAAAACTATTACGTGTAATCGTATCCGCGATATCACCGTCATTAATCAGAAATTTGATGTCTTCGCTGTTGGCCCGCATCGGATTATTATCGGTAAATCGCGCATCGTCGGAACGCACCGCAACATAAATCGGCGCGTAAAAAATAGGATCAGTAGCCAGCGTGAATTTTGCACGATGCACATTAAGCCCGAGAACATTGCAAAAAGCGTCCGTGCGCCCGGAATTCAGGCCTTCGACCATAGTGCCATAGGTGGTTTCTTCCACCCAATCGATTTTTAGATCCAATCGGCGGCCAACTTCGTTCATAATATCATAGGCATAACCGGAGATTTGCTTGGTATTTACATCCGATACCAGAGCCGGCGCAAACGTCGCATATTCACACCGAATCGTTTTTGTGCGCATAACGCGATCATAAGCACTATTGTCATTCCGAGGCGAAGCCGAGGAATCGCCAGATGTAAGCCTTATGTCTGTCGATCCCTCACCTGCGGTTCGGGATGACATAAACCAATGCCCCAACGCGAACACGACCACCGCAACCGCAATGATGTGTAAATAAAAACTAAGCGTGGTTTTGGGCATTAACTCGCCTTGGATTTTTTCTGCATAATATCCACGCCCGCGGTCGCCAATGCCGAGCCCAGGAATATCATATGAATGATCGCTTTCCACATAATCTGGGTTTCGGTGAAATGTTCGATCGACAGGAATATTTGCAATAAATTGATCGAAGAAATGGCAACGATGGACAAGGATAATTTTACCTTGATCGTGCCGGGGTCGATATTGCTGAAAAACGACGGTTTGCTCGATACCGATCCAGATCCTTCTTCGCTGCGCGAGACGAAATTTTCATATCCGCTAATCGCAACCATCACCAACAAACTGGCGATCAGCGCCATGTCGACCAGATTCAGCATTTTCAAGGTTAAATCGATTTTATCGACTTCCATCAAATGCCCGACAATATAAAAAACCTCCTGATAAAATTTTACCGTCATCAGAATTAACAGTCCGATCAACCCGACAAAAATCGGCACCAACAACCAGCGGCTGGCATAAATCAAATATTCCACCGATTTTTCTAAGGCCGCTTCGTTAAAAGGTTCGGATTGGGTATTACGGTTCTTCATAAGGTCGCCTTTTGTAAGGAATAAAATTAAGGGCAATGAGATGCGGTCAAGGTAGCAAAAAACTAACCCGCTCAAAAGATAAAAAAACCGGCCACGCGGGCCGGTCTATCTATTCTTATTTATTTAACGGCCATTACGTTTTTTGCCAAAAACATGCTTAAATTCGGGATGTTTTTTTAACGTTTGCAAGGTTGCTGGCGTCATGTTGAAACCACGACGTGGCGGATGCAACGTGGATTCTGTTACATCGCCTCTGCACCGTAATTTGGCTAGCATTCCCGCTGTTATGACGCCGACTTCGACGCGAATAGTTTTAGAAGCGGCAGATTTAGTTTTACCCATAGCACCCTCTTATTTTCTTTAGTGGTTATAAGTTGATCCTATATACCACATACATTGGCACACGCCAATCCTGGAAAATTAGATTAAAATCATTCTACTACAATCGTTTACTAGCGATCCAAACGGCCCAGGCCTGGGTGCTCTCGGCGCAAAGCTTCTGCAACTCCGGCAATGGCCTTTCCTGTTTTTGCGGCGGCGGCCCGTGCTTCTGGCGTTGGATTCGGCCCTAATTGTTCTGCCCTGTCCAAGGCCAAGATTGTTAAAGCATCGCCAATCCCAATTTCACTTTCGCAGAGAGGAATTCTATCCCAAGATGCAGGTCTTCCTAATACCATATCAATCTCCTTTTTTATCCAATTGCTTTTTTCGGCGCCGAACCCGCCCAGGACTCGACGTATCCTTTCCATTCGGTTTGCGTTGCCGCATCGCCGATTTCCAATGCATCGCGCGTATCGATCATTACCGCGACTTCGTCGGTTGCTTCCGCCGGCATGGTGAAAACATTTTTCAATGCCTTTGGATGCGGGCCGTGGGTGAATCCGCAAGGATGCAACGTGACCATCCCGGCATGGATATTGTCGCGGCTGAAAAAATTCCCCCGGTGGTAAAATAAAACTTCATCGAAATCGTCGTTATTGTGAAAGAACGGAACTTTGATCGCCTTTGGATCGGTTTCGAACGGACGCGGCACAAAGGTGCAAATCACGAACCGGTCCGCAACAAATGTGGTGTGCGCGGATGGCGGCAAATGATACCGATGGCTCATCAACGGGCGAATATCGCGCCAATTGATCGATGTCACCATCAAATCGCCGTGCCAACCGATTGCGTCGAGTGGATTGTAATCGAACGTCACGGTCGAAATCGCCTCGCGCCGTTTGATATGAATTTTATATTGGCCCTTGGCGTCTTGTTGTTTTTTGAACTTATCGTCGATTTGCGGAATGCGCATCGCGCCTGGATCGAAAATCGCGTGCTTGCCGACCAAACCTTTGTCCGGCAATTGGTACGAAGAATTAGTTGCCTCGATCAACAGCGCGAAAACAGGTTTTGTGCATTCCAACCGCCACATCGTGCCGCGCGGCAGAACGATATAATCGCCATCGCGAAACGGCAGGCGGCCATAATCGCAATATAAATCACCCTCGCCTTCGTGGATGAAAATCAATTCATCGCCATCGCCGTTGCGGTATAAATTGAATGCGTCTTTGCCATCGGTGCGCCACATGCGGAATTGGCAGGATTTATTTTGTAAAACCTTGTGCGCATCCCAGGGAGACGCAGTTTTTTTATCGGCCTTAACCAAATCGAATGCGCGCGGGCGCAACGGGCCTTGCCAATCGCTCCATCCCGTTGGTGGATTTTTGTGATACATGTGCGTGGCGGGGCCGAAAAATCCTTCCTTGCCCAATTCGCGTTCAAACGTGCCATCCGGCAAATCGGCATGGGCTTGCCCCGATGCATCGCCTTCGGTGCGGGGGATATTGATCCAGTTTTTGTGGGCCATAATGAACTCCTACTTGGTGATTTTATCAAAATTTTTCTGCGGGGCGGCGAATACCGATGGATATTTTGCCAGAATCCGATCCATCTCACCGCTGTTAATTAAAGTTTGAATCATAGTATCCAGCAAGTTTTTAAATTTGATTTCGGTGTTCGCCAACACCAAATGCTCGCCATAAATCCGCACTGGCGGCACATTGGCGATTTTGCGGATGGAATTGGGATTTTGGCGCAAAAAATCTTCGGCCAACGGATCGTCGATCAAAATCATATCGCATTTTTTGCTGACCAGATTCAAAATCAATTGTGCGCCATCCGATGATGGCGGCAAGGACAGGATTTCCAAATCTGAGAAATTATTCAACAAAGCCTTTAATGTAATATCGCCCTCAATACCGCAAGCTTTGTAATTTTTGGAATTGATCGCCGCCAGATTGCCGTCAAATCGATGATCGTCAAATCTGGCATAAGCGAATACCGCGCTGAAATATGTCGGAACGGTAAATCCAACCAATGGCGCCTTGGCCGCATCCGGCCACATGCTGGCGCACATTAAATCGATCCGGCCGCTGCGCAAGGCCTCGGGTACGTTGCCGATGCCGACTTCTTCGACCCATTCCACCTTCATGCCCATTTCTTTGCCAAGCGCTTGCATAAAATCGTAATTGATGCCGGACAATTCTCCGGAATTAGCATCTTTGATAAAAGCTGGCGGCCAAACGATATAACCGCAGCGGATGGTTTTACTATTTACTACGCGGTCATAGGCGCTCTCTTTAGACGCTGTTTTGGTATCGGCGGATTCGGCAGATAAAAAATGCCCCAACGCAAATACAATTACCGCGATGGCAATGATGTGAAGATAAAAAGATAAAGGTGTTTTGGGCATGATAAATCCTATATTAATGTACCGGATGGTTACTTTCCATAGCTTGCAGCAATTCGCGTACGGGCACTGTGAACATACCCCTTCCCTCGTCTTCCCACACCTTATATTCCTTTTGGTAATCCGGCAATGGGTCCATGTGTCCGGTCAATTCCAATAAATCAGCTTGCAACACATTTTCCGCATACGGCATATGGGTGATGGTTTCAATCGGCCTGCCATCCATGGAAAATCCCCGCAGATCGATCACGGCGACATGCGCGATCCATTCCCCGTCCGATTCTTCCCGGTGCAAAATAACGATCCGCGAATCTTCCTCGCCGGGCCGGGTTTTATAAGACCATATTTGACCTGGCTCCAGTTCCGGCGGGATTGTCCCCGCATAGCTGCCATGCATGTATTCCACCCATTCCATCAATACATGCATCGGTTCGTCATACGGCCCGGCTTCGCCTTTTTCAAACGCTTCTTTCCAGATATCGTAACCGCCCATAGGCGGCGCTTCCGTCAATCGATCTTTTATTTCCAGCAAGTCGTTGCGCACTCTTTTTTCCATTACCGCCATATGCCCCACATGGGTGATCGGCGAATCGCCCCATTCCGGATGCTTGCGGTTCATCCCATCCAATTCGGTCACCGCGATATGAACGATCCGTTCATCGCCAAATTGATCGATCTGTAAAATGGTGATGCGCGAATCTTCCTCGCCTTCGCGCGCGCGGTAGGACCAGACCTGGCCGGGCTGAAGGTCCGGAAGGTCCATTAAATCACTCCGCGGCGCATTTGATCCAATTCAATCGATTCGAACAAAGCCTTGAAATTGCCTTCGCCGAAACCGTCATTGCCCTTACGCTGGATGATTTCAAAGAAAATCGGGCCGATCACGGTGTTGGTGAAAATTTGCAGCAGCAATTCGTTTTTCTCCGACACGCCGTCGATCAGAATGCGATTTTTCTGCATGCGTTTTAAATCTTCGCCATGATTCGGCAGGCGTTTTTCAACCAGCTCATAATAAGTTTCCGGGATCGTCATGAAGTCGACGCCGTTTTTGCGCAACCCTTCGACCGTGCCGTAAATATCCTCGGTCGACAGGGCAATATGTTGAATCCCTTCGCCATTATATTGTTTTAAATACTCGGCAATTTGCGATTTATCATCGGCCGATTCATTGATTGGAATACGGATTTTACCATCCGGCGATGTCAGCGCGCGGCTGAACAAACCGGTTTTCTGGCCCTTGATGTCGAAATAACGGATTTCGCGGAAATTGAACAAACGTTCATAAAATTCTTTCCAATGATCCATCCGGCCTTGGAATACGTTATGCGTCAAATGATCGATCACTTGCAAACCGATGCCGTTGGATTTAGGCGCACCGGGAATTGGCGCAAAATCGGCATCATAAATATTTTTATCTCCATATTGATCGACGAAATAAATCAAAGAATCGCCGATGCCCTTGATTGCGGGAATATCCAAAACCTTGGCATCCACGTTTTTCGCGCCCAGTTCCAGCGCGCGTTTATGCGCGAACGCGGCGTCCTTTACCCGGAACGCCATCGAACAAACGCATGGCCCGTGAATTTTGGCAAAATCGGCGGCAAATCCGGTTGGTTCTTCGTTCAAAATGAAATTGGCGTCACCTTGCTTATATAAGGTCAATTTTTTAGATTTATGTTTGGCCGATGCGACAAATCCCAATTGTTCGAACAGCTTTACCAAAGACGCGGGATCCGGCGATGCATATTCGATAAATTCAAACCCGTCCGTACCCATTGGGTTTTCATAAACGCCTGCGTCCAATTTCTTTGCATTTGCTGTCATCGTTGTAATCCTTGCTTGGGTAAGAGGGTAATTGTGGGAATGGGAGGATTGAAATTTAGACCCTTAAGTTTTTGTTTCCAAGGGAAAAACCCTTAAAATTGCCTAAAAAATAGGCATTTCCACCGTAATCTGTTGTTGCATTGCGAATGAAGGCCATTGTATAAGCAACGGCGCCTGTCCGTGCAGCCGATATTTGCGATACGAGTTAACAAAAAACATTGCAATTCAAGGAATTAAAAGAATATGTCTGCCGCTAAATTTGACGAAGAAATGATCCGTCGCCTCGCGACTGTTTTGACCGAAACCAACCTGAGCGAGGTGGAAATCGAACAAGATAATTTGCGCGTGCGCGTTGCCCGGCATACTAATATTTCCATGGGTATGGCGCCGATGATGGCCGCCGCTCCTGCTGCCCCAGTTGCTCCTGCGGCTGTAACTGCAACCAGCGCCTCCAATCATCCGGGCGCGGTGAAATCGCCGATGGTCGGCACCGCCTATGCCGCGCCGGAACCGGGCAAACCGAATTTCATCAAAGTCGGCGACCGCGTGAACAAGGGCCAGACATTATTGATTGTGGAAGCGATGAAGGTGATGAACCCCATCCCCGCCCCCGCCGCCGGCACCGTAACCCAAATTTTATTCACCGATACCAAACCGGTTGAATTCGACGAACCATTAGTGGTGATCGAGTAATTCATGAACCGCTTGCGATCCATATTCGCCGCCACAACCCATTTTTGTATCATGCTGTTCAGCGGAAAAATATCTCCTGTCGATGGAGTATATGCGGTATTTGCCGAACACGGCGTTGCGGCCGAAAGCGGCTATGTCGGCGGCAGAACACAAGTTTTCGGACCGGATAGGTGGCGCAGAAATTTTAGCGATGCGGTTGCGGACTTGACCGAAGCGCGTCAATCGAAGCGCATATATCCGCCCAGCGCGGTGATTTGCCGCGCCTTTCACGGCAAATGGCGTCAAATATAGGAATATAACGGGTACTATATATGTTTGAAAAAGTTCTAATTGCCAATCGCGGTGAAATTGCCCTACGCATTCACCGGGCCTGCAAAGAAATGGGCATCAAAACCGTCGCGGTGCATTCGACCGCCGATAACGATGCGATGCATGTGCGCTTGGCTGATGAGGCCGTGTGCATCGGTCCGCCGCCATCGAAAGACAGTTATTTAAACGTACCGGCGATTTTAACCGCCGCCGCGATCACCCATGCCGATGCGATTCATCCTGGATTAGGATTTTTGTCGGAAAACGCCAAGTTCGCGCAAATGGTGGTCGAACACGGTTTCACCTGGATCGGGCCAAAGCCAGAGCATATCAATATGATGGGCGATAAAATCATCGCCAAGAAAACCGCCATCGATTTGGGAATCCCATGCGTGCCCGGATCCGACGGCGAAGTCAAAGACGAAGACGACGCTATCGCCACGGCTGAAAAAATCGGTTATCCGGTTTTATTCAAGGCCACCGCCGGCGGCGGCGGCAAGGGCATGAAAGTCGCGCGCAACCGCGATGAAGTGATCGAGGCGTTTTCCCTGGCACGAGCAGAAGCAAAGAATGCGTTCAATAATCCGTCGCTATATATGGAAAAATATCTGGATCATCCGCGCCATATCGAAATTCAAATTTTGGGCGACAAGCACGGCAATGTGATTCATTTGGGCGAACGCGATTGTTCGTTGCAACGCCGCCACCAAAAAGTGATCGAAGAAGCCCCGTCCCCAGCCCTTAACGCCGAAGCGCGTAATAAAATCGGCGATATCGCAGTCAAAGCGATGAAAAAATTGGGATATGAATCGTTGGGCACGATTGAATTTTTGTACCAGGACGGCGAGTTTTATTTCATTGAAATGAATACTCGCGTGCAAGTCGAACATCCGGTAACGGAAATGATCACCGGTATCGATTTGGTGCGCGAACAATTGCGCGTTGCGGATAAAGCCCCATTAAGCATCACACAAAAAGATATTGTATTCGAAGGCCATTCGATCGAATGCCGCATCAATGCCGAAGACGCCGAAACATTCGCCCCGCGCCCGGGCAAAATCACCGATTACCATGCGCCAGGTGGACTCGGCGTGCGCGTCGATTCCGCGTTGTATAGCGGATATAAAGTCCCGCCGCATTACGATTCGATGATTTCCAAATTGATCGTACACGGCAAAAACCGCAATGAATGTTTGCTGCGCCTGCGCCGCGCGCTCGAAGAATATGTGATCGGTGGAACTTTGGCGACCAATATCGCCCTGCATCGCCAATTGATCGCAACGCCGGATTTCATCGATGGCAATTACAACATCCATTGGCTGGAAAAATGGGTTGCGGCGGAAATCGAGCGCAAAGAAAAAGACGCGGCTTAACAACCGCGCAAGATTGTATTACACTGGTCATATATCCTAATGACCGAAATCACCCCCGACCTTGTTTTGCGCGCTTATACGATCGGCTATTTTCCGATGGCGGAGCATCGCGGCGATAATGATTTATTTTGGGTGTGCCCCGACACGCGCGGTGTTATTCCGCTGGACCAGGTTCATATCCCGCGCAAATTGCGCAGCGCCTTACGCGACGATGCCTATACTGTTACCTGCAACAACGATTTCCGCGGCGTGATGATGGGATGCGCCGAGGCGAAACCGAAACGTCACGATACCTGGATATCCCCGCGCATTATGGAATTATTTTGCGAATTGCATAATATGGGTTTCGCCCATTCGATCGAAGTGTGGAACAAAGAAAATAAATTGGTGGGCGGATTATACGGCGTGGCGCTGGCATCGGCGTTTTTCGGTGAATCGATGTTTTCCCGCGAAACCGATACCAGCAAAATCGCCTTGATGCATTTGATTGCCCGGCTGCGGCACAGTAAATTCACATTGCTGGATACGCAGTTTATCACCAAACATTTACAGCAATTTGGCGCAATTGAAATTTCCAAGGACGATTACATCGAAAAATTGGAAAGCGCCCTGCAAATGCCGGTGCAATTTTATACCGGATCAATGAATCAGGATTTGTTGTCGGCCGAATTGCTGCAACCCAAAACCACCACATCGTAAATCGGATGTTCGAGCGCGGATACGGACGGGCTGGATTTAAACATCCAACCGGCAAACATCGGTTTGTTCGCGCTGCCGCCTTTTGCATCAAAAATTTCAACAAATGCCGATTGTTCCGGTTTTTCCGCCGGGTCCGATGAATAACAGGCGCGCGCCATAATATGTAATGTACCTACGGTTACGGATTTGCCGATTGGCACGGGTATTGCCTGGCGTTGTGTTGTCACTTTGTCCAAAACCTGCATCACCGCAAATGGATGCGGATCGGCCAAGGCCGCGGACAGGTTGATAGAACAATAAATGACGATGACGCCTAAAAATAAAATGATTTTTTTCATAAGGTCCAAATTAGACCGAAATTTTGGCGAACCGAGGGCCGCTTTGCAAGTTTTGATTGGCTTGTTGATATTTTTCGGTCACTTGCTGCGCCCGGCCAATAACACGGCCATCCGGCAATAATTCCTGGTGAATGAACTGGGTGATATATTCGCTGGAATGCCGGACAAAGGCATCGTTGCCCCGATACCCGCCGCCTGGCGCATTTTCAGGCGTCAACAGCTCAGTAAAATCCGATGCGTGATGGTTGTTATCGTTGGCCAGTAAGGGCCTGCCGCTGGGAGTAACGGTTTTACGTCGGCGCGGGGCACGAATCGTGGAAAGAGTGTCTGGAATACGCATAATTGGATTGTATGTAGGGCCTGAATAAGAAAACAGTTGAAATATTTTGATATCGTTACAATATCATAGCAGATATTTTAGGCCTAGAGGGTGGCATTAAGCCTTTGTTGATAACTTAAAAAATTATTCAAAAAAGATACAATTTTATCTAATTCTTTAACCAATTTTAATAGGTTCCAGGCTTAATATAGGGGATATAAGGGCCGCTTTTACTGGGGATTGGCCACGTAGGCAATTCAAAACCAAGGGTACTAACAACGTGTCTTTCGAAGAGACGCCGTTTAGTCAGCAGGATGCTGTAACGAAAACGGCCATGGCAGCACTTCTCGCCGCGGGCGATCTTGTGTACGAATGGGCTCTCCCATCGAATGAATTGCATTGGCTAAAAGCCTCGCGTCATTCGCAGCCGCTTGGCCTCACTTCTCATAAACATGGCAACGAATTCCAACGCCTGATTCATCCCGAAGATTTAAATTACCGCGTCGATTGTTTGAACCGGCATTTGACCCGGCAGCGCGATTTTTACGCCTGCGAATACCGGCTGTGTCTGCCGGATGGACAAGTTTTATGGGTGGAGGATCGCGGCGCCGCCGAATTCGATGAATATGGCAAGGCGAAACGTTTGCTGGCCACATTGCGGTTCATCACCGAACGCAAGGAACAAGAAGAGCGTTTGGTAAAATTGGCGCATTACGACGAACTGACCGGCCATTTCAACAGCGGTCATATCCGCGAATCTTTGGATCATGCACTCGCTTATGCGCGGCGTTACGAACATAAGGGTATGTACTTGGTGGTCGGGATCGACAATTTGTCGCTGATCAACAACGCGCTTGGCAATCACGCCGCCGATGCGGTGATTGTCGATGTCGCAAAGCGCCTGGAAAAATTATTGCATTTCACCGATGTGATGGGCCGGGTTGGCGGCGATCATTTCGGCATTATTGTCAATCATATGAATGAACGCGACAAAGACGCGTTTTTGGAAAACATCCTGGCTTGCATCAACGCCGCCGCGATCGATACCAGTGAAGGCAAAGTCGGCGTTACGGTTTCGGTCGGCGTTGCCGAATATATCACCGATGGCATTACCGCGCATGACGTTATGTCGCGCGCCGAAGTTGCGTTGCAAGCCGCGAAACGCAGCGGCCGCAATTGTATCGTGCATTATCAGCAAAATTTACAGCCATTATTATCGAACAGCTTCAATTTGAACATCAGCGAAGAAATCCGCGCCGCATTGAAATATGGCCGTTTCTGTCTGGCGTTCCAACCGATCGTATCGGCGAAAAGCCACGATGTTTATTTCTACGAATGTCTGGCCCGCATCCGCCGCGAAGACGACAGTTTATTGGCCGCCGGATCATTTATTCCAACGGCGGAGCAAATGGGTCTGATGCGCGAAATCGACGATCATATTGCGCGCCTGGCGATTTACGAATTGCGCAAAGATCCTTCCCTAAGACTGGCGATCAATTTATCGGGATTCAATGTCGGCGGCGGGTCATGGTTGACGCAATTGCGCAAATTATTGTCCGAAACACCAACCGTCGCCAGCCGTTTGATCGTTGAAATTACCGAAACCGCGGCATTATCGGATATTCATGAAGCCGCGAATTTCGTCAAGGAAGTACGCGGCATGGGTTGCATCGTCGCGCTGGATGATTTCGGCGCTGGGTATACATCTTACCGCCAATTGCGCATGTTGCCGGTGAATATGGTGAAAATCGACGGATCGTTCGCCAACGGCGTTTCGACCAATGTCGGCAACCAATTATTCGTCCGCACCTTGATTGAACTCGCCAACGGATTTGATCTCGACACCATCGCCGAATGCGTGGAAACCCAGGAAGACGCGGAAATGCTGGCCAATTTCGGCGTCACATTCTTGCAAGGTTTGTATTTCGCGCGGCCGGAATTGAAACATAATCTGCGCGCCATCCAAGGCAAAAATTTGCCTGTTAAAAGCGGCTTGATCAGCGCCAGCTAATTACTTCTTATCGCCTTTTTTGATTCCCTGAATCATCCGCTGCAAATCGTCCATTTGATGGCGCAATTTATGGTATTCGGCTTCCAATCTTGCGGATTCGTTTTGCGGGGTGGCGTGATGGCCCGCGTGCGGCGTTACGCCGCCGGTTGGCTCGCCGGTGAACGGGTTAAACATGCGCATGGTTTTTTCCAATACCGCCATGTTCTGCTTGCTCATTTCATTGATTGCGCCCATGCCCGGAATCATGCCGATCGCATCGTTCCATTGGCGTTGAATGCGTTCCTGGTTATTCACGAAACTATGCATCGCGTCTTCAAGGTATCTGGCGACCGGCAATTGCATATTGCCGCCGTAAAAACTGATCAATTTTTTCAAGAAACTGACCGGCAATAAATTGCTGCCCTTGCCTTCTTGTTCGACGATGATTTGCGTCAAAACCGAACGGGTCAGATCATTGCCGTTTTTCGCGTCATATACGCCGAAATCGACACCTTTTTTTACCATGTTGCACAAATCGTCCAACGTTACATAGGTGCTGGTCGAGGTATTGTATAAACGCCGGTTGGCGTATTTTTTAATAACGATTTGCGGAATATTTTGTTTGGCCATAATTAACCCTTGCCGAATAATTTTAGTACAATTGCATTTGATTGAAGTTTATTTATACTATATGCAGTTCAATCGCCAAAGCATTTATTTGTTATCATTTCATGACCAAAACTAATCAAGACAAAGATTTAGCCGCCGAATGGATCGATTTATGGTGCGAACAAGTCACTCTGTGGCTGAAAGATCCCAATAGTATTGGCTGGATCGAAGGTTTGCTAAGTCATTTGCCGCCTGGCGCAACGATGTGGCAAAATACGCCGCATGAACAAACCAAAAAGAATGGGCCCGCGGCCTTTGATGCTGCACATGAATACGGCGATGCTGGCTTATCAAACCTTGCGGGTTTTATGGCCCAATTTAGCGGATGGCAAGATTCCGTTCCAACCGGAACTGCACGGCCGCGCGCAAAATCTGCGCGCGCAAACGGCGGCGTTAAACGAAGAACAAAAAAGCGCGTTGCTGCAAAATCTCGATCAAAGCATTCTAAAAAACCTAAATAATTTTTGGGATGGCGTATTACGCTATCAAACGCATGATTACACGCGCCCAAAAACCAAGGCGAAAATAATCTGGAAATCCGGCGCAGCGAAATTATACGATTACGGCGCGGATACCAAAAACGCGCCGGTGGTTTTTATTATCCCATCCCTGGTAAACCGGTATTATATTTTAGACCTAATGCCGGATCGCAGTTTCGCGAATTACTTACGCGCGCAAGGATTCCACCCGGTGATTTTGGATTGGGGCAATCCGCAAAAACGCGAGAAATCCTTTGATATCGATTCCTATACGCAATTGATGTTAAAATCGTTCGACGCGATGCGCAAAAAAATCAAGGGCGCAAAACCTTCGGTTTTGGGATATTGCATGGGCGGCGTGTTCGCCCTCGCCCTCGCCCAAAACCGGCCGAAAGATTATTCGAATTTAACCCTGATCGCAACGCCGTGGGATTTCGCCGATAATTACGCCGAACGCGGCAAGATCGATTTTTATATCGAACGCATATTGCCGCAATTCCAAAAATTGGGATTGATCCCAGTCGATTTAATTCAATCGATGTTTTTCGATTTGGACCCATTATTGGTCGTGCGCAAATTCCAGAAACTGGGATCCAGCGAGCCAGCACCAAAACAAATGCAACAATTTGTCGCATTGGAAGATTGGATCAATGACGGCGTGCCACTGGCATACAAAGTTTTGATGCAATGTATGCGGGATTGGTACCGCGATAATTTGATCGGACAGAATAAATTCAAAGTGCTGGGTAGAAATCTGAATCCAAAATCGGTCAAAAAACCAACCATGCTGGTCATTCCCAAAAACGACCGGATCGTACCGCCCAAATCGGCCAAGGCGCTCAGCCATGATTTGCTGCACAGCAATATTTTATGGGCGGAAACCGGTCATATTGGCTTAATGGCGAGTTCTTATGCGCAAAAAGAAATCTGGCCGAAAATCCAGAATTTCTTAAAAAAATCGGCAAAATAGGCTATATTGCGCCATCATTTATTCCACCCCTGGCAAAAGGTATTCCCATGGCCAAAGACATCGTTATCGTTTCCGCTTGCCGCACCGGCATTGGATCTTTTCTTGGCACGCTGGCCACAACCCCTGCGCATGTGCTTGGCGCAGAAGTGATCAAGCATGCTTTGTCCCGCGCAAAAATTTCCCCGAATGATGTCGATGAAGTAATCCTGGGCCATATCCTAACCGCTGGCCAAGGCATGAACCCGGCGCGTCAGGCGGCGATTGCCGCTGGAATTCCGGTTGAAAAAACCGCAATGACCATCAATCAAGTTTGCGGATCGGGTTTGCGTTCCATCGCGCTTGGATTGCAATCCATCGCCAATGACGATGCGAAAATCGTGGTCGCGGGCGGCCAGGAAAGTATGAGTCTGGCGCATCACAGCGCGTTTTTGCGGTCGGGCCAGAAAATGGGTGGCCTTGAATTCATTGACACGATGATTCGCGACGGCCTGACCGATATTTTCAATAATTACCATATGGGCATGACCGCCGAAAACGTCGCGCATAAATGGCAAATCACCCGCGATATGCAAGATCAATTCGCGGCTAATTCGCAAAACAAGGCCGAAGCCGCGCAAAAAGCCGGAAAATTTAAAGACGAAATTATTCCAATCACCATCAAAAGCAAAAAAGGTGATACGATATTTGAAACCGATGAATATATCCGCGCCGGTGTCACCGCCGAATCATTGCAAAGCTTGAAACCCGCATTCGATAAAGCTGGTAGCGTTACGGCAGGCAATGCATCGGGATTAAACGATGGCGCAGCAGCCGTTGTGTTGATGAGCGCGGATGAAGCCAAAAAACGCGGGCTAAAACCGCTGGCCCGGATTGCATCTTG